>CAWFEP010000004.1:0-39431 GCA_963814845.1 uncultured Actinomycetota bacterium
GCCGCTGCGTTGAGTACGCCGGCATGACCGACCGCTGCGACTTCACCGAGCAGACCAGCGTGACCACCGCGGACGGCGTGCTTCGGCCCGACCTCGTGGTTCGCCTCGTCGGGGGCAAGAGCATCGTGGTCGACTCGAAGGTGACGCTCTCTGCGTACCTGGAGGCACACGACGCCACTGACGACGCGACCCGCGAGGAGCGACTGAACGCGCACGCCCGCCACCTGCGCCAGCACGTCGATCAGCTCGCTGCCAAGGCCTACTGGGCACAGTTCTCGCCGGCGCCCGAGTTCGTGCTGCTGTTCGTCCCGGGCGAGGCGTTCCTGGCACCGGCGCTTGACCGCGACCCGGCGCTGCTCGAGGACGCACTCGCCAAAGGCGTGCACATCGTCACGCCGACGTCATTGGTCTCCGCCCTTCGTACGGTTGCCTACACCTGGCAGCAGGACGCGCTCGCTGCCAATGCGGCGCAGGTGTTCGACCTCGGCCGCGAGCTCTACACCCGGCTCGGCACCATGGGCGGTCACGTCGACAAGCTCGGACGCCAGCTCACCGGCGCAGTCAACTCCTACAACGACACCGTCCGATCGTTGGAGAGCCGGGTGCTGGTGACCGCACGCAAGCTGAACGATCTTGAGGTCATCGACACGCCCCTCGAAATGCGGACGATGATCGACGAATCCGTCCGACCGGTTGGCGCTCCCGAGCTGGTCGAGTCGGCCGAGCAGTCGCGTGCAGTCGTCGTGTTGCCGGCCATCGGGGCCGACATCTCAGCCGAGCCGTCCGACGATCTGTTTGGTCGTGCCGGCGACTACGGGCTCGGCGGCAATGATCGCGACGAACATGAGGGGCCTGCCGCCCTCAAGGCGTGACCCAAGCGGCGCCGATGCCATGGCGTGACGTGGGATCTCTCGTCCGAGCGCACCACCGACCTTCATGCGGCGGCTCGCGCTCTCGCGCACCCCGTCACCGCACCGCCGAAGCGGCATCGATGGTTCACCAAGCGCCGCATCGCGATCATGCTCGTCGTCGATCTGGTCATCGGCTCAGTGGCGTGGCACTACCTCACCGAATCGCATCCCACCGCGGTCGCCGCCGCGGTCGAGTCGGTCGGCAAGGACGCCGCGCACAACGACTGGGCGGCGGTCTACAGCCAGCTGTGCAGCAGCGACCGTGCCCAGATCGCCGAATCCGACCTCGCCGGAGCGGGCCAAGGTGCGCTGCTCACCCTCGGTGGCCTCAACCACCTGACCGTGACCCACGTGACACCAACTCACGTCTCCATCGGACCGTTGCATGTGCCAGCAGCGACCGCTGCTGGGGAGCTGGTGCCGCGGATCGGCCCGCCGAGCCCCTACACGGTCACCGTCGTCCGTGAGCTCGGTGGCTGGAAGGTCTGCCTGAGCGCGGGTGGCTACAGCTCGACGGCGCTGGGCGTGAACGTCCCGCTTGGCGCCGGCCAAGGCGCCGGCCTCTAGACCGACGCGTTAAACCGACGCGTTCCGATCGCGCCGCAACTCATGCGGCAATGCGAACGTGAGGTGTTCCTCGACCGCGGTGATCTCCTCGACGTCGGCAAAGCCATGCTCTGCCAGCCACGCGAGCACGTCGGCCACGAGCGACTCTGGCACAGAGGCTCCGCTCGTCACGCCGACCGTCGTCACACCCTCGAGCCACGTCGGGTCGATATGACTGACATCGTCGACGAGGTACGACGCCGGATGCGCCGCTGCCGAGCGCGACCTCAACCAGGCGCACCGAGTTTGAGGAGTTGGTCGATCCGACCACCAGGACGAGATCTGAGGCGGCCGCGATCGACTTGACCGCGACCTGGCGGTTCTGGGTGGCATAACAGATGTCGTCACTCGGCGGATCGGCCAGCAGCGGAAAGCGCTTGCGCAGGGCCTCGACCGTCTCCTGCGTCTCGTCGACCGACAGCGTCGTCTGCGACAGCCAGGCAAGCTTGCTCGGGTCGCGGACTTCGAGGTCGGCGACCGCCTCGGGCCCTGAAACCAGGTGCACGCGATCAGGAGCCTCGCCGGTTGTGCCCACGACCTCCTCATGACCCTCGTGGCCGATCAGCAGAATGTCGACGTCCTCGCGCGCAAACCGCCGCGCCTCGGCATGCACCTTCGTGACGAGCGGGCAGGTCGCGTCAATGGTCCGCAGGTTTCGACGAGCGGCCTCCTCGTGCACGACCGGCGCGACGCCGTGGGCGGAAAAGACGACGACCGCGCCCTCGGGCACCTCGTCGGTCTCGTCGACGAAGACTGCGCCTCGGGCCTCCAGCCGCGCCACGACGTGGGAGTTATGGACGATCTGCTTGCGGACGTACACCGGCTCGCCGAATCGCTCGAGCGCTACCTCAACGGTCTGCACCGCGCGGTCAACGCCCGCGCAGTAGCCCCGCGGCGCAGCGAGGAGCACTCGTCGCTGTCCACCGTTCGCTGCTGCCGTCACCTGTCCATCGTAGGTCGCGCCTACGCTGAGCCGATGCCGCTTGAATCCAGCGCGGAATCACCGCTGCCAGTCCGCACGGTGGCAAAGGCCATCGGTGACTGGATCGGCCGGCTCGGCCGAGTCTGGGTCGAGGGTCAGGTCACCGAGGTCACCCGCCGACCCGGCCAGGCGACTGCCTTCCTGGTCCTGCGCGACACCGCCGCGGAGATGTCGCTACGAGTGAGCTGCCGGACCCAACTGCTGGAGACGATTTCGCCTCCGCTTGCCGAAGGCGCCCGCATCGTGGTGTGGGGGCGGCCTGAATACTGGGCGGTACGCGGCTCCCTGACCTTCACCGCGTACGACGTCAAACCGGTCGGTATCGGTGCGCTGCTCGCGCGCCTCGAAGAGCTGCGCAAGCTCCTCGCCGCCGAAGGGCTGTTCGCGGCGGAGCGCAAACGAGCGCTGCCCTTCCTGCCGCGCACCGTCGGGCTCGTCACTGGTCGTTCGAGCGCGGCGGAGCGAGACGTGGTCGAGAACGCCAAGCGCCGCTGGCCAGCGGTGGCGTTCCGGATCGAGCCGGTCGCGGTGCAGGGTGCGTACGCGGTCACCCAGGTCATCGAGGCACTACAACGCCTCGATGGAGATCCCGCAGTCGACGTCATCGTGATCGCACGCGGCGGCGGCTCGATGGAAGACCTGCTGCCGTTCTCCGACGAGGCACTGGTTAGGGCAGTCGCCAACTGCTTCACGCCGGTCGTCTCGGCGATCGGGCATGAAACCGACATCCCGCTCGTCGATCACGCCGCTGACCGACGGGCGTCAACGCCGACCGACGCCGGCAAGCTGGTCGTTCCCGACGTCGGTGAGGAGTTAGCTCGCGTCGGCGCCCTGCGCGACCGCGCCCGACGCACGATCGTCGGCCGGATCGAGACCGAACAACAACGGCTCGACTCGTTGCGCACTCGCCCGGCGCTGGCCGACCCGCTCGGCGTGCTGACCGCCTGGCGGCTCGACCTCGAATCGGCTCGCGAGCGGGGCCGGCGCGCCACCCTCGGCGCGCTCGCTGAAGCCACCGCGTCGGTTGCAGCGTTGCGTGGCCAGATCGCCGCGCTCTCACCGCAAGCCACGCTCGACCGCGGCTACGCCGTCCTGCAGCGGGCCGACGGCTCCATCGCGCGCGATTCCGACGCCCTTGGTGCGGGCGATGCCCTGATCGGCCGACTCGCCCGTGGCCGGGTTTCCCTTGTCGTCGAAGATGTCTTCCCATGAGCGCCCAGCAGACGCCGTCCGAGGGTGACCGGCCGAGCTACGAACAGGCTCGCGAGGAGCTGACCGACGTGGTGCGCCAGCTCGAGGCGGGCGGCGCCACGCTGGAGGAGTCGCTCGCGCTGTGGGAGCGCGGCGAGCAGCTGGCAACGATCTGTCAGGAATGGCTCGATGGCGCGAAGGCGCGCCTCGAGGCAGCCGGCCCGCCCGCCGAGGACCGGTCGAGCTAGCTGGCTCACCTGGCGCGGTGCGGCGCGCTCAACGCAGTGACGCAGCCAACAGCTGGATCTGGGCCGGCGTCGCGCTGCCAGTCACGATGACGGTGATGCCACGAATCGTTCGGCTCAACGAATACTCGCCGCGGGTCGACGTACGCGTCGCCCACTCGCTGCCGTCAATCGTCACGTTGCCGATTGCGTTGGTCCCGCGGCGACCCAACACGCTCAACACGAATGATGCGGCGGGCTGCACACTCTCCTCGAGGCCGGCGTACTTCGATCCTGGCGTGGCCCAGCCGATGTGAAGATGCGCCGTCGCCTTGCCGCCCGACAACGTCGCGGCGTTCGCCGCCCAGCCCTTCGGGAGGTTTGCCGGGGTCAGGGCGGCCTTCCCGGTCAGCTGACGGAAGCCGGAGACGTAATCGGAGTAGTCGGTGCCAGGGAAGCGCTGCGACTTGCTGGGATGCAACAAGCCCGGCACGAAAATCAAGGTGAGCGCGATGACGATGGCGATCAACCCGAGTGACCGCACCATGTCCGAGGCCGACTCGCGACCTCGCTTCGGCCGCGCGACGTCAGTCGTCGTCACGGATCCGCGCGATCTCATCGAGCACGCCGACGCACTCTTCGGTCGTTGAGAAGAAGTGCGGACCGATCCGGATCCCGCCGCCGGGCCGATAGTCGACCACGAAACCCCGCTCAATCAACACCTCGTGCACCCGCTGCGCATCCGGCACATCGATGGTGACGTGGCCGCCACGAGCAGGCGCGTCGAGCGGCGAACGCACCGTGAAGCCCCGCTCGAGCGCGCCCTCCACGATTGATTGCGTGAGCGCCTGTGACCGCTCCCGGATCCGCCGCACGCCGATGTCAACGATGGCCTCGTACCCAGCCGCTGCGGCGTACGCGGCGGCGACGTTCGGCGTGCCGCCAGCAAACCGCTGAATCCCTGGTGCATAAGCGATTTCGGCCCATTCGAAGTCGAACGGCCGCTCGTGCGAGATCCAGCCGACCGCACTCGGTCGCAGCGACTCGGCGAGGTCTGGACGGATGTAGAGCCAGCCGTTGCCCGGACCGCCGCAGAGGAACTTCACCGAGCCGCCGACGCACACGTCGATCTCGTTGGCCACGACGTCGACCGGAACCGCTCCGACGGCTTGATAGGCGTCGAGGATGAGCAACGCGCCGTGCCGTTGCGCCGCCTCCCGCACGGGCGCGACGTCGAGCAACGCAGACGTACGGAATTGCACCAGGCTGACCGAGACCACAAGGGTGCGGTCGTCGATCGCTTCGGCGACCCGCTGCGAGTCGATGCTGACGCCGTCCGGCTCGTACGGCACGACAACCAGCTCGCCACCGTGCCGACGGCAGTGTTCGGCCCACATGTAGTGGGTGCCGGGCCAGTCGGCCGCGGTGGTGACGACGCGGTTGCGGGCAGAGGAGAAGTCCACGCACGACACGACCGCGTTGATGGCGTCGGCGACGCTCTGCCGCAGGATGGTCGTGCCGGCGGGGGCGCCGATCGCGGTGCCGACGAGATCGGCCACTCGGCTCATCTCGGGAAACCAGGTCGCCCACGCGACGACCCCGTCGGTGTCCCAGATGTCGGCGTACTCCGCCAGCCGTGAGGCGGTGTCGCGATGCATGGCGCCGAGCGAGTTGTTGATCAGGTACGCGGCCTTGCGATCGAGGATCGGATAGTCGACGCGGCGGGTCAGTAGGTCGTCGTGCACGCCGCCAGCCTGTCATGTCCGAAACCCGCTAGAGAAACAGTAGGGGTCGGGGCAGGATGGCTGCATGCACGAAGACCACGACCGCTGTTATCGCGCGGTTGCCAGCCGCGACGCGCGCTTCGACGGCCGCTTCGTCACCGCCGTCACCACCACCGGCATCTACTGCCGGCCGTCGTGTCCGGCTCAGACGCCAAAACGGGAGAACGTCAACTTCTACCCGTGCGCCGCTGCCGCGGTTGCTGCCGGCTTTCGCGCCTGCAAGCGGTGCCGACCAGAGGCCGCTCCGGGCTCCCGCGAGTGGGACGTCCGCGGTGATCTCGCTGCCCGGGCATTGCGTGCAATCGCCGCGGGCGCGATCGACGGCTCGAACGGCAACGCCGATGGCGGCGTGCCCGCACTCGCTCGGTCACTTCACGTCAGCGAACGGCACTTGCACCGAGTGCTCGTTGCCGAGGTTGGCGCCGGGCCGCTCGCGCTAGCCCGAACCAGGCGGGCGCAAACGGCTCGCCTGCTGCTCGACGCCACCGACTTGCCGATCACGACCGTCGCGTTCACGGCTGGATTCGCCAGCCTGCGGCAGTTCAACGACACGATGCGCGACCACTTCGGCATGGCGCCCCGCGATATCCGGCGCCGGCCATCGAGTGAGCTGGCGAGCACCGGAGCGCTGACGCTACGACTGAGTTATCGGACGCCGTATGCGGTCGGGGAGATGCTCGGCTGGCTCCGGCTCCACCTCGTTGCCGGGATCGAGGAGCTCGACGGCACCACCTACCGACGGGTGCTGCCGTCCGGTTCGGTCGTGGCAATGCAGCTGGGCCCTGACGCCGTCACTCTCACAACCAGCATCGAGGACGTGCGGACACTGCCGGACATGGTGGCGCGGTGCCGCCGGATGGTCGACGCCGATGCCGACCCGACCGCGGTCGACGCAACCCTCCGCGAAGACCCACAGCTGGCAGCGATGGTCGCGGCGAGACCGGGTCTGCGAGTGCCAGGCTGTGCCGATGGCTTCGAGGTTCTCGTCCGAACCGTGCTCGCGCAGCAGGTCTCGGTCGCCTCAGCGCACACATTCGCGCGCCGGCTGGTCGACGCGTACGGCAAACCTCTCGACGCACCAGCCGGCACGCTGACAGCCCGCTTTCCGGCCGCCGATGCGCTCGCCGAGGCAACGTATGACGGCATCGGCCTCACCGGCGGACGCATTAAGACGCTACGAGCAATCGCCGCCGCGCACGCGTCCGGCGACCTGGTGCTCGACCCGAGCGCGGACCGGGAGGAAACACGTGCTCGCCTGCTCGCAATGCCGGGCGTCGGGCCCTGGACAGCCGACTACGTCGCCATGCGCGCGCTTGGCGACCCGGACGCGTTTCCCGGCACCGACCTTGTCCTTCGCCGCATGGCGGCGGACATGACACCTGAGCAGTGGCGGCCGTGGCGCTCTTACGCCGCGATGCACCTGTGGATTGATCACCTGACGACGACTGGAGCTCTGTCATGACGATTGACGCGACGACCCTGACCACACCAACCGGCGAGCTGTCGCTGCTCGCCCGCGACGATGTCATCGTCGCTGCCGGATTTGACACGCCGGACGCAATGGCGGCCCGACTCGCTACCGAGCCGCTCATCATTCGGCCTGACCTCGGTCGGCTGTCGGCCGCGGTCGTTGCGTACTTCGAAGGCGAGCTCAGCGCGCTGGACGACCTGCCGGTCTCACAGCCAGGCGGCGACTTCCACCAAGCCGCATGGAAGGTGATGCGCGAGGTTCGGCCAGGCGAAACGATCAGCTATGCCGAGTTGGCAGCACGGGCTGGCAACCCGAACGCGGTCCGCTCGGCCGGCAGCGCCTGCGCGCGCAACCTGATCGCGCCGATCGTGCCGTGCCACCGCATCCTGCGCACCGGTGGTGCCCTCGGCGGCTACTACTACGGCCTGCCGACCAAGCGCTGGCTGCTCGCCCACGAGCGCGGCTAATCCCTCGGTGATCTTGACGTAGGTTCCCTTGCAGGGCGCTTCCAAGGGAACGTACGTCAAGTCGGCGTCGAGGTTGACGTCGGTGAGTGGGGACCGCGCTGAGCGCGAGGGAAAGCGCACGGTAGAACAACGGCATGGAGTTTGCCGAAGTTCTGCGTCAGCGCCGGATGGTTCGCCACTACCTCGACCAGCCGGTCGAGCCCGAGGTCGTCGAGCGGGTGATTGCCGCCGGACTGCGGGCGCCGTCTGCCGGCTTCTCACAGGGTTACGCGCTGTTAGTGCTCGAGAGCGCCGAGGACCGGGCCAAGTTCTGGCAAGTCACCGAGACACCTGAGGAGACTGCGAGCTGGCCGGCAGAGACGCGTGCCGGCGTGATGCGCGCACCGGTGATCGCGGTCGCGTTGTCGTGCAAGCGGGCGTACCTCGACCGGTACGCACGGGACGACAAGGGCTGGACTGACCGCGACGAATCGAGGTGGCCAGTGCCGTTCTGGCATATCGACACCGGCATGGTGGCGTTGCTGATGCTGTTGCAAGCAGTCGACGAAGGCCTCGGGGCATTGTTCATTGGCATGCAGCCGGAGGTCATCCCGGCGTTCCGCGAGGCGTTTGGTGTGCCGGCCGATCACGATGTCGTCGGCGTGGTGTGCTTCGGTCACTCCGATCCTGCCGCGCCGAAGCGCAACCTCAAAGACCGACGACGACCAACGACTGACGTCGTGCATCGCGGCAGCTGGTGAGAGACGTCGGCCTTAGCCGGTGCCGACCCGCCCGAGCAACTCGACGAACTCATCCGCAAGCCGCATCGCGGTGGTCTCGGTCTCCTGCACCGCTACCTCGCGACCGGCCTCGGCAACGATGCTCGTGAGGACCGTGACCAGCGTCTCGCCGAGTGGCTGGTCGTCGGTGTTGAGCAACGCGGTGTTGACGCGTACCCACTCGCGATAGCGACGGCGAGCGATCAACTCGAAACCAGGCGGGCCGCCGCCGTCGAGGAACACGCGGGCGAGCTCCCGCTCCTCCCAGCACCCGCGCAGGTAGGCGGTCGCCCCGACAAGGAAAAGCTGCAGGGTGTCGACCTGGCCGTTCAGCCGAGCGGCTCGAACCGCCTCGGCAGCGCGATGCTCCTGCCGCGCCTGATAGTCATCAAACAGCGCGAGATACAGATCGGCCTTCCCACCGAAGTGGTGATAGAGGCTCCCGACGCTGGCGCCGGCTCGGGCCACAACATCGGTGATGTTGGCGTCGGCGAAGCCACCGGCCGCGAAGGCGTCGCTCGCTGCCGAGAGCAACGAGGCGCGCGTCGCCTGAGCACGGCCACCACCGCGCTCTCCCGCTGCCCGTCGACTAGGCATGGATGCACTCTGTCACCTTCCACGGCACCTTCGCACGCTCGCGAGGCGACTCAAACCCCGCTGGATGGCAAGATCAGAGGATGACCGATGCCACCATCCCCGGATCGCTGCGCGTCGGTGGCGAGCGTCCCGACCGCAACCTCGCGCTCGAACTCGTCCGGGTCACCGAAGCCGCCGCGATGGCGGCCGGCCGGTGGGTAGGCCGGGGCGACAAGAACGGCGCCGACCAGGCCGCGGTCAATGCAATGCGACAGCTTGTGTCCACCGTCTCGATGAACGGCACCGTCGTGATCGGCGAAGGCGAGAAAGATGAAGCGCCGATGCTCTACAACGGCGAGGAGGTCGGCGACGGCATTGGGCCGGAATGCGACGTGGCGGTCGATCCCGTTGACGGGACCACCCTGACCGCCAAGGGCATGACGAACGCGATCTCGGTCATGGCCGTGGCTGACCGCGGCGCGATGTACGACCCGTCGGCGCTGTTTTACATGCAAAAGCTCGTGACCGGGCCCGCGGCTGCCGGTGTTGTCGACATCGAGGCACCGGTCGAGCACAACGTGAACGCGGTGGCCAAAGCGAAGGGTTGCTCTCCCGAGGATGTGACAGTGATAGTCCTCGACCGGCCACGACACGAGGGGTTGGTGCAGGAGATTCGTGAGGCGGGTGCCCGGATCCGCTTCATCACCGACGGCGATGTAGCGGGCGCGATCATGGCCGCACGGGACGGGACCGGCGTCGACATGCTTCTCGGCATCGGTGGGACGCCGGAAGGCATCATCGCGGCGAGCGCGTTGAAGTGCCTCGGTGGCGTCATTCTCGGCAAGCTCTGGCCACGCAACGACGAGGAGCGGCAGCGGGCCATCGACGCCGGCCACGACCTCAACCGCGTGCTCGACACCAATGACCTGGTGAGTGGCGACAACGTCTTCTTCGTCGCGACGGGCGTCACGGATGGCGAACTGCTCGAGGGCGTCCGCTATCGCGCGGGCGGTGCCACGACCCACTCGCTCGTCATGCGATCGAAGAGCGGCACAATCCGCTCGATCTACAGCGACCACAAGCTGACCAAGCTTCGCGCGTACAGCTCGGTCGACTTCGAGCATCACGGCTGATCAACTTCTGATCGCAGGCGCTGCCCAAGGGCCACGGGCGCTGCGGAACAATGGACGCATGAGCGACAACGAGTTCCGGATCGAGCACGACTCGATGGGCGAGGTCCGCGTGCCGGCTGACGCGCTGTGGCGGGCCCAGACCCAGCGAGCGGTGGAGAATTTCCCACTATCGGGGGTGACGATCGACCCGGCGCTGATCGCTGCGCTCGGCGCGATCAAGGCAGCCGCGGCGACGGTCAACGGCGAGTTGGGCGTCATCGACGCGGACATGGCCGCGGCGATCTCGGCCGCGGCGACGGAGGTCGCCAGCGGCAGGCATGACGACGCCTTCCCGATTGATGTCTTCCAGACCGGCTCCGGCACGTCGAGCAACATGAACGCCAACGAGGTCATCGCGACGCTCGCCGCCCGCAGCCTCGGCCGCGACGTGCATCCCAACGACAACGTCAACGCGTCACAGTCCTCCAACGATGTCTTTCCGTCGGCGATACACATCGCGGCTACCCAGTCGATCGTGACCGACCTCATCCCCTCGTTGCGTCACCTCGAGGCATCGCTGAGCCGCAAGGCGCAGGAGTGGGCAGACGTGGTGAAGAGCGGGCGCACTCACCTGATGGACGCGACCCCAGTCACTCTGGGCCAGGAGTTTGGTGGGTACGCCGCCGCGGTTCGTTACGGCATCGAGCGGTTGGAGTCCTCACTGCCGCGAATCGGTGAGCTGCCGCTCGGCGGCACCGCGGTCGGCACCGGCATCAGCTCACCTGCGGACTTCGCCGAGCGCGTCATCGCCATCCTGGTCGACTCCCTCGACCTGCCGCTGTCGGAGGCTCGCAACCACTTCGAAGCCCAGGGCGCACGGGATGCACTCGTGGAGGCGAGCGGCCAGCTGCGGACCATCGCCGCCAGCCTCTACAAGCTCGCGAATGATCTTCGGTGGATGTCCTCCGGCCCGCGTGCCGGTTTGAGCGAGATCCACCTGCCTGACCTGCAGCCGGGCTCATCGATCATGCCGGGCAAGGTCAACCCGGTCATCGCCGAAGCCGTCTGCCAAATCGTTGCGCAGGTCATGGGCAACGACGCCGCCGTCGCGTTCGGCGGCGCGGCCGGCAACCTCGAGCTGAACGTCATGCTGCCCGTCATCGCGCGCAACCTGCTGGAGTCGATCCGCCTGCTCGCAAACTGCTCGCGGTTGCTCGCCGACCGTTGCATCGACGGGACGACCGCGGACGTGGACCGCTGTCGTACGTACGCCGAATCGTCTCCGTCGATCGTCACGCCGGTCATGCGCTACATCGGCTACGACAACGCCGCGAAGGCGGCGAAGAAGGCGCTCGCGGACGGCACCACAGTGCGGCAGGCCGTCGTCGATCTCGGCTTTGTCGGCTCAGGCGAGGGTCAGATCACTGAGGTGCAGCTCGACGCTGCACTTGACGTTCTCGCGATGGCCTACCCGCACGGCCGCTAAAGCATCGGTCAGGCCGCAGGGTCGACGGCCCAACGATGAGATTCGGCCACGAGTTGACGCAGGGCGGCCGCGGGCATCGGACGGGCGAGGTAGTAGCCCTGCGCGCGACCGCAGTGCAGTCGCTTGAGGCTGGCGAGCTGATCAGCCGTCTCCACGCCTTCGGCTGTCACGTCCAGGCCGAGCGCATCAGCCATGGCGATGATTGCCGCGACCAGGGCGGTTTGCTGCCGATCGGTGCCTAGCCCTTCAACAAACGCGCGGTCCACTTTGACCGCATCGACTGGAAGCCGAGTCAGATAGCTCAACGATGAATAGCCAGTGCCGAAGTCATCGATCGCGAGCCGTACACCAAGACACTTCAGGCTCGTCATGGTCCGGGCGAAATAATCGACGTCCTCCATCAGGACGCTTTCGGTGAGCTCAAGATGCAAGCAATCCGGCGGAACCCCGGTCCGCTGGAGCACGCCCTCGACCAAACCGGTGATGTCCGGAGCGACAAGCTGCCGCACGGACAGGTTGACGGCCACCGACATGCGCGGCGCACTTCGTTGCCACTCGACGAGCTCGCCACACGCTTGTTCGAGCACCCACGCTCCGATGTCGATGATCAGCCCGGTGTCTTCAGCAATCGGGATGAACTCGCCAGGCTCGATCGGGCCTCGCTGCGGATGCGTCCACCGCAGCAGTGCTTCAGCCCCGACGAGGCTGCCGGTTGAGAGGTCCACAATCGGTTGGTAGTGCACGGTGAGCTCGTGGCGCGCGAGCGCGTGGCGTAGCGCAGAAGCCGTGGCAAGGCGACGCTCGGCTTTGACTCGAAGCAGATCATCGAAGATCTCGATGCGACCTCGACCGAGTTCCTTGGCGCGATACATCGCGGCGTCGGAGTCGCGCAACAAGCTGTCTGACGTCGAGGTCTCGTCAGACAAGGCGATACCCATGCTCGCCGTCACGCTCATCTCCTGACCGTCGATCACGAAGGTTTCGCTCAGTGACGCGAGGATCCGGCCGGCGATCTCCATCGTCATCTCGACGGATACGTCGTTGCAGAGGATCACGAACTCGTCGCCGCCAAACCGTGCCACCGTGTCATCCGGCCGGGTGGCTGCGGTGATGCGTTGAGCGACGACCCTCAGCAGGTCGTCGCCGCAGTTATGGCCGAGCGAGTCGTTGACGACCTTGAAGTGGTCGACGTCGAGGAAGATGACGCCGAGATGGCCGTCTCCTTGCCGAGTGCCTGCCAGGCCGTGTAGGAGTCGATCAGTAAGCAACGCCCGATTCGGCAGTCCGGTCAACGCGTCGTGCAACGCCTGATGCGATAGCTCCTGCTCCATCCGTTTGCGCGCGGTGATGTCGAGGAATTGGGCGAGGAAATACTGCGGCTCGCCGCCCTCATCCCGGACGATCGTGCCGTGAGTCGATGCCCACACAATTGTGCCGTCAGGTTGGACATACCGACGCTCGTCGGAATAGGTGTCAAAGCCCGCGGCGAGCCTGGCGTAGACCGCCGGACCGGGCGAGACCTCATCAGGATGGTTGAAGGCAGCCCAGCGCCGCCCGATGAGCATCTCGGCTGGCCGGCCCAACAGCCGGCATAAGGCGGGGTTCACCCGAACCGGCGTGCCCTGAAGGTCCAGGATCGCGGTACCGATCTCTGCCTGTTCGAAACCGATCTCGAACCGCGTCTCCGCAGCCATCCGTTCCCGGTCGAGCTCGACCCGGGCGGTGTTGTCACGCAATGTGCCGGACAGCTTGATGACCGTACCGTCGTCATCGACTTCCGCAACAGCGCGCGCGTTGACCCAGATCAGCTGCCCGTCCGATCGAATGATCCGATAGTCGAGCGTGAACGGAACAGCGTCGGTGATTGCCGCTGCCCACGCCGCGCGCACCAATTCCTGGTCCTCGGGAAGCACCAATGAGACGAAAATCTCATTGACTGGCGCGGAGTCTGGCTCAAGCCCGAGAATGCGGTAGAGCTCATCCGAGCACACCATCACCTGCGTGGCGATGGTGAACTCAAAACTACCGAGGCGAGCGATCTGCTGCGCCTCGGCGAGTCGACGACGGCTCGCCTCGAGCGCGCGGCCGGTCGCGAGGCGCTCGGAGATGTCGTGCGCGAACACCGACAGACCCACGATTTCACCGGCCTCATCTGTCGCGGTCGAGGCTGAGATGACAACGTCGATGAGGTGTCCGTCACGGTGGCGCCGCACGGTCTCAAGGCGTTCAGGTGCGCCGCCGGCTTTGAGCCGGGTCCGCATCTCGACCTGCTCATGCGCTCGGTCAGGCGGCGCGATCGTGGTCGCGGGATGACCGACGATCTCGGTGGCGGTGAACCCGAACAGGCGTTCCGCCGCCGGGTTCCAACTTGTCACCGTCCCGTTCATCGTCGCGCCGAAAATCGCGTCGCCGGAGCCGTCGACGATGGCGGTCAACATCCTCCCGGCCTCCTCGGCCCGCTTGCGTTCGGTGATGTCGACCACGACGACGCCGATCCCAATGACCTCGTCGTTTCATCGCCACCGGGTAGTAGCTGGTGAGCCAGTGACGCTTACCGGAGGGAATCGACGCGTCTGGTGTTTCTACCTCGGTGTCCAGCGCTGATTGGCCGGTGTCGAGGACACGTCGGTAGATCGGCTCGAGCTGCGGCCAGAGCAATGGCACCACCGTCGCCACCAGCTGGCCGACATGCTCGGCCACGCTCGGCCCATTTACAGCAGCCAGCATCTCGTTGACATGAACGAAGCGGAAGTCACGATCGACGAACGCCACACCGATCGGCATCTTTGAAAACAGCGACTCGTACAGTGCCAGCCGCCTCGCCATCTCAGCGGCGGCGGCTCGGGCATCTGGGTCGAACGTGTCGGCAGCTCGCAGGCCGCTTGGGCGGTCTAGCATCGGGTGACAGCGCCCGACCCGGACATGGGAAGCCGGATCGAGCCGAGGGTGCGCGCAAGCCGTAGCCGCATCGGATCTCCGGAGAATGTCGCACCCCGGGCGATCCGAGTCTCCTCCGTCGTCGACACAACACGTGCTGTCCTGTATCCACTCAACGGAGCAGTATCGGGGCACGAGCGACCCGCTGAGCGTGCCTGCCACTGAAAAGAGCCGCGGCTGCGGGTGCTAGCTGCCGATGCCCTCCAGCATCTCGGTCACGAGCGCGGCGATCGGCGAGCGCTCCGAGCGGGTCAGCGTCACGTGGGCAAACAGCGGGTGGCCCTTCAGCGCCTCGATGACCGCGGCAACACCGTCATGGCGTCCGACCCGAAGGTTGTCGCGCTGCGCGACGTCGTGAGTGAGCACGACGCGGGAGTTCTGGCCGATGCGCGACAGCACGGTCAGCAGGACTCCTCGCTCGAGCGACTGCGCCTCATCGACGATGACGAACGAGTCATGCAGGCTCCGGCCACGGATGTGGGTCAAGCGGCATGACGTCGAGCAGCTCGCGGTCGACCACCTCGTCGATGACCGGCTCGGGCACCAGCGCGCCGAGCGTGTCAAACACCGCCTGCGCCCACGGCGTCATCTTCTCGGCCTCGCTGCCGGGCAGATAGCCGAACTCCTGGCCACCGACCGGATACAGCGGGCGGAAGACGACGACCTTCTTGTGCTGCCGGCGCTCCAGGACAGCCTCGAGACCGGCACACAACGCGAGCGCTGACTTGCCGGTGCCGGCGCGACCACCGAGCGAGACGATGCCGATGTCGGGGTCGAGCAGGAGGTCGAGGGCAATCCGTTGCTCCGCGCTGCGACCGTGCACTCCGAAGGCCTCCCGGTCACCGCGTACCAGCCGCAGCGACTTGTCCGGCCCGACCCGTGCAAGCGCGCTGCCTCGTTCTGAGATCAGCACGACGCCGGTGTGGCATGGCAGATCGCGCGCGTCGGCGAGGTCGAGGCTCTCGTCGGCATACAGCGTGTCGACCTCGTCGCCAGAAACGTCGAGCTCGGTCATGCCGGTCCAGCCGCACTCGACCTGCTCGGCGAGATACTCCTCTGCCGCCAGCCCAATACTCGCTGCCTTGATCCGCAGCGGCAGGTCCTTGCTGACCAGGACGACGTCCGCGCCCTCAGCCGCGAGGTTGCCGGCAACCGTGAGGATCCGGCAGTCGTTGTCGGTCTGGCGGTAGCCGACGGGCAGCACCGAGGGATCGCTGTGGTTGAGCTCGACCCGAACCGTCCCGCCGACGTCATTGACCGGGATCGGCGCGTCGAGCCGGCCGTGGCGCACCCGCAGGTCGTCAAGCAGGTGCAACGCCTGCCGAGCGAACCAGCCGAGCTCAGGATGGTTGCGTTTGGCCTCGAGCTCGGTGATGACGACTACCGGCAGGACGACGTCGTGCTCGGCGAAGCGGCTCAACGCTGACGGGTCGGCGAGCAGGACGCTGGTGTCAAGGACGTAGACGCGCCGGCGCGGCTTGCGCCGCTTCGGGGACAGGGACGCGGCACTCGTCGCGGCTGGGGTCACGTGGCCTCCGGGGACACAGCCGACGGGTCGTCGACCGTCTAGGCCGACCGTACGTCGTGGTTCGTGCCGCGACGGCGTACGACACGCAACGCCTCAGTGAACGCCGCGACGCAGTTGGGTAGCGAGGTTCGGGCTCAGTGGATGTGAAGCGTGCGCACCTGGCCGGACCGGCCGGCGCGGTGAGCGTGCTGCCCGTTGACGGCAGACTTGCACGCCACCGGCGTTGCCGAGCACGACGTCGAGACCGTGGCGCCGGAACGCCACCTGCTGGCCGTGGTAGCAGGATCCGCCTGGCGAGCAGCTGACCACGAGTCGGTGGCACCTGGATGTAGCACGGCGGCCCGACGTCGCTCACCCTAGCACCGCCGGTGCGGCCCGGTGGTGACGCACCGCGTGACGGATGCGTTTTCTTGGGCGCGCCGGCGGCGCGGGAGGCTGCAGTTTGCGCCACCACCACAGGCGCCGAGAGAGCTCGGCGCGCTGGCACGGCGGCCGCAGCGCCGTGAGGTGGCCTGACCATCTGCGACGGCGTGACCGAACATCACGCCACCGACCGCCAGCACGGCGACCGCGGTCGACGGTCGGCACGACAGCGCGCTGTCGCGACGGCGGCTTGCGGTGTCGGCCATGCTGACCGCGCTCGCCCCCGTGGAGCGGGGCGCTTTGCGATGACGGCCGGCCACGCGGCCATCATCCCCCGGCACCGGCTCAAATCCTTGGTTCCGAAGCCCGTCAACGCGCCGTGGCGGCGCTCCCGCTGGGCGTAGGAACGCAGCGCGCGAAGAAAGTCGATCCGCCGGAAGTCCGGCCACAGCGCGTCGCAGAAGTAGAACTCCGAGTGCGCGCTCTGCCACAACATGAACCCGCCGAGCCGCTGCTCCCCCGAGGTACGGATCACCAGATCGGGATCGGGCTGGCCGCGGGTGTAGAGGTGATCAGCGATGTGCTCGACGTCGAGCACGCTCGCCACCTCCTCGAGCGACGCGCCGCGCAACGCGTGCTCCTGCAGCAAGCTGCGTACGGCATCGGCGATCTCGCGCCGTCCGCCGTAGCCGATCGCGACGTTGACCAGCAGCCCGGTCTTGTCGCGGGTTGACCTCGTCGGCCTCCTTGAGCGCGCGGACGGTCGAGTCGCGCAGCAGGTCGAGCGAGCCGACCGGGTGGACCCGCCAGGGCTCGTCAGCCGCCGCCAGGTCGGTGACGGTCGCCTCGATGATGTCGAGCAACGGCAGCAGCTCTTCGTCCGGCCGGCTGAGGTTGTCGCTCGAGAGCAACCACAGCGTCACGACCTCGACGCCCGCCTCGGTGCACCACGCAAGCAGGTCGATGATGTGGTCGGCGCCGGCCCGATGACCCTGGCTGACGTCGCTCGCGCCGGCCGCCCGAGCCCACCGACGGTTGCCGTCCAAGATGACGCCGACGTGGCGCGGGCGCGGCGAATCCCCGAGCGAGCGTTGCAGCCGCCGCTCGTAGATCCCGTAGATCAGCGTCACGCGCAGACCCACCGGCGGCAGCCTCCCGCATGGTCACGGTAGCCGCCACAACGTGTAGTAGGTCGACTAAGCGAGCCGAGAGTTAAGCGTGTCGAGCTCATCCCAGAGCGCCGCCGGGAGATGGTCGCCGAATCGCTCGTAGTGCGGGCGAACCAGCGCGGCTTCCTCGCGCCAGGTCTCGACGTCGACGGTGAGCAGCAGGTCGAGCGACTCGTCGCTGATCTCGAGGCCCGTCGGCGTCGAGCGCGTCCGGGTCGGCACCCGGCCGATCGGGGTGTCGGTCGCCGCGGCGGTGCCGCCGAGCCGCTCCGAGATCCACTTGAGCACGCGGCTGTTCTCGCCGAAGCCCGGCCAGACGTAGGTGCCCTTCGGCGTTCTTGCGGAACCAGTTGACGAAGTAGATCCTGGGCAGCTTCTCGGCATCGGTCGACGCACCGATCTTCAGCCAGTGCGCGAAGTAGTCGCCCATGTTGTAGCCGCAGAACGGCAGCATCGCGAACGGGTCGCGGCGCAGCTCGCCGACCTTGTTCTCGGCCGCCGCGGTGCCCTCTGACGCGACGTTGGACGCGAGGAAGACGCCCTGGTTCCAGTCGAAGGACTCGGTGACCAGCGGCACGCTCGAGGCGCGACGCCCACCGAACAGGATCGCGTCGATCGGCACGCCGGCCGGGTCTTCCCACTCGGGCGCGATCGTCGGGCACTGCGAGGCCGGAGCGGTGAACCGGGCGTTGGGGTGCGCGGCCGGCTCGTCGGAGTCCGGGGTCCAGTCGCGGCCCTTCCAGTCGGTCAGGTGCGCGGGCGGCTTGTCGGTCAGCCCTTCCCACCAGACGTCGCCGTCGTCGGTCAGCGCGACGTTGGTGAAGATGCAGTTGGCGTAGAGCGTCTCGATCGCGTTGGCGTTGGTCGACTCGCCGGTGCCCGGGCGCGACACCGAAGAACCCCGCCTCCGGGATTGATCGCCCGCAGCCGACCGTCATCGCCGAAGCGCATCCAGCAGATGTCGTCGCCGACGGTCTCGGCCTTCCAGCCGGGCAACGTCGGCTGCAGCATCGCCAGGTTGGTCTTGCCGCACGCACTGGGGAACGCGGCGGCGATGTAGCGCGCGACGCCTTCCGGCGAGGTGAGCTTGAGGATCAGCATGTGCTCGGCGAGCCAGCCCTCGTCGCGGGCCATGACACTTGCGATCCGCAGCGCGTAGCACTTCTTGCCGAGCAGCGCGTTGCCGCCATAACCCGAGCCGTACGACCAGATCTCGCGGGTCTCGGGGTAGTGCACGATGTACTTCTCGGCGTTGCACGGCCACGCGACGTCGGCCTGACCCGGCGCGAGCGGCGCGCCCGACCGAGTGCACCGCCGGCACGAAGAAGCCGTCCTCGCCCATGGCGTCCAGAGCGGCCTTGCCCATCCGGGTCATGATCTTCATCGAGATGACGACGTACGGCGAGTCGGTGATCTCGACGCCGAGCGCGGAGATCGGCGAGCCCAGCGGACCCATGCAGAACGGGACGACGTACATCGTCCGACCCGGTCATGCAGCCCGCGAACAGGCCGCTGAGCGTCTGCGCGCATCTCGCTCGGATCCACCCAGTTGTTGGTGGGCCCGGCGTCAGCCTCGGACTCCGAGCAGATGAACGTGCGGCTCTCGACCCGGGCAACGTCGGCGGGGTCGGACTTGGCGTAGAAGGAGTTCGGCCGCTTCTCGGAGTTGAGCCGGATCAACGTGCCCGCGTCGACGAGCTGGCGGGTGATGCGGTCCCACTCCTCCTCGGAGCCGTCGCACCACTCGACGCGGTCGGGGGTGGTCAGGGCCGCGATCTCGCGAACCCAGGCGACCAGCCGACCGTGTTTGGTCGGCGCGGCGTCCAGACCCGGGATCGTGGCGGCGGCGGTCATTGCGCTCTCCTCGGGCGAACCACGTCGTCGGTCACGACGAAACGACGAGCGTTTCATACGTGAAAGAAGCCAAGCATAACGCTTGTCATGTATTCCCGTCACCCGGACCGGCCAACTGCCGCGATCCTCAGCCAGCAGCGGCGTCCGGCCCGGCCTCTCGCAGCCGCTCGACGTCGGTGAGCGCGGTACGAAGCTCGGCCAGCCAGTCACTCGAGTGCTGACCGACCAGGCGGACGCACCAGGCGAGCGCGTGCGACCGCGACCGCGCCACACCGGCGTCGACGAGGGTGTCGAGCACGACCCGCTCGGCCTGCGGCAGTCGCGTCATCACCGGCACCGCGAGCCGGGTGAACAGCGTCTCGGTGTCACCGCACCGCGCGCCCCAGGCCACCTTGCGGTCGAACTTGTGCTCGGTCTCGCGGGCGATCTGGATCCGCTGCTCGCGGGTCTGCTCGCGGAATCGCGCGATGCGGCCCTGCTCGGCCTCGGACCGCGCCGCGGCGCTGTCGCCCTCGGCATGCCGTCCGGCGCCGGCAAGCGTGCCGACGATCAGGATCTCGTCCCGGTCGACCGTGACCTGCGGCGCCTCGGTGAACCACTCCTCGGGCAGCCGCCCGCCCAGCCAAGCCTTGACGTCCTCGCTCATGCCATCCTCCAGTGATTACGTAATTACATGTAATCACGTAATCACTGGCCGCGTCAGGAGGTTTCGCCACCGGTGAACGGGGGTGACAGTGAGCTCAAGGACAAAAGCGCTAACTACTGAGGGCGCTAGTCGTTTGTCCGGTTTCGCCGGAGTTCCCTGGCGGTTGATCTTGACGCATGTGCCCTTGAGCGGCCTGCTAGGGCCTTAACTGCGCCAAGATCAACTTCAGATCAGACGAAACCCGGCTAGACGCGAGCTCTCCAGGTAGTTGCCGAGCACGTTGCTTTTGATCTTCGCTTGACCTGATTCAGCCGCGGTAGCGCATGCCGTCCATGAGCAGGGCGACGAGGCGCTTGGCGTGGTCTCGCCAGTCGTCGCGGTCGGTGGCCAGGCAGATGCCGCTGACCGCCCGCAGCAGGTCGAACGGCTCGACGTCGTCGCGGATCGCGCCGGCGCCGACGCCGGCCTCGACCAGCCGGTTGATCGCGGCGCTGATCCGCCGGTGGGACTCGGCGAACAGCTCGGAGTCAGCGCCGACCACGGACTTCAGCGCCGCTGCCATGCCTCGCTTGGCGGCGACGTACTCCACGAACCGCTGCAGCCACAGCTCGAGGGCGTCGCTCGGCGGGCAGTCCCGGAGCAGCTCGTCGGCGGCGTCGCAGAGCAGCTCGACCTCGCGGCGATAAACCGCTTCGATCAGCGCGTCGCGGGTGGGAAAGTGGCGGTAGAGGGTGCCGATCCCGACGTCGGAGCGGCGCGCGATCTCCTCGAGCGGGTACGTCGACGCCGCGCTCGGAGAAGGCTGCGGCCGCCTCGGCGAGCAGGCGGTCGTGGTTGCGGCGGGCGTCGACGCGCAGCGGTCGCGTCGTGACCATCGCTCCTCCTCGCCTCGGCCCGTTAACCTCGATGTCATATCCATCGAGTAGATCTGTGGTGACAGACAAACCCGACTTGCAAACCGGAGGATACCTCCGTTATGGTTAGCGGAGGCACCTTCCGTTTCATCCCATAGTAATCGCTTCAGGAGCTAGTTGACGTGAGTACCGAATCCGGGATCGATCGCACCGACCGCTGCCCGCGACCGGCTGCACCGGCGCCACCCCGGCCTGGTCCTGGCCGTGATCCTCACCTGTCAGCTGATGGTCGTCCTCGACGCCACCATCGTGAACATCGCGCTGCCGCACATCCGCACCGCGCTGGGCTTCTCGACCGCGAACCTGTCCTGGGTGATCAACGCCTACACCCTGACCTTCGGCGGCTTGCTGCTGCTCGGCGCGCGGGCCGGTGACATCCTCGGCCGGCGCACCACCTTCGTCTGGGGCATCGCGTTGTTCACCGCGGCCTCGCTGCTCGGCGGCTTCTCGCAGAACCCGGCCGAGCTGCTGATCGCCCGCGCCGCGCAGGGCGTCGGCGGCGCGCTCGCCTCACCGTCCGCGCTCGCGCTGCTGATGACGATGTTCACCGAGGGCCGCGAGCGCACCCGCGCGATCGGCCTCTACACCGCGGTCTCGGTCGGCGGCAGTGCCGTCGGCCTGATCGCCGGCGGCGTGCTGACCCAGTGGGTGTCGTGGCGCTGGGTGCTGTTCGTCAACGTGCCGATCGGCATCGTCGTCGTCGCGCTGGCCCGACTCGTCATCCACGAGACGCCGCGCAATCGCGGCCCGTTCGACCTGCTCGGCGCGCTGACCTCGACCATCGGCATGGCCTCACTGGTCTTCGGCTTCGTCCGCGCGGCCACCGGCGGCTGGAGTGACTCCGAGACGATCGTCGCCTTCGCGATCGGCGTCGTCCTGCTCACCGCGTTCGTCTTCATCGAGCGCCGCGCCGCCTCGCCGATCACGCCGCTGCGGCTGTTCGCCAACCGCAACCGCGCCAGCTCCTACGTCGCCCGGCTGCTCCTCGTCGCCGGGATGATGGGGATGTTCTTCTTCCTCACCCAGTTCCTGCAGAACGTCCTCGGCTACAGCCCGATCCGCACCGGCCTGGCGTTCCTGCCGATCACGGTCCTGCTGTTCGCGGCGTCGCAGGCGAGCTCGAAGGTGCTGATCGAGCGGTTCGGTGCCACAGCGGCTGATGATCATCGGCATCGTCGCTGTCCGCGCTCGGCCTGCTCTGGCTGACCCAGCTGTCCGCGAGCAGCTCCTACCCGTCGCTGCTCGGCCCGCTGGTGCTGTTCGGCACCGGCAACGGGCTGGCCTTCGTGCCGCTGACCACGGCGTCGCTCGCCGGGGTCGCGCCGGAGGACGCCGGTGCCGCCTCCGGGCTGGTCAACGTGATGCAGCAGGTCGGCGGCTCGCTCGGTCTCGCCGTCCTGGTCACGGTCTTCGGCGAGGCGAGCCGTCACTCGCTCGCGCACCCGGCGCCGGACTGAGCGGCGATCGCTCGAGCCAACAACGCGTACGTCGCCGGCGCCGATCGGGCCTTCGAGGTCTCGACCGCGTTCGTCGTCGCGACGCTTGCTGCTGGTGATCTTCGCGATCCGGACCGAGGTGACACCGGCGCATCCGACGCTCGAAGAAGAGCTCATCGACGACCTGGAGACCGCTGGTTCGATCAGCGCAACCGCGTCAGGTTGACCTCGACCTCCAGCGTCGCCTTGCCACCGCCGGAGTGGACGCCGCGCAGCGGCGCGACGTCGGCGTAGTCGCGCCCACGCGCCACCCCGACGTGGCGGTGCCCGATCTCCTGATGGTTGGTCGGGTCGAAGCCCCACCACTCGCCGGTCCACGCCTCGATCCAGGCGTGGCTCTCGCCCTTCGACCCGCTCGCCGATCGCGGCGTCCTTCTGCGGATGCAGATAGCCGGAGACATACCGAGCCGGCACCCCCATCGCGCGGATGACGACGAGCGCGACGTGGGCGAAGTCCTGGCAGACGCCGAGCCGCGCTTGCCAGGCCTGCGCGGCCGAGGTGTGCACCCCGGTGACCCCGGGCTGATAGGTCAGCGACTCGTGCACCCACCGAACCGCTGCTAGCACTGCGTCGACCGGATCATCGTGCGACGCGGCGAGCGCCCGCGCGGTCTCCGCGAGCTCGTCGTCCTGTGCGGTGTACGGCGTCGACGCCAGCAGCTCGGCATGCACATCGAGCACCTCCGGCGTCGCGAGGTCCGCCCACGTCGCGCCGTCGCACCGGCGGTCGCGCCGCTTCGGTCTCGACGACCGCCCCACTGGTGAGCACGAGCCGGTCGTGTGGATCGCAGATGTCGAATGCGGTGACCTGCGTGCCCCAGTAGTCCCAGTAGCGCCGGATCGGAGTCGACGGCGACGGTCGCGAACCGCACATTGACCGTCGACTGATGCAGGTCGGTTATCGGGGTCATCCGCGCCTCGTTGTACGACGACAGCACCGCGGTCGCGTAGTCGTACGTCGTGCGGTGCACGACCTCAAGCCGCCACGTCATGTCGATGCCCTCGCAACCCACTCGATCATCGCCGAGCCGCGGAAGAACCGATCGGCGACCGCTCCGGTCACCACGGCGCACGCCCGCTGAATGTCGTCGAGCCGCTCGGCCAGCCCGACCTCGACATCGGCGGCGCGGGAGAACTCGAGATCGGTTCGGGTCCGTCCCAGCGCCAGCAACCCGACGTCGGCGACGCCTACTCGGGATGCCGAGGACGGCGTCAGCTCAAGCAGCCGCTGCTCGGCGGTCGACACCGCGGCGTACACCGACCGCGGAAACAGCCTGTCCAGCAACAAAAACTCGGTCGCGTGCCGCGGGTTGAGGCTGCCGCGATAGGTCCGCAGGAACGACTCGTACGCCCCGCAGCTACGCAGCAACGCGCTTCCCGACGTCGCCGGATCGCCGACCACTTGATAGAGCGACAGCGCGCGTACCGTCATGTCGGCCCGCTCGATGCTGCGACCGAGCACCAGGAACCGCCAGCCGTCGTCGTGGCTCATCGTGCCGTCGACGAGTCCGGACACCAGCGCGGCCCGTTCCTTGACGAAGTTGAAGTACGTCGTCGGGCTGCCGCGGCGAGCCCGAGCCCGTTGTGCCGGCAGCTCGTTGTGGGTGGTGTTCAGGCACAGCCACATCTCGGAGGAGATGACCTCGCGCACCGTCCGCGCGTTCTCGCGGGCACCCTCGAGCGAGCTCCAGACCGGGCTGGCGCGGTCGTAGGCAAGCCGATCGAGCACGAGGTCGGTGTCGAAGGACCGCTCGTCGAGATCCTCGGTCACGCCGATGACGGACAGCAGGGTGCGGCACGCCTCGACATCGCTGGCGGAGGACTCCTCGAGCAGCAGGTTGACCGAGACGTCGAGCATGCGCGATACGTCCTCGGCGCGCTCGACCAGCCGACCGATCCAGAACAGCGACTCCGCGATCCGGCTCAGCATCAGATCACCTGCTGCTGTTGCTGCTGCTGCGCCTGGCCGAGGTGCGGAGCGACTGCGGGCACCCCGACGTGCAGCGGGCCGCCGTGCGCCGAGGAGCCGCGATCGGACCTCGACTCGACCGGCTCTGCGGCACTCGCTGAGCACCCAGGTGTCCTTCGAGCCGCCACCCTGGCTCGAGTTGACGACCAGGCTTCCTTCGACCAGCGCGACTCTGGTCAGGCCGCCGGGCATGACCCACACCCGCTCGCCGTCGTTCACCGCAAACGGTCGCAGGTCGAGATGGCGCGGCACGAGCTCGCCGTCGACCAATGTCGGTGCGGTCGACAGCGGCACCACCGGCTGCGCGATCCACCGCCGCGGATCGGCGAGCACGTCGCGTCGCAGCTTGGCCAGCTGCCGCTCGGTCGCCGCCGGGCCGATGACCAGGCCATAACCACCCGAGCCGTCGACGGGCTTCAACACCAGCTCGTCGAGGTGGTCGAGCACATGCGCGCGCGCCTCGGGCTCCTCGAGCCGGTACGTCTCGACGTTGCGGAGCAACGGCGTCTCGCCGAGGTAGTAGTCGACCATCGTCGGGACGTAGGTGTAGGTGAGCTTGTCGTCGGCGACGCCGTTGCCGACCGCGTTGGCGATCACCACCGTGCCCTTGCGGGCCGCGCCGAGAATGCCGGGGCAGCCGATCACCGAGTCCGGCCGGAAGTGCACCGGGTCGAGGAAGTCGTCGTCGATCCGGCGATAGACGACGTCGACGCGCTGCTCGCCTTCGGTGGTCCGCAGGAACACCACGCCGTTGCGGCTGACCAGGTCCCGGCCCTCGACCAGCTCGACGCCCATCTGGCGGGCGAGCAGCGAATGCTCGAAGTACGCCGAGTTGTAGGCGCCCGGCGTCAGCAGCACGACCATCGGGTCATCGACGCCGGCGGGCGCGGCCGCCCGAAGCGCCGCAAGCAATTGGGCGGGGTAGCCAGACACCCGGCGTACCCGCTCGCCGCCGAACAGGTCAGGCAGCACGCGGGCCATCGTCCGCCGGTTCTCCAGGACGTAGCTCACGCCCGACGGCGTCCGGAGGTTGTCCTCGAGCACCCGAAGGTCGCCGGCCGCATCGCGTACCAGGTCGATGCCGGCGACGTGGACGCGGACGCCGTTCGCCGACTCGACGCCGTACGCGGCGCGGTGGAAGTGCTGCGAGGTGGTGATCAGCCGGCGCGGCAGGACGCCGTCGCGGAACGCCCTGCCCTCGCCGTAGACGTCGGCCAGAAACGCTTCGAGCGCTCGCACCCGCTGCGCGACGCCGCGCTCGATGAGGTCCCACTCCTCGGTCGTGAACAGCCGCGGGACCACGTCGAGCGGGAACGGCCGCTCCTCACCGGAGAGCGAGAACGTCACGCCGGCATCGGTGAACGCACTCGACAGCGCGTTGCCACGAGCGGCGAGATCGGGCATCGACAGCGCCTCGAGGCCCGGCCACCACAGAGCGGTACGCCGGCCGCGGCGATCCGTCCGGCGCGAAGACCTCGTCGTACGCGCCAGTCGATCGCTGCCGCGCGAGGTAGTTGCCGAGCAGGTCGCCCATGAGAGGAAGATTAGGGATAGCGGCGTTACGGCGTCATGTCGGGCTCGCCGAACGCGCTCCGACGCGCGTCGCGAAGCCCGCCGGATCAGTGGTCGGCGCGTCGCAGACAAAGCCCCGACAGACGTACGCCGCTCCCGCCGGCCGGTCGGCGAGCAGCGGCGAGTCACCGCCCGTCACGACCACCGCACCTGGCGACGTCGCCGCTCGCGCGATCGCCGCCAGCTCAGGCGCATCGACCACCGCGATCTCCAGCGGCCCCGCGATCAGTGCTTCGCCCGCGGCCGCCGACCAGCCTGCGAACCGCGGGAAGCGCGCTCGACCAGCGGGGCGACCGACCCCAGCGCCCGCACCGCAACGTCGCGCTGGTCGGCCCGCCCGGTCAGTGCCGACGCGGTCAGCATCGCCGCCGTCACCGCCGAGAAGCCGGCCGGCGTCGCGCCATCGGTCGGATCCTGCGGCCGGCGAACCAGTCGCTGCGCGTCGTCGGCGGTGTCGAAGAAGCCGCCGTTGCCGTCGCCGAAGTGCTCGACCGCGACATCGAGCAGCGCCTCGGCCAGGTCCAGCCAGCGACGCTCACCGGTGACCTGATGAAGCGCGAGCAGGCCCTCGGCCACGTCGCCGTAGTCCTCGAGCACGCCGACCGGCTCGCCGACCACGCCGTCGCGCGACACGCGGCGCAAGCCGGCCGTCGATGAGGTGGTGGTCGGCGAGCACCTCGGCGCATCGCGCGAGCGGCGACGACCAGATCAGGCCGATCAAACAGCGCACCGACCTCGGCCAGCGCCGCGATCGCCAGGCCGTTCCACGCCGCGACGACCTTGTCGTCGCGGCCAGGCGGCACGCGGGTCATTGCGAAGCGCGAGCAGCCGAGCCCGCTCCTCGGCGTAGGCAGCGCGTTGTCGCCGGATCGCTCGAGCAGTTGCAGCACCGATCGACCGTGCTCGAAGGTTCCCTCGGGCGTCACGTCGAAGATCTCTGCCGCGACCGGACCAACCTGCGCCGGGGTCCAGACGTAGAAGCGACCCTCCTCGCCCTCGCTGTCGGCATCGAGTGATGAGGCGAAGGCCCCCGGTCGCGGTCAACAGGTCGGCGATCATCCAATCGCACGTCTCGATCGCGATCCGACGTGCGAGCGGATCGCCGGTCAGGCGCCACCAGTGCGCGTAGACCCGGGCCAGCAATGCGTTGTCATACAACATCTTTTCGAAGTGCGGCACGACCCACCCGGCGTCGACCGAATAGCGAGCGAAGCCACCGCCGAGCTGGTCGTACATGCCGCCGCGCGCCATCCGCTCGCAGGTCGATCGCGACGATGTCGCGACTGCGCGCGGAGCCGGTTCGGGCGACGTGGCGCAGCAAGAACTCCAGCACCATCGACGGTGGAAATTGCGGCGCGCCACCGAATCCGCCGGTGACGTCGTTGTGCCGCTTGCCAAGCTCGAGGGCGGCAGCATCTAGTGCTGCCGTCGTCATCTCTGTGCCGGACAGCGGCGACGAAGCGCCTCGCTCGGCAAGCTCGCGGACAACGTCGGCGCCGGCCTCCTCGACTTCCGAACGACGCGTCGACCAGGCATCGACGATCGACTCGAGCACGCGGCGGAAAGACGGCATGCCGGGCCGATCGAACGGCGGAAAGTACGTGCCGCAGAAGAACGGTTCGCCGCCAGCGGTGAGCACACAGGTCATCGGCCAGCCGCCCTGGCCGGTCATCGCCTGGGTCGCCTCCATGTAGACGGCGTCGACGTCCGGCCGTTCCTCGCGGTCGACCTTGATGCAGACGAAGTGCGCATTCATATACGCAGCCACCTCGTCGTTCTCGAACGACTCATGCGCCATGACATGGCACCAATGGCAAGCGGCGTAGCCGACACTGAGCAGGATTGGCACGTCGCGGTGCTGCGCCTCGGCGAACGCCTCGTCGCACCACGGCCACCAGTCGACCGGATTGTCCTTGTGCTGCAACAAATACGGGCTGGTCGAGTTCGCCAGACGGTTGGCCATGCGCTCGACTCTAGGCGTTGTGCGGCAAGGCCCGCTTTGTGCCGGATCCTGCCGAAAGACATACGAGACAGACACAGGAAACCAGTGACCAGATCTGTCTAAGGGCCGCGTTAGACATGTGAGACCCCGGCGGCCCTGCGTGATCGTGACTGTCGACCAGTGGCAGTGTCTGTCTAACGACCGGAACACGCGTTGTAAGGAAGACGGAACGGCCGCGTCCCGACGCTCCGTCAAGAGGCTCACGGACTGGGGCGCACCGCCCGCGCCGGCGACCAGGCGAGGGGCTAATGGTCTTGTCTGTCTCGGCGTAACAAGTCGGGTCGCAGGGTCGTCGCGATCGCGGGTCTTCCTCGGTCCAGCCGGTTCGCCGGCAGGTACCGCCGACGTCGGCGAACCTGCAGCGACTCGAAGCCGGGCCGCATCGGAGCGAGGTGTCGGCCCATACTCGAGGGATGGCGGTAGACCCCGGTGAACGACGGGCACTTCCGATCGCCTGCACTCTCGGTGCCTCCGACGGCACTCAACGGATATCGGAGTGGCGACGGATCGCCGACCGGACAGGTGCCGGACGTTCGACGGAGCCGGGCAAGGTGATCCTGAGGTTCCGCGACCGCCCTGACGTCGGCGCTGAGCTGAAACAGCTCGTCGACGCCGAACGAGAGTGCTGCGCCTTCCTGGGATGGCAACTCAACCGAACATCCGACGGCTGGGTCGTTGAAGTCACCGGCGACGACGACGACCTAAAAGCGGTCTCTCTCGCTGCGTAGTGAGGTCCATCGGTTGCATGCTGTCGTGGCAGGCGCATCGCTCAGGATCGTTCGGCCCAGTCCGGGGACCAACCAGGCAGAACGGATGTCCAGCCGGGTCGGCAGTGACATCGTCGCCATCGAACTCACTGGCACCGAGCTCGAGAACGCGATGGGCCGCGGCTTCAATATTCCCCCACCACCGACATACTGACCCTGTGACCCACGTTGACGGGGCAGGATTCGCGCCATGCTTTCCAACACGCGACATGGGGGCTGCGTTGGTTCACTACGAGACGCTTGGGTTTGACGTCATGCCGTGCGACGGAGCCGTCTCATGGGCTTGGGTACGACTAGGAAGCGCCGAGCTCCACTTGTTCACCAAGGAAGACCACGACCCGCGGCGGACAGCGGCGGCTGCTGATCTGCACGTGCATGATGCCGATGAGGTTGCATGCAAATTGAGTGCGACCGATGCACCTGGAACCAGCGACCCCTACGACACGCCCTACGGCCGTGAGGTTGTCCACGTCGACCTGGATAACAACCTCATTAGATTCGTCGCGCCGCGGCCGACCTCGACCGACTAACAGCTCGAGACCGGCAGCTCCGGATCGGATAGGGCCCGCGAGGATCGTGCCGTGGCGACGGACTTGTTAGACGGGATCCGGGACGGTCGGCTCGAGCGACCTGATGGGCGGGTGGTGGCCTGGTCGGAGTACGGCGACCCAGATGGTTTTCCGCTGCTGCGGGTGCCCGGGACGCCTGGCGGTCGCTACTCGCTGCGGGCCGACCGCACACCCTGGCAGAACCGCAACCTACGGGTGATCACGACCGAACGCCCCGGCTTCGGCGCCTCTACGCCGCTACCCGGCCGCGGGTTCGCAGCGCCCGCTGATGACCTGGCGGCCATCGTCGACTGGCTCGACATCGAACGGCTGCACGTGATCGGCGGGAGCGGGTCCGCGCCACACCAGCTCGCTTTCGCCGCGCAGCACCCGGATCGAGTGCGGGCGATGACGGTTCTGGTCGGCGCCGCGCCGATCGAAGCCGCCGAGGTCGATCTGCTGATCGGGCTCAACGCCGAGGGCCATCGGCTGGCTACCGCCGGAGACACCGACGGGCTGCTCGCCCTGCTCAACTCGGTGCGCGAGACGATGCTGGCGGACCCGGTCGCTGCCGTCCGCGACATCATGGAACGAGCACCCGAGGCCGACCACTCGGTGATGGCCGACCCGGTATGGCAGGGCCAGTTTGCGCTCGCGACCCGCGAGGCGCTGGCTCAGGGCGCCGAGGGATGGGTCGACGAGGCCCTCGCGCTGATCCGGCCGTGGGAAGACATCGATCTCGGTGCGGTGCGCACCTCGGTGACCTGGTGGCACGCGCCCGGCGACGCCAACGGTCCGCTGGCCGCCGCCGAGCGACTCGTCGCGCGGCTGCCTGACGCGCGCATGGTCCACTTTGGCGAGGAGGAGGGGCATCTCGCGGCGTACCGCAGGGAGGGCGAGATCCTCGACGAATTGCTCGCCCGCAGCTGACGCGATCGCTCAACCTGTTAGGTTCTCGGCGGCCGCAGCACGCGCCACCTGCGCGGAGTCGCCCCGCCGGGGGTGATGACTCCTGCCTCGTAGGCGAGGACGACGGCTTGGACCCGGTCCCGCAGGTCGAGTTTGGTGAGGATGCGGTTGACGTGGCTTTTCACGGTGGTGTCGGTGACGAACAGTTGCTCGGCGATCTCGTGGTTGGAGCAGCCTCGGGCGATGAGTTTGAACACCTCTGCCTCGCGGGGGCTGAGCTTGTCCAACACCTGGATCGCTGGGCGCTGGACGTGGGCTGCGGTGAACTCTTCGATGAGTCGGCGGGTGATCGCTGGGGCGAGCAGTGCGTCACCGCGGGCGACCATCCGCACGCTGGCCGCCAGTTGCTCGGGTGGCGCGTCCTTGAGCAGGAACCCGCTGGCGCCGGCCCGAATCGCCTGATAGACGTATTCGTCGAGGTCGAACGTGGTGAGGATCAGCACGCGGCTGGCCGGTGCCGGAGGCGGTGATGCGCCGGGTGGCCTCGATCCCGTTGAGTCTTGGCATCCGGATATCCATCAGCACGACATCGGGGCCGGTGGCCGCCGTCACGGCGATGACCTCGACGCCGTCCCCGGCCTCGCCGACGACCTCGATGTCGGGGTGGGTGGACAGGATGAGCTCGAAACCCGCGCGGATCAGCTGCTGGTCATCGGCGATGACGACACGGATACTCACACCAGCACGGCCCGGTCGGCGACCGGCAGCCGGACTGTGATCGCCGGCGTCGTCGCCGGCTCAGTTTCGATGACGCCGTCGAACATCTCGACCCAGCGACGGACTGCTTCGGCTGGGGCCGGTGATCCGGCGGGACCGCCCGTGAAGGTCAGCGCGAGATGGTCGTCGGCGAAGCCGAGCAGGATCCGCATCGGCAGCTCGTCGTTCGCCGCTGACAGCGACTCCTCGACGATCCGATAGACGGCGGTGTCGATCCCGGCAGCGAGCGGTATCGGTTCACCCTCAACCGTCAGCGACACCTGGCGGCCCGTCTGCCGCAGCTCGTGCAACAGGTCGGGCAGCTGTTCGACCCCCGGCGCCGGATCGCAGTCAACGGACTCTCCCGGCGCCCGCAGCACCCCGAGGATCTGCCGCATCCGCAGCAGCGCGTTACGACCGGTCGCTTCGAGGGCCTCGGCGGTCTTTGCGAGGGGGGTGTGGCTGGCGCTGACCGTCGTGGTCGGATTCTGCGCGGCGCGTGCCTGGACGACCATGGCGACCACTTCCTGAGCGACGGTGTAGTGCAGCTCGCGGGCGATCCGTGACCGTTCGCCGACGATCGCCAGTCTGGCTCGGCCGTCGAGTTCCTCGTCGAGAAGCGACCGCCGTTCCTCAAGCGTTGCCCCCAGCTGCGCGTAGCCGCGCCACACTCTTCCGACCGTCCACACCAACGTGCCCATCACGATCGCGCCAGCCGCCGTGCCCGCCCCCTGATGGCTCGCGAACGCGAACGTCGCAGCGCCCACGCACCAGACGCCCTGGCCGATGAGAGCACGCAGGCGGTCCTCATATCGTGCCACGGTGTACGGCACCACCGTCACCATGAAGTCACCGACCAGGCTTTGCGTGGCCAGCGGATGCACCACGAACGCGTAGCTCACCGCAAGGCCGCCCACAGCCAGCAAGAACAACAGCGGCGCTCGGCGGCGAACCCCGACCAGCAGCGCGACGGCCGCGACCAGGGCAGCCGCCAGCGTCCGTTGCGGCGGGTGCACCGTCCACGCCACGCTGAACTCAAGACCCACCAACCAGGTCAGAGCCGTAGGCCAGCTCGCCCATCGAATCGACCTGATCGAGGCCGGCCACCGTCCCGCCGACGGAGTACGTCGGGACAGCGGGTCTAGCGCCGCCGGCCGCGGCCAGCGGGATCCTGGCGAACACCTCAAAGCCGCCGTCATCGCCGGCGCGAGGTGCGCAACTGCCCGCCGCAGTCGGTTACCCGTTCGCGCATGCCGAGCGAGGCCGTGGCCACCGCCGGGAAGCGTCGATCCCGGTGCTGGCGCGGTCCCGCGGTCGTTGCTCACCCGGACCTCGATCGTGTCGGCTCCGACGCGGAGGTCGACGCGAGCTCGGGTCGGCCCGGCATGCTTGGCGACGTTGGTCAGCGACTCCTGCACCACCCGGTACACCACCAGTTCCAGCGCCTCACCCAACGGCGGCCCATCCCCCATGACCTGCAACTCAGCCGAGACCCCGGCATCTGCCGCCCCCTCCACCAGCCGCCGCAGCGCTCCCAGGCCGCCCGGGCTCAGGGTCCCCGCATCCTCACCGTGCAGCACACCCATGATCCTTCGTAGGTCACGCCAGGGCGTCACCGCCCGCAACCACGCACGATCCGAAGCGCGTCGCGGGCAGCGTCGGGGTTGACGGCCGCGATCACCCGCGCGGCGCCAGCCTGGATCACCATCACACTGACGTTGTGAGCGACCACATCATGCAGCTCGCGGGCGATCCGGTTACGTTCCGCGGTGGCAGCGCGCGACGCGCTGCCGGATCGCTGCTCCGCCAACCGGTCGGTCGTGGCGGCCAGGCGCACCATCATCAAGTGCCGACGACCCGCCAACAAGCCGAGCGCTGCGGGGGCGATCACCAGGACAACAGCCGTGACCACCGCACCGAGCAGCGGAGCCCCACTCACCCGCGCTGTCACCACCGTAAGCGCGACAGGCGTAACCGAGCGCCAGCAGCTGTCCGCCGCCTGAGAGCAAGCTGCACCACACGCCCGAGCAGATAGGCGTTGACGACCACCGCAGCCACCACGAACGCACCGGACGGATCACGCGTCAGCGCCTGGTAGGCCGGGGTCGCTGAGGTCGCCACCACGAGCGCCGCCTCCGGCGCCAACCGCCGGTACCCCACCGAACTCGTGCACAGGAGGGCGAGACACACCGCGACCGGCATCGGGCCGCTGAAGTGCAGCCGGCTCACCGCGATCACGGACCCGATGATCAGCACAGCGGCGAGGCACCCGTCGAGCGCGATCAGATGCTCCCGCGACCGGGCGGAGGCCTTCGCAAGCACTCGACCGTGCGGCGGCCATAGCCAGGCAGACTATCGCCGGGTCATCGTCCCAGCGTCCAACCTCAGGACGATGCACCACCCACCCCAGGGTGGATCGCGCTCACCGCCACCTCATCACCCCGATCCACGCGCTTCCTTCCGGACGACGACGCGGTGAACCCCGCTGACTGGCACCGTCCCGACACGTTGGGCGAACGGCGCTCACATGTCGGAAGGTGCGGTCATGACCACTATCTCCACCCCGTCGACTACCGCCGGGTCGCGACGGTCGAACCGTTAGCCGGTATCGCGTTCGTCGTGTTCTTCCTTCTCAGCGTCGTGATCAGCTCCCCACCCGCGGCGAACGCCCCCGACAGCCGCTGGACCGCCGACTACACCGGAACCAGCCACCAAGTCGGTCACCTCCTCACCGGGATCTTCCTGCTCCTCGCAGCGCTCAGCCTGCTCACCTTCCTGACCGGATTCTGGCGGCACATCGCCGCCCACCGACCCCCCGGACAGAACAGTCCCCTGCCACTCATCGCTGCGGGAGTCGCAGCAGCCTGCATCGCCACCGGAGGCATGCTCCAAGCCTTCGTCTCCGGCAGCGAACTCACCGGGAAATACCCGCTGCCCAACGCCGACATCCTCCGGCTCGGCGACCTCCTCGGCTTCACCCTGGTAGGCGTCGCCGGCATGGCCGTCACCGCGTTCTGCATCGCATGCCTGACCGCTCAAGGCCGCAAAGCCGGAGTGCTCGGGCCGAAGATGACCGTCTTCGGCTACGTCGTGTCAGTCGCTCTGCTCGCCGCCGTCGCGTTCCTTCCGATCGCATTGTTGCTCGTATGGCTCGTCATCGTCGCAGTGCGCTGGATGCGCACGACGCCGTCCACCACCCCCAGCCGGAACTCACCTCGAACCACCCGTCCTGCCAGACAACACCGACACGTCCTCAGTCTCGGCATGACGCATAGACCAGACCAGACCCGAACCGACGCCCGCGTGCGAAGCTGCATCTCGATACGAAAGGTCGCACCCGGCGCTGCATTCAACGTTCCAGATGGTCGACCCAGCGGTACGGAGGCACCACCTGGCTACGTGTTCCCGCACCGGAAGGCTCACGCCAGCCCGACGCGAGATCGCACTCGGACGAAACCTCGGGCAGTGCACGCCCGTACAGCCGAAGAACGAGACCTGAGCTCTCATCTCCAGCCGCCGAGGTCCCTCCGGTGTTTGTGCACCCATGTGGGCAGGGCCTGTCAAGGGGCATGACGGCCTGACTCAAGGACTGGTGTGTCGTGAGTCTGCGGCATTTTTCGCTGTTGGCCTCGTGATCGTCGGCGCATGCTGATGAACGAGGCCGGGGCGGTTGATGAAGTTGTGGGTTGCGGGTCGGAGGGGGTTCGCTGGTGGCCCCGCGGTTCGGTGGTCGGAGTGGTCTCACATGCACCCATTCGGCGGCGGCCGTTGGGGGTTGGCGCGCATGACCGTTGGTGCGGGACCGGGCTGCTCAGTCAGGTCATCGAGCGCGACAGCGTGTGTCGGCTCATGCATAAACGCGAGCTCACCCGGAGATGAGTCCCCCTCCTCGTTGATGTGGTCGGGGTCATAGTGTGACGGCCGTTGCTCGTTGCGGTGGGTGGCTTGACCGCGCCGCTGGCTCGCTCTCGGCGGTGGTGAGCAGGTGGTAGACGCGGGTGAGCAAACGTCGAGCGATCGCGGTGGTCGCGATCTTTTTGCCGCGTCGTTTCGCGATCGATGCGTACACGTCGGCGAACTCCGGGTCGCGTTTCGCGCGTTGCGCCGCTTCACACAAGATCCACCGCAGCCACGCCGAGCCCTGCTTGGAGATGTGACCGTGGCGCACGGTGCGGTCAGAGTTCCGCACCGTCGGAGTCAGCCCAGCCCATGACGCGAGCTGCGGGCGTCGGGAAACCGTGTGATGTCACCGATCTCGGCAAGGATCGTCAATGCGGTTAATGTCCCAACACCAGGCAGAACGGTGAGCACGTCGACGCGTGGGTCGTCGCGGCCGCGGACCCGGATCTCGGCGTCGAGCCGGTCGACCGGAGCCTGTACTGCCTCGATCAACGCCAGGCAGTCGTTGACCACCTCACGCGAGAACTGTGGCAGGGGCAGGCTGGCGAGCCAATCCAAGCCGGGCCCTGACCAGCAGCCGGCGGGACGGTCGTGACCGTGGTCGGCGAGCACCGCGTGGATCCGGTTACGCAGTAACGTCCGTAGCCGGACCAGCTGCGCCCGGTGCCGCAACAGCCCGCGCAGCTGGCGGACCTCGACCGGAGCGATCCACGCCTCCGGCAACAGATCCGCGCGTAACAGCTGCGCCAGCGTCCGAGCATCGACCTTGTCGTTCTTCAGCCGCGCCGAGGCGATCGCCTTGCACGCCAACGCGTGCACCAGATGCGGCTCGAACGCGTAGTCCTCGAGCAGCTCGACCAGCCACCCCCAGCCATACGCCGCCTCGAACGCCACCGGCGTCCCCGACGGCAGACCGCCGATCACCGATAGAACCGTCTCCACACCGTTCGGCACGTTGCGGTTGACCTGCACCGCACCGACCTCATCCACCACCGCGATCTGCGACCGCTTGCGATGAACATCGATACCGACGTAAACAGACATCACCGGGCCTCCTTCCCGAGCTCGTACTGACACCCGGAACGTAGAGTCACCGGGCTGAGCAAGGAAGGGGGCCCGGCCCACATAGGGTCAGATCAGCGCCCTGTTTTCCGTGTCGGCTAGCAAATCGGGCGCCCGAGGTGGTCCGGGGTGATTCGGACCTGCGACGGTCGGCTCAGTGAGCGATTCCCGGCCTCGCACTAGAACCTCGGACTCTAAGAGGGCTCCTGTCGACCGGCAATGAGGACGCCGACTCGACGGTGGCGGCAAGCCGGGTCGGCTCGATCGTCGCCCACGACGCACAGCGGCGCCACATCTCGGGTTGAGCGCGGTTGAGCCTAGCACGGCCCGAACGGGTACCGCGTTGAACGGGTGCGGCCTGACGCAGCGCACTCTGCTGCATGCATCTGCGCCGATGCACTTTCGACGCGATGGATCAGGCACAGCTCGATTCGCCGGGACGATCCCGAGTGTCGCATCAAATTCGGAAACTTCGGGACAGCACCGAGCCCTCGTAGAGGACAATCGAAACCAACATTGAAAAGGGACCATAGATGACGGAACCAAAACCCTGCGCACCGCTGCTGCTGGATCAATCCTCGCGCTGCTCGCGGCCGCGGGGGCGACCGGAGTTGCTCACGCGTCGCCTCACGCCCGAGCTGCCCACGGCAGCAAGCTGGTCGTCCAGTCGCTGTATCCCGTGCCGCACTCCTCGGTCGCTTATGCGATCGCCACCAAAGGCTCCCGCTACTACCTGGTCAGCGACACGAACGGTCACTTCAAGACGGTCTGGGCGCCTAAGCTGAAGAACGGTCATCTCGACTCGGTGTACGCACTGAGCAAGAACAACGTGTTCATCGGTGGCGCCATCGGAATCCCCACCTCCGGCTGCCGCGCTTGCGAGAACGGCAAGATCGAGATCTGGCACAAGGTCGGCAAGAAGGTTACGGCCACCAACTTCAACAAGTTCAACTTCGGGACCGGCGCAGTCTCGGTGCCGCAGTTCGCCGGAAGCAGCCCCAAAGACATCTGGGCGATCGGGGAGTTCTACGAGAACGACACCGGCGGCCCGCAAGCGATGCACTGGAATGGCAAGACGTGGAGCCTCGTCCAGGTCCCACAGGACGAGGACTACGCCGGGCTGACCTCGATCGCATCGATAAGCCCGAAAGACGCGTGGGCGGTGCGCGGCAGCGCACAGGGTGACAGTGACATGCAGCACTGGGACGGCAAGACGTGGACTGACACCGGCCCGGTGCTCAGCGTGACAAATGGCGGAGCCGTCAGCGGTGAGTCGGGCAAGAACGTGTACGAGTACGGCACCAGTGCCAAGGGCAAGCACGCGATCGACAGGTACAACGGCAAGAAGTGGGAGCAAATGAAGGTCACGGGCTGGCCGGCGTCGAGCATCGTCACCGATATGGTGACGGTCGGCAAGCAGGGCTGGGCACTCGTGGCCTATCGCAACGCGAAAGACCTCGGTCAAGCAGTGATCCTGCACACCTCAGGAAGCTCGTGGAAGCCGGTCTGGAAGTCCCACGGCGGTGACTGGGAGTTCGGCAGCGCGTTCGAGGTGAGCTCCCCCACCCACGGCCTGTTTACCGGGTCGCGCGCGAAGTCACAGTTCTCAACTCCCAAGCCGTTCACGCTGGCGCTCCACGGGCACAAGTGGAAGCTGGATGGTTAGACGGCAGGCATCTCGCCGCCGCCGGTACGCATGCTCCCTGAGCAGCACCTGGCAGCGCGACGCTGTGCCTGCCTAAGTCGGGACGGCGACCCGATCCGCGAGACCTCGCCGTCGCCCTCATCGCCAGCTACGAGGCACCATGATGCTCACCCATTCCCGGCGCTGGACCCGATACTCAATGCACTGTCAAAGCCAACGACCGCGGCGCTGGATCTCTACACCCTCCCCAAACTCTGTCCCGCAGCGATCCATATGGGCCTTCAGGTCGATGTCAGGTGTGCGCGGACAGCGAGCCCGGTGTGAGCGGACGGTGGCGACGGCCTGCAGCCCAGCAACCGAGATGGAAGATAGATAGCGACGCCCCCCCCGCCGGGCGCTGCGTACGCTCAAGGCATGACCGTGCGCACCAGCGGGATTCGGCAACAGAGCATCTGGGCCAGCGTCGTAGCGACGACGCCTCCGCACTGCGCGAGTGGCTGCTCGCGCTCGGATTCACCGAGGACCTCCTGATCCCTGGCGAAGATGAGCGCGCGATCCACCACTGTCAGCTCGACTGGCCCGAGGGCGGTCGAGTCATGCTCTCCAGCACCGATGAGCGTCCCACCCCGTGCCGAGCCGGAACGAACTCCCTGCACGTCGTGACCGCCGATCCAGACGCGTGATGGCCCGCGCTCGCGCCCTCGACGCGACCGTCGTCCACGAACTCACCGACCAGACCGACTACCCATCGCGTGACTTCACCGTGGCCGACCCCGACGGCAACCACTGGACATTCGCGACCTTCGCCGGCTAACGCGTCCGACCAGTCCGCCCGCCGCCGACCGCAGGACACAGCCACCGCCGCCGAGAATCCCGGCCGCCGTCGATCAGGACGCGGTCCGCGGACCGCGGACCGCCAAGCCAGGCCTGTCCGTCGGCGGTCAGACCAATACCGGCCGCGCGCCGCGCGACCCTGCCGGCGACTTGACCGCCCTGCCTGGTTTCCTGCTCGCGCACCATAGGCGCGTGGCCGCCGGGGTCGACCGGCGGGTCGTGTCACCCGAGCGCCTGCAGAGGTCGCCGCCTTTGACTGTCTGCACACACAGATGGACACATCCGGGTCCGGGGTGACGGGGACTTCGGCGGCCTACTGGTGCAGACCCCAACTCACTTCGCATCCGGCGGTCCCAAAGTTGGCTGTCGCTTGATGGGGACCGATGAACCCGATGTCGAACCCGCCGGTGGAGGTCGTGGTGCCTTGGTGATATGTCACGGTGATGTAATCGTTGACGTTGGGGTTGCCACCGACATGCCACGTGTCTGCGCTATCTGGGCCGCCCTTCTTGATCTTGAAGGGGCCCTCGACCGTGACCTTTCCTGGCGTGCATCCAGAAGCCGCCTTCGCGATAGTGAATGAAACGCCCTTCACTTCCTCGCCACGTTTGGTGACGGTGAAGGTGCCCGATTTGAGGTCGAGCTGTGGTGGTGGGACTTCCATGTCGGTCCGCAGGGCGGGCATGGGACACCGTGCCAGGATTAGCGGGCTCGCGAAGAGACGCAGGCGTTGCCAGCACCCCGAACGCGACTACAGCCATCGTGACGGTTCTCCACGAGCTAGATCTCATTTACCCATCATCGCTCCGCCGGCGAGACCCTGCAGGCAATTAGAGGAATTAGTGCGAGCCAAGACAGTCCGCGGACCGGCAGTTCCACCTCAAATCCATGTCATCGCGGAGCCCGGTCCTACGGTCCGAGACGACACCACGCGCGACCGCAAAGGATTCGAGGCGCCTCCAACTGCCGGGATGGCAGGGCGTACTCGGCCC
>CAWFEP010000005.1:0-284487 GCA_963814845.1 uncultured Actinomycetota bacterium
AAGAGCATCATGTGGATGTCCTCAACCTTCTGCATGTCGTGAACGGGAACGTGAACGGGCACCTGCGCCAGCGCCGCCAACTTGCCGCCATTGAATCCCGTCAAACCCACGGTGATGGCGCCCTGTTGATTGGCATATTCAATCGCCTTCAAAACGTTGGGAGAGTTTCCGCTGCCGGAAATGGCAATGACGAGGTCGCCGGGATGAAGAAAATTTTTGAGCTGCTCGACAAACACATCGACGTAGGAGACGTCATTGGCGTAGGCGGTCAGCGTGGCGAGGTTGTCATTCAGGCTGATGACGCGGAAACGCTTCTCCCGTCCGTAGGAGACGCCCTTGTTCAGATCGCCCGCCGCATGGGAAGCGCTCGCGCCGCTGCCGCCATTGCCCATCAGAAAAACCTGCCGTCCGTCGAGGTAGGCGCTTTCCAAAAGCTGGAGGAATTTTTCCGCAGCATCGGTGGGAATGACATCCAGGGCCTGTTTCAGCCCCTGCGTATAATCCAGAAACATGTTGCCGAATCATGGAGAGTCTCCCTGGCACAAATTATTCCCCATCGAGCCGGGAAGGGCAAGCGCTGTGCAGAATTGGGTCATCGGGCCATTGGGTCATCGAGCCAATCTTTCGCGATGTCGGACTATCCAAGTTAAGCAACTTGCCATCCTGCCAAATTTTCCTGACGCGATCCTCCGTCGCGTGTAGTATTACGGGCGGGCTGGCCCCACTGGAGATCGGGGCGGGGCGGCGGAACAAAACCAATCTTAGGGGGAATCGATGAAAGTCAAGGGCAAGGTGGCTATTGTCACCGGTTCGGCGCAGGGGATCGGCCGGGGATGCGCGATCGAATACGCGAAAGAAGGGGCGAAGGTCACGGTGGCGGATGTCCAGGAAGAGAAGGGCCATGAGACGGTGCGGATGATTGAGAGCGCCGGGGGGCGAGGCGTTCTTTATTAAGACGGACGTTTCCAAGGAAGATCAGGTTCGCGAGATGGTGGAAGCCACGGTAGCGCGCTGGGACCGGGTGGATATCCTATTCAACAACGCCGGCTATTCGCTGGTGAAGTTGGTGGAAAATACCACGGAAGCCGAATGGGACCAGCTTTTCGCCGTCAACGTCAAGTCGATCTTCTTTGGCGTGAAGTATGTTGTGCCCATCATGCGCAAACAGGGCGGCGGGGCAATTTTGAACATGGGGTCAATCAGCGGATTGACGGGCCAGATGTTGACGCCGGGATATGTTGCCACCAAGGGCGCAGTGGTGCTGCTCACTAAATCACTTGCCCTCGATTATGGCTGTGACAATATCCGCGTGAATTGCCTTTGCCCCGGCATTACCGATACACCCGGTTTGAGGCGGCACATAGAAACCAGCGCTGACCCGGAGGCCTTGAAGCGCGAGCGGCTGTCACGCATTCCCCTGGGCCGGTTTCTGACTCCGCAGGATATGGGCCGGGCGGCTGTCTATCTGACCTCCGATGAGAGCGACGGCATCACCGGTATTGCCCACCTTGTGGATGGGGGCATGCTATCCGCGGCCGAATACAGCTCCACCTGGCTGCCAAAGAAGGCGGAAGAGGAAAAGAAGTAGGCGGAAGTCAGCAAGCAGTAGGCCGGAAGGTGTCGCTGCCGCAGTGCGCTGTGAAGTTGCTAGATGACCGCCAACGGCAGTGTCCCGCTGGTCAGAGCGCGCCGCCCGATATCCAGCGCGATCACGCCGCTCACTATTGTTGCGAATGATAGACAACGCCGAAGCCGAGGCGAATGCGGCCTTGAGTATCGCCGCCATTGTTGGGCAGGTAGGAGCGGACGTAGTCCGCTTCCACGGCTCTTATGGCAATGTGCTTGGTGATGGAGATATCCAACCCACCGCCCGCCTCATAAGCAAAGGAGCTGGCAGCGCTGCCCACTCCCGACGGTTTGGGGAAAACGCTGCTCATGCCGCGGGCGCCTCCCACCAGCGCCTCACCAAAGACCCTGGTTTCATGCTTTGACTTGGAGCCGATTCGATAGGTGTATCGTGGCCCGATCATCAAGTCTACTTCATTCAATCCAACCCCCGGTGCAATGTGAGAGGCGTGTTCCCCTGTCAAGTCCAGGGCGATGCCGAAGCCGCGGCTAAAGGTAAAGGCGCCGTTCAGGCTCACGCCTTGAGACCAGAAGCTTCCGGCGCCGCTGGGCGTCACCTGTCCCTCTTGGGTGGAGTAAATCGCCGCAAAGTCGGTTGAGGTCCCCTGGGACTGCGAAGGGGGAGGCGTCTTATCCTGCGCACGACCCATCGCGCCGCTCAGTGCGACGATTCCCGCAAGAACCACAATTCCTCTTGACGTAGTTCGCATTTTCGGATGTCTCCCTTTACTCCACGTAGAAGGTAACGGTGGTGCCGTGCGACAAAGTCCCGGAAGCGGCGGTGATGGTGACGGTATAATTCTTCTGTTGCTGGCCAAAGTATCCGGAGGCGCCCCCGCCGCCGCATGCGGTAAGGCCAAGTGCGGCGCCGGTTGCCGCTATCAGCAGGAGCATTAGTCCCGCGAACCGCCCCATCTTTCCCGCCGGCCGGCGCAGCCTTCCCGCAAAAGGCAGCAGGAATATTCCGCCGAACATCGCCAGAGCCACTCCCCGTCCCCAAGGACTTCCGGGCGTGTTGGATACAATCTGATTGGCAAGGTGAATAGTAAGCGTAGCCGTGTCAGTGCTCGATCCCGCAGCCATTGTTTGAGGCGTAAAGGTGGCAGTCGCGCCCGTGGGCAGGCCGGTGGCTGAGAGCGCGGTAGCGGAAGGGAAACTCGCTCCGAGGGTTGGTGTTACCAGAAGGTTGACGGTAAGCGAGCCTCCGGGCAGAACCGGTGGCGGCGTGAGGGTGCCTGCCGGGAACGAAGCGGTCACGGTGAAATCTTCCACGTTCTCGATCAGCGGCGAGCTGGCGACGTTGATGAAGTTGGCGTCACCACCGTATACCGCCGTGATGGATCGTCCGCCGAGCGTGAGGCTTGAAGTCGCGTAGGTCGCAACTCCTCGCGAGAGCGGAACCGTACTGAGAAGCGTTTGCCCGTCAACGAAACTCACTGATCCCGTCGGCGTGCTTGCGTTCGATGAGACGTTGGCGGTAAAGGTCACCGCGCTGCCCAGGAATACAGGATTCATCGAAGACGTCAGCGCGACGGTCGGCTTTCCCTGGTTGACGGTTAAAGCGACGCTGCCACTCACCGACTGGTAATCGATAGCATCCGTGGGCGTGAAGGTCACTGAGATCGTATAAATGCCGGGTAACAGGATGGCGGTGCCGGTGATTGGGCTTGGAGTTCCACCGGAGGGCGTGGCCGTGTAGGTGTAGCTTCCCACGACGCCGGCCGTTCCGTTCTGTGCAGAAGCGCTGAGGACGCTGACAAGTGATGCGCCAAAACTGACGGCAGCAGGTGGATTCCATTTCAGCGTGGGCGTGGCCTGGTTGATTTGCAGACTTGTGCTCCCATTGCTCGGGAGATCATCCGAAGCTCCCAGGAAATTCACCACAATCGAATGGGCGCCGAGGGTTAAATTCGATAAAGCCGCGCCCGTAATCTGAAATTGGTTTCCGCCCTTGGCTGTAATATTCAAAAGCGTCGTCACATCGAGGAATGCAGTAAAGCTGCCTGCCGTGATGCCGGTCGCGTTTGAAGGAGTCAGGGTGGCGATAACGCTCGGAGCCTGGCCAAAGCTCGCGGGGTTGGGGGTAGCAACTACGGAAAGGCTGGTGGAAACTCCGGTGCCGGTAAGAGACGTAATGGTGGAAACGCTGGCGTTGTAGTTGGGGTCGCTGGAATAGCTGGCGAACACGTTTTGCGGGCCCGTGCCTAGGATATTTACGCCGGTGGCGGTGGCCGACTCAGTCTGTTCGCCCAAAAGGACGCCAGCGTAATTAGAAGCTCCCGTCACTGCCGCGGCCAAATCCGGCCTGCCGTCTCCATTGTAATCGCCCACTGCGACGCCTTGGGGTGTCCCGCCAGCCGGAGTGTTGATGGGGCTTCCAAACGTCCCATCGCCCGCCCCCGGCAGAACGCTGAGGTTCTGCGAGTTGACATTGGCCGCCGCCAGGTCGGCTTTTCCGTCCAGGTTAAAGTCACCGACCGCGATTGCATACACGCCGCTGCCGGCGGAATATCCCACGGCGGGGTTAAACAGGCCTGTACCTTTATTGATCAGGACGCTCACATTGCCTGTGCTGGCGAGGGCGATGTCCGGAAATCCGTCGGCGTTGAAGTCTCCCACGGCCACGCCATAGGCGTTACTGCCGCCTGATGCCACGGCGTAGGGAACGGCCGTTTGGAACGTGCCATCGCCATTACCGATCAGCACGCTCGCGTTCTCGCTGCCGTAGTTTGCCGTCACCACGTCGAGCAAGCCGTCACCATTGAAATCCGCCACTGCGATGCCGTAGGGTGAATTACCCACCGCAGTGCTTTTCGCCGCCTGGAAGGTGCCGTTTCCATTTCCCAGAAGGATGCTCACTGAACCGGATCCGCCACTATAATCCGCCACGGCGATATCGAGGAAGCCGTCGTTATTAAAATCGCCCACGGCTACGGCGGAGGGCATGCTGCCCGCGGCCACCGGCGTCTGGGGAAGGAAGGTGCCGTCGCCAACCCCCAAAAGCACCGTTACCGTGTCATCACCGAAATTGGCCGCTACCAAATCGGGAATTCCATCGCCGTTAAAATCTCCCATGGCCACGGCATATGGGGAGCTACCCCACTTTATAATCCTTGGCGCTGGCAAACGTGCCGTCACCTTTACCCAGCAGCACGCTGACGTTCCCATCGGAATTATTGGCGACGGCGAGGTCGAGTATGCCGATTCCCCGGAAGTCTCCAATGGCAATGGAATAGGGATTGGTGCCCGTGCCATACGTCTGAAGGGGGGCGAAACCGCTTACCAGCGTGCTGCTGTCGAGCGCTGACGTGGCGGCGAGGGCGTTGTTGTTGCTCTGATTTTCAAACAGCATATGTCCCGAGGGGGTAGCAATGCCGAAGGCCGTCAGGGTTCCCGTCAAAGTGTAATTACCCGCGCTGCCGCTGGATTGAAACGCCGTGGTCGTAGGGCCGTAACCGTTTACAGTGAGTGAGGAGGCTGCGGAAAGAGCTGGAGGTGGCCGCAGTGGTTCCCGCAAAGACTGCCTTAATGTTGTGGACGGCAATTCCTGGAACCATGTGCAACGTGGCAGTCCCGGCACTGGTCAACTGCGCCGTACCCAAAAGGTGAATGTCCTCGCAATAGGCCGCTGTAGCGTCGCAGAAATTGACGGTGCCTGAAGTTACCGGCGTGCTCCCCGCCAGCACGCTCGCGGTGAGCGTCACTGCCGTACCCCAAGTCACGGTGGTCACGGAGTTCCCGCCCGCTTGCACGGTGAGATCGTGGTGGTGGCGGCCGGTCCGGGCGTGGCGCTGGCCGGAATCGCTGCCATCAGCGCCACCCCGAGCAGCGCCAACAATCCAGCGCTCATTCTGGTCGTGCGAGCGGCAATCGCCGTCAACTTCCATGCGTAGGACATTGACTTTCCCCTCAAATCGCAGTTATGGCCAGTTGCTTTTTCTCGACCCGCAAAGACTTGTTTAGACTCTTACCCTTCGCTCCAGGGTTGGCCGGCTCTATCGGAATGCGAAGAGTTTTTCAGGCGTGTTTAACCCTTTAAGCCTGGCAGCGAGATGAGTCAGCGGGTGTGCGGCTGCTGCAGTTTCATTCATGCGCGCTATGCAGAACATTCAATATATTTGCCGCTGCCGTCAATGTCAATTCGAAACCGGGAAGCTGCACGTCTGCCGCGATGCGGGATCGGCGCGGCTTCGGAGCGTTCGCGAACGCTGACGTAAATTCATAATGTTCTCGCCGATGCTGTGTCTCGCCGACGGGCGACTTCACGTAATACGGCGCTGGACACACGGGATTATTTCGCAGAATGATATTCAGGCCCGAGATACTGATGAAGCAATGGGCCCGCAAGCTGGATGGTGTACCTTGGGAATTTCTCCGTCCCACCCCAAAAATCCAATTTCCACCACGGAGTATGTGCTGGGGCAGTTCGTTCCTCTCTCTCGCCTTACCCACGATTGGGAGTTTCATTCTGACGTCACCCTCAGCCCGGCGGAGGAGCGGACCATTGTGCGCGAACCCGTGCAAGCCGATACCGGCGGCGATCGCCCCGCGGCTGGGAAAAATCCGCATCCTGGCCGTCGCTTATATTGCCTGCCTGGATTCGGGCGACGTGGTGTGCCGGCAGAAGCCCAGCGGCGAGGCGCACACGGCCGCGTGGGTGGAGACGCCGGAGCGCATCAACCTGTTGCTGGCCTGCCGCGAGTTGGACGCGCATGATACGGGGTTTGAATTGTTGGGCAGCGCGGCCGAGTTGCTGCGCCCGCGCCTGACGCCCTCGGAATTAGCCACCTACAGCCAGATGCTGGAGGAGGAAATCCGCCACGGCACGCGCGGGGAGATCGATGAGGATGCCCTGCTGGCCAAGCAGGCTCCTTGCCCACCCGCTCGGGCCGCCGCTCGCGCGCCCAATTTGAGCGCTACCGCGACATTTCCTTTGTCAGCACCACCGCCAAATCTGTTCACGGACTCTGGCATGACGTGCAGATCCGCGTCGGCCCGGAGCACTTGCCCGTCGCCCAGTTGCGTCGTCGCATGGATCTGATGGCCGAGCTTTTCCCCTCCCAATGACGGCTACCGCGTGTTTGATGAATCCGTGGGCAAGCCGGAAGAGCCATCTTGATCTTTGACTCTCAAATCGTGAATCCTGATTCTTGAATCGCAAATCTCGAATCTCAATCCTTGCATCTCTAACCTTGAATTTCGCGTCTTGAATTTTGAATCTTGAATTAGCCCCCCTCGCCAGGAATCCAGCCGCCCGGGGCCATTCGTCGTTTAGTTACTAGCTGTCGTGGTATCCCGAAGCACCAGCACCACAATGCGCCCGTCGGAGTGGAACTCGCCGCCCGTGGCCGTCTTGGCCGTGGTCAGGGGATCGCGGGCGTCACGTGGTCTCGCTGGACGACAAGCCCCGTTTGTGAAAGCGTGCCATTCACGTATTCGCGTTCGCCATCGATGGCGGGATCGATCTTGTGCGTCACGCCGTTGTTGCGCTGGTCGCGTTCGAAGCCGATATCATGCGTCGCCGCCACGCACCAGAGCGGACGTCCGCCGACTTCGTAGGGTGACTTCCACACACGCAGGTGATTTCGCGACATTGCCACCCGCACCGGCTCGGCGTGGGCGAATCCATAATCCTGCGGCCGGTGGAAGAGGTAGAGGGCGCTCATCGGCATCGTCAGGTAATCCTTCTTTTCCATCGTGCCCATGACGGCGCTCATCATGGCATTGCCCACGGACTTATCCACCTTCACCCAGCCGGCCGTGGTAAAGGTCTGAACCATCTGCTCCTCGCTCCCCACGATCAGCACGTTCACCATGTCGCCCGGATTACCGTTGGGGTCGGAAATGCGGCGCGGAATTTGGCCCAGCAAGTCCGGAGTGATTCCGGGAATGCGCGTCTCAGCGGGCCGCCGGCCGCAATGCCCGTGGCCGAACCTTCCTCCAGAAGTTCGATCTTCACGGCAAAGCTTCCGGTTGCGGCGGAAGCGTCGCTCATGCTCTGGTTGATTTCCAGAAACAATCTGCCACCCACGGGCGCGGTAAATTCCTTGCTCGCGCCCAGCAGGAATGCCTGCGCGTAGGCGTCGGACCGATGCGGCCAATCAGTGCGCCATGCCCCGCATCGCTACGGCGTACTGATGAATCAAGTCGGCCCAGCCGCGCGGCAAGCCGTCGGGACCAAACGTCCCCACGGTCCGACCTTTTCCTTTATATGTCGATCCCGAGGGTAAGTGATTTGCCCCGTGGCGGTAAAACGCAGCTTCGCCCCGCCGCGCAAATCCACTTGCGTGTCCACCCAGGTCTTGGTTCGTCCACGGTGACGTTATAGGATTTGACGATGGCCGGCGCTTTGAGCCGCGCCCGTCGCCCGCAGCATCCGGCCAGGAAGTACCCAAGCCGCTGCAGTCACCGCCAGTACCGCCAGCACCGTAAATTTCAGAGAAATCCTTATTGAAGTGATTTTCATGGCGTGCCCCCGTGACCGTTAGATCCCCAGTTCTAACCTCCGAGTAGAAACACAGAATACCCCCTCCCGGCGCACCCAAGCAACTTCTGCAAGGCCGGTCGAATCCGCCGCGGGTTGATGGTAATACTTTTTCGTGATATAGTAATACTGAAGCTTTGGGGGGGGAATGGTATATGAAGACATCACAACTGACCGTCAAGGGGCAGGTGACGCTGCCGCAGGAATTGCGTCTGCGATTTAAGCTGGGGCCGGGCAGCCGGGTGGCCTTTGAAGAGGAGGCAGACGGCATCAAGGTGCGCCCGGTGCGGGAGACCATCCTGAATTGGGCCGGAAGTTTGCGATCTCCGCAGGCGGGGCTTTCCGACGCGAATATCCGGCGCCACGTGAAGAAAGCGGTTGCCGCCAGGACGGCGCGGAAGCTTGCCCATGACTGAAGAGGTCTTGCTGGACACCAACATCATTCTGCGCCACGCTCTCGGCGATGATGCGGCCCATGCGCGCCAGGCGCGGCGGCTTTTTGAGCAGGCAGCCGAGGGAAGCCTGCGCTTGCTCGTCCCCAGCCTGGTGATCGCCCAGGTCGTCTGGACGTTGGAATCGTTCTACCGCGCCAGCCGTGAATACATCACGGGCTTGCTCAAGGCCCTCCTCGAGACTCCAGGCGTGACGGCGCTTGAGCCGCAAGTGGTTTCGCGCTGTATCGAGATTTATCGCGCCCACAACATCGAAATTGTGGACGCCTATCTTGTCGCTCTGGCCGAGGAGACCAAAACCCCCGTGCTCGCCACATTCAACAAAAGGGACTTCCGCCGCTTCCCCCACCTGAAGCTGATTCCCTAAGCCGTAAGCCGCTAGCGTGGAAGAGAAAAGATGTCATCATGTGCCTCCGCCCTTGGGTCCGTGGGGCGGGCAAGGATATTTGCGGCGAATCGACGCAAATCGAAATGCTTTTCCTTCTCCCGGGGAGAAGGTGTCCGTCAGGTGACGGACGGATGAGGGATCACTTCCGTGGTTGCTTCCAAATTCGAGCGGCGTTTCGATGCTGCTCGTTGCGAACACAAAATGCAAATCCGCACAGGAACAAAGAACTCGCGCACCTGTGCGCTACTCGCTATGGGCGCCTAATGACGGGCCGGGACTAAAATTTGAGTTTCCCGATGAGGCGTCTCAGTGGTCGAAAAGGGACTCCAGCTCGCGGCGGCCATGGACAACGCGAAGGATAAGCACGTCCTCATTTTCAACACAGTAGACGATGACGTACTCGCCCGCCGCCAAGCTGCGGCATCCGGCGCCGAAATCGTCATCGCGGGCACGTCCGGCATAGGGAAAGCCGGCAAGCATGAAAAAACGGTCTGTGATGGTGTCAATTAAACGGTTGGCAATCTCGACGCTGCTGCTTTCCTTTGCAACGTAATACCAAATTTCGTCAAGATCAGTCTCGGCGCGGGGTGCTAAGCGATCTGCCATCAGCGGGACGTCGTGAGTTCGGCGAGAAGACGCGCGCGTCCGCGTTCCTTCACTTCCCGGGCAAGCTGCTGCATGGATTCCTGGGTGATGACGCGGCCTTCGCCACGGGCAAGCGAAGCCTTGGCTTCGTCAAGCGTCCGAAGAAATTCGGTCCGCTGCCGCTCGCGTTCTTCCCACAGGGCAAGAGCCTCCCGCACGGCGTCTTGTTCCGAGTGCAGACGTCCGCTTTCGATCGCGCGGCGGGCAAAAGCCTTTTGATCCGGGCTGAGTTGCACATTCCATGAAGTTCAGAATACGGGAAAACGCGCTCCGGCGCAACGCCGAAACCGCGAGCAGCGTTACGATGTTTCTCGCCGCGAGCACGAAGTGAAAAGCCGCACAGGAACGCTGAGACGTGGGCACGCGATGTCCTGTGCGCTTTCTAACTTGCCGACTCACCCTGAGATGAATTCGTCAGCAGCATTCTTTATAATCCGAGACCTGCCGCTTTAATGTAATTAATCTGCATTATTACTTCGGCGTTTCACCTGCATGGCGTTTCCAACTAGGGGGTACTGAGGCTTAATACTTTTTAGTCCGTCGCCGAGGAGAGGGCAATCGACTAATTCAGTCGGCGAGAAGCCGCTAATAATCGACGAGGTCTGAGCTCATCAGTGCCGAATTCACTGCAGAACTCGCTTGCGAGGAAGCAGAGCTGGAGCATGTCGACATGGTCAGGGACGTTCCTATTAATTCGAGCAGATATTTTCGACCTGAGAATCATGGAAAGAAACTCCCTGTAATCAGTTAGACTTATCGCGTTGATGGCGTCACCGAGTTTGCTCCTCGGAAATCCCTCCTCAGTAGATACGTGCAAGATATCATGTAGCGCGAGCACGGTTTGTCTTTCCGCGATTTTAACCGTACCCTTGTTGATCAATAGGCCCGAATAGCACATTATATCCAACGCTGGTTTTAGGTTCGGCGATAAGTCTCGTTGGAGCTCAAGAAGGCAGACTGATAGCCGCTCTTCGTCTGCCGGTGATTTTTCGTGCGGATTGCCGGGAATGATATAGCCACGGAGCGTTCGAGGCCAACACGTACGTACGGGGCATACTTGTGAACGCTTCGCCAAGCTCGCGTGGTACGGCAACGACTCCTTGTACACAAAGTCTTGGGTTGCGAGCGAAACCACCGCTCCGAGCAGCCAGCTTCCAACGCTCTGTTCAGGAGATACAAGAAGGCCCTGGGGTAACCTGTTGAAAGGTCGACTCAAAGGTCGGGAAGCTCGCTTTCATGAAGATTTTTCCTTCGAAGTACGGACTTCGAGATCAGGAATTGCGCTTATCAACTATCGTTCTGAACTGCTCGCGGTTTGCTGACGGACCAGTGCTCCGCGGTTCGAACCTGTCCATTGAGAGCTCAATGGCTCCTGCCGATATCAAGTTGCGCCAAGGATATAATGATTGATATCAGAAGCCTTTGCCGCGATTTTTGCTCCATGAAGAAGTTTGAAAATCTCGAAGAATATCTCTTGCTGAGAGGGGATAAATGTGTGAGCGGCTTCGTCGAAGTAGAATGTGACATTCGTCAGCCTAAACTGATCGATCACTCCGTTGATGATCTCACCCAGATATCCAGTGTCCAGAACGTGATCGCTGAAGTCGCCTACCTATCTGGGTTAGCCCATCTTGCTTGTCTTGTCGGTAGCGAACGCCAGCTTCTGCAGCAAGTGTATTTTTTCTTGCAAAAAGCTTCTTGTACTTTCGACTGACGCAATTCCGAAAACGATCTGGTACGGAACTGCTTGGCCTCCATTCCCTATCAGGTCAAGTGTGGCCAGCTTGTCGTGAAGTGACGGCAGTAACTTTGTATTGACCCAATTTGAAACGCGTCACGCTCCCCAGCAAATCACGCCCTCCAGCAGAGTGCTCGTCTTAAAGTTAAGGTACACGGCAAGTTTCATATAATGCCTTGGACTCTGCATCGTTTCAAGTTCGGCGGAACGGAGGAGCATGATTTGCCAACTCGAGCGCTCCCTCAAGAACGTCAGCCCCACTATCTTTAGGGTGGCGATGATTTCCCGTTCGATTGTTCCGATGACGACCAATTTGCTAACCTGGTCATGCCAGCAAATCCTCGCTCCGGGACGCTTGGAGGAGATCGGTCGCTCTTTCAATTTCCGGCATGATCACTTGTCTCCGCAAGTCTGAGGGGCTGTGGCATATTCGAGTGCGGACCCAGTTGCGACTTCGTGAAATCGGATTCTCCCCGTCGCAAGAATCGAGGCCTTTCCACTCTCCCGACCGAGACCAGATGACGCTAACAATCCGCTTGCGTGTGGGTAAACTATCAGAGAATTGATTCGCAATGGTCGATAGTTTTCCATGGATGCGTTACTCAAATCCATGTATAGCGTCCGGGCCTCGATCCCGTCGAGCAAATCATGTCCGGCCGAGCGACAGTTCGCGGCAGACTCAAGGATTTTATCCTGGTGCCCCGGGGGCTCCCTCATCTCTTTGAAGTTAAGGTCTACGTCATGTTGTTACAACCCCAAAAAACGTGCGGGAGGTCCCAAAGATAACAGTGGCTACTCCGAGTTCTAAACGCGCCTCAACACCATTATACGCGGGCCGGTCCAAGGCGCACGCGTCGAAATACAGGGAGCAGATTAGGTCACGCGAAGACTTCGCTGAAGATACAGGTGACCTCCAATTGTGTTTCGGTTAGTCCCAGGGATTTGAGAAAGAATTTTCCCAACCTCTGCACATCCTCGTGCCCTCAGCTCGGCTTCAGCAAGTTCGTGCGTAGAAATCTTAAGTGCTGTGCATGGATTCGCCCCAAAGTTAGCCTGTTTCCGGAATAAGTGACCGGCTCGTCGGGTACGCTGATATAGTCTTCCACTGTAAACCTACCGTAGCTTGCCCATTAGCCTTTCTTGAAGAACGGCCGATCCGGGGTTAACCATACCGTTATGCTGTTCCGATGGTATACACCGAACGCGGGCCGAAGGCAAGGTGCCTAAAGGGAAAAGCGAGTAGTGCACTGGCACGCATATTCCCCGTTCCTGCGCGGCTTCTGATGCGGAATCGGCGTCACTCCGCGATCAGTCCGCGTACCCTCCGCAGGGGACAGGGTCGGAGAAGGCCGCAAACATTGGGGATCAGGCCGGCTGGCGCAGGGTGTAACCCTGCGACTTTGGCTCGACGCGTATCGATCGACTGGTCGCAGAGGGTTGCTCTGGGCCAACCCGCCCGCCATAATCGTTGTGATCGGTAGTCCGAAGGAAGTTTTTGCCGGTGCGTGAAGGGGGCGAGTCTCATGGATGGACGGAACCGAAGCGACGTGGCGCGGGGAGCAGACGTTTCAGCTGTCCTTAAGGAGGACCAGCCCACCGGAAAACTGACCCGCGGCATCGTCCAGGACCTGCTCACGAACTCCCCGTTTCACCCGCACGGGATTAAGGTAAGGCTCCAGTCCGGTAAAGTCGGCAGGGTTCAAGTCATTCATAGTGCCGGGCAATCGAGCCGTGCTTAGCGGGTTCGCGCAACTTGCTTGCGGACGGTCATTTCGGAGCCTCGGAGATCAAAACGAGTCCAGGCACGCGCTGCGAAATGCGCGAGGTTGTTCGAAACCAGTGGTACGGAGTGGCGCACGGCGAGTGCTGCAATCCATAGATCATTATCCGCCAGGACTCGACCCTGCCTGCGCAGCTCACTCTTCAGGCGTCCGTAGGCGATCGAAGTTGCGTGGTCAAGCGGAAGGATGAACGCCGCCTCAAGACGTCTCCTTAGCTCGGCTGCTCGTCGCTCTCCCCACCCACGCCAGAAGGCACCAAAGAGCAGTTCGCCAACTGTGATAAATGAAAGCGCTGTGGTACGACCCTCCACATGGCGGAGGTATGGCCGGCCGCGCCGGTCGCCCGGCTCCATCAGGTAAGAGAAAACGTCCGTGTCGAGAAGGATGATGTTTAGCGGGTCGCTGATCAAAGACTTTTACGTCCGGGCGCGATAGATCTCTTCCACGAATGCGCCGATGTCCTCGTCTGGCGGTACGATGTGGGCGAATGCGATCGGGTCGAAGGGCTTTGCACCGCGCTCGCGGGCTAGTTCTTGAATCGTCTTGCCTGCCATGATGCCGGCCTTACGATCAGCGGGGGCGCCACGCTTCCGATTTCACGCCGCGCAGGATGCACTTTTGTTTTCAATTTCCGACTCCAAAGCGATAATACCATACATGCTGCCCGGTCGCCGGCGGATGTGCTCTCCAAAAAAGTCCGGAAGAGCAAGTGGCGTGCACCACCGTATTCTGGTCTGCGTCTCTTCCTGGGCAGGGGCCAAGCTGTCCCGTCCGATAGCCCTCGCCGACAGAGAACGTATTCTCGTTCTTGCCAAAAAGTGACGTTAAGTCGCGTTGCCCTGCGCGCTTGGCCAATAAGAACGCTGCGGCTCCGGCGCCCAGTCCCGCCGCAACTGTCCCGAGCGTCCCGCCGAGGCCTTCCGGTTCCAGGAACGAGAGCATCGTCGCGAGGATTAGCAGCTAACCGATCGTCAGACCCTCATCGACTTGACGCAATTCAGGCAAAATGCCCGGACGGACTCTGGGGTGCGATGCGAAGGTTCAGCACCCCAAAGCGCCGTTCAGCATCGTACCCCAATGGGGATACTGACCTGTGTTCCTATTTCTTGAAAAAATTTGCAAAATTTTCGTCGCAAAAAACGCTCGGAACAAGTCATCAATTTTCCTTTGACGCAGATTCGAAATCCTCGCGGTGAACTTCGCGTAAGGCCGGTTCAGAAAAAGGGCGGGTGCCGCCCCCTATTCGGGGGCGGCAATCATAGGGCTTTGATAGGTGTGGGTTAATTTATGATTGCGGTTGGGTTAGGTGAGTTCTCTTGCAGATGAAAAATCGTTTGAACGACGCCGATGAATTCCGAGCGGTCGGGCCGGCCGGCGGCCTGCTTCAGTTCGGTGAACGGCGTGTGCAGAATCTTGTTACCAGTCCTTGCGTCAAAGCGTCGAGCGCCTGTTCCTGCTCTGGCTCAGTTCGCCAAACATGTGCCGCACGCGCTTCATTTCGGCCTGGCGAATTTCCTCGATGCGGCGCTTCAGCGAGACGATGGTGGGCACGACGTTTAATTGTTCCTGGCGCGCGCGGAAGAGTTCCATTTCTTCGTCCAGAATATGGTCGGCCGCTTCCATGGCCTTTTCGCGTTCGTGCAGATTGTGGTGGGTAACTTCCTCCAGCCCGTCGATGTTCACCAGCGTGCAGCCGGCAACATCGCAAACCGCGGGATCAACATCGCGCGGCACGGCGATATCCATCAGGAAAATCGGGCGGCCTTGGCGCTCCGGCATCAGGCGTTCCATATCGTCTCGGGTAATGATGTAATGAGGGCAGCCGGTGGAGCTGATCACGATGTCGACCTACGCATGGCCTGCCAAATTTCACTGAACTCAATCGCCAGTCCGCGCAACTCCTTGGCCAGAGCTGACGGCGTGCGTGTGGGTGCGATTGCTGACCAGCACGGTGGAGACACCCTTCGAGACCAGGTGGCGCGCGGCGAGTTCACCCATCTGCCCCGCGCCGATAATCATGACGGACTTATCGTGCAATCCGCCGATAAAGCTCTGTTCCGCCATCTCGACTGCGGCGGAACTGATGGAGACCGGCGCTTCCGCCACATGCGTCTCCGTGCGAACGCGCTTGGCGGTGTTGAACACGCGATGAAAAACCGCTTCCAGCGCGTTGCCGCACGTCTCGGCTTCCTTGGCCAGAAAGTAGGCTTGCTTCACCTGTCCCAGAATCTGCGGCTCACCCACGATCAGAGAATCCAGACCCGACGCTACGCGAAAGAGATATCGCATCGCTTCTTCCTCGCGAAATACATGGAACGAAGCGGCGAAATCATCAAAATGAATTCCATAAAATGACTCGGCAAATCTCCGGAAGCCTGCCATCGCGTCCTGCTTCTCGAAGGCAATCAATACGAATTCCACCCGATTGCAGGTTGAGAGGATCACGGCCTCTTCAATTTCCGGTTCGCACTGAATCTTGCGCAGAGCTTCCGGAATCACGCGCTCATTCAACCCAAACCGTTCGCGGACTTCAATCGGCGCTTGCTTGTGATTGATTCCCACGACAACGAGATTCATTGGGCGATTCCTTTAATTATTGCAAGAGGGCAAATTGGGCTAAATGTCGCTTCCCTGATACCCACGCGAATGATAAGGGCAAGCTGAGTGCCATTTCGTCGACCAGCCCGTGTTTAAAATATTCCACAAAACGCGCCGTTGGTTGATCCTTAATTTTCATTAACATACACAATCTCTGCCTGATCGAAGCCGTGGGCCGGGGAATCGGGCCCTTAAAGGGATGAGTCATTTCCCGCAAGAGCTCCGGAGATTTGGCGCAAATGGTTTCCTTGCAATCAGCGGGCGCCACACGGCTGGGACTAGGAGCCTCCAAGCTTTCGCAAATCCTCCATGTAAAAAAATTAAACAGCCTCGTGCGATGGTAATCGGAATGCTTTCAAAAGGTTGGCGTCCTTTTAATAAGGACTAAAAGTCTGTAACGTTGGGCGCCTCGTTTCTGAAGGAGGTTTCGTTTGATGAAAGCAATAAAGGTCGTACTTCCTGGTAGCGTTTGCCATCGCCATGACGTTGCCTTTTGGCATGGGCAAGCCTGAATACGCCAAGAAAGAGGGCAAGGGCTGCACGTTTTGCCATCCAGCGGGGAAATTGAAGGACCTCACCCCTGCGGGTCAATATTATAAGGACCACAACCACTCGCTCGCTGGATACAAGGCGCCGGCGCCAGTTAGTCGGGTGCAATCGGTCGCGAGGATGGGGGGAAACGAACCAACCCTACCCTCGCGAACCGAGATTTTCAGAGGAAGAAAACGTTCTGTGTGTTCAATACTGCACAGTGCGGGATCGTATGATCGCGCGCGATGATCGCCTCCTCAGCCACGGCCGGCCAACCCTCGAGACCGAGAACGCCCGACCACTCACCCTCGTTCATCTGGGCGGCTTCGGTCAGCCGCGGCTCCTGCGCGTGCTGCGCGATCACGCCGTCGAAAGCCTTGACGTACTCCAGCGCACGACGCATCAGCAAGGGGTCGTGGACGCAGTTGCCGTCATCTGAGAACACCCGCACACGAGCCGCTGAGTCCGCCATCGCGCCCAGCTCAGCCAGCCGCTCGCCAGCGAGCCCGACTGTGACGGCACCAACCGGACGCACCTCGCAGTGACCGGCCTCCTCACCCAACCGCCACACCTGCTCGACGACGCCGGCGACATCAGCGACCGGATCGGTGTTCGCCATGGCATGGACCGCAGTGAAGCCGCCGACAGCGGCTGCCCGCGTGCCGGTCTCGACCGTCTCAGCATCCTCGCGGCCAGGTTCGCGTAGATGGGTGTGAAGATCGACCAATCCGGGCAGGGCGATCAGCTCGCCCGCATCGATGACCTGTGCGTCGGTCGGTCGCTCCTCGACGAGGACACCCGCCTCGATATACAACGTCGTCGGGTCGCCGCCGAGCGGCCGCACGCCCTCGATGACCCAGTTGTTGTCGCTGCTCATGCCGCACCCGCCTCGGCCGGCGTGGGGTCGATCTCGGTTTGGCCGCCCAGCAGGAGATACAGCACCGCCATGCGCACCGACACCCCGTTGGCTACCTGTTCGACGATGGTCGACCGCACACTGTCCGCGACCTCAGCGGCGATCTCTACTCCCCGGTTCATCGGACCGGGATGCATGACGATCGCCTCATCGGGCAACGTCGCCATCCGTCTGGCGTCCAGGCCGTAACGGCGAGAATATTCGCGCGTGGTCGGGAAGAAGCCGCCCTGCATCCGTTCGTGCTGGACTCGCAGCATCATCACCGCATCGGTCTTCGGCAGCACCGCGTCAAGGTCATAGGACACCGCGCAGGGCCAGGAGTGCACCCCGACGGGGAGCAGGGTCGGCGGCGCGACGACCGTGACCTCCGCGCCGAGCGTCGACAGCAACAGCACGTTGCTCCTCGCGACCCGTGAATGCAGCACATCCCCCACCAAGGCGACGTTGAGTCCTTCGAGCCGCCCGGTCCGCCGACGCATCGTGTAGGCGTCGAGCAGTGCCTGGGTCGGATGTTCGTGGGTGCCATCGCCGGCGTTGACGACGCTGCCCCTGATCCAATGGGCGAGCCGATGGGGCGCGCCGCTTGCCCAGTGCCGCACCACCACCGCGTCTGAACCCATCGCCTCAAGCGTCAGCGCCGTGTCCTTGAGCGACTCCCCCTTGCTCACACTTGAGCCCTTGGCCGCGAAGTTGATCACGTCAGCCGACAACCGCTTCGCCGCCACCTCGAAGGAGGTGCGCGTCCGGGTGGAGTCCTCGAAGAAAAGGTTGACCACGGTACGACCGCGAAGGGTCGGCAGCTTTTTGATGCTGCGGCCTACCAGGGCGGCGTCCATCTCGGCCGCGGTGTCCAGCACCAGCAGGGCGTCGTCACGGGAGAGATCGCCCGCGGAGAGCAGGTGACGATTCATCGGCTGGTCCCTTCGACCGCAGCAGCACTGGCGTCTCGGCCGAGATCAGCAGGCCCGAGCAGCACCGCATCTCGACCATCGTGTTCGGACAGTTGCACGTGGACGGTTTCGGTCAGCGAGGTCGGCAGGTTTTTCCCGACGTAATCAGCCCGGATCGGCAGCTCGCGATGGCCGCGGTCGATCAAGACCGCGAGCTGCACCGCGCGCGGCCGGCCAAGGTCGGACAGCGCGTCAAGCGCAGCGCGAATCGTCCGCCCGGAGAACAGCACGTCGTCGACGAGCACGACCACCTTGCCATCCACCCCGTCGACCGGGATCTGGGTCAGCTCGAGTGCTCGTACGCCATGCAGCCTCAGGTCATCGCGATACATCGTGGTGTCGAGCGCGCCGACCGGCACCTCGCGATCCTCGATCACGCCGATCTGATCGGCTATCCGGCGGGCGAGCGCGACACCTCTCGTCGGGATGCCGAGCACCACGATGTCGTGGGCACCATGGTTGCGCTCGACGATCTCGTGGGAGATGCGGGTCAGGGCACGTGCAAGATCCGTCGCGTCCAAAACCGGACGGGCAATTGCAGGATCACCAGCGACTGGTCGAGCCGATCGGCCCCCGGTCGGGTCTTGGGCAGCCGCCATTGCGGCACCTCCTTCTCCGCCTCACGGGACGGGATTAAAGGACGGCAGTCGAACGAGCGAACGCTATCAGCCGACGACGAGGTGCCGGCCGGCGACTCGCGAGACACCGAAGTTGATCATGACGGAAGAGGCGAATCAGGAGGTGGTTGCGGCGGTTCCGACACCGTCGCGGAGCACCCGCGACAGCACGCCGTTCACGAAACCCGGCGATGCCTCGGTCGAGAGCGATTTCGCCAGCTCAACCGCCTCGTCGATCGCGACCGCATCCGGGATGGACTCGCACCACAGCAACTCATACATCGCCAGTCGCAGGACGGCACGATCCACTGGCGGCATCCGGTCGATCGACCAGTCTTCGGCGTAGGAAGACAGCACTTCGTCGATGCGCACGCAGTTGCTGGCAACACCGAGGACGAGCTCACGGGAGTATTCGGGCACTGGCGGATCGGACCGCCCGACCCAGCCGGCGAGTGTTTCCAGTGGATCGGCGCCGCGGACGTCGGCCTCGAACAGTACGTCGAGCGCGCGCTTACGAGCCTTGCTTCGAGCGGCCACTAGTCCGACATCACTAGCTGCTGACGCGACTGATGTATCGGCCGTCGCGGGTGTCGACCTTCACCTTCTCGCCCTGCACCACGAACAACGGGACCTGCACGGTCACGCCGGTCTCCAGGGTCGCCGGCTTGGTGCCACCGGTCGAGCGGTCGCCTTGCATGCCTGGCTCGGTGTAGGTGATGGTCAGCTCGACAGATGCGGGGAGCTCGACGTAGAGAACCACGCCGTCGTGCATGGCCACGGTCGCATTCGTGTTCTCCAGGAGATAGTCCTTGGCGTCGCCGACGGCGGCCGGCGGCACGTGGATCTGCTCGTAGGTGTCGACGTCCATGAAGACGTAGTCGGCGCCGTCCTGGTAGAGGTAGGTCATCTCACGCTTGTCCACCATGGCCACGTCGACCTTGACGCCGGCATTGAAGGTCCGGTCAACGACCTGCCCGGTCAGCACGTTCTTGAGCTTGCTGCGCACGAACGCCCCGCCTTTGCCGGGCTTGACGTGCTGGAAGTCCACGACGTTCCACAGCACGCCGTCGAGGTCAAGGGTCATGCCGTTTTTCAGTTCATTGGTTGTTGCCACAGCCGGAGAGCTCCCTGGATCAGATGGTGCTCCATCTTATGCGGCGCGACGACGGCGGCCGGCTCGATCGGCGCTCGCTACGCCAATACGGGCGACGGCACGGAGTCGGTGAGCGCCGCCGGCTCGGTGTCGGTGTTCTCGACACTGCGATTTGGGCGCAGCACTGCGATGGCAATCGCGAGGAACCACGCGAGCCGCAGCGCTCCCCACCAGCTGGGCGCAACTGCCGGCACGCCGAACTCCACGACCGCCGTCAGAACCGTCCACACCGGCCACTTTCGCTTGCCGGCGCAGTCCCACAGTGCGGCCGCGGCGACCGGGCCGATCCCGTAGTACGTCCACGCCTGCGGGTCGATAACCACGCGGAACGCGAAGCCGATCAGCGGGACCGCCAGCCACCGCCGCTGGCGTACCGCGGCGAGGGCGACAAGGAAGCCTCCGACGAACTGTGCCGGTCGAACCCACCGCGGCGCGTCGCCGAGGCCCATCCCCAGGAAGTGGGGCGTCGAGGCGGCATCGACGGTGAACTTGAAGCTTCCGAGTGCGCTGATGGTCTGCGGATTGCTGAGGACAAACGGACCCCAACAGGCCGCTGCCACGATCATGGCGACCAGCGACGCCCGTGCCCTGTCCTCGCGTGGCAGGCCCAACAGGCAGGGGGCGGTGGCGAGCGCCCACGGCTTCGACGCGACTGCGAGACCGATGAGAACACCCGCGAGCCACCATCGCTTGCCGCTGGCGATAATCGCCATCGCGGTCATCGTCGCCGTGATCGCCATCACGTCATCGAGATGCGCCCACCGCGCCGCTTCCCACGCCCACAGTGGGGTGACAAGCAAACCGGCCTGCAGCACCAACAGCTGCAGTCGACGCTGCCGATCAGGCGCTGCTTGCGATCGCACGGTGAGCTCGGCACATCGCACACACCAGATTCCGGCGAGCGCCATCACGACGGTCATGATCAGCCTGACCGTTGCCGGTGAGAGCCACTGCAGCGCCGCGACAATCACGATCGGGGGCGGACCGATCTGGATCCACGGATAGTGGGCGTAGAGCGCCAGCGCACCGGAGGAGTAGTGGGAGTTCAGGTGGATGAGGGTGCGCGCACTGAACTCAAACCACAGCCAGTCGGACAGCACTCCGCGCGGCCGGGTGTCGTACGCGACCGCGAACCAGCCCATCGCCCACGCGGTCAAGATCACGTACCGCCAGCGAATGAGCTGATGCCCGACTCGCTGCCACATCCTCACCTGTCAACTGTCGAACGAATCTCCCCTCCGCTTGAGCCGAACATCGGGCATTACAGCTCAATCAGCTCACGGGCGGACACGGTGAGCGACCGCGGACCCTCGACGCTGACCTCGACGCTGTCCTCGATCCGGACGCCACCTCGACCCGGCAGGTAGATTCCCGGCTCGATCGTGAGCGCGACGCCGGCGACCAGCGGCGGGGCGGCTGAGCCAAGCGTGAGGAACGGCAGCTCGTGCACTTCCAGGCCGACCCCGTGGCCCAGGCCATGGGCGACCTCGTGGCCGGTCGCCTCAATCCCCGCCCGGGCGAGCGCGTCGAGGTCGCGGGGCACCGCCCCGATCACCGCCGCGTCAGAGCATCGCTGCTGGATGTCGCGCACGAGACCGTGCAGCTCGCGCTGCCAATCGGCAGCCGGCGACATCACCACTGTTCGGGTCATGTCGGCGTGGTACCCGTCGTACCTCGCCCCGCTGTCGATCTTCACGAAGTCGCCGGGCTCAAGGGCGCGGTCGGTCGGGCGGTGGTGCGGGATCGCGCTGTTCGGCCCGAAAGCGACGATCGTGTCGAACGCAAGGCCGGCAGCGCCGTGCTCGCGCATAGCGCCTTCTAGCGACCAGGCGACATCGCGTTCACTGACCCCCGGCCGAAGCTGGGAGGTGATCTGGGCGAACGCCGCGTCGGTGATCGCGCAGGCGCGCCTCAGCGCGGCGAGCTCCGCAACGTCCTTGACCGCGCGAAGCTGCTCGACAATCGGATCGACCGCAACCAGCTCGACCCGGTCCCCCGCCGCCTCGCGCAGCTCGTCGTGCAGCGCGAGGGTCACCTCGGTCGCCTCGATGCCGACCCTGGCGAGATCGGCGACGATCGCCCGTCCGACCAGCGCGATCGCGCTCGCCCGCGCATCGACGCACTCGAGATCAGGCACCTCGGTGGCCGCCTGCGTCAGGTAGCGGCCGTCGGTCGCGAAGATCGCGGGGCCGTCTCGGCGGACAAGCAACGCCGCGTTCGAGCCGGTGAATCCGGTGAGGTAGCGGACATTAACGACCCGGCTGACCAACAATGCGTCGATCCCGTCGGGCAGCGCCGCCACCAGGTTGGCTCGCCGGGTGTCGTGAAGGTCCATCTCAAATCCTCGTCGAGAGAGCGCGAAGCGCAAGCCGGTACGACTCGAGGCCGAAGCCCGCGATCACGCCCGCAGCCAGGCCAGCGGTATAGGAGGTGTGGCGGAAGTCCTCGCGCGCCAGCGGATTTGACAGGTGCACCTCGATGAAGGGCGCTCGCAGTTGCGCAGCGGCATCGCGCACCGCGACGCTGGTGTGGGTCCAGGCGCCCGGGTTGAGGATCAGGCCAGCGGCGTCGGCTTCATGCAGCCAACCGAGATATGTTGCCTCGTCGTCGGTCTGGCGGACGTCGACGTCGATCCCGAGCGCTTGACCTTCGTCGACACATGCCGTGACCAGCGCGTGATAGCTCTCGGTGCCATAGATGCCAGGCTCGCGAATTCCGAGCTGACCGATGTTGGGACCGTTGAGAACGAGCACTCGTGGCCGGTGGTCGGGAGAGCTCATGGCGTCACCTCCGAGTAGGCCGCTTCGAGCAACGTCTGGTCTGGATCAGTGAGAATCGCCGGCATTGCGAGTCCGTCCAGCACGACGAAGCGCTGGTGTGTGCCGCGAGACTTCTTGTCACTGCGCATGACCTCAGTGAGCTCGGGCAGCGCATCAGCTCGATATGTGGTCGGGAGGCCGAGTCGCGCGAGCACCTCACCGTGACGATCCGCCGTGGCGCGGTCGAGCCGGCCGGAGTGCCGACCAAGCGCGGCCGCAAACACCAGTCCGACCGAGACCGCATGCCCGTGTGGGACACGGAAATGTTCCAGCGCCTCGATCGCGTGCCCAAGGGTGTGGCCGTAGTTCAAGAACTCCCGCGGGCCGGACTCGCGCAGATCGCGCGACACCACATCGGCCTTGACGAGGATCGCTCGCTCGATCAACTCGCGGCTGTACGGTCCGGCGGCGGTCGCTGCTGCGGCCGGGTCGAGATCGATCAGATCGAGGATCGTCGGGTCAGCAATGAAACCGGCCTTGACGACCTCTGCCATGCCGTTGACCCACTGCGAGTCGGGCAGTGTTGCCAGCACATCAAGATCGACCAGAACGCCAACGGGCGGATGGAACGCGCCGACCAGGTTCTTGCCCGCCGCGGTGTTGATGCCGGTCTTCCCGCCGATGGCGGCATCGACCATCCCCAGCAAGGTCGTCGGCACGTGGACCACGCGAATCCCTCGCAGCCAGGTCGCCGCGACGAACCCCACCACGTCCGTCGTCGCACCGCCGCCGATCGCCACGACCGCATCAGACCGGGTGATATGCAGCTCGCCCAACTTGTCCCACAGGTCCGAGGCCGATTCGATCGTCTTCGCTTGTTCGCCGTCAGCGATGACCAGGCTCTCCACGCGATGACCCGCCGACAGCAGGGCAGCGTTGAGCCCGGCGGCGCGATCCGCGACCTGCGGTGCCGCGACCGTCACCACCGCAGGCGCATCGCTCAGCAACAACGGCAGTTGTTCCGCGAGGTCATGCCCGACGATGACGTCGTACGGCGATGCGCCACCAACAGCAATGACCGTGCTCATAACACCGCCTCGACCGCAGCCGCGACTTCATCCGGTGATCGGCCATCCGTGGCGACGGTCGCCGTCGCGATCTCTTCGTAGAGCGGCCGTCGCTCCTCGAGCATCGCGCGCAACTGTCTGCGCGGGTTGCCCAGCAGCAACGGCCGGTCGCGATTGAGCCCTACCCGCGCAGCAGCATCGGGAAGGCCGACGTCGAGAAACACCACGCGCTGCGATGCCAGTCGGCTCCGGGTGTCGACGTCAAGGACAGCTCCGCCCCCGACAGCAAGCACGCCGTCGTGCTCGGCGAGCGCCCGTCGCACGGCCTCACGCTCGAGGTCACGAAACACCTCCTCACCGCGATCCACGAAGATGTCGGAAATCGAGGCGCCGGTTGCCGCTTCCACATCGGCGTCGGTGTCGCGGAAGCCGACATCGCGCCGCTCCGCAACCAACCGCCCGACCGTCGACTTGCCGGCACCCGGCGCGCCGACGAGCACGACCAGCGGCGTCACCGAACGACCAGCGCGGCCAGGTACGCGTCGCGATTACGGCGAGTTTCCTCGACCGCATCGCCGCCGAACTTTTCCAAGACCGCGTCCGCAAGCACGAGCGCAACCATCGCCTCGGCGACAACACCCGCGGCCGGGACGGCGCAGACGTCCGAGCGCTGGTTGATCGCCTTGGCCGCCTCACCGGTGCTGACATCGATCGTGTCGAGCGCCCGCGGAACGGTAGAGATCGGCTTCATCGCCGCGCGGGCCCGCAGCACCTCGCCAGTGGTCATGCCACCCTCGGTGCCACCCGATCGATCGGTTCGGCGGCGCACCCCATCCGGGGTGTTCTCGATCTCGTCGTGGGCGACGCTGCCTCGGCGCCGCGCGGTCTCGAACCCATCTCCGATCTCCACCGCCTTTATGGCCTGCACCCCCATCAGCGCCGCGGCGAGCCGTGAGTCCAGCCGCCGATCCCAATGGGTGTGACTGCCGAGGCCTGGCGGCAGGCCGTACGCCACGACTTCGACAACACCGCCGAGGGTGTCGCCATCACTTCGTGCTGCGTCGATCTCGGCCACCATTGCCGCACTTGCGGCCGGATCGAAACAGCGCACCGGATCGGCGTCGACCCGCTCACGATCGCCGCGAGCCGGTAGCTCTGGGGGCGCTGACACCGCGCCGATCGACACGACATGGCTCAGCACCTCGACGTCAAGCGCTTGCGAGAGAAATGCTTTGGCGATTGCGCCAAGTGCGACGCGAGCTGCCGTCTCCCGCGCGCTGGCGCGCTCGAGAATGGGACGAGCGTCGTCGAAACCGTACTTCTGCATCCCCACCAGGTCGGCGTGGCCGGGCCGCGGTCTGGTCAGCGGGGCGGCGCGAGCAAGGCCCTCGAGATCAGCCGGGTCGACCGGATCAGCGGACATGACGGTCTGCCACTTCGGCCACTCTGAATTCGCCACGACGACCGCGACCGGTGAGCCGATCGTCACACCGTGTCGAATCCCGCCGAGCACTTCGACCGCATCCTGCTCGAACGACATGCGTGCCCCGCGGCCATAACCGGCCCGTCGCCGGCTCAGCTCCTGGGCGAGGTCCTCAGTCGTGATCCGGGTGCCGGCCGGCAAGCCCTCGAGGATCGCCACCAGGGCAGGGCCGTGCGACTCACCCGCGGTCAGCCAACGCAACACCTGTCCATTCTGCCGGTCGCCCGGCCGGCAACCGGCACCGCGACATGCAACGACCCCGCCTCGGGATTGCCGGGACGGGGTCGCGCACGGGGGAGATCAAGCGACGTGAGCAAGACCAGTCTGGAGAATGAACGGCGTTGCATCGCCGATCTGGACAGTTGCCTCGCCGTTCTGCACCGCGATAAGGGCGAAGATCTTTCCGAACACCGTGCCCTGGTGGCTGCCGGAGGAGGGAGCCTGCACGGTGAACTTGCGGAACGTGTGGTGTGAGTAGCCCACCTTGAACGTCGCCATCCGACCGTGCGTGCTCATCAGCTGAATCCACTCAGGCGATCCGGCGGACTTGCTGGTGCCGGAGCCGGTGCCGGTTCCACTGCTCGTCGACGGGTTCGGCGACGGGCTGGTGCCGGTGGTAGGCGTGCTGCTCACGGTCGTCGTCGAGGCTGCCGTGCCGCTCGTCGAGACGGGTGCGGTCACCAGGGCCAGGAACGGGTCACGGACCGACGGGTTCTTCGCGACCTTCGGCAACGACTTCGGTGCCTTGTGGGTCGTCGTCGTGGTCTTCGCGGCGTGATGAGTCTTCGCCGGGGCGGACTGGACGACGCCGCGAGGAACTGAGGTTGCGGCCGGCGTCGACGAGGAGCCCTTGTGCAGCAGCAGGTAGGCGAGCGCGGCAAGGACGATGACGCCCGCTACCGCGCCGAGGATGAGCAACCGGCGGCGGTTATCGCCACTTCCTTCTGCACTGTCGGGGTCTTCTTGCGGCGGCAGCATCCCGACACCGTCGTCGGTCGCAGTCGCGCCACCCGGAAGGATTGGAGTCTCAGTCATTGCGGCGTGCTCCTAGTTTGCCGGGGCCGTCGAGGCCACGGTCGGAGTTGTGGACGCTCCAGTTGACGTCGACGGTGCCGGCGTCGTGGTGGCACTTGCCGTTCCGGTCGGAGCCGGGGTGCCGGTCGTGACCGTGGGCGTCGCCGGCGCAGTCGTGCCAGCTGGCGGTGCGTAGAAGACCGTCGCCGCCAACGTGCCGCCGATGGCGTTCGGGGGCAACGTCTCACTCGCCGGTGTCGGCGGGATCGAGCAGCTCACGGCGCTACTGCCGGCTGACGCCGTCACACCATCTGGACACAATGACCAGTTGGTGATCAGCAACGCGCGAGGCAGCTTCTGCAGCAGCTGAAAGAAGGACTCGACGTTGGCGTAGGTCCCGGTGATGCCCAAGGAGATCGGCAGCTGGATGAGGGTGCCCGACGGGGTCGTCAAGTTGGTCGAGCCGATTGGGGCGGTCGGGGGCGTCACCACGGCGGGAGCGCCAGGCGTGATCGACACGAGATCGATTCCGGCGCCCGCCGCGGCCGCAGACAGCTGCCGGATGACCATCGGCTCGGACGCATCGCCGGGGACCTCGGTGGCGAACTTCGCCAGTTGTGCCTGCTGCGCCGGCAATTGCTTGTGCTCGGCCTGCAGGGTCGCGATCTGCGTGATGAGGAGCTGGTTGTTCGACTGCTGAGTCGCGGCTTGGGAGCGCAGGCTCGAGGCGTGCGAACTTTGCGGCTTGACCAGCAGAAACCAGCCGGCAACGAAGACGACGAGCACAGCGATTGCTGTGAACACCGTCCACTGGCGAGTCTTGGTCATTTCAGCTGCCCGCCTTCTGGGTGTACTTGCCTGACAATGCCTTGGAGTCGAGGATCACCGAGCTGCCGAAGTCCACGACCGTGTGAGTGCCAATCGCGACCTCGGTCGAGCCGGTGAAGGTTGGCTGAGTGAAGCCGTGCTCCTTCGACATCGCGTCGAGCCATGCCGCAACGTTGTCGTGCCGGAGGCCGACGCCGCTGAATGCCACTGTGCCGATGTCGGACGCCGCCGCGCCGGGCAGCGCTGTCGCGCTACCTGCACCGGCCGCGGTGCCAATGCCAGGAACGACTTCGGACGCTTGGATTGCGGTCAGCCAGACGTCGCTCGGAAGCCGCAACGACAGGTCGTTCAGCATGTACGACCAGTTGATCTCCTGGCCCATCGCCTGCTGAAGCAACTGCTGCTTCGACTGCACCGCGGCGAACGTCTGCTTCACACTCGCGAGACCGTTGAGCTTCGCGGTCAACGCGGTGTTCTGCGTCTGCGCGGAGCTCACCTGGTTCTGCGCCGAGGAGATGCCGCTCCTTGCGTGCATGTAGAGGCCGCCTACCGCGACGGCGGCGATAACGACCGCACCGCCCATCGCGAGCTGAAGCCGGCGGAAGCGCTCGGCCTCGGCGATCTCAGGCGGCATGAGGTTGACGCGCGGCATTGCCGCAACGCCAGTCGCCTGCTCTGTCTGCGTGGTCACGAAGCCACCCCCAGCGCGAGCCCGACCGGCACTGCGATCTGCGGCTCGACATAGCTCAGTTGCTGATCTGTCAGTCCGGTCTTGCCAATCTTGAGCGTCGCCGAAGCGATGCCCGGCTCGACCGGGAGTCGAGTTGCGGCGGCGAGCCGCGGCCCGAGGCCGCCAAGCCGTGCGCCACCGCCGGAGAGGACGATTCGCTGCAGCGGGACCGAGCCTGGCTGCGCGAGGTAGTAATCGAGCGAACCCCGGATCTCCTCGACGAACGAGCCGGCAGACGCCTCAATAACCCGCGCCGCCGGGTGTTCGGCCACGACCTCGCCGCGCACCGGCGACATGCCGAGCTGTTGCTTGACCGAGATCGCCTGGTCGAACGGCACACCGAGTCGCTCGCTCACTGCCTCGGTGACGTTGTCGCCGCCCATGAGCAGGATACGAACGAATCGTGGCGCGCCGTTCTGGTGGATGATGATGTTGGTGACCTTGGCGCCGATGTCGATAAGCGCCTCGGTGCCGCTCATCGAGCCAGGGGCGCCGCCAATCTCGTCGACCCGCCCAAGCGCACGCAGCACTGCGAACGGCGTGAGGTCGACCTGCGTCGCGCGCAACCCTGCTCGCTTCACGGCGTCGAGGGCGGACAGGACCATGTCACGCGATGCTGCAACGACGAGCACCCGCACGAGTCGGTTCCCGCCCTCGGCCGTCACCTCAGCGATCGGGTGGAAGTCGAGGATTGCCTGCTCGATCGGAATCGGCAGGAAGTCTTGTACTTGAAGCGGCAACGATGCGCGCAGCTCGTCACCCGGCATCCAGGGAAGATCTACCTGGCGCACGATGACCTTCTGGTTGGCCACGCCGAGCACGACGTTCTTCGTCGAGAACTTCGCCGTTGACCACAGGTGCTTGATGGCCTCGGCGACCAGTTGCGGGTCGAGGACCTCGCCGTCGCGCACTGCCCCTTGCGGGAGCGCGACCTGACCGAATCGCTGAAGCGTCGCCGGTCCTTTGCCGAACGTAAGTTCGGCAGCCCGGACACCGGAGGTCCCGATGTCGAGACCAACCGCAGTTCGTCCTGCCACTGGATCCGTCCTCCCGTACCCGCGAACAACCCCGAGCAATGACGCTCTTCTGGTTGCCTGTCAAAGGACGAGATCGGTAAGGAAAGGGCCCTCCTTGAGCAGACGGGGGCCGTTAAATTGGGCCGGTCGGCCTACGAGTTAGTCCTCATCCAGTGGTCGCTTGGGTGTAGGCATGCGCAAGCGGGTGACCCGCGTAGATGCCGATGAGCAAGCCGATCAACATAAATGGACCAAATGGGACTCGCGTCTTTCGACCACCGCCCTTAAAACCAACGATGGCAATGCTGACGACCGCACCGACAGCAAAAGCGGCAAACGCCCCCACTAATAACTGGCCCCAGCCGAGCCACGCAAGGTAAAGCCCCACAACTCCGGCCAGCTTGACGTCACCGAGGCCCATTCCGGCCGGGTAGATGAGCCACACAACGCCGTAGAAGGCGGCCAGGGCCGCCATGCCCAGCAAGGCGCGTACGAACGCGTGCGGCGCATCGTCGGCCCAGGCGGCGACGGCGAACAACACGATCCCGACCGGGTAGGCCGGCAGGGTGAGGACATCGGGCAGTCGCTGAACGTCGATATCGATCATGGTGAGCGCAACACCGATAGCAGCCATGTAGAGATAGGCCGCCAGATCCGCGTGAATGCCGAAATGGATCCCGAACGCGACGAACAACGCCGCAGTTGCCGCTTCCACCAAGGGGTAGCGCGCGGAGATCCGAGTCGAACACGTCCGGCAACGACCTCTCAACAACAACCACGACAGCAGTGGCACGTTGTCGCGATGGCTGATTGGTGTGTCACATGTTGGGCAATGCGACGTCGGGCGCACCACAGACTCATTGCGTGGCACCCGCCAGATCACGACGTTGAGGAATGACCCAATCGCCAGACCCAGCAGACCGATGAGAACGAGCAATCCGGCCACGCGAGGAGGCTACCGGCTCGGTCGGCCGAAACCGGTGCATGTGCACACCGTTCGACCGACCAACATCCGCAGCTGATCAGCTGCCAGCAGGATCGTCTTCCTGGATGCCACTCAGGCCGGCAGCCGGGTTGGTCGGCGGCGCGTCCCACTTGAGCAGCAACGGATTCTTCGTGGCTGACCCAGATGGCACCTGTGATCCGTCACAGGTCGTCACCACGATCTGCGCCCAGCCAGCCGAGATCTGCGATGGGTCCGGGGCCATGCACATGCCGTCCGACTTGTTGATGAGCAAGTAGGAGTTGGCGTAGGTGTTTGCAACGCCGGTCGGATCCCACAACTCGTTGTCGGGTGGTGTGCCCGTCGGACACTGCACGCCGTAGACGAGACCATTCAGCGTGCCGGGCGACACCAGGCAGTCCTTGACCGATGACGCGGGACTGGACGGGAGGCAACCGCTCGCACCTGCGGAACAGTTCGTGTAGAAGATGCCGTAGCTACCCGAGACAGTCTGGAAGTGCCAGATCTGGTTCCAGGTCAGTGTGGTCGAGTCCGGCGCCTGCTTGCACGGGTAGGCGATCAGCTTGTTGTTGAACTGCTGGCCGTTGACGTCGAGGCAGTTACCGAACAGCGCGTAGTTGACGAACTGCTGGGTCGGTGCGCCCGGAACTCCGGTCACGTTGCCGCCCGACTTTCCGGCACCCACCTGTGGGTCCGGGTTCCACGCGGTGAGGTCACCGGATGAACCGCTGCAGGCCACGAGGCTCAATGCAGCACCAGCTACCGCCGGGTTGGATGTCGTGACGCCAGCACCCTCAAGACAGCCACCGGGGTCGGGCGACGTGCCGCCTCCCACACTGCCGTCATGGATGTCAGGAGCCTCGAGTTGACCATTGTCGTTATAGGCGAACTCTTGCTCTTGCTGAGTCTGGCTCGAGTATGGATAGGTCGCGCCGGACCCACTTGTGGCGCACGGCTCAAGCTCGATCGTGCCGGCGTGGCCATAAGTGCTCGTGACGTTCTGCAAGCAGTAGTTCAGCGTCGTGTCGCCGCCGTAGAAGATCGTCAGGTCGGCGCGGTACTGCCACGTCTGTTGCGGCTTGCCGAGTGCCTGGCACGGCATCATCGTCGGGGTTGATCCCTGCGCCGGATCGGTCGCGCCCGCGTCCAGACACATCGTGTCCTGCGTGTTCGGCCCAGTGTTGTTGAACTCTGCCAGCCGGCCGCCGACGGTGTTGGTGTTGCTGGCGTTGAACTGGTACACCGCGTGCTCAGTCCGGTTGCCCTCATTAGCGGGCTCGTTGGGAAGTGACGCGCCAACCCCGTAGGACTGGATGAACGCATAGGTCGGGACGTACTTCACGATGCCTGCCTTGCAGGGAATCGCGTTGGCGGTCCACCACGACGTGCCCGCATCCGACTCGTGCGATGTCGGGTCGAGCGTGAAGTAGACGATGACAGTTCGGTAGGTGGCGGTGTTGCCAGAAAGCGGTGCGGTCAACACGGTGCCGGTGATCTGGTCTCCAGCAACGTTGACGTTCTGAACCGGGTTTCCGATAGACAGCGTGACCCCGCCGGAGTCAGTCGGGTCCGAGCAGGGCAGCTTGGTCAGGTCGCCGCCGCCATTTGTTGCGGTGTTACGCAGCTGGCCGAGAGCGGCTTGCATGCCTGCCGACGCGGCGTCGACGGTCCGGATCGACTTCTTTGACAGGTTGGTTGGGCCGACCTGGGAAATCATCAGATCTGCGACCGTGATGCTCGTCACCGTGATGATGAGGATCAGGAAGAGCGTGAAGATCATGGCGAAGCCGCCGTCAGAGTTCTGCCGGCTTCGCACGATGCGGATCAGATGATTCATGGACGACCAACCTCGGTGCATGTGGCGGTGGTGGGAGGAGTCGGTGCCGTCGAGTTGATGGCGGTGAACGTCACCTGACTTGCCGAGTGCGACGGCGGCGCGCCACTCGTCGAGGTGAAGGCCACATTCAGCTCCTCCTTGGCGTCTGCCGAAGAGCTGGCAGTCACCGAGAAGATCGGTGTGCTGCCGATCGGGCTGATCCCGATCGCCGCGGTGGCCCAGCTGGAGGCGGTCACAGTGCCGAGACCGCTCAGCGGCGGTTGCCAGGTGCGCCACTGCACGATGCCGCCGGTGCTGACGTAACGCCATTGAGTGCAGGTCTGCTGCTGACCGGAGTTGCCCGTCCGAAACTCGAAGTAGAGGCTTCCATCAGTGCCGATGCCAGGCAACGTGATCGCGTTGGCGTACCGGACCGAATGATCGAGCAAGGTGATGATCTTGCGCGACGCATCCAGGTTGTTGGTCTGACCCCGCTCGCGCTGGCTGGTGTGCACCATGTTGACGATCGCGGTCGTGATGATTGCCATGATCATCGTGAAGATGATCATGACGACGAGCAACTCGATGAGGCTGGTTCCCTCATCGGAGTTGTGGAATCTACGCCGAAGCGTTGCCCTCATGGCTAGCTCACCGTCACGGTCGAGGTCTTGCTCGCGGTCCCACCATCTGGGTTGGTGATGGTGATGACGACGCTCGAGGTGCCGCTTGTCGGGGTGGCGCGAGCCGTCGCGGTGAACTTCACCGAGGTCGAGCTGGTCCAGGTCACCGCACTGATCGCGGTCATCGTGGTGCCACCCTCGGTGATCGTTGCGGTCGCGCCGTTCACGAAGCCGGTGCCGGTGACCGTGTAGGTCGTCGCCGTGTTGTGCTTGGCCGTCAGCGGCGTGAAGCTCGTGATCGTCGGCGGTGCGTCCACGTTGATGGTCGAAGTTTGCGGTGCCGCCGTCGCGGTTATTCACGGTCATCGCGTCAGCGCCCACCGTGTTGGACGTGAAGTTCGTCATCTGGAACGACGTCGAGGTGACGTTGGAGATCGTCCAGGTGCCGTTGGAGCCGGAGACTGTCAGCGCCGGCGTCCCAGTTTCGAAGCCCGTGCCGTTCACGGTCAGCGTCTCGGGCACACCCTTAGATGACCGGGTTGCCCGTGACGGACGTGACGGTCGGCGGCGGGTTGACGTTCACGGAGAACGTGCTGACGCCACCGTCCGGGTTCGTCACGGTGAGCAGGTCCGGTCCGGTTGTCGGCGCAGTGAAGTTCGTCAGCGTGATCGACGTCGCGGTGACCGCTCCGAGGGTGAACGTGCCTCGGGCAGCCGTCACGGTCAAACCACTGACAAAGCCGGTGCCGGTCAATGTCAGCGTCCTCGTCGAGCTGACGAGCACCGGGTTCGGTGTGACGGCGGCGATCGCCGGTGGCGCATCCACGATCAAGGAGAAGCTGGTCGTGCCGCCGTCGGGGTTCGTGATCGTGAGCACATCTGAGCCCACCGTGGCCGCAGTGACCGACAGGACAAGCTGGGTCGGCGACAGAGACATCACGGTCAGGCCGGTTCCGTTGGTCTGACCAACGCTCAGCCCAGTCACGAAGCCGGAGCCGTTGACGGTGACGGTGCGGGTCTGCGTGGCCACGACGGTGTTGGGCGTGGCGGTCAAAACAACCGGTGGCGGGTCAACCGCGAAAGACACGGTCGCGGACTTGCCGCCGTCCGGGTTTGCGAGAACCACAGTCGCGTTCGTGCCGGCGACCATTCCCGTCAAAGTGAGGGTCACGGAGGTCGGCGACACGAACGCCGAGCTCACCGTCGCGTTCGTCACGATTGGGGTGAAGCCGCTCTGGAAGCCGGTGCCGGTGAGCGTCGTGGTGAGCGTCTGACCGGAAACGATCGCGGTTCTGGTCTGCCCCGTCACCCGGGGCGCGGTGACCGTCCACGTCGCCGAGGACAGGTCGGGGTTCGTCGCCGTGATCGTGGCGGTGCCGCCGTTGGTGGGGCCGACGAAGTTGTTGAGTGTGGCGGAGTCGTCAGTGGCGTTGCCGTTGTTGATGCTCTGGCCAGTGACAAGATTGCTGACCGAGCCAAACGATCCACCGCTGACCGTGAAGCTCGCGCCCGACTCGAGCCCACCGCCACTGATGGCCAGGTTCGGCGAACCCGGCGTCCAGCTGGCAGCGCCGGTCAGATTAGGAAGCTCGGTGATCGATGTCTGGAAGTGCCCGCCGTCGGTGTTGATGATCGACAGCGTGTAGCTACCCGGCTTGTCGTACGTCTGGAGACAGAAGTCCACCTCGGCGGCAACTGGCTGGTAGATGCTGGCGGTGGGAATGACGCCGCCGCCGGTCGAGATCAGGACTCGGATGTTCGACTTGAGGTTCAGGCCGCCGGTGATGATGAACTCAGTGCCGGGGTAGGTGTTGCCATTCGTGGTGCAGCTGCTGGCATCGTTGTCATTGACCACGGTGGCGGATGCCGGCGTCGTGAGTGTGCCTGATGGCGAGCTGATGTTGGTGTTGAACAACGGGTCGCTGCTGGGGTCGATCAGCGTGCTCGTCGAGTAGTTGCAGCCACCGACGCACGTGCCGGGCGCGGTCCAGGTCACCCAGACCGAGACGCGGTACTCCTTGGTGGTGATCGCGGTCGAGTTCGGCGTGCAGAATCCGGTCACATTGCTGTACCAGCAGACGTCGATAAAGGTCGTCAAGCTGTAGGGCACGCTGTTGACGGTGACCGGAGACCCACTTGCGCCCGGTGGGCCGGTGACGGGAATCACGCAACCTGACGCAGCACAGTTAGCGCCAGACGCGGACGCGTCCCAGTTGCCGGCGTTGGCCGTGTCGTCTTGTCCGGCGATGTTCATCGTCGTCGCAGCTGCGGAGGCGTAGATCCCGTTGACCTCAGCCTGCGTCCGGCCCGCGACCAGCTTCGTGACTGGAAGTGACTCGACCGTCTCCATCTGCTGGTTTGCGACGTAGGTCGCCTCTTGGTGCTGACGCTGATCGTTGACGCCGCGGATGTTCTGAACGAAGAAGCCGATACTCGCAGCTGACACGATCGCGATGATGAGCAACGCGACCATCATCTCGACCATCGAGAAACCCTCGTCGGTGGTCGAGCGGGGCCCGAAGGCGCGCGAGTAGAAGCGGGTCACCGTCGCACTATCGGCACGACGGTGCCGTTCATTGATAGCCATCTGGGTGTATCGGCCCATCAACCGGGGGTGTGCTCGCCCGAAGTGCCGACGGTCAAGGCAGTACGCCCGCCTGATCGATCGTGGCGAAGGCCAGCGACTGCTGCGTGCTGCTCAATCATCGAAGCCCCCTCGGCAGTTTCTTCGGATGGAGAGTGACCCGGAAAGGGCGACTATGAGGCGCCGGCCACCGAGCAGGTGTAAGCAGTGGTCTTGAAGGGCTGTACGCCGCCGGCACCACTGTCGTAGAACCACGTGTTGCCGGACGCTGCCACCGCGGTGATGCAGTAGCCCTGGTCCTTCTTCGACACGATGGTCAGCGCCGGTGTGCCCTGGTAGTCAGAGGCAGCGGAGAACTTGAAGCTCTCGGCGGTCTGGAGCGCTGACGCGCTGTCGGTGTAAGTGTTGTTGTCCGTGAGGTACGCCTCTTCGGCGTTGGCGGCGCCAACCAGGTCAGATTTGATCGCGGCGTCGTAGCCCTTCTTGCGCTGCTGGAGGAAGACCGGGATCGCGATCGCGGCAAGGATGCCAATGATGATGATCACGACAAGGAGCTCGATCATCGTGAAGCCCTCATCGTGTGTCGCGCGCACGTCGCACCATTGCGTGAACATGGCATCCTCACCGCCTTCCACGATCGTGGTCGTACCTGGGACATGACATCGTTGAGCGGAAAAGACGTCGGAGGCCCGCAGCGTGCGCCGCGGGCCTCCGACGTGGTTGCTAGCTAGATCAGGCTGCGCCTGCAACACCACAGGTGTACGACGTAGCGGCGGCTGAAGGCCACCCGCGCTGCTGTCGTAGAACCAGGTGTTGCCCGAAGCGGCCACACCGGTGATGCAGTAGCCCTGGTTCGTCGCGGAGACGATGGTCAGAGCCTGCGCTGCCACCGCTGTAGTCACCAGCTGCGGAGAACTTGAAGCTCTCAGCAGACTGCAGGTTCGAGGTGCTGTTCGGTGTAGGTGTTGAAGTCCGTGAGGTAGGTCTCTTCAGCGGTCGCGGCGGCGACGAGGTCAGACTTGATGGCCGCGTCGTAGCCCTTCTTGCGCTGCTGGAGGAAGACCGGGATCGCGATCGCGGCAAGGATGCCGATAATGATGATCACGACGAGGAGCTCGATGAGGGTGAAACCACTCTCATTCTCCTCCTGAGCCTTGCGGAGTCGAGCGAGCATTGCGGATCCTTCCGTAGTACTTCGGTGAGCCGCGCTGGTGAGCGCTCCCCCTCTGCGCGGCTCCTCCGAAGAGGTGCCGGCCGAGGCAACCCGGCTGACTCGCGGTGGGCCCGAGAGTCCCGTGGCTTTGCGGCCCCGCCTCGCGACGGGTGTGCCCTTGCCTGGCCTTACGGCTCTTGATGACAGAGAATGAATCGGCTTTGCACAGTCAGACTTGAACAGCCATTGGCTAGCGAGTTTGATGGAATCTCGTTACGCCATTTGGCCGATTGGTCAGCTTCCGATGTGGTTGTAGACGTCGAAGATCGGCAGATAGAGGCAGACGATCATCGAGCCGACAAGGCCACCAAGCACCGCGATCATGATGGGCTCGATCAGGGCAGTCAGTGCCTCAGTGGTCGCCTCGACCTCCTGGTCGTAGAACTCGGCGATCTTCGCCAGCATGGTGTCCAGCGCGCCGGTCTCTTCACCAACGGCCATCATCTGCACGACCATCGGCGGGAAGACCTCATGCTGGCTCAGCGGCTGAGTCAGCGACTCGCCTTGCCGCACGCTGTCCTGCACATCACGGACTGCTGTCGTGATCGTCCAGTTGCCAGTCGTGTCGGCGACGATGTCGAGCGCCTGCAGAATCGGGACACCAGAACGGATCATCGTGCCGAGGTTGCGGGCAAACCGAGCGATCGCGACCTTCTGGAACAGCATGCCGAAGACCGGCACCTTGAGCTTCAGCGGATCGACGACGCGGCGGACGTCCTCACGGTGCTTGATTCGATTCCACACCACGACGCCCGTGATCGCGCCGATGACCAACAGCGGCAGGATGAACTTCATCGCGTGCGAGATGTCGACGAGGATCTGAGTCGGCGCCGGCAGCTTCGAGCCCAGCGAGCCGAAGATCTTCGCGAACGACGGCACGACGAACGTCAGCATGACGGTCATGCGCGATCAACGCAATGCAGCCGACCACGATCGGGTAGGTCATCGCCGACTTGATCTTTGAGCGGAGCTTGACCTCAGCCTCGTAGTTCTCCGCGATCTGCAGCAGCACCGCGTCGAGGAAGCCGCCGATCTCACCGGCCTTGCACAGGTTGACCATCAGCGGCGGGAACACCTTGGGGTGCTTCGCCATCGCGACGGACAGGGCAGAGCCAGCCTCAACCTCGTTGCGGGCCTCGGCGATGACGCGCGCGAGCTCCTTGCTCTCGGTCTGCTCGGCAAGGATCGACAGCGCTCGCATCAGCGACAGGCCAGAGTTGATCATCGTCGCGAACTGACGCGAGAAGATCGCCAGTTCCTTGAGCTTTACCTTGTTGCCGAACCCCGGGATATGCAGCTCTTTGTTCATCCCGGCGTGAGCCTCGGAGATCGAGACCGGGGCGTAGCCCATCGACTTCAACCGCTGGACGACTGCTGACTCGGTCTCCGCCGAGAGCTCGCCATTGACAAGCTTGCCCGACCGGTCGCGAACCGAGTACTTGTAGGTCGTAACGGTGGCCATGGTGCGTCCTCTCAGGCCCGGCCGGTGAGCCGGTTGAAGTCCTCGACGTGGTGGCACTTGTCGAGCGCTGTCTCATAAGTGATGCGGCCCGCCTTGACGAGCTCCGCCAGGTGCTGGTCAAGGCTGTGCATGCCGTGGCGGGCACCGGCCTGCAGCGACGAGTAGATCTGGTGCGTCTTGCCTTCGCGGATCAGGTTGCGGATAGCGGGAGTGGCGATCAAGACCTCAGTCGCGACCGCACGCCCCTTGCCGTCGAAGGTCTTGCACAGCGTCTGGCACACGATGCCCTGCAACGCGCCGGCGAGCTGCACCCGAATCTGCTGCTGCTGGTGCGACGGGAAGACGTCGATGACACGGTCGATGGTCTGCGCCGCGTCCTGGGTGTGCAAAGTGGCGAAGACCAGGTGGCCGGTTTCAGCCGCGGTGAGCGCGACGGAGATGGTCTCGAGGTCACGCATTTCGCCGACCAGGATGATGTCTGGGTCCTGGCGCAGAACATGCTTCAGCGCGTTCTGGAACGACCACGTGTCCTCGCCGACCTCGCGCTGGTTGACCAAGCAGGCCTTGTGGGTGTGCAGGAACTCGATCGGGTCCTCAACGGTCATGATGTGGTCGCGCCGTTGCCGGTTCGCCAGGTCGACCAGCGAAGCCAGCGTGGTGGACTTGCCGGAGCCGGTCGGGCCGGTCACCAGCACGAAGCCACGAGGCAGCATCGAGAAGTTGGCGACACTGGTGGTACACCGAGTTCTTCGAGCGCCTTGATCTCGTAAGGAATGATGCGGAACGCCCCACCGAGCGCGTCGCGCTGGCGGTAGAGGTTGACGCGGAATCGGGCACGACCAGGAAGCGCGAAGGCGAAGTCGAGCTCGAGCTCCTCCTCGAAGCGCTCTCGCTGCTTCTGGGTGAGGATCGCGTACATCATGCGCTGGATGATCGGCGGCGTCAGGATCGACCGATCCTCCATGGCCATGAGCGATCCGTTAACCCGCAGCGTTGGTCGCGCACCTGCGGTGAGGTGCAAGTCAGAGGCACCGCTGTCCTGGCACTCGACGAGCAACTCCGAGAGCAGCCCGGCCTCGAAGCCGCTGTCCTCTTCGAGGGCGGCACGGGCGTAGCTGGTGTCGTGCTCGACCTGGGAGTTCACCGCGGTTGCCGCTTGCGGCTCGGCCTGCGGGGGCGACGCGGTCGGCGGCAGGCTGGGCGACACCGTCGGCAGCGGCGAGGAGTACGCCGGCGCCGGGACCGGTGGAGCCACTGCAGGCGCCACAGGTGCGGCAACAGCCGGTGGCGCCAACGTCGCGGGCGGTGCGGACGGAGAGGTCGTCATTCCGCCATCAGGCGTCCAGCCCGGGTCGAGCGGCGTGAGCCCCATACGTGACCGGCGTTTCCGACGTGACGACGGGCTGGAGGAACGATCCGTCGTTGCCCTGTGTCTCCACGTGCGTGTCCCCTCATCAGCGGTCGTCCGCATGCCGCGGGACTTGTCCCGCTTCACGTCTGCATCGGCCAGCATTCGCCCTGTCTTAAGAAACCGAGTCGTGCGAAACCGCGGCTCGCCACCGGTGTGAACGCTCAGATCACGACTCGGAGGATCTCTTCCAACGAGGTGGTTCCGCCGAGCACCTTGTCCATGCCGTCGAGGCGAAGTGTGCGCATCCCCTGCTCAGCCGCGACGCGACCGATTTCGAACGCTGATGCGCGCTCGACGGTCAGTCGCTCGATCTCCTCGGTCACGCTCATCACCTCGTGCAGCGCGAGTCGCCCGCGGTAGCCGGTCTTGGCGCACGCTGGGCAGCCGACCGCCCGGAACAGCGTCGGCAGCGGCTCACCGTCCTGCCACGGGAACCTCGCGGACCGCAGCACCTCGGGCGTCGGCGGTGTAGGCCTCCTTGCACTTCGAGCACAAGCCGGCGGGCCAGTCGTTGGGCCAGCACTGCGTCGAGAGCGGAGCCGACGAGGAACGGCTCGATGCCCATCTCGACGAGCCGGGTCATTGCAGACGGCGCGTCGTTGGTGTGCAAGCTGGTGAGCACGAGGTGACCGGTCAGCGCCGCTTCGATCGCGATCTGTGCGGTCTCGTGGTCGCGGACCTCACCGATGAGGACGACGTCGGGGTCAGAACGAAGGATCGAGCGCAGCGCCGTCGCGAAGGTCAGGCCCGCCTTCGGGTTGGTCTGCACCTGGTTGATGCCGTCAATGCGGTATTCGACCGGGTCCTCGACGGTGATCACGTTGATCTCGGGTCGGCTGACGATGTTCAGCGTCGCGTAGAGCGTCGTCGACTTGCCGGATCCGGTCGGTCCGGTCACCAGGATCATGCCGTACGGCTTGTTGAAGCTCACCGAATAACGCTCGTAGTTGCCTTCACTGAAGCCAAGGTCCGACAGGTTGAGCATCGCGGTGGAGTTGTCGAGCACTCGCATGACGACCTTCTCGCCCCACACACGTCGGCAGGGTGGCGACGCGGAGGTCGATCTTCTTGCCGCTTGCGGTGACGGAAAGGCGGCCGTCCTGCGGGATTCGTCGTTCGGCGATGTTGATGTCGGCCATGATCTTGAGTCGACTGGTCACGCCGGACTGGATATTGCGCGGGGACCGCATGATCTCGTGCAGCACGCCGTCAATCCGGAATCTGACCCGCAGATCACGCTCGGTCGGCTCCAGGTGGATGTCAGACGCCCGGTCGTTAATGGCTTGGGTGATGAGCAGGTTGACGAACTTCACGATCGGCGCGTCTTCAACAACCTCTTTCAGGTTGTCCAGCGCCGGATCGTCCTCCTCGTCGAGCGCCATCGTCAGGTCATCGAGGTCGGAGTCCGCACGGTGATAGCGGTTGATCGCGGCACTGACGTCGGACTTTGTCGCGACGACCGGCTTGACCTCGATGCCAGTGATCGATCGGATGTCGTCAAGGGCGAAAACGTTCGCGGGGTCGGACATCGCGACGAGCAGCTTGCCCTCGTCGAAGCCGATCGGAAGCGCGTTGTAACGCCGGCACACAATCGGCGGCACCATGGTCAGGGCGGCACCGTCGATCGGGAAGTCTGAGAGGTCAACGAACCGCATGCCGATCTGTTGGGCGAGTGCCGCGACCAGCTGACTTTCGGTCAGCACACCGCGGTCGACCAGCACCCGACCAAGCGCACGACCGACTCGCTGGTGCTCGTCATAGGCGTCGGTGAGCTCCTGCTGGGTGACGAGACCGTCCTCGACCAGGATGTCGCCGAGCTGCTTCACGCTGAACCCCCGCTACTCGATGCGTGGCCGATCGGCAACGACTGCTTGAAATCCCCGGACCATGCCGTCACTGCTGCAACACCGGTCAGGGCAACCCCCACGAGCGCTGCCGCAGCGACCAGGCGCGATGCGGATCGTTTTTTGTCGGGACGTGACTGCGACCAGCGCGTTCCGGCGACGACTCCCCCAACGATCGCCACGACGGCGAAATCCGCCGCGTACGACCAGTCGAAGTCGACGGCTGAATGCGCCAGCAGGGCACCGAGGCAGAGCGGGGCCACGAGCGCCGTGGTGGAGAAGTCACGCCGCTGCGCTGACCTGAGCAAGCCGCTGAGGACAAACCAGACCAGCAGCGCGGCCGCGAGCAGGAACGGAACGCCGAGGATCAAGCCACCGTCGGACAGTGCCTGCAGGTAACCGTTGTGAGCAAGCGGCGACAGCGGCCAGCCGGCAGGCACATGGCCGATCGCCTCGGCCGACAGCGAATGGAAGCCGCCCCCGGTCAGCGGATGGCGACGAAAGACGCCAATCGCCTCTCGCCAGAAGTCGAGTCGATACCCCCCGTTTTGGCTCAGCGACTGGCCGGTCGCCCGCGTCGCTGTTGACGCGAACGGCGTCACGCGGTGAGTGAAGAACGGCGGCCCGGCAATCGCCCATACCGCAAACGCCGTCGCGACGAGCGCGATGCCGACCCGACGGACGCCAGCGACGCCACGGCTGAAGGCGTGGACGACGCACACGCAGCCAACGGCAATCGCAAAGCAGGCCCCGGCGGCGCGGCTCGTCGAATAGACGATCCCAATCGTGCCGAGCACGAAGCCCGCGAAGCCGAACGCCGCAATCGGTCCGGTACGGCGCAGGAAGAAGGACAGGGCGATGACCGAGCCGGCGAGCATGAACGCCGCAAACGGGTCCCACCAGTAAAACGTGCCGTCGAGCGGCTGACTGGCATCAGCGCCACCCCACCAGGGCAACCACGACTCGGCCACCTCGACGAGCACGCCGGCGACGACGAGCAGCAAGATCAGGTTCGGTGCCCGCTTGTCGCGGACCACAGCGGCCGCGACCGCAACGAGGGTCCAGCTGACGCAGACGTAGCTTGCGGCAGCGGGCGCGCCGGCCCACCCGGTTGGCGCCGTCAACGCCACTCCGAACGCCCCGACCGACACCGCAAGCGCTAGCCAGACAGCGCCGCGAGGCACGTAACGATGAGGTTGTATGGCCAGCGTCGCTAGTCCGGTGAGGATCGCTCCTCCGGTCACGGCGCCAGCGCCGCGCCCACCGGAGAGCCGGGGAGCCCACACGAGCCACCACGCGCACGCCGCCAGCACGCTCGCCAGCGGTGCCTCTGCGCGTAGGCGCTCAAGCGCACGAGGTGAGTCCTCGGGCGCTGGATCGTGCGGTGTCACGGCGGCGTTGGGCTGCGCCGCGACCACTGAATGGGTCACGAACAGGGCATCGGCGCAAAGACGGCGACGCTTGACCCTCAGGCGCTTGGGGGCACCCCGCCCGAGATCAGGCGCAGATAGGTGTCTCCGACCCGCTCCCAGGAGAACAACTCTGCCGCTCGGCGGCCGGTCGCCGCCCGCAGCTCGGCGAGGTGGGCTTCGTCCAGCCGGTCGACGTCTGCGAGGAGCGCGGCCAGCTCGGCTTCCGCCGCGAAATACCACGCGTCCGGCCCGGCAACCTCCCGATTCTCGGGCGTGTCCAGTACGAGGCAGAGGTTGCCGGCGCCCATTGCCTCGATCAGCGCCGGATGAGTACCGCCGACCTCGGTGGCGTGGACATAGCACCGCGCGTTGGCCTGCAACGCGAGATACGTCTCGCCGAACACCGAGCCTGGGAGCACAGCGTTCGGCGCGGCGGCAGCCCGCACCTCACGTTCCAGTTCGTCGTCGTACATTGCATGGCCGAGCATCACCAGACCCGCGGCGCTGTGCGCCCTGGCGTGGGCCCGAGCAACGAGCAGCGGGTTGTTTTCACGCTCCCACCGCGCGACATACAACACATAACGGTCAGGCTCGACCCCGAGCTCCGCAGGCAGCGGCAGGCCGCGCTCGAGCAAATCCGCGCCGTACGGAACCATCACCGAGTCAGTGTCATGGCGCACGCGGTAGTAGGTGCGCACCTCCTCGGCATCGGTGACCAACACACTGGACAGGCGCACCGAGAGCCACTCGCCAAGCCGATACCAAGCGCGGCCGACTATCCCCCACTTGCCCCTCCGCCACTCCAGCCCGTCGACGTTCATCACCACGCGCCGGCCGCTCACCCGCAACAACGGAAGGGCTGGGGCGTTGGCGGCATTGCACAGCACCACGTCGCGGATCCTGGTACGGAAGACGAGATGACCAACGGAGAGAAACGTATGGACGACAGTGTCCAGGTATTTGGTCGCGATCGTCGGGAGCGTCACCAACTTCACTCCCCGCCACTCGTGACCTTCGGTGGCGTGGTGGCGACGGCAGTAAACCGTGACCGGAATTCCCTGACCGACGAGATAGAGCGCGAGACGTTCGGCGAAAGTCTCAAAGCCGCCGTAGTTGGCGGGGATGCCGCGGGTGCCGAGGATCGCGACACCATACTTCGGTGGGCGGGGCCGAGCTCGAATGGCCCGTCGGCTCGGCGCGAGTCCGGCCGCGCGCAGGAGCGGCACGCCGTGCAGCATCGCCACACTCGCTACTCGCATCTCCAGACCCGACAGCCCAGGTGCCAACAAGACGTCGACACCCTCGCCGGACACTGCGCCGGCCAGTCGGCCCGCACTCGCGGGATCCGTGTCGGCAGTCAGAATCAAGCCATCGAGACGAAGTTCGCGCGCCTGGGCCAGCAGATCCGCTGCCGACAGGTCTGGCGACAGATCGGCGACGACGACAAACGGCGCACCGGCCGCGCGGGTCAGGTCGTCACGCAGCCGGCGTGCCTCGGCAGCATGCCCGACCACGGCGTAACGCTCAAGCCCGAGCCCGAACGGGACCAACGCTCGCCGACTGCGGCGAATCACCGCACGAGAGCCGATCGCGAACAGCAGCAAGGCAAGGGTGACCAGGCCGACCCACGACCGCGACAGCGCGCCGTGCAGTCCAAATTGATTAACGAGAAACACGGCAAGTCCGACGGCGAGCGAGGACTCCACGGCCGGCTCGACATTCGACTCCCCCAGCCGGAGCGCGCCACGTCGATAGAGCCCAGCGGCATGGCCGGCGAACGCGAACGCGACCGCGAGCCCCACCGTCATCGCCTGGTATCTCGCGACGTAATAACCCGGCACCGCCAAGCCGCCGAAACGCAGCGAATAGGCGACTAACCCGGCCAACAGACCGAGACCGATGTCGATGACCGCCAGCAAGAAGTCGGTGCGGCGACGGAAGGCAAAGAACGCGCGCACGTATGAAACGTACTGGCGCAGCTGCCCAAAGCGGTGGACCGTCAGCGCGCCGCAACGCCGCAGCGCTGCGATACGAGCGACGAACGTTATGTTTTTCCCGTGTTGACGAACCGATCCGGAGCGAACAGATGACGTTCCTGATCGACCTCCACCACCTCGGGGGCCAGCAGACCGGCAACGAGACGATCGCCCGCAACATCGGCCGCGAGCTCATCCCGCTCGCGCCCCCTGACGAGCTGGTGTTTGCCGCGTCAGAGGCTGGCCGGCAAGAAGTCGAGACGATGACGGGCGGGAGTCCGCGGATCGTGTCGTCACGCGCGTTCCGCCGGGTCGCGGTGGGCCTGCCACGAATCGCCCGACAATGTCGCGCGTCGGCGTTGCTGGTGCAATACACCAAACCATTGACTCGACGCCCGTGCGTTGTGATGGTGCACGACCTCTCACCGTTCGACCCTCGTAGTGCGCAATGGCTCGATCGGAGGTTCCGTGCTCGCGTGCGCACGTCGATCGATCACAGCGCGCGCACCGCGGCAACGTTGATTACCCCGTCGGAGTTCACCCGACAGGGTCTGATCGAGCGCTATCGGCTTCCCGGCGACCGGGTCGTTGTCGCGGCGAGCGCCGTCGACCCGGAGTTGGTCGAGCTCCTCGAGCGCACGCCACGAGTCGGCCGTGACGGTGGCCAGCTACGGGTCATCGCGGTGGGCAATGTGCTGCCCCGGAAGAACCTCGCCATCCTCGGCACATCGATCTCCCGACTCCGGTCCGCCGGCATTGCCGTCGAGTTGCGCATCGTCGGCGGGATCCCGGCAGCCGGGGAGTCGATCGCGGCAGAGCTCACGCACGACCTCGGAACCGCGGTTTCGTTCACCGGTTACGTGACGCCCGCGCAACTGGCGGCCGAATACGCCAATGCCAACGCGTTGGCGTTTCCCTCGCTATTTGAAGGGTTCGGCATCCCGGCCATCGAGGCGATGTGCGCCGGGGTACCGGTCGTGGCGAGCAGCGCTACGAGCCTGCCAGAGGTAGTCGGCGATGCCGGGTTGATCGCGGCGCCGGACGATGCGGAGGCGTGGACCGATGCCCTCACTAGCGTCCTCACCGACGCCACGTTGAGAGCACAGCTGATCGCGCGCGGCAGGCAGCGGGCCCGCGACACGACGTGGCACAACTCCGCCGCGATAGTGCTCGCGGCGCTACGGCGCGCGGCAGGTCAGGATTCACCTCACTCGTCGTCTACGACGTTCGGTCGGACATGAGCGCATCCGGACTGCCGGATTCAGATGGCCGCGAGACCGGCGGGCCAACCGTGATCCTCGTCAACTTTCACAGTCTGGCCAACATCGAATCGCGCTTCGAGTCCGGCGCCTTGACGGGGCTACACGTGATTGTCGTCGACAACGGTGATGACCCGAGAGGTGTCTCGAGAATCTGCGCGGCGCACGGAGCGAAGGCCATCCTCCTTGATCACAACGTGGGTTTCGCGGCGGCCGTGAACATCGCGGCGGCAACAGTCGATCCGGTCGACAGGCCGTGGCTGCTTCTCAATCCAGACGTCCAGCTTGAGACCGAGCATTTGCGCGAACTACTCGTCGGGCTAGCCGACGGCACGGATGGGGCTGCGCCACTGCTTGCAGGCTCGGACGGCCGGCTCCAGGTCGGCGCCGCGGGCAGTGCCCTCACGCTGCGATCGGTAGCAACGTACTTCTTGCTCGTCAGCCATCTCATTCCACGATTGCGAGGAGTGTTCCTCACTCGTGCGCAGTCCCGGCGAGCAAGCAGTGTGTCGTGGTTGTGCATGGCGTGTCTGCTGTTGGCTCCGGACGCGTTCGAACGTTTTGGGCCGATCCCCGAGACCGAGTTGGTCTACGCGGAGGATGTTGCCTGGGGTACTACGGCATCGGCCCGCGGAGCGCGGTTTCGGCTCGTACCCGGCGTGGTTGTCCGCCACGATCAGGGCGGGTCGGGTGGGAGTGGTCGTTGGGTCGGTGCGTTCGAGCGACTGTGTCGGGCCAGGCTCGGGCCGGTGCGGGGCAGGCTTGCAGTCGCGGCCATCAGAGTCGGGCTTCGGGCTCGACGACTCGTGGGCAGGCGGGTCACATGACGAATGATGCTGCAATCACAGGCGCGGTCGAGTCCGTGCCTCGCTCCATCGCCTTCTACCTGCCGCAGTTTCACCCGATCCCGGAGAACGATGAGTGGTGGGGTGAGGGGTTCACCGAGTGGGTCAACGTCCGTGCCGCAACGCCACTGTTCCGCGGACATCTCCAACCGAAGGTCCCGGCTGAGCTCGGGTACTACGACCTGCGAAGTGAGGCAACGCGCGCGGCCCAGGCAGACCTCGCTCGCGCGCATGGCATCGCTGGCTTTTGCTATTACCACTACTGGTTCAACGGCCGGCGCCTGCTCGAGACTCCGCTCAGCAATGTGCTCGAGAGTGGGCAGCCTGATTTTCCGTTCATGTTGTGCTGGGCCAACGAAAACTGGACGCGAGTGTGGGACGGCGGCTCCCGTGAGGTGCTCGTTGCGCAGCACCATAGTGAAGACGACGACGTCCGACATTTTCAACACCTCGCCCCGATCTTCGAAGACCCCCGCTACATCAGAGTCGATGGCAGGCCGGTGTTTCTCGTCTACCGCGCCGGTTTGCTGCCCGACGCCCGCCAGACCGCGGAACGTTGGCGCGCTGAAGCGGACCGGTTAGGGCTGGCGCAGCCTTACCTGTGTCACGTGGAGAGCTTCCCAACTGAGGAGCGCGATCCGCGCAGCATCGGCTTTGATGCCGCGATCGAGTTCGCGCCACAGTTCCGCTACCTGCCCCGTTGGCGTCGAACCAACCGGGTTCTCCGCGGCCTGAGCGCTGCCCACCTCGCACCCCGTCGACTCGGCCACCACATCGTGAGTTACGAGTCCGCGATCGCGCGGATGATGGCCAAGCCGCCGCGCGACTATTCCTGGTATCGCACGGTCGCCCCTGGCTGGGACAACACGCCGAGACGCTCGACGGGCGGAGTCGTTCTGCGCGGCAGCACTCCCGCCCTGTTCGAGCAGTGGACTGCAGATGTTCTCTTGGCGGGCCGGCGCAACGATTCTCCGCTGGTGTTTATCAATGCTTGGAACGAATGGGCTGAGGGTGCGTACCTCGAGCCGGACCAACATTGGGGTCGCGCCTACCTTGAGGCGCACTCTCGCGCGCAGCAGCGCGCCGGGTCGTGAGACCCAGGGGCCTAGACGCTGGGTCTTAGCGAGCAGGGTCCTCACTCGCTGTGGCTCGCTGTTCATCGGCGAGATTGCGGCCTACCGCCAAAAGTGGGCGCATCGTGCCGCTCGCTGCGATGGCGATAGTGGCGAGCACGAGCCATATGACGGATCGCTCACAGAGTGGGAGCCACCCGCCCACGTGGTGACCGACGCCGAGAAGTTCGGCGATCACGACGGCAGCAACCCCGCACACTGCTGGTCGGAGCCAGGCGCTGAGACTCAGCTGTGCCTCACGACGAGCCGCCATTACCAAAAACACCAACGTGGCGGCGGCGTTTGCCGCCAGCGACCCAATGAGCGCCCCGTGGAGGCCGTAGGTCTGCGTGAGCACGAGGCTCGTCACCGAGTTCACGACGATGTTGACCACCGAGCTGATTGCGGTGATCTTCGTCCATCCGTTGGCAATGACGTAACAGGCGGCGGGAGCACCGATGCAGTTCAGTGCCATCGCGCCGGCCAGCCACTGTGCCGAGACCCCAGCCTGCCCGTGGCCATGGCCGATCCAGACATCGACGATGGCGGGGCCCAGCACCACCACGCCGCCGATCAGGAGGATCAGCCCGGCAGCGATCGCTTGGCGTACGCCGACAAACAACGCAAGCGCGCGTCCATCTTGCCGGTGAGCCAGCTCGGCAACGCCAGGAAGAAGCACGAGGAGCGGCAGCAGAACAACTGCGCGCGCTTGCAGCGCAAGGCTGCTGCCGATGTCGTACATGCCTGCAGTTGCTGAGGTCACATACCGAGCCAGCAACACTTTGTCGAACTCATAGTCGAATACGTTCGACACCTGGCTCAGCACGACGAGTGACGAGATCCCTAGGTAGGAGCGGAGCGCGGTGACCGAGATCCGCGCAGCCGAGATCGGCACATCCGGCATGACAACCCGCATGGCGAAGGCGCGCACGAGGCTCGAGACCAGCAACTGTGTGAACGCCCCCACCACGAACGCCCACAGTCCCCAATGGATGAGCAATCCGGTCAGTGAGAGAGCTGCACCTACGACGTTTCCGATGGCGACGGCGTAGTTGTCCCAGTCGGAGCGTTGCACGCCCTCCAGCGCCGCGAACGCGCCCGCTGTGATCAACGACAACGCCAGCAAGACCATCACCAGGCGGCAGACAACGACCGCATCGACTCCTGGTGGCACTCCATGGTGACCATGGAAGAACACGTGAACGAGTGCAGGCGAAAAGCCGATCCCGAGGCTGGAGACCACAACCGCGAGAATTCCGAGCAGCACGGTGCCCTCTCGCACGGTCTTCGCGATCCCTCCGACATCATCGAGGCTGCGAGCCCGGGCAATTCGTCTGATCATCTCCGTACGGATGCCGGCCTCGGCGAAATAACCGATCGCCAGGAAGACCGAAAGGACGGCCCAGACACCGTATTCGGCGGTGGACAGTCGCCGAAGCGCGACCGGAAGGATGATGATCGTCAATGGGGCAGAGACGCCGAAGCGCAATGCGGCACTCGCGATTACCGCACCAACTGTCCGTCGCGACGTGCCGGTCGCGCGGCTAAGCCTCATCTCGGGCGGCCGACCACATCGGTCAATTGCGCTTCGAGGCGATCCAAGGCCAGGTCCAGAGTCCACCGCTCTGCGACCAGCAGCGGTCCACCAGCACCGAGCCGGCTGGCCAGGTCAGCGTCGGCCAAGACCTGTTCGAGGCCAGTCGAGAGCTGCGATTCATTCCAGGCTAAGAGCCCGTTGACGCCATCGACAATCGTCTCTCGAAGCCCTCCCTCCGCCACACCGACGACCGGGAGTCCGGCCGCCGATGCCTCCAGCACCGCGAGACCGAACGGCTCGAGATATGGCGCATAGATCAACACGGCCGAGGTGGCAAGAAGCTCGGCGAGCTTCGAGTCGGAGATCGCCAGCCGCGCCTCGAAGGTGACTCCAAGCGCCTTGCTGAGGCGGGCGATCTCGGCATGGAAGGGAGCCGCCTCGACATTGGCGACCCACACCAACGTCGGTCGTGGTTCAGGCAGTGCGGCGACGGCGCGAACCGCTCGCTCCACCCCCTTCTCCGGCACCAAGGCACCAAGACCCAACACGACCTTGTCTCGCGGGACGGCCGGCCTCGCGAGGCGCGCGCTGTCGATGCCGAGATAGCAAACCTCGGACCGAAGACCGTATGCCCGTTGCACGCTCTCCTTGCTGTACGCGCTGTTCACGAGCAGCCGGTCCCAGCCGCGAGCGGCATGCACCTCAGCTGCAGCCTGGCGGCGCAACCCAGGAATCGTGACCGCATCTCGCAACCGTCGCCGTGACCAGCCGGCTGCTGTTTCATGGGTACCGCGGGACACCATCGCCCACGGCAAATCCGGCATGGCTTCATACAGCCAGCGATACGGCTCCTGCAGGTAGAGCAACGAGGGCAGTGGGACCCGGCTGCCGAGGTCAACCGTCCTGAGGTAGCGGCAGCCGGCGCCGTACAACACATCGAAGTCACCGCGCCCGATCTCCGACGCGACCAGGTCCAGATGCTCGGACATCGCGCTCAATCGCTGGCGAACGATTGGCCACGGTGGCAAGGCACCACCACGGAGTCGAGGGTCGATGCGGAGGTCGATGAGATGGTGCGGTGGCGCGCGCAGGAAATCCGGTGGATCAGCAGCCGCGAGCGGATTGGTCCACACCTCGACGTGATGACCACGGGCGATGAGGCCGTCGACATGGTCGACCAGCGCGCGCTTCGCGCCGCCGCTTGGCAGGTTGTGCCAGACCGCGACCCTCATGGCATCACGATGAGCATGCGTGGCCTGACACGACCGAATCGTAGGCGACATCGAGCACCGCTTCCGGTAACCGCGCGCCGTGTCACGACCGGGATCACCTTCTTGGGGCTACGAGCGAACTCGAGACCCGATCAGGCGCGCGGTCCGTCGATGAGGCGCGCCGCGAGCCGCACGAGCTCTTCGGATTCACCGGAGGAGTCGGGAAGGGCGTGAGACGTACCGTCGGCGAAACCCAGATGAACGCTCGGCCGGGCCTTCACGACGGCGGGTCTCGGTGCAGTTGTGATCGACTCGGACTGCTCCTGAGTCGAGGTGGAGTCAGTCGGCGGAAGCGCGATCTCCGCCCACGGCTTCGGGGGCGAGTAGACGATCGCCGCGCTCTCATTCGCTTTGCGGCGGAACAACCTTGACCACGCCATCGCGAGGTCCTAGGCCTGCACGGCAGTCGCAGCGTCCAGCGAGTCGACGACGGCGTAGAGCAGCGCGAGAAGGACGGACTTGACCGACTCGCGGTCGGTCACGTCACAAGGCACAACCGGCACATCGTGATCAAGGTCGAGTCGCTCGCGGATGTTGGCCTCCTCGGCCTCATCCATGCCGTCGGCCCGGTTCAGACCGACGACGAACGGCACTCGTGCCATCTTGCGGAAGGCCTCGCGGATGCTGACCGCCTCGTCGAGCGACTCCGGTCGTGAGGAGTCGATCAACAGGACGTAGCCGAGCATGCCCTCGCCGAGGATCTCCCACATGAAGTCGAAGCGGTCCTGACCGGGCGTACCGAACAGATAGAGCACGAGCTCGCGGTCGATGGTGATCCGGCCGAAGTCCATCGCCACGGTCGTGTCCATCTTGCGGACTCGGGTCTCGTCGGTGATGCTTCGCTCGGTTGAGAGCACCGTGATCTCGCTGATGGTGCGGATCAGCGTGGTCTTGCCCGCGGAGAACGGACCGGTGACCACGATTTTCACAGCGGTGCCACTCGCACGCCGTCGCGTCCTTGTCGCCATCGCTACAACCCCCTCACGCCGGCGATTAGGCGCAGCAGCAGGCTCTTGTTGACACTTGGGTCTCGCTCGATCGCCCCGGCCGGCATGGCAGCAGCGGCGGCTGTGGCCACCATCCCGCCACCGGACGCGGCCGCAGCGAGCGGTTGTGGGTGATCGGACTCGTGTGAGTCGTCAAAGGGCTCGGTGTGTTGCGCCGTCGCGGCGGCGATGTCGTGCGCGAGGGTCGCTGACCGCGGCAATGTCGAAATCTCCGGCATCGCGTGGTCGCCCTCGTCGTCGACATGCTTGGCGAGGTGCAGCGCCTCCGGTGCGGCTTCCTCGACCTCCGAGGCCTCCTCGCCCGCGTCAACGGGGTCGGTCAACACATCGGCGAGGATCGACGTCGTCGGTGCCGTCTCTGACTCGAGGGAAGCAACCAGGTCTTGACGTCGTACCAGTGCGGCGACACCTTCGGAGTCTTCGGTGAGGACCAGGCCCTTGCCGACGAGCGCCGCCAACGCGACCACGACGGCGTACTCGCCTCGACCGCACAGCGCGACCAGATCAGCGATCGTCCGCTGGCCGTTGACCAGCGCCAGCAGCGCCCACTCTTCGCGCTCGAGCTCGGGTCCTTCTCCGGCGAGAGGGACAGGGACAAGACAGTGTCGGAGGAGGAGACGCGCTCGTCGATCGAGGCCCAGTTGTCGAGCCGCTGACGGGCCTCGGTGACGACCTCATCGACCTCGCGGACAACGCCGACATCGTCGATGTTGGGCTCGTCGATGACGAACTCGAACACGCCTTCGGTCCACCGCATCAGATCGAAGACGGTGTCGATGATGTGCTCAAAGACGAGGGTGTGAAGCTCGCCCTCTTCGATCGCGTTGGCGTCGCGTAGCGCACGCGCCAGCCCGAGGTCGGTGGAACGACTGACCTCGTGGACAGCGGCGGTCAGGGCGTCGTCGGTGACATGACCACTGCCGGCCAGCCGGCGGCCCAGCGCGAGCCGCGAAAGGTCGGAGGCACCGCCGGTGATCGAACCGTCGCCGAGCCAGACAACGCCGTGCGCGCCAGAGCGGCGTAGGTGCAGCCCGCCGGTCTTCTTCGTCATGCTGAGCAACGAGAAGATGTCCGGCAAGCTGAAGGCATCTAACGAGCCTTCAAGTCTCACGGCAGACCTCGGGTGGGCGTCAGGAGTTCATCGGGGCGGAGTTAAGACCAGGACTGGGGTTCGGCGGGTGTCTGCGCCGACCCGTTAGGCAGATGCGAGACCCACGCCGGGTCCGAGGAAACCGGCGCGTACGGCGTGACCGGCTCGACTTCCTCGACGGGTGCAGCGGGAGGGGCTTCGGTGGCCGGCTCGGTGACCGGCGTGATGACGGCCTGCAGCAGCGGTGACTCGGACGAGGGAGCTGCCGGAGCCGCTTCCGGCTCCTCCTGCTCGGCCTCAGCCCGCAGCACGGCGGCCACGGTCTTGGCGGAGCGGCGTACCTCGTACAGCATCATGCCGACCTTGGCGCCCTTGGCCGCGACGGCGACAAGCACCGCTTCGTCCTCAGCGGAGACGAGGAAGACAGTGCCTTCGTCGCCTTCGATGTAGACCTGGTTGAGCCCACCGCGGCCGAGACCCTCGGCCGCGCGCTCACCCAAGCTCAGCAGGGCAGCGCTCATGGCGGCTACGCGGTCCTCGTCCATGCCGGCCGGCAAGGCGCTCGCCATCGGAAGTCCATCGAAGGACACGACGGCAGCAGCCTCGACCTCGGGTACCTGCGACAGCAGGTCCGCGATCGCGCGATCCAGCTGCTGCGAGCGGTTGGATGAGTCGGACATCACGGGCACCTCGTCTCACGGCCTGCCTGGGTCAGCGGCCTCACGTTCCACATCGGCCACACTTCCGTCGGGCTTAAACGCTCAAGCCTCCCTAGTCCGAACGGTTCCCCACCAAGGCTGTGGACAACCCAAACCGTAGCGAGAAGAACGCGGCTACGTTGAGCGCGTGCTGACCGGATCGGGTCGCCTCGGCGTTGCCCTGGCGCTTGCATTGAGCGTGGCGCTGAGCCTGACTGGCTGTGGCAGCCACGCTGGCACCACGCCACAAGCCTTGCCCTTGCTCGTGCCGGTGCTCGCTCCCACTCCGAGCGTGAGTCCGGCCACGCCCGGACCGGCCACGACCTCGAAATCGGCTCCCAGCGGCCGAGCTGCTCGCCAGCTCGCCGCGGGAGCCGCACTCGTCCGGCACTATTACGGCCTGCTCGAGGCGCTGCCGACCTCGATGCATCCCGCCGAGTTCGGGGCCCTGATGACCAAGAACTGCAAGTGTCGGAAGTTCGTCAGGACGTTGCGCCACCTCCAGACCAAACATGAGCACTTCTTCGGTGCAGCGAAGGTCCTCCGGATCACCCCTGTCATCGATGATCCCCACACCACTCAGGTGCTCGTTACTTACAACGCGGGTCCAGGCGGCATCAAAGGGCCTACCGGACGAACCGTGAGCCGAGGCAAGCCGCTCAAACTAGCCTCGCTGAACTACATCTTGGTACGCGCAGGTCCCCGCTGGCTGATCGCCCGGATTGACATCATCAACTACGGCACGACGTGAAGCGACTCCTGCTCGCGGTAGGACTCCTCCTCGCTGCCTGCCTGTTCAGCGCGAATCCTTCGGCTGCCGCCCCGTGCGGCACTGCGTTCAGGCCGGTTTGTGGCGGCGCTGGGTCCGATCCGGCCGCCGGTGACTTCCAGGGGTTGATTGCGCTTCAGGGTGCGCCCTGGGTGCTCAACGTCGCAGGTCATGCCGGTACGCAGCCCGGCTGCGGCGACTGCAGCTGGACCATCGTGCTGGCCTGCGCGTCGGGCTCGCCAGCCGATCCCGGCACACCAGTCGCTTGCGCCGGAGCCAGCAACTCCGGAGCGTGCAAATCCGGGGACTTGCTCTACCGGCTCTACCTCACGACTGTCGCGGTCACCAACGCGCTCGAAGGAACGATCTGTGTCGGGCCGGGCCATTCACTTATCCCGATCAGCGACCGCGCCAAGGGCGACGTCCAGCGCTATCTCCGTGACGTCACCCCGCCTGATCTCGACATCACGACGAGGCCCGCCCTCGCCACGCTTGCCGGCCTGCCGACCTCCTTTAGTGCTCAGCCTCCGACCACGCTTCGGCCGGCACCGTTCGGCGGCCCTGATGTCACCGAGACGATCACCATCGCGCCGATCAAGACCGACTGGCGCTGGGGCGACGGCTCAACGCTCGGGATGGACGAACGCCGCATCGAGCCGTGACCCACGCGTACTACCGCGGCGGCACGCATCGGTTGAGCTACGGCGCGCTGGGGCGCGACGTACACGATCACGTTCGAAGGCGCAGACCGTCGGCCCCTACGTTGCCCTCGGTCAGCTCACCAAGCTGCAGACGCTCACGCTGCCCGTGCACACCAGCACCCCAACCCTCGTCAGCCGCTGACCCGCCGTTCGTATGTGACTGGCCCAATGCCAGACGAACGGGGTTATTGGGCGTCGGCGAGCATCTCGGGGGTCAGTGAGGCCTCGGTGTTGGGGACGCCGAGCTCGTCGGCCCGAGTGTCGGCCATCGCCAGCAGCCGGCGGATCCGGCCGGCGATCGCGTCCTTGGTCAGCGGCGGCTCGGCGAGCGCGCCCAGCTCCTCGAGCGAGGCGTTGGCGTGGTCCAGGCGCAACCGGCCGGCGGAGAGCAGGTGCTCGGGCGCGTCGTCGCCGAGGATCTCCATCGCCCGGGCGACCCGGGCGCCCGCCGCGACCGCGGCCCGAGCCGAGCGCCGGAGGTTGGCGTCGTCGAAGTTGGCCAGCCGGTTGGCGGTCGCCCGCACCTCGCGCCGCATCCGCCGCTCCTCCCACGCCAGCACGCTGTCGTGGGCGCCGAGCTTGGTGAGCATCACGCTGATCGCGTCGCCGTCGCGGATAACCACGCGGTCGACGCCGCGCACCTCGCGGGCCTTCGCCGACACGCCGAGCCGGCGCGCCGAGCCAACCAGTGCGAGCGCGGACTCGGGCCCGGGCAGGTGATCTCCAGCGAGGACGACCGGCCCGGCTCGGTCAGCGAGCCATGCGCGAGGAACGCGCCACGCCAGGCCGCGGCCGCATCGCACAGCGCGCCGGAGACGACCTGCGGCGGCAGCCCGCGCACCGGCCGGCCGTTGCCATCGACCAGCCCGGTCTGGCGCGCCAGCGCGTGCCCGTCCTTGGTCACCCGGACGAGATAGCGAGAGCCCTTGCGCAGCCCGCCGGCCGACGACGACGGCGAGCTCGGAGGAGTGCCCGTAGACCTCGGCGAGGTTCTTGCGCAGCCGTCGCGCGGTGGCGCCGGCATCGAGCTCGGCCTCGATGACCAGCTGGCCCTTGCCGACCAGATGCAGCCCGCCGGCGAAGCGGAGCATCGTCGCGATCTCCGCCTTGCGGCAGCACGGCTTGGTGACGACGACCCTCGCGAGCTCGTCCTTGACCGCGGCCGTCATCGCCATGCGGAGTCCCCTTTTGTCTGTGTCACATCGGCGTCCGTGAAGATCGAGAGGTACGCCGCAGCGAGCCGCTGCGGGTCATGCGTCGGGATCGACTGGTCATTGCCGAGGTGGGCGATCACGAGCTCGGCGCCGAGGCTCTCGGCCGCCGACTGCAGTGACGGCCGCCCGCTCTCCAGTGCTCGTCGGGCCGCAAGGACGACGTCGACGCGGAGGTCCGGCGCGTGCGCGCCGAGCACCTCGAGATGGGTCTCGGGCGAGAAGCCCTCGGTCTCACCCGTCTGCGGCGACATGTTCAGCGTGACCACTCTGCGTGCCGCCGTCGTCTCGAGCGCCTTGGCCATGTCGGGCACGAGCAGGTGCGGGATCACGCTGGTGAACCACGAGCCGGGCCCGAACACGAGCCAGTCGGCATCGAGCACGGCGTCGATCGCCTGCGGGCAGGCGGCCGCCGACGGCGGGTCCAGCCGGACGCCGACCACCTGGCCGGGCGTGGTCGCGACCGCGACCTGGCCACGGACCTCCCGCACCGCACCGGGTCCGTCGGGTCGAGACCGACCACATCGGCGACGATGTCGATCGGCTGCACCGACATCGGCAGCACCCGGCCGACCGCGCCGAGCAGCCGCCCGACCATGTCCAGGGCGGCCACCGGGTCACCGGTCACGTCAGTGAGGCCGGTCAGCAGCAGGTTGCCGACCGGATGACCGGCGAGGGTTCCGTCGCCGCCGAATCGGTGTTGGCACACCTCGGCCCACAGCTGCGACTGCGTCGTCGTCGCCGGCCAGCGCCGCCAGCGCCATCCGCAGGTCGCCGGGCGGCAGCGCGTCGAGCTCGTTGCGGATGACGCCGCTCGAGCCGCCGTCGTCGGCGACCGTCACCACGGCGGTCAGGTTCGTCGTCACCGACCGCAGCGCCGCCAGCGACGCCGACAGCCCGTGGCCGCCGCCGAACGCGACGACCTTCGGCCCGCCCGACACCGTCATGTTGCCGTCGGGGTTGTCACTCGTGCTCCACGTCTCGATGGGACAGCTGGATCTCGACGCCGTCCTCGCGCATCCGCCGGGCAAGCTCGGCCGAGACCGCCACGCTACGGTGCCGGCCGCCGGTGCAGCCGACCGCAATTGTCACGTAGTGCTTGCCCTCGCCGACATACCCCTGCTCGTAGCGTCGCAACAGTGCCGTACGCCGCATCGATGAACTCAGCCGCGCCGTGCTGGGCGAAGACGTAGTCCCGGACCGCTTCGTCCTCGCCGGTCAGCGGCCGCAGCTCCGGGATCCAGTGCGGGTTCGGCAGCAACCGGCAGTCGATGACGACGTCGGCGTCGACCGGCAGGCCGTACTTGTAGCCGAAGGACACCATGGTCAGGTGCAGCGCGTCGGCGGTCTCGGCCTCGAACGCGGCCGCGATCTTCGCGCGCAGCTCGTGCACGTTGAGCTCGCTGGTGTCGATCACCAGGTCGGCCTCGCCGCGTAGGTCGCGCAGCAGCTCGCGCTCCTGCGCGATCCCGTCGACCAGCCGGCCCTCGCCCTGCAACGGATGCGGTCGGCGGACGCCGTCGAAGCGCCGGACCAGCACCTCGTCCGGTGCCTCGAGGAACAGCACCCGGGCCGGATGGCCGGTGCGCTGCAGCCCGTCGAGGGCCTCGCGCAGGTCCGAGCTGAAGCGCCCGGCTGCGGACGTCGACGACCACGGCGATCCGGTCGACGCCACCGTGGGAGCGGGCGGCGAGGTCGACCACCGCCGAGATCAGCGACGGCGGCAGGTTGTCGACGACGAACCAGCCGAGGTCCTCGAGGCACTTCGCGGCCGTGCTGCGGCCGGCACCGGACAGGCCGGTGATCACGGCGAGCTCCAGCGCGCGCGGCGTGGAGTCGAGGGGCTGCTGGTCATGGGTTCACCCCAGAGCCTGCCACCCCGGCCATCGGCGTGTCGCGCGGCTCCACGATCTCGCCGGTCGTCGGGTCGACGGCCGGTTGCGGCGGCGCTGCTCGGTCGCAAGGGCCGCATGCACCGCCGCGGCTGTCCGCGGCCCGACTCCCGGCACCTCCGCGATCTCCTCGACGTCGCCGCCCGCAGCCGCTTGACCGAGCCGAAGTGGCGCAGCAGGGCCTTGCGCCGCGTCTCGCCGAGGCCAGGCACGCCGTCGAGCAGGCTCTGCGTCATCGACGCCGAGCGCTTCTGCCGGTGGTAGGTGATCGCGAACCGGTGCGCCTCGTCGCGGACCCGCTGCAGCAGATAGAGCGCCTCGCTGGTGCGCGGCAGGATGACCGGGTCGGGGTTGTCCGGCAGCCAGACCTCCTCGAGCCGCTTGGCCAGCCCGCACAGCGCGACGTCGTCGATGCCGAGCTCGCGCATCGCGGCCGCGGCCGCGGCGACCTGCGGCGGGCCGCCGTCGACGACGACCAGCTGCGGCGGATAGGCGAACTTGCGCGGCCGGCCGGTGACCGGGTCGATCGGCGTCAGGCCGTGCGCCGGTCGTCTCGACGGTCGCCGTCGTCGTCCGGATCGTCGTCGACCACCGTGCCTCGCCGGTCTCGATCCGCTCCTCGAGATAGCGACGGAACCGCCGGCTGATCACCTCGTGGATCGAGGCGACGTCGTCCTGGCCGTCGACGCACTTGATCGCGAACCGGCGGTATTCGCTCTTGCGCGGCAGCCCGTCCTCGAAGACGACCATCGACGCGACGACCTCGGTGCCCTGCAGGTTGGACACGTCGTAGCACTCGATCCGCAGCGGCGCCTGCGGCAGCGCCGAGCGCGTCCTGCAGCTCCTGCAGCGCGAGCGCGCGCGAGGTGAGGTCGCTCGACCGCTTGAGCTTGTGCCGGGTGAACGACTCCTTGGCGTTGCGCTCGACGGTCTCGAGCAGCGCCCGCTTGTCGCCGCGCTGCGGCACCCGCAGCGACACCCGCGCACCGCGCACGCAGCTCGAGCAGCTCGGTGACCACGTCCGGGTCGTCGGGCAGCTCGGGCACCAGGACCTCGCGCGGCACCTCGCTGTCCGACGACGCCGCCGTCGAGGTAGGTCTGGGTGAGGAACTGCTCGACCAGCTCGGGAGTGCCGACGTCGCCGACCTTGTCGACCACCCAGCCGCGCTGCCCGCGCACCCGTCCGTCGCGCACGTAGAACACCTGCACGGCGGCCTCGAGCTCGTCCTGGGCGAACGCCACGACGTCGGCGTCGGTGCCGTCGCCGAGCACGACCGCCTGCTTCTCCATCGCCCGGCGTCAGCGCCCCGATGTCGTCGCGCAGCCGCGCCGCCCGCTCGTACTCCTGGGCCTGCGAGGCCTCCTTCATCTCGCGCTCGAGCCGCCTGATGAACTTCTGGGTCTGGCCGGACATGAAGTCGACGAAGTCGTCGACGATCTCGCGGTGCTGGGCCTCGTCGACCCGGCCGACGCACGGCGCCGAGCACTTGCCGATGTAGCCGAGCAGGCACGGTCGGCCGACCTGGCCGGCTCGCTTGAAGACACCCGTTGCTGCAGGTGCGCATCGGGAAGACCCGCAGCAGCGCGTCGAGGGTGTCGCGGATCGCCCAGGCGTGGGCGTACGGGCCGAAGTACTTCACGCCCTTGCGCTTCGCGCCGCGCATCACCTGCGCCCGCGGGATAATCCTCGTCGAGGGTGACCGCGAGCCACGGATAGGACTTGTCGTCGCGATAGCGGACGTTGAACCGCGGGTCGAACTCCTTGATCCAGTTGTATTCGAGCTGCAGCGCCTCGACCTCGGTCGAGACGACCGTCCAGTCGACGCTGGCCGCGCTCGAGACCATCTGCTGGGTGCGCGGATGCAGGTTGGCGATGTCCTGGAAGTACGACGACAGCCGGCTGCGCAGGCTCTTGGCCTTGCCGACGTAGACGACCCGGCCGTGCTCGTCGCGGAACCGGTAGACACCGGGCGAGTCGGGGATCGAGCCCGGCGCCGGTCGGTAACTCGCCGGATCCGCCACGACCGTCAAATCTAGTCCGGACGAGTGACACCCTCGCTGCGCTGGCGTCAGGCGCGCTTGCGGGCCCGCTTGCGCCGCCGATGCGGCGACCGGCTTGACCCGGTCGCCGAGGGTCTGGCGCAGGAACACCCCGGTGTGCGACTCCGGCGACCGTCGCGACGAGTCTCCGGCGAGCCCTCGGCGACGATCAGGCCGCCGCCGGTGCCGCCCTCGGGACCCATGTCGATGATCCAGTCGGCGGTCTTGATCACGTCGAGGTTGTGCTCGATCACGATCACGGTGTTGCCCGCGTCGACCAGGCGGGTCAGCACGCCGAGCAGCTTGCGGATGTCCTCGAAGTGCAGGCCGGTGGTCGGCTCGTCGAGGATGTAGACGGTGCGCCCGGTCGAGCGCTTCTGCAGCTCGGAGGCGAGCTTCACCCGCTGCGCCTCGCCGCCGGACAGCGTCGGCGCCGGCTGGCCGAGCCGGACGTAGCCGAGCCCGACGTCGACCAGCGTCGTCAGGTGCCGCGCGATCGCCGGGATCGCCGCGAAGAACTCGGCGGCCTCCTCGATCGGCATGTCGAGCACGTCGGCGATCGTCTTGCCCTTGAAGTGCACCTCGAGCGTCTCGCGGTTGTAGCGCGCGCCGTGGCAGACCTCGCACGGCACATAGACGTCCGGCAGGAAGTTCATCTCGATCTTGATCGTGCCGTCGCCGGCGCAGTTCTCGCAGCGGCCGCCCTTGACGTTGAACGAGAACCGGCCGGGCTGGTAGCCGCGGACCTTCGCCTCGGTCGTCTCCGCGAACAGCGTGCGGATGCGGTCGAAGACCTCGGTGTAGGTCGCCGGGTTGGACCGCGGCGTCCGCCCGATCGGCGACTGGTCGACGCCGACCACCTTGTCGACCTGCTCGAGCCCGGTGACCGTGCGGTGCCGGCCGGGCACCGACCGGGCGCCGTTGAGCTCGCGGGCCAGCACGGCGTAGAGGATGTCGTTGACCAGCGTCGACTTGCCGGACCCGGACACGCCGGTGACCGCGACGAAGCAGCCGAGCGGGAACTCGGCGGTCACGTCGCGCAGGTTGTGCTCGCGGGCCTTGACCACGGTGAGGCTGCGGCCGGGCGTCGGCTGCCGGCGGATGTCCGGGATCGGGATCTGCCGGCGGCCGGACAGGTAGGCGCCGGTGATCGACCGCTCGACCTTGAGCAGGTCGTCGTACGTGCCGGAGTGGACGATCTCGCCGCCGTGCTCGCCGGCGCCCGGGCCGATGTCGACGACCCAGTCGGCGGTGCGGATGGTGTCCTCGTCGTGCTCGACCACGATCAGCGTGTTGCCCATGTTGCGCAGCCGCACCAGGGTCTCGATCAGCCGGCGGTTGTCGCGCTGGTGCAGCCCGATCGACGGCTCGTCGAGGACGTAGAGCACGCCGACCAGGCCCGGAGCCGATCTGGGTCGCCAGCCGGATCCGCTGCGCCTCGCCGCCGGCCAGCGTCGCCGACGCCCGGTCGAGCGACAGGTAGTGCAGGCCGACGTCGACCAGGAACCGCAGCCGCTCGTTGATCTCCTTCAGCACCCGCACGGCGATCTGCTGCTCGCGGTCGGTCAGCGTCAGCGCGCCGAGCCACTGCGCGCACTCGCCGATCGGCAGCTTCGCGACGTCGGCGATCGACTTGCCGCCGACGGTGACGGCGAGCGACTCGGGCTTGAGCCGCGCGCCCTCGCACGACGGGCACGGCACCTCGCGCATGAAGCCCTCGAACCGCTCGCGGCTGGTGTCGCTCTCGGCCTCGCTGTGCCGGCGCTCGACGTAGGCGATCGCGCCCTCGAACTTCGTCCAGTACGACCGCTCGCGGCCGTAGCGGTTGCGGTAGCTGGACGTGCACCTGCTTCGGGATGGCCCGTGCAGGATCGCCTTGCGCGCCTTGGCCGGCAGCTTCTCCCACGGCGTGTCCATGGTGAAGCCCATCTCCTCGCCGAGCGCCTCGATCAGCCGGCCGAAGTAGTCGCGCCCGTGCGCCCCGGACCACGGCGCGACCGCGCCCTGCGCGATCGACTTGGTCGGGTCCGGGACGATCAGCTCCTCGTCGGCCTCCAGCCGGGTGCCGAGGCCGGCGCAGGTCGGGCAGGCGCCGTACGGCGAGTTGAACGAGAACGCCCGCGGCTCGAGGTCCTCCATCGCCAGCGGGTGGTCGTTCGGGCAGGCCAGCTGCTCGGAGAACTTCCGCTCGCGGTGCGGGTCGTTCTCGGGCAGGTCGACGAAGTCGAGCACGAGCACGCCGCCGGCCAGGCCGAGCGCGGTCTCGACCGAGTCGGTCAGCCGCCGCTTCGCGTCGCGCTTGACCGACAGCCGGTCGATCACGACCTCGATGTCGTGCTTCTCGTACTTCGCCAGCTTCGGCGGCTCGCTCAGCGCGATCACCGCGCCGTCGACCCGGGCCCGGCTGAAGCCCTTGGTCTGCAGCTCGCGGAACAGCTCGGCGTACTCGCCCTTGCGGCCGCGGACGACCGGCGCCAGCACCTGGAACCGGGTGCCCTCGTCGAGATCCAGGACCCGGTCGACGATCTGCTGCGGGCTCTGCCGGGCGATCGGCTCGCCGCAGACCGGGCAGTGCGGCAGGCCGATCCGGGCGTAGAGCAGCCGGAGGTAGTCCTAGACCTCGGTGATCGTGCCGACGGTCGAGCGCGGGTTGCGGCTGGTCGACTTCTGGTCGATCGAGACCGCCGGGCTCAGCCCCTCGATGAAGTCGACGTCCGGCTTGTCCATCTGGCCGAGGAACTGGCGGGCGTAGGCCGACAGCGACTCGACGTAGCGCCGCTGGCCCTCGGCGAAGATCGTGTCGAACGCCAGGCTCGACTTGCCGCTGCCGGACAGCCCGGTGAACACGATCAGGGCGTCGCGGGGCAGGTCGAGGCTGACGTCGCGCAGGTTGTGCTCGCGCGCGCCTCGGACGATCAGTCGGTCAGCCACAAGTGCTCTCTTCGCTCAGGGGGAAGGTGCGGACACGCCTACCGAGTCGACACCGGCGGTCGGTAGTCTCGGCGATCTCGATGCTACGTGGCGGCTCCGACAGTTTCTGCCGGCCGGCCGCCCCACGGCCGAGCGGCATTAGGCTCCTGGCCATGACTGATGACTACAACGGAAGCGTCACCGTCGGCGGGCCGCCGCAGACCCGGGTGCTCGGCGACCTGACCCTCACCAAGGTCGCGGTCGGCCCGATGGACAACAACGCCTACTTCCTGCGCTGCCGGCACACCGACGACGTCGTGCTGATCGACGCGGCGCACTCCGCCGACGTCCTGCTCGGCGTGCTCGACGGCGAGCGGCTGCAGCGGATCATCACCACCCATCAGCACGCCGACCACTGGCAGGCGCTGCCCGAGATGATCGCCGCGACCGGGGCGCCGGTCGCCGTCCACCCCGAGGACGCCGAGCCGCTGCCGATCACCGGCTTCGAGCCGCTGGTCGACGGCGACGAGGTCAGCGTCGGCGACTGCACGCTGTCGGTCATCCACATCGTCGGTCACACCCCCGGCTCGATCGCGCTGCTCTACAGCGGCGGCGACCGGCCGCACCTGTTCACCGGCGACTCGCTGTTCCCCGGTGGCCACGGCCTGACCACCACTCCCGAGAACCACATCAGCCTGATGGACGACCTCGAGGCGAAGGTCTTCGGCGTGCTGCCCGACGACACCTGGTTCTACCCGGGCCACGGCGGCGACAGCACCCTCGGCGCCGAGCGGCCGCACCTCGCCGAATGGCGCGAACGGGGCTGGTAGCCCGATCCGCGAGGACAAGTCCCGGACGCCACTCGATCCGGCGTCGCAGCGCATGGCAGAGTGGCGGCGTGACGACCTACGACGTGAGCCCGATCGGGTGGGTGCGGTCCTCCCGCGACGAGGCGATCGACGACGACTGGGAGTCGGTCAGCGCCACGATCACCCTCGACCCCGACCGGTTCAGCCGCCGACAGCCTGGCCGGCCTCGCGGAGTTCTCCCACGTCGAGGTCGTCTACCTCTTCGACCGGGTCGACGAGGGCGAGGTCCAGATCGGCGCCCGCCACCCCCGCGGCAACCCGGACTGGCCGAGGTCGGGATCTTCGCCCAGCGCGCCAAGATGCGGCCGAACCGGCTCGGCGTCACGGTCTGCCGGCTGCTCGGCGTCGACGACGCTCACCCTGCGGGTCGAGGGGCTCGACGCGATCGACGGCACGCCGGTGCTCGATATCAAGCCGGTCATGACAGAGTTCCTGCCTCGGGGCGAGGTCCACCAACCCGACTGGTCGCACGAGCTGATGGCGACGTACTGGAGCAGGAGTTGAACCGCATGGACGACGATCGCGAGACCACCGCCGAGCGGCTGGCCCGGCTGAGCAGCCTGTCCCGGCGCGAGATCATCGCCGCGATCTCGGCGGTCGGCGCGGCCGCGTTCATCGGCCTGCCGGAGCGCGCCGCCGCCGCGACCCGTCGACCGCCGCGGCCAGGTCGCCCCGCGCTGCGGCGCCGCGACGCACGCGGCGAGCGCACCGGTCGGCCGTCGACCTCGGTCAGCGAGGCCGCCGCGATCGCGCCCGCCGGCGGCGACCTCGGCGCCATCGAGCACATCGTGTTCCTGATGCTGGAGAACCGCTCCTACGACCACTACTTCGGGGCCTACCCCGCGGCCGCGGCTTCGACGACCACCCGAAGCACTCGCTCGGCGTGTTCGCCCAGGACTACCCGGGCGGCACCAAGCTGTCGCCCCGCAAGAAGCTGCTGCCGTTCCACCTCGACCCGTCGATCGGCGAGGACTGCACGAACGACCTCACCCACAACTGGGGTCCCCAGCACGAGTGCTGGAACCACGGCAAGATGAACCGCTGGGTCACGACCCACACCGCCAAGGCCAACGAGGGCAACCCCGACGGCGCGATGACGATGGGCTACTACACCCGCCGCGACCTCCCGTTCCACTGGGCGCTGGCCGACCACTTCACCCTGTGCGACGCCTACTTCTCCTCGATCCTCGGCCCGACCCATCCGAACCGGCTGATGGCCAACTCCGGGATGATCGACCCGACACGGTCACCACGGCGGGCCGATCACGGACACCGACCGGCGCTCGGCGAGGACGTGCGCTGGACGTGCGACTGGTCCACGGTCCAGGAGCACCTCGAGGACAAGGGCGTGCCGTGGAAGGTCTACCACCCGTCGAACGCTCGGCACGACCGGCAAGTACGCCATGCTCAAGGACTACTCGACCTGGGAGCCCGGCGATCTACAACCCGACGGCAACCCCTTCGTCATGTCGCTCAGCGACCACGTCCTGCCGTACTTCAAGGCCTTCAAGAACCCGAACACCGCGCTGCACCGCAAGGCGTTCAGCCCGACCTTCCCCAACGACTTCCATGGCCGACATCAAGTCCGGCAACTTCCCAAGGTCTCGTGGATCATCCCGCCGCTCGGGCTTCGACGAGCACCCGTCCTCGCCGCCGCAGCAGGGCATGTGGTTCACCCAGCAGGTCGTCGACGCCCTGACCGTCGAACAAGAAGCTCTGGTCGAAGACCGCGCTGTTCGTGATGTACGACGAGAACGACGGCTGGTTCGACCACGTGCCGCCGCCGACCGCACCCAAGGGAACCCCCGGCGAGTGGCTGACGGTGCCGAGCAGCAAGCTCAGCGCCGAGACCGAACGGGATCCGCGGACCGCTCGGGCTCGGCGTCCGGGTGCCGATGCTGGTCGTCTCGCCGTTCAGCCGGGGCGGTCACATCGCGACCGAGGTCTTCGACCACACCTCACAGCTCAAGCTGCTCTCCGAGCGCTTCGGCATCGAGGTCCCGAACGTCGTCGAAGTGGCGGCGGGACACGGTCGGCGACCTGACCTCGGCGCTGTTCCGCGGCAAGCGCGACATGTCGATGCCGGCGCTGCCCAAGATCCCGATCGGCACCGCCGAACCCGACCGGGACCTGCGAGTCCGAGAGTACACCGAGATGGGCGGCGCGGCGCCGACGATTCCGACCAAGCAGGGCATGCCCACCCAGCACGGCACGATCATCCCGGCGAACCGCTGGTTCCCGGCGGCGCCGACCAGCACCGACCGGGTGCCGGCCCGCAGCGGCCGCAACACGGCGACCACGAAGTCGGCCCACAACGCGCTGGCCCACGGCCAGGTCGTCAAGCCGCGCAAAGAACCGCTAAGCGGCCGGGTCAGGTCGGGCGCTTGCTCTTGGGCAGGCCCGCGACCACCGCGTCGTACGAGGCGTCGACGAGCTCGAACAGCTCGTCGTCCGGCACCGCGCCGTCGATCCGGACGGTGTTCCAGCCGAACCGGCCGATGTAGGCCATCACGGTCACGTCGTTCGGGTAGCGGTCGCGCAGCTCGGCGGCCTCGTCGGCGTTGCGCCCGCACTTGACGCCGAGCGTCGCGTCGCCGTTGAAGCTGAAGATCTTGCCGCCCACCTTGGCGACGACGTCGCCCTCCCACGGCTCGTCCGGGAGCGCGCCCGGCTTCGCCAGGCAGTACGCCAGCAGCTCGTCGTGGGTCACCCGATTCCCCCTGAGCGCGGTAACAGTCATGTCTCAGTCATGCCCGGCCTAGACCCGCGCTCAAGCCTGCTCGGCGTGAAAGCAATGTCACTTGCGCTACAGACCGGGCTGAGTACTGCCACCACGTTCGGCAAACGGCGGCTAGCGTCATCGCCGGAGCCGCTGCGTCCATGGCTCGGAACTCTTTCTTGAGCTCGTTCACCTCGTCGCGCAGCCGGGCGGCGAGCTCGAAGTGCAGCTCGGCGGCGGCATCGTGCATCTGGTCCTGCAGCTGCTGGATCAGCAGCGCCAGCTCGGCCTTCGGCATGCCGGCCAGCTCGGCGGCGTGCTGGCCGGCGGTCGGCGACTTGCTCGCCATCCCCGGCACCGGGGTCTTGCCGCGCGACTGGGCCCGGCCGCTGCCGCCGATCAGCTCGCCCTCCTGGCCCCGCACGATGTCGTCGAGGATGTCGGCGATCCGCTTGCGCAGCGGCTGCGGGTCGACCCCGCGCTCGAGGTTGTAGGCGACCTGCTTCTCCCGCCGCCGGTTGGTCTCGTCGATCGCCTTGCGCATCGAGGGCGTGATCGTGTCGGCGTACATGTGCACCTCGCCGGACACGTGCCGGGCGGCTCGGCCGATGGTCTGGATCAGCGACGTGCCGCTGCGCAGGAAGCCCTCCTTGTCGGCGTCGAGGATCGACACCAGCGACACCTCGGGCAGGTCGAGACCCTCGCGCAGCAGGTTGATGCCGACCAGCACGTCGAAGTCGCCCTTGCGCAGCTCGCGGAGCAGCTCGACCCGGCGCAGCGTGTCGACCTCGCTGTGCAGGTAGCGGACCCGCACGGAGTTCTCGAGCAGGTAGTCGGTGAGGTCCTCGGCCATCTTCTTGGTCAGCGTCGTGACCAGCACCCGCTCGTCGCGCTCGGCCCGGATCCGGATCTCGTGCATCAGGTCGTCGATCTGGCCCTTCGGCGGCTTGATCACGACCTTCGGGTCGACCAGGCCGGTCGGGCGGATCACCTGCTCGACGACGTCGCCCTTCACCCGGCCCATCTCGTACGGCCCGGGGGTCGCCGACAGGTAGACGGTCTGGCCGATCCGCTCGAGGAACTCCTCCCACCGCAGCGGCCGGTTGTCCATCGCGCTCGGCAGCCGGAAGCCGTGGTCGACCAGCGTGCGCTTGCGGCTCATGTCGCCTTCGTACATCCCGCCGATCTGCGGCACGGTGACGTGCGACTCGTCGATCACGAGCAGGAAGTCGTCCGGGAAGTAGTCGAGCAGCGTGTGCGGCGGCGTGCCCTGGGCGCGGCCGTCGATGTGGCGGGAGTAGTTCTCGATGCCCGGAGCAGAAGCCGACCTGCCGCATCATCTCGATGTCGTAGGTCGTGCGCATCCGCAGCCGCTGCGCCTCGAGCAGCTTGCCGTGCGTCTCCAGCTCGGCCAGCCGCTCCTCGAGCTCGGCCTCGATCGAGGGATCGCCCGCTCCATCCGCTCCGGGCCGGCGACGTAGTGCGTCGCCGGGAACACCAGCGCCGAGGTCTCCTCGCTGATCACCTCGCCGGTCAGCGGGTGCAGGATCGAGATCCGCTCGATCTCGTCGCCGAACATCTCGATCCGGGTCGCGAGCTCCTGGTAGACCGGGAAGACCTCGACCGTGTCGCCCCGGACCCGGAAGGTGCCGCGGGTGAAGGCCAGGTCGTTGCGGGTGTACTGGATGTCGACGAACCGGCGCAGCAGCTTGTCGCGCTCGATCGTCTGCCCGACGTCGAGCTGCACGCAGCGGTCGACGTACTCCTGCGGGGTGCCGAGGCCGTAGATGCAGGACACGCTCGCCACCACGACGACGTCACGCCGGGTCAGCAGGCTCATCGTCGCCGAGTGCCGCAGCCGCTCGACCTCCTCGTTGACCGAGGAGTCCTTCTCGATGTAGGTGTCGGTCTGCGGGACGTACGCCTCGGGCTGGTAGTAGTCGTAGTAGGAGACGAAGTATTCGACCGCGTTGTTGGGCAGCAGCTCGCGGAACTCGTTGGCCAGCTGGGCGGCGAGGGTCTTGTTCGGGCGCCATCACCAGCGTCGGGCGCTGCAGCTTCTCGATCAGCCAGGCCGTCGTCGCCGACTTGCCGGTGCCGGTGGCGCCGAGCAGCACGGTGTCCCTGGTGCCGGCGCTGACCCGGCGGGCCAGCTCCTCGATCGCCGCCGGCTGGTCGCCGGACGGCTCGAAGTCGGAGACGACCTCGAACGGTGCCCGGCTGGGCCGGATCGAGGTGACAGTGCTCACAGCATCAGAACGTACGCCGAGGCCTCTGACACTTCCCAGCCGAGCGCTCAGACGCCTCGACCCGCCGAGGCCGGCGACCGCCGGACAGCTGCCGCCCAGACCGCGCCGACCTGCGTCGTCGAGCCGAGTCGAGGTCGCCGTCGTTGACGATGACGTGGTCGGCGATCGCGAGCCGCTGCTCGCGGCTGGCCTGGGCCGCGATCCGGGCCCGCGCGTCGTCCTCGGCCATCCCCCGCAGCCGGGTGAGCCGGTCGAGCTGGAGCTCGACCGGCGCGTCGACGACCACGACGACGTCGTAGCGGTCGGCGATCCCGGCCTCGACGATCAGCGGGACGTCGTTGACCACGATCGCCGTCCGGGTCGCGCCGGTCGAGCGTCGGCCATCAGCTCGGCCACCCGCGCTCCGACCAGCGGATGCACGATCGCGTTGAGCCGCTGCCGCGCGCCGTCGTCGGCGAAGACGAGCGCGGCCAGCTTGTCGCGGTCGAGCGAGCCGTCGGCGGCCAGCATCTCGGCGCCGAACTCGGCGATGACCTGGCGCGAGACCCGGCGTGCCGAGCGCCACCACCTCGCGGGCGATCGCGTCGGCATCGATGATCGTGGCGCCGAGCGCAGCGAACCGCTCGGGTGACCTCGCTCTTGCCGGCGCCGATCCCGCCGGTCAAGCCCAACGTTGAGCACGTCAGCCCGCCCGCTCGCCGTGCGTGCGATTACTCCGTGGCGTCGGTGGTCCTCGCCGCGGCCGGCTCAGCTGGCTCGGCGGCTCGTCACCGGCGGCGTCGGCGGCGGCCTCAGCCTCAGGCGCCTCAGCCGCCGGCTGCGTCGGCCTCCGCGGCTGGAGCCTCGGCCTCAGCGGCGCGGCTCCGTCGTCGTCGGCGCCGGTGAGCTTGCGGCGCAGCTCGGCGAGCGCCTCGTCGCTGGCGAGCGTGCCGCCGGCGGCCGGTGCGCCCTCGGCCGCCGCGGCCGGCTCGGAGGTGTACGACGTCGGTCTCGGCGGCCTCGGCGTCGGCAGCCTGCGCGGCGCGTCATCTGCTTCTGGTGGGCCTCCCAGCGCTCGTGCGCCTTGGCGTACTGCGCCTCCCACTCGGCCTGCTGGGCCTCGTAGCCCGGCTTCCACTCGTTGGTGTCGGAGTCGAAGCCCTCGGGGTAGATGTAGTTGCCGGCGTCGTCGTACTGCGCGGGCATGCCGTACTGCGTCGGGTCGAAGTGGTCGGCGACTGCCTCGCCGACGGTGCCCTCGTTGGCCTGCTTGAGCGACAGCGAGATCCGGCGACGCTCGAGGTCGATGTCGATGACCTTGACGTAGATCTCGTCGCCGACCTGGACGACCTGCTCCGGGATCTCGACGTGGCGCTCGGCCAGCTCGGAGATGTGGACCAGACCCTCGATGCCCTCGGCGACCCGGACGAACGAACCGAACGGCACCAGCTTGGTGACCCGGCCGGGCACGACCTGGCCGATCGTGTGGGTGCGGGCGAACGCCTGCCACGGGTCTTCCTGGGTCGCCTTGAGCGACAGCGAGACCCGCTCGCGGTCCATGTCGACGTCGAGCACCTCGACGGTGACCTCCTGGCCGACCTCGACAACCTCGCTCGGGTGGTCGATGTGCTTCCAGGACAGCTCGGAGACGTGCACCAGGCCGTCGACCCCGCCGAGGTCGACGAACGCGCCGAAGTTGACGATCGAGGACACGACGCCCTTGCGGACCTGGCCCTTGAGCAGCTGGGTGAGGAAGTTCTGGCGGACCTCGCTCTGGGTCTGCTCGAGCCAGGCGCGGCGCGACAGCACCACGTTGTTGCGGTTCTTGTCGAGCTCGATGATCTTGGCCTCGAGCTCCTTGCCGACGTAGGGCTGGAGGTCGCGGACGCGACGCATCTCGACCAGCGACGCCGGCAGGAAGCCGCGCAGGCCGATGTCGAGGATCAGGCCGCCCTTGACGACCTCGATGACCGTGCCGGTGACGATGCCGTCCTCTTCCTTGATCCGCTCGATCGTGCCCCAGGCGCGCTCGTACTGCGCGCGCTTCTTGGACAGGATCAGCCGACCCTCCTTGTCCTCCTTCTGGAGGACAAGGGCCTCGATCGCGTCACCGACGGAGACGACCTCGTTCGGGTCGACGTCGTGCTTGATCGAGAGCTCGCGGCTCGGGATGACGCCCTCGGTCTTGTAGCCGATGTCGAGGAGGACCTCGTCGCGGTCGACGCGGACGATGACGCCCTCGACGATGTCGCCGTCGTTGAACTACTTGATGGTGCCTTCGATGGCAGCGAGGAAATCCTCAGCGGTGCCGATGTCGTTGATGGCGACCTGGGCGTAGGTCTTGGGTGCGGCGTTCGGGTCTGCGACGGCTGTGGTCATGTAGTAGGGATCTCCGGATGCGGACAGATGTTGGGGTACGCCATGGGGTTCCGCGGCGCGACCAGCGAGTCTAATGGTGATCATGACGGGACGTCGAACCGAACGAGCTGACCACAGCCGGTACGCCGCGACCTCGGCGCGAGCGAGACCGGCCGGGCCTCGCGCGTCTGGTGGGACAGCGCCGCGAGCCGACTACCAGGACGAGCACGGCGAGTTTCTCGGCGACGCCGACTTCATGTGGTGCCCCGAACGGCGTGCGCGAGGCCGACGCCCACCTGCTGGGCGAGGTCGCCGGCAAGCGCGTGCTCGAGGTCGGGGCCGGCGCCGCCCAGTGCAGCCGCTGGCTGGTCGGCCAGGGCGCCCGCCCGGTCGGGCGTGGACCTGTCCGCGGCTCAGCTGGCGCACGCCCGCGCGCTCGACGCTCGAACCGGCATCGCGGTCACGTCGTCCAGGCCGACGCGCAGCAGTTGCCGTTCGCGGACGAGTCGTTCGACCTGGCCTGCTCGGCGTACGGCGCGCTGCCGTTCGTCGCCGACTCCGCCGCGGTCATGCGCGAGGTCGCGCGGGTGCTGCGACCCGGCGGCCGCTGGGTGTTCTCGGTGACGCATCCGATCCGCTGGTGCTTCCCCGACGACCCCGGCCAGGGCGGGCTGGTGGCGCAGACCTCCTACTTCGACCGCCGGGCCTACGTCGAGCAGGACGAGCGACGGCGTCCCGACCTATGTCGAGCACCACCGCACGATCGGCGACCGGGTCCGTGAGGTCGTCGCGGCCGGGCTGGTCCTCGACGACATCATCGAGCCCGAGTGGCCGGCCGACCACGACCGGCCATGGGGGCAGTGGAGCCCGCTACGCGGCGCGATCCTGCCCGGCACGGCGATCTTCAAAACCCACCGGCCCTGACCGCCCGCCGGTTAATGCCACGCTCAGCGCGGTCGACTACTGTCCGGTTCGATGCCTGAGAACGCGGTGCCTGACGACCCGCGGCCGGACCCCTTCGCGAGCGCGCTGAGCGTTGTCGACGGTCGAAGGATGGATGACCGATGCTCAGGCCGAGCGGCTCTGGCAGGCGGCCCAGCGGGTGCCGGCGCACGGTCAGATCGTCGAGATCGGGTCGTTTCGCGGCCGCTCGACCATCGTGCTCGCGCAAAGGCGCCGGCGAGACGGTGTCCGGTCACGGCGATCGACCCGCACGGCGGCGGGGACCGCGGACCGAACGAGATCTCGCCGGATGCGGCGCGCGGCGAGGCCGACCATGCCGCCTTCATGGCGAACCTTGCGGCGGCAGGTGTCGCGGACCGCGTGCGGCACGTCCGCAAGCCCTCCGGATCGGCGCTGGGCGACGTCGACGGTCCGATCGACCTGCTCTACATCGACGGTGCGCATCGCTACACCCCGGCCAAGGACGACATCAGCGCTGGGGCGACCGGGTGGCGCCCGGTGGCGTACTGCTGATCCACGACGCGTTCAACGCGATCGGCGTCACCGCGTGCGCAGCTACGACTGCTCGTGTTCGGCACTGACTTCTTCTACTTGGGTCGCGACGGCTCGCTGGTGGAATACCGCCGGCGTGAGGTGACGGCGCAGAGCGGGCCCGCAACGCCGCCCGGCAGCTCGGCCAGCTCGGCTACTTCGCCCGGATGATCGCGGTCAAGTGCGCGCTGACGCGTCCACGCCTATCCGGTGACGCGCTGCGCTCGGCCACCCGTCTCGCGAATGGCCGTACTAGTGGCGCCCGAAGCCCACGGCCGCGGCCGACGCGCTCGACGAGTCCGCCGGACGGCGCATGACGCCGCCCTCGCCCGTCGGTGTCGCGTGGACCGGCTTCGCCTCGCCGCCGTCTGCCTGGTGATCACCCTGCTGGTCTTCACCCAGAGCTCGGGTCTGGTCGCGGCGGACACCAAGTTCGACCTGGTCGTCACGCCGTGGCGCTTCCTCGTCGCCGCGGTGTCGGCATGGGATCCGACCTCGGACGCCGGCACGCTGCAGAACCAGTCGTACGGCTACCTGTTCCCGATGGGCCCGTTCTTCGTGCTCGGCCACCTCATGCACCTCACCCCATGGGTGATCCAGCGCAGCTGGGAGTCCGCTGCTCCTGATCGCCGCGTTCCTCGGCGTCTTCCGGCTGTCGCGGCTGCTGGGCATCGAGGGCTGGTGGCCGCGGGTCGCCGCCGGCCTCGCCTACGCCCTTGCCCCGCGGATGCTGATGGAGATCGGCATCATCTCCTCCGAGCTGCTCCCGGTGGCGGCGGCGCCGTGGGTGCTGATCCCGCTCGTCCGCGGCTCCCGCGGCCTACGGCGGTTCGCCCCGGCGGGCGGCCGCGCTGTCCGGCGTCGCGCTGCTGTTCGCCGGCGGCACCAACGCCGCCGCGACGCTGGCGATCCTGCCGATCCCGATCCTGTGGCTGCTCACCCGCGCAGCGCGGACCGCGCCGCGCCGCGCTGATGCGCTGGTGGGCGCTCGCGGTCGGCCTCGCCTGCCTGTGGTGGACCGTCCCGCTGATCGTGCTCGGCAAGTACAGCCCGCCGTTCCTGAACTGGATCGAGTCGGCCGCGGTCACGACCAGCCCGACCTCGCTGGCGACGACGCTGCGCGGCACGGAGCACTGGGAGGCCTACCTCGGGCAGCGGGGTGTGGCCGGCCGGCTTCATCTTCGTGACCCAGCGCACCGTGATCTTCGCCACTGCCGTGGTCGCGGCCGCCGGGATCATCGGCATCGCGCTGCGCCGGGCTCCGCACCGGCTGTTCCTCGGCAGTTGCCTCGCGACCGGCCTGGTGCTGATCACCGTTCGGACACGTCGGGATCGGTCGGGCCGCTGTTCGCACGACCGAGCGGACCGCACTCGACGGGCCGCTCAACGCCTTCCGCAACGTGCACAAGTTCGACCCGCTGGTGCGGCTGCCGATCGCGCTCGGTGTCGGCCAGGTCGTCGCCGCCGGCTTCGCCCGATGGGGCCGGCGTCGCAGCGCGGCCGCCACGCCGCGGCGCCAGGTGGGAGGTCGACCCGCGCGTCACCGGCGCGGTCGCCGGCGTGTGCATCGCCGTTGCCGCCGTCGCGCCGGCGGTGACCGGCACGCTGTTCCCCGAGCTGCACACCGTGAACGAGCCGACCTGGTGGTCGCCAGACCGCGAACTGGCTCGGCCAGCAGGACGAGCGGCCGGGCGCTCGTCGTGCCGGGCGCCGCCCAGCCGATCTACATCTGGGGCAGCCCGCGCGACGACGCGCTCCAGCCGGTCGCAACCTCACCCTGGACGGTGCGCGACTCGATCCCGCTCGCGCAGCGCCGGCTACATCCGGCTGCTCGACGAGATCGACGCCGAGCTCGCCGCCGGCGCGCGACGACCCGACGCTGTCCGCCGGTGCTGGCGCGGTCGGGCATTCGCTACGTCGTCGTCCGCAACGACCTCGACACGCTCGCGCTCGGGCTCGACCCCGCTGCAGTTCATCTACGCCACGCTCGAACAACTCCGCCGGCTTCCGCCAGGTCGCGAGCTTCGGCCCGAACCTGGTGTCCGTCGCCAACCCCGGACCGACTGGTCGACAGCGGGGCGACGACCACCCGGGCCGGCGATCACCGTGTTCGAGAACACCGGCTGGACCGGGGACGTCGGCGTTGCTGCCCGTCTCGCAGACGGTGACGGCGAATGGCTCGGCTCGACAACCTGCTCCGACCTGACCGCCGCCGGGCGTCACCCCGGACCAGCCGGTGGTCTTCGCGCCGTCGTCGCTGCCAAGGCGCCGGCGTCGCGCCGGTGATGACAGCGCTGACCGACGGCGTCCGACGGCGCGAGTTCGGCGTTCGGCGGCATCAGCCAGTACTCCGACACGATGACGGCCACCCAGCCGTATCGACGGACAACCGCGCCGCGCACGACTATCTCCCGAGCCCAGCGCCCGCGCTGTCGACGGTCTCCTACCCGGGCATCGCCGACGTGCAGGCGTCGTCGTCGGGCGCCGACGCGACCGCGGTCGTCAACATCAGCCCGGCGAACGGGCCGTGGTCGGCGGTCGACGGCAACCCCTTCACCGCCTGGCGGATCGGCGCGTTCAACGGCGCGGTCGGCCAGTGGCTGCAGGTCGACCTTGCAGCGCCGGTCGATGCCGTCGCACAGCCACGGTGACGTTCGCCGGCCGCGGACACGGCTTACCCGGACCGGATCCGGGTCAACACCTCCGCCGGCCAGCTCGACGAGGACGTCGTGCCCGACGGTCGCGCCACAGACGATCCGGCTGCCGGCCGGGCAAGACCCAGTTCGTCCGGGTCACCTTCCTCGGCGTCGCCGACGGCAGGCACCGGCGCTCGCAGCCGGAATCGCCGAGCTGTCGCATCCCCTCGGTGCTCGCCTCGCGCACGCTGGACGTCCCTGGCAACGGCGCAACCCGACCTCATCAGCGTTCACCGTCGCCGACGGCTACCGCAGCCAGTGCCTGACCGTGAACGGCACGCCGGCCTGCGACCCGAGCTGGGCCGCCGCCGGCGAGGAGGACAACAGCCTCGACCGGACCTTCACGCTGTCGAAGAGCGCCACGTACGACACGCACGGCGCTGGTCACGCTGGCGCCGGGACCGGACCTCGACCGGCTGCTCGACCGCGGCGACCGGCTCAGCGCGCTCGCGTCCTCGGTCGACACCGCCGACCCACGCCAACGGCCCGGTGCAGCCGTCGACGGTGACCCGACGACCGGTTGGATGGCGAGCCCGTCCGACCTGAAGCCGACGCTGATCGTCAGCACGCGACACGCGGCACCGGCTGACCGGCGTCCAGCTCACGCCGCTCGCCGTCGCCGCGGCCCGCGCGCCGGTCGAGGTCCAGGTGACTGCAGGCACCGAGTCGGTCGACCGCGTCGTGCCCGCCGGACGGCGTCATCCGGCTGCCGCGAACCGGTCAGGACCAAGACGGTCTCGATCCATGTCATCCGGGCCGCGCTGCGGATCACCACGAGCTCGGCCACCCAGAAGTCGCAGTTCCTTCCGGTCGGGATTGCTGAGGTGCGCCTGCTCGGCCGCCACGAGCCACAGCCACAGCCGAAGCGGCACGTTCAGGCTGACCTGCAGGGACGGGGTGGCACTGACCGTCGACGGCGACGTCGCTGCGGCTGCACGCCGCCGCGCCGCGCGGGGCCGCGCTCGGGGGCGCGCCCTGACCGCCACGTCCGTGCTCGACTCCCGGCACCCGGGCGTTGCACCTGCCGCCCGCGTGGATGCTGCTTCACGCAGGTACGCACCGCATGACCCTGAACGCCACCGACGTGACCAAACCCGCAGTCGTTGGTGCTGCGCCCGAGTCGGTCAGCCGGCCACGACCCAGCCCGATCGCCCTGCCGCGTACAGCGCGCAGACGTGGTCGGCGACGTCCCGATCGGTGCAGGTCCAGACCGACGTGGCGGCGCTGCTCATCGTGCACGAGAACGACAACCCGGGCTGGCAGGCCACCCTCCACGGCACGACGCTGGATCGCCGGTCACGGTCGACGGATGGCAGCAGGCATGGGTCGTTCCGGCCGGGGCCAACGGCGTCGTCCACCTGCGCTTCACCCCGCAGACCGCCTTCCGGCGCCGGCCTGATCGGCGGCGCCGGGTGCGGCCGTCCTGCTGCTGGTTCTGACCGTGCCGCTGCCCCGCCGCCGACCGGCACCGATGCGCACGCCTGCCGCGCTGTCCGCACGGCGTCGCCGGGCGCGGTGGTGAGGTGGGGCGATGGTCCTGCACCCTGACCTGCTCGGGTCGATCAGCGGCCTGGCCATCGGTGGCGCTGCTCCTGCTGATCGAGCTCGCGGCTCCCGCCACACTGCGGAACCAGGTCACCACCTGGGCGCTCGCGATCGCGGATAGGGCGCGACGATCGTGGCGGAAACCGCCGCGACTGCCGCTTCACACCATCCCTTGGCCGGCAGCGCCGGGGTGCAGCTGCTCTGCCTGGTGGCGATCGGCGTTGTCCTGGTCCGATGTCTGGTCCCGGCTGCCAGACCGGCGCCAGGAGCTGGAGAACCGACGCAATAGCGGTCGCTCCATCAGATACCAGCTCGGCCGACGCGACAACGGTCGCGGCGAGCGGCGGTCAGCAGGAACAGCTCGAGAAAGTGACCGCTGAACGCCGGCCAGCCGAGCCACCGGGCAATCGCCAGCAGCAGCGCCGAGGTGCCACAGATAGACGCCGTAGGAGATCTCGCCGAGCCACACCATCGTCGGGTTGCCCAGCAGCGAGTCGGTCCAGCCACGACCCGCCCTGGGTCAGCGGGAGGAGGAAGAAGAACGCCGACAGGCCGGCGAGCACGTGGTAGGTCGTCCACTCCCACGTCGTCGCCGGCGTGACGTCGAGCGGGCCGGCCCAGCGGCAGCGTGACCAACCAGAAGAGCAAGGCCCCGACGATCCAGCAGGTGCCCGGTGACTTGGCCCACTCCGAGAGCATTCGGCGCCACCGGGTCGCGGTCGGCTCGAAGGCAAGTGACGCCAGCAGGATGCCGAGCGCGAACCAGTCCAGGTATTCAGGCAGCCACAACAGCGACAGGCTTCCGCCGCCGTACCGGAAGTGGGTGAACAGGTTGGCGGCAACCGCTGCGGCAGCCATCGCCGTGACGAGGACGGTGATCTGTTGGTGCCGCGGCCGTGGGATCCGGCGGCTCAGCCAGATCAGCAGCGGCAGCACGGCGTAGAACGACAGCTCGACGACCAGCGTCCAGGTCTGCGACAGCGAGTTGTTTCGGTAGTGGTGGTCGTAGGTCTGCACGAGCAGCAGGTAGCTGGTCCAGTCCAGCCTCGAGGAATGCTCGTTGGACAGGATCCACAGCGTTCCGATGATCGCCAACCAGTAGGCCGGCAGGACCCGCAGCCCGCGACGGCGCCAGAACTGACCGATCCGGGCTGGCGAGAGCCGAGACGTATCGGTGAGGAACTGCCGTGAGAGCAGGAAGCCGGACAGCAGGAAGAACAGCGTCACGCCGAAGTTCAGCCGGGCCAGAAACGGGCCGAAGGGCCCGCCGTCGAGCGACCGCCCGCTCTGAACCCGGCATGCGTGGCGATGACGGAGTACGCGGCGACCGCGCGCACACCGCTGAGCGCGGCGAGATCCGAGCGTTTCCCCGTCGCCGGGAGTCGCGGCCGCACGCCGCCGGGATCAGCTTCATCGCTGCGCCGGGAACGGCTCGCCGACGACGACCTGTGACATGCACACGCTGGCCGACTCGCTGCTGCTGCTGAACGTGACCCTGGATGCGGGCGGCCGGGCTGCAGCGGCAGCAGATGCACCGTGCCCAACTGCTGACCGAAGTCCACCGTGGGGTTGCCACGCACCGGAACGACACGACCGTGCTCGATCTCGGACCGTGATGCGTCACCAGCGCAGGTCGCTGCTCGAAGTAGCTCGATCTGCAAGAAGTACGCGTTCGCCCCCACCCGCGGCTCAAGCGGCACGGTGACGGCTCACCGCGCCTTTGATCAGGGTCGGGACAGAACGAGTTCGGCACGACCGCCTGCTGCGCGGCCGGCACAAGCGTCGCCGGAACCACTCGCCCGCTGTCGGCCACGAGCTGAGGCGCGGCTGCACCCACGTCGAAGACGACATGTGCGTCGGTCAGCGCCAGCAGGTCGGACAGGTTGCGGTCTGGGCTGATGAACGGCAGCACGCGTAGCGAAACCGGGCGTGTCGTAGAGGTTCGCCGAGGGGCCGGTTTGGCGAACGCTCGCCAACAGCGTGCCGACGTAGGTCTTGGCCGGACTCTCGTGCCATCGGTTCGTCCAGGAAACCGCGGACACCACGCTCGAGGCCACGACACAGCGCCATACCCGCGGCACCAAGGACGGCGGAGGCTTCGGCGTACCGGCACCCGCGGCGGTCGACTCTGTCACCGGCGCGGGCCAGACTCGCCGGTCGACGACCGACGAAACGCCAGCGCCACCGCCAAGCGCCGCGGGACACCCAGATCGAACGCGTAGCTGTAACCGAGAGCCGGGATCGTGCCGAACTGCGGCGTACCGCCCGATGCCGACGAGCAGCTCGCCGACGACAACGGCGACGAGCGGAAGCGTCCACGCCAGCAGGCCCCGCCAGCTGGACCGCCGCCACCCCGCGATGACGAGCAGCACGAAGGCGCACTGGCCCAGGATGATCGCCGCAGCGTCGAGGATCGGCGACCCCCGCATAGCGGCTCCCGCCGGACAGCCAGTGCCATGGCGCGCCGATCACCGCCGGCCACAAGCGAGTGGCTCCACTGCAGCCAGATCAGGCGCACCGCGGCATGCGCCGGGACGACTGCGCCGACGACGCGTAGTTGTGGGTGAAGTAGTACGCGGTGAACGCGGCCGAGCGGCGCGAGCGTCAGCAACCACCCCCGCCAGTCGCGCATCAGACCCATGACCCGACGCCGAAGCGAGCCGTTCGACCAGCCAGCCGAGGCTGAGGATCACGAGAAGAAGCGAGGTGACCGCCGTCTTCTCCCAGAAGCGACGCCGACCAGCAGCGCGATGCCGGCGACGGCCGACCAGCGGAGCTCGCCCGACCTGGCGTGCCGGATGTGGGCGAGGTAGACGATCGAGAACGCAGACCTGAGCAGTCAGCAGGTTGTCGGAGCTCGCCAGCCACAACGTGCCCGGGACCAGCAGCGGGCTCGCGCTGTAGACGGCGGTGATCACCAGCGCCACGTGTCTGCGAGCCGGACACCGTCGTCAGCAGCCGGAAGAGCAGCAGGGTGGCCACTGCCTGCAGCACCACCCGCAACGCGATCGTCGGTGCGTAGTGCAGCCGGACGGTGTGCGCGAGGACCCAGAACGAGCAAGCCGAACGCCGGGCGCGAGATGCCCGTTGTATGGCTGCTTCAGATACGCGAGCGTCAGGTGGGATGCACCGCCTGGGAGAGCAGGGTGAAGTCGTCCTGGTAGAACCACCCGCGCGAGCACAGGTAGGCAAGCCAGCCGGCCTGGACCGCGACGACGACGGCCAGGAGGCGGTGCTGCATCGAGAGCCCGGTGCCGCCGGTCGGTGCCGCCGGAGCGCTCACGGCATGGCCCGGCTCCGTGGCGCTCATGCTCGACCCGCCGCAACACGATCAGGACGTTCCACGCCGGCAGCTCCCGAACCCCCGGGACGTCGATCACCCGGCGCGCGAACGCGGGGTGATACCGCGGCTGCCGCGCGAGCGAGCTCGACCCGTCCGTCCGTCGACCTGTGCGCGCTCGCCCACCGCAGCATCCGCGCCGCGGACACCGCGAACAGCGACCGGCCGAAGTCGTTCTTCGGCCGATGCCCGGTCCGGCGGGCGTAGCGCTCGCGCCGCCCGGTGACCGCCGATCACCAGATGCCACGGCTTGGTCTCGTGGCCGCCGTTCGGCGAGAGCCAGTTGGTGTACGCGAGATAGATCAGTCCGCCCGGGCGGGTCACCCGCACCATCTCGTCGGCGAACCGCTCCGGGTCCGGGACGTGCTCCAGCGCGTTGCTCGAGAAGCACACGTCGACCGAGCCGGTCCGCAGCGGCAGCGCAAGACCGTCGCCCTGGACGCACAGCGGCCCGGGCCGACCGCGGATCGACATCTCGTCGAGATCGGGGTCGACCACGATGTAGGTCGCACCGCGGCGGGTGAAGTCATCCCGGAAGTATCCCGGACCGCCGCCGACGTCGACCACCACGTTGCCGGCCGACGTCGTGGAAGCGTCGCCAGCTGCTCAACGCTGTCGGCGGACAGCAACGAGTAGAACCGGTCCGGGTCGTCCTGCTCGTGCCGGAACGCCGCGAACAGCTCGACGCTGCGGCGCAGGTCGGGCCGCCACGGGCGTGGCGCTCACGGCCGGCGGCCGGGCGGTGTCGCGCGCGTGAGGCAACTCCGGCTACGCGGCGTGCGACACCGCGGGCTCGACGAGGTCGATGACGACGTCGACCCTGCCCCATCGAGGCATCGAGCACGGCGGCCATGTCCACGGCGGCTTCATCCCAGGTGAAGATAGCGGCCGCGCTGCGCTGCGCCGCCCGGCCAAGACCCTCGCGCCGATCGACGTCGTCGAGCAAGGCGCCGAGCGCACGGGTGAACTCCGCCTGCCCGCCATCGACGAGCACCCCGGTCACGTTGGCGACGATCGACTCGTCGAGGCCGCCCGCACCGGCAAACGCGATCGACGGCGTGCCGTGCGAGGCCGCCTCGACGACCGACAGCGCCCAGCCCTCCTTGACGCTGGGCACGGCGTTGACCCAGGCCTGCGCGAGCAGGTCGGACTTGGTCTCCTCGTCGACCCAGCCGTGGAAGACGACCGCAGTCGCCGAGACCCGAGCGGCTGCGGCCTGTGCCCGAAGCTCCGGCTCGTAGTAGCCCTGGCCGGCGACGTCGACGACGAGGTCAGGGTGCCGCGCGCGCAGGGCGGCCGCCGCCTCGAGGACCACCCCGACCTGCTTGTGCGGAACCAGCCGGCCGAGCACGACGACCCGCGGCGTCGCGGAGCGCGCCAGCCGCGGGCGTGGACAGCACCGGCGTCCCGTTGTGGACCACCGTCACCCGGGCCGGGTCGACGCCCAGCTCGCCGAGCTCGCGTCGGGTCGCCTCACTCACCACGACGTACCGGGACCGGCGGTAGAGGTAGGGACCCAGCCGCGACTCGACCCACCAGCCGACCCGCGCGGCGCGCGGGCCGAACACCATCGGCCACTGCTCGCGGTGGACGTGGTGGACGAGGGCGACGACCGGTCGCCGGGTCACCAGGGTCGACATGAACGGCACGCCGTTCTGCACGTCGATCGACGACGTCCGGGCGGACCTGCCGGGTGAGCAGCGCCCAGGCGGCCTGCGAGGTAGACCGTGTGGTGGGAGCCGCGACGGCGGTAGTGGACGCCGTCGCGCATCTCATCGCGCGGCGCGCCCGTCGACCGCCGCGCTCATCAAGCGTCACCCGGTTGCCGGCGCGGGCCAGCCTGGCTGGCGATCGGCCTCGATGTAGAGCTCGCAGCCGCCGCCTTCCGGGTGGCGCAGGTCGCGCCAGTTGCAGATCGCGACGTGAGCCTGGCCGGACGCGACCGGAGTCGCCGTAGCGAGAACCTCGCGATGTGCCGGACGCGTCATGAAGGCTTTCAGGCCGTCGCCGCGCCGGTCGGGAGCGGACCGGCACCACTGAGCGAGAGGTTCTCGCGGCGCTGGATGTCCTCCTGCGCCTCGCGCGGTCGCCAGTAGCCGGCCATCAGGAAGATGAACGGGATGAAGACGATCTGACCACCGGTGCAGATCCACAGCCAGTGCTGCCACTGGTGCGGGGCCGCCGCCTGCGCCGCCTGGACCGAGGCGGCGTTGCGCCCCGAGCTCGGCGAGCAACGGCGCGGCCTTCGGGTTCGACGCCTGGGTCAGCGCGGTCGGGCCGACGGTGATGAGGGCCTGGTCCAGCACGGCCGTTCGGGATCGCCGCGGCGTTCGGGTATTTCGCCAGCGCCTGCGAAGACGTCCGGGTGCGCGATCAGCTCGGCGTGCAGCTGCGGGAACTCCGCCGCGAGCTGGGTGTCCGCCGCCTGGACCGCCGCGCCCTTGTCCACCAGCGGCGTCACGGAGTTGACCACGTGCGGAAGGATCAGGAACGCGACCGCCACGACGAGTCGAAGCAGCCAGCCCCAGACCGCCAGGCCGGTCGCGGTGAGCGCGGGGTTGCGCCGCTCGACGGTCTCGGTGAAGCTCGCCATCCAGGGTGCGAACGCCGCGCCGCCCCAGATCCCGATGAACGCGAGCAGGATCGCGACGCTGCTGAAGGTCGGGTTGTTGTGCGTCGCCTTGCGACAGGAAGGTGACGCTGATCATGATGCTGCCCAGCGCGCCGACGAGCATGAACGGCTTGCGGACGGCGAGCCGGTCGGACATCGCACCGAAGCCGATCAGGGCGATGGCGTTGAACGACCAGTACCAGTTGAGCAGGCTGTTGGACTGGCTCGGGGTGAAGTTCAGCACGGTCTGGAAGTAGATCGGGAAGAACGCCACCGCGGTGTAGTAGCCGAGCAGGAACACGCTGATCGCGAACGCCGAGCCCAGGATGTCCGGCTTGAACATCTGCTGGTAGGGCCGACGGGTGGCCTCCTCGACGTCGAGACCGCGGGCCCGCAGCTCGACGACGGTCTGCTCCTGCAGCGAGATCATGACTTGGTCACGCATGCCGGCGCTGAGCTCACGCAGGGTGAACAGCGCGACGATCGCCACCGCCAGGCCGACGATGCCGGCGATGACGAACTGGTCCTGCCAGCGGCTGAGGTGGTTCAGGGTGTGGCTCGACACCTCGCTGACCACCAGGCTGCCGAGCACCGGACCCATCGTCCAGAAGCCCATCGCCGCGGCGCGGCCGACCTGCGGGCTGAAGTCGCGGACGAGCGCCGGCGTCGCGACCAGGATGACGCCTTCGACCAGGCCGGTGGCGCAGGAGACGATGCCGAAGCCGAGCTTGGTGTGTGACGTTCGGGATGCGCGAACAGCGCCAGCAGCGAGGTGATGATCGTGCCGTAGACGACGAGGTTGGCGCGCCCGATCCGGTCGCTGATGCCGGCCGCCAGCGAGGCGAACGCGCCGATCAGGTTGGTGATGACGAGGATGCCGACGTAGTACAGGAAGGTCATGTGGAAGCCGCCCAGGATCTGGGTGGCGACCGCCCCGCCGATGTAGAGCTGGTAGTAAAGAATGATGGTCGTCAGGACCACGATGGACGAGGTAGTAGTAACGCGGCCCGGTCTTCGGGTAGGTGTCAAGATCGCGATGCCACAACCGCCCGATGACTCCGGGCTTGTCTGCAGCGTGATTGCGTGGGCGGCGGCCATCTGCATCCTCTCGTCGTGAACGCAGAGTTACGGTCACATGTCGTGAACGTGCCGACCGTAAGTGACCCACGTCACACGCGCAAGAACATCGTTCGGTTTTGATCGAACATGGTCCAAAAGGACTACTCGGAGAAACCGACCCTGATCACGACAAAAACCGCCCGCGATCGGCGGGCGGTTTTGTCGGTGTCGCGAAGTCGGCTACTTCGACCCGTAGAGGACGACGGCGGCGGCCGGCGTGCCCGGTGCTGTGGTGACCGTGGTCGGTCACGGACTTCGAGCACCCCGGCGATCGTGGCGGCCAGCGAGAACGACGCCGACGATGACGGCAACGATTGTTGACACACGCACCTCCGGGTCAGCGCCGGACGAAACGCCCGGACGTGCTTTCGCGCACGTTACACGGTCTGGCGCGATCTTGTCCTGATATCGGCCAGACTCGCCAGCGACGATGAGCACGAGCAGGCCGGCCAGGGCGTCGGCCGCGAGCGTCAGCCGCAGCGGCGCGGTTGCGTAGGTCCGCGACCGCGACGCCGGGCACCGCGTAGAGCGCCAGGGTCGGCGCGCTCACGCACCTCGGCGCAGGCCGCGCGAGCCGAGCGGCGACGGCCGCTCGCGCCCGGCTGGTCACGCTCGACCAGCACGCCGGCGTAGCCCTGCTGCCTGCAGCGCCGGCAGCAGCGGCCCAGCGCCGGTGACCGCCGGCGCGATCGGCCCGGGCCAGCGGGTCCTCGAGCGGCGTGCGCGAGCCGGCCGACCTGCAGCGAGTCGTCGCCGACCACCCGGCGGGGCAGCCAGCGGTCGGCCGGATCGGTCAGCACCCGGTCGCCGTTCCAGCCGAACTGCCGTTGCGACGACCAGGGCAGCACCAGCACCGGCCCCGGCGGCAAGCGGCTCGGAGGCGGCAGCGCGCACGCTCGACCAGTCCCGCGGCCAGTGCACGGCGACCAGCGCACCGTCGCTCCCCCAGGCGGCCGCCGGGAGCAGCAGCACCGGGACGAGCACCAGCGCCGGGCGCGACCGGCACCCGGGCTGCGGGCCCACTCGACGAACCAGCCGAACCCGACCGCGACGACGCAGGACGAACGGCGCCAGCCAGCGCTGCCCGTCCCGGAGCAGCCCGCCGGCCGTCGAGCCGTCGAGCCGAGGTCGACGGCCAGCCGGCGGACCCCTGGCGTCGCCGACCAGACCGCGAGCAGCAAGCTGACCACGCCGGCGACGACCAGCCCGCGCCACGCGCCCGCGGCGTGGAGTCGCCAGAACGCCCAGAGCGAGACCGCGGTCAGCAGCAGCGCGACGCTCGCCACCACGACACGAGCCCCGGCCGGGCAACGTGACCTGGGCGTTCCAGATCCCGCCGAGGCTCAGCAGGCTCCCGACCGTGCCGAACGGGGTGTCGGCGCGGGCCGCGAACGCCAGCACGCCGGCCCGGTCGGCAGATAGCGTCGCCGGCGAGGTCAGGCCGGGGACCGCCCACGGCAGCGAGACGACCACCAGACCGCCGACGACCGCCGCGGCCGCGGCGCCACCAGGACACGGCGCCGCCCGGCCACAAGCGCGATCGGGAGGCACGACGAGCACGCGAGCAGCTCGGCCGACGCGCCGCCGGCCGCCGCGACGGCGAGCGCGAGGAACAGGCGTGCGCGCCGGCGCGCGGCTCGCCGCGGTGCAACGCCAGCGCCGTCGACGCCACCCACGGCAGCGCGGCGTAGCCGACCAGCACCGCCCACTGGCCCTGCCGCAGCCGCTCGGCCAGGTAGGGGTTCCAGGAGAACAACGCCGCGGCGGCGACCGCCGCGACGACGCGATCCGGTGCGCACCGCCAGCCGGGCCGTCAGCCGCGCCGCGCCCCAACCGGCGCAGCGCGATGATCGCGACCAGGATCAGGTCCTGGACCACATCACCCGGCAGCACCCGGGAGGCGAGCGCGACCAACAGGTCGCTCGGCACCGCCCGCGGCACCGTGTCGACACCGAGCAGATGGGCGTCGAGCGGCAGCCGCGGGCACGAACACCATGTCGCGGGTCAGCACGTAGCCGCGGCCGAGGACCGGCCCGAGCTGCACCAGCGCAGCGACCGACGCCGACGGCCAAGCCGGCCGCGGAGGCGGTCAACCGACGCGAGCGAACTTGGCCGATCATTGCGCGCGACCGTACACGTTGTGCTCGACTAGATACGGCGACTCGACAACGCGCACGCATCGGAGCCGGGAGGGATGACAGCGACCACGACGGACGCCGAGCTCGGCGTCACCGCGCGTCGTTCGTGCGCTCGACCGCGGTGGTCGGCGTCGGCGCTGATGGCCGGCAACCTCGCCAGCTATCTGCTCGCCATCATCGGCAGCCACCGGCTTCGGCCGTCGGACTACGGGCTGTTCGGCGCGATGCTCGCCATCCTGCTGGTCGGCGGCATCCCGGCGCTGGCCCTGCAGGCCGTCGTCGCCCGACGAACCGCCGCCGAGCAGCTGCCGCTCGCACCGTGCGCTGCGCGACGGCCTGCTGATCGGGCTCGCTGAGCGTGGCGGTCGGCCTGGCCGCCTGGCCGGGCCTGACCAGGTTCCTGCACGTCGGCCATCACGGTCTGGCGATCGTGTTCGCGGTCGCCGAGCCTGCTGCCGCTCAACCTGCTGGGGGCGGTGCAGGGCCACCTGCAGGGCGCGGAGCGGTTCGAGCGGCTGGCGCTGTCTCGTCATCGTGATCGGGGTCGGCCGGCTGCTCGGCGGCGTCATCCCGCTGGCGCTCGGTGCCGAGGCCACCGGCGTGATGGCGGGCGTCGCGATCGCGCACCGCGATCAGCGCGGTCGTCGCCTGCGGGTCGGTCGCGCGCAGTCTCGGCGCCGATCTCGGCGACCGATCGACCAGCGACCCGATCGAGGCGACGGTCTCCGCGCGCCCCGAGCTGGTCACGGCGACGCTGTCGATGGGCGCGCTCCTGCTGCTGTCCAGCCTCGACCTGCTGCTGGCCCGCCACGTGCTGCCGGCGACCCAGGCCGGCCGCTACGCCGCCGGCAACGTCGTCGCCAAGGCGGCGTTCTGGCTGCCGCAGGCCGTCGCCGCTGACCGCGCTGCCGCGGCTGAGCCGAAGCGAGCATCGGGCCAAGGCCTTGCGCGACGCCGCGATCCTGACCGCCGGCGATCGCCGCGTGTCAGCATCACCGTCACCGCGGTCGCCGGAGTCTTCCTGGTCCGGCTGACCTTCGGCGCCGGCTACGACGAGCATCGGCGGCGTCGCCTGGCTGTTCGCGCTCCAGGGCAGCGCGCTCGCCGGCGTGCAGCTCCTCGTCTTCCATGACATCGCGGCTCGCGGCGTCGCGGCGTCGTCCCGCTCGTCCTGCTCGCGGCCGCGATCGAAACCGTCATCGTGCTGACGGTCGCGCCGCACACGCCCGCGGCCGATCATCGCGATCGCCGCGAGCGATCGCCGTGGTGCTGGTGCTCGTCACCGCGCTGCGGCACTACCGTGCTGGTCCAGCCGCGAGGGCGGCGCCAGGCGCGACGATCAGTGGGCGGCGTCGTCCCAGCTGCGCCCGACGCCGACCGAGACGTCGAGCGGCACGTCGAGGGCGTAGGCCGCGCCCATCTCCTGCCGCACGACCTCCTCGACCGCGCTCGCGCTCCCCCGGCGCGACCTCGAGCACCAGCTCGTCGTGGACCTGCAGCAGCAGCCGCGAGCGCATCGACCGCTCCTTGAGCGCGCCCTCGACCCGCAGCATCGCGAGCTTGATGATGTCCGCGGCCGACCCCTGGATCGGCGCGTTGAGCGCCATCCGCTCGGCCATCTGCCGACGCTGGCCGTTGTCGCTGGTCAGGTCGGGCAGGTAGCGCCGGCGACCCAGGATCGTCTCGGTGTAGCCGTCCTTGCGCGCGGCGTCGACGACGCCGGACAGGTAGTCGCGCACCCCGCCGAACCGGGCGAAGTAGGCCTCCATCTGCTCGCGCGCCTCCTCGGTGGTGATGCCGAGCTGGGCGGCCAGCCCGAACGCCGACAGGCCGTAGGCCAGGCCGTAGGACATCGCCTTGATCCGGCGCCGCTGCTCCGGCGTCGACCTCCTCGACCGGGATGCCGAACGCGGTGGCGGCCACGAAGGTGTGCAGGTCCTCGCCGGAGGCGAACGCCTCGATCAGCCCGGCGTCGCGGGACAGGTGCGCCATGATCCGCATCTCGATCTGGGAGTAGTCGGCGGTCAGCAGGCACTCGAAGCCCTGCGCCGACGACGAAGGCCTTGCGGATCTCGCGGCCCTCGAGCGTGCGGACCGGGATGTTCTGCAGGTTGGGGTCGGTGCTCGACAGCCGGCCGGTCGCGGCGACCAGCTGGTTGAACGTCGTGTGGACCCGCTCGTGCGTCGTCGATCATCGGGATCAGCGAGTCGACCACGGTCTTCAGCCGGGCGACGTCGCGGTGGCGCAGCAGGTGCTCGAGGAACGGGTGCTCGGTCTTGACGTAGAGGTCCTGCAGCGCGTCGGCGTCGGTGGTGTAGCCGGTCTTGATCTTCTTGGTCTTGGGCAGGCCGAGCTCCTCGAACAGCACCTGCTGGAGCTGCTTGGGCGAGCCGAGGTTCACCTCGTGGCCGATCGTCGAGTACGCCTGGTCGGCGGCCCGCTTGACCTCGCCGGCGAACCGCGCCTCGAGCTCGGCCAGCCAGGCCACGTCGGCGGCGATCCCGGCGCGCTCCATGTCGGCGAGCAGCGCGCGTCAGCGGCAGCTCGAGCTCGCTGAGCAGCTGCGACCCGCCGCGCTCCTCGAGCACGACGTCGAGCGCATCGGCGAGGTCGAGCACCGCTCGGGCCCGCAGCATCTCGCGCCTGCGCGGCGTCCTCCTCGAGCGAGCCGTCGAGGGAGAGCTGGCCGTCCGAGCCGGCCTCGGCCCGCAGCTCGCGGTGCAGGTAGCGCACCGCGAGGTCGGCCAGGTCGAACGAGCGCTGGCCGGGCAGCGCGATGTAGGCGGCCAGCGCGGTGTCGGTGCGTGACGCCGGCCGAGCGTCCAGCCGTGCTCGCGTCAGCGGCGAGCATCGGGCCCTTGACGTCGTGGGCCGCCTTCGGCACCGCCGGGTCGGCCAGCCAGGCCGGCGAGCGCCTGCTCGTCGTCGGCGGTCAGCTGCTCCGGATCGAGGTAGGCCGCCGCGCCGTCGGGCGCGGCGATCGCGAGGCCGGTCACGACGCCGGTGCCGCGGCCCCAGGTGCCGGCGATCGAGATGCCGTGCCGCTCGGCCGCCGCGGGCGTGCTCGTCGAGCCACTCGCGTGACGTCGCCCGGGGCGAGCACCTCGCCGTCCATCGTCGAAGCCCTGCTCGGCGGTCTCGGGCTCGGCGACCGAGAACGTCGCGTAGAGCCGCTCCCGCAGCACCCGGAACTGCAGCGTGTCGAACAGCGTGTTGAGCGTCTCGCGGTCCCACTGGCCGAGCTCGAGGTCGGCCGGGCCGCGGTCGAGCGGCACGTCGCGGCGCAGCTCGGTGAGCTGGCGGTTGCGGATCACCGACGGCCAGGTGCTCCCGCAGCGCGTCGCCGGCCTTGCCCGGCACCTCATCGACCCGGTCGACGAGCTCGTCGAGCGAGCCGAACTCCCGGATCCACTTCGCCGCGGTCTTCTCCCCGACGCCCGGGATCGAGGGCAGGTTGTCGCTCGGGTCACCGCGCAGCGCGGCGAAGTCCGGGTATTGCGCCGGGGTCAGGCCGTACTTCTCCTCGACCGCCGCCGGCGTGAACCGGGTCATGTCGCTGATGCCGCGGCGGGTCATCAGGACGGTGACCCGGTCGTTGACCAGCTGCAGGGCGTCGCGGTCGCCGGTGACGATGAGGACGTCCATGCTCGTCCTGGCCCTGGACCGCGAGCGTGGCGATCACGTCGTCGGCCTCGTAGCCCTCGGCCTGCAGCGACGGCACCGCAGCGCGGCCAGGACCTCGCGGATCAGGTCGACCTGGCCGCGGAAGTCGGTCGGGCGTCTCCTTGCGGGTGGCCTTGTAGTCGGCGAAGGCGTCGGTGCGGAAGGTGTGCCGCCCGACGTCGAAGGCCACCCCGACGTGGGTCGGCGCCTCGTCGCGCAGGACGTTGATCAGCATCGAGGTGAAGCCGTAGACGGCGTTCGTCGGCTGACCGGTCGTGGTGGAGAAGTTCTCGACCGGCAGCGCGAAGAACGCTCGATAGGCCAGCGAGTGGCCGTCGAGGAGCAGCAGCCGCGGTCGCGCGCGTCGACGTGTCGCTTGGCTCCGGCAGGCATGGCCGCATCGTAGTGTCGGCCGCCGACACCGTGCGCGACGCGCGGTCGCGCCTAGGTCAGGACTCGACCCGTTCCGATCGCTGGCCGCGGCGGACCCGCTGGGACGGCACCGGGCGGACCAGGCGGGTCCGCCGGCGCACCGCGTCGGCCGAGCATCGGCGCCGTACGGTCGCTGCCGAGGCGGCGCCGGAGCACCGCGACCGGCGCGATCCGGTGGACCGCGGCCGGCGCGAAGCCGAGCCGGGCGTAGAAGCGGTTGGTCTCCCGCAGCGACGGATAGACCCCGACCGGCGACATGGTCGACATGCATCGCGGCGGCGTAGTCGACGGCGGCGTCGATCAGCGCGTGCCCGACGCCCTGGTGCCGGCTGGGTCGCGACACGACGAGATGCGCGATGTAGACCAGCTGGTTCTCCGACAGCGGGTCCGGGCCGGCTGATCCGCATGATCGCCATGCCGGCCGGCGCGTCGTCGGAGCAGGCCAGCACGACCCGGCAGCCGGGGTCGATCGAGCAGCTCGAGCAGCCGGCTGCGGACATCGACCGCGGTGATCGGGTTCACCGCCCGCTCGGCCCGGCCACCGGCCTGCCGCAACTCGTCCCACAGCGCGAGCAGAGTCGGGAGGTCCTCTTGCGTGGCGGTCCGAGTCAGCACCAACGGTCGTGCCACCCCGACCCCCTCGTATTGGTCACAGTGAGTACATGCGTTCGCAGTGAGTACGCACCGTAGCGCCGATCCTCGCCGAACGCGAGCCCTGGGTCCTGCGACCGGCACGATGCACCGATTCGGTGCCCGTCGACCGTTGACCCGACGCCGCCGTCGTTGACTAACTTTGTCGCACAGCCCGGCACCGAGTAGACAACGTCCGCGCACGGGGAAGGTGCGGACGGTACCAAAGGTGCCGGGCTCCTTAGTGCCCGCGACGCCATCGCGAGCTGGCCGAGATTCCGTTGCTACGCAACGCATTCTGCAGTGCCGGCGCCGCTTGCTAGGACGCGACGATCTCCTCGCCGAGGTACGCCGCGCGAACGCGGTCGTCGGCCAGCAGCTCGCGGCCGGTGCCCTGCAGCACGATCTCGCCGGTCTCGAGGACGTAGCCGCGATCGGCCAGCGCCAGGGCCTGCGCCGCGTTCTGCTCGACGAGCAGCACGGTGACGCCCTGCCGGTTGATCTCGCGCGATGATCTCGAAGATCTGCGCGACGATCATCGGCGCGAGCCCCATCGACGGCTCGTCGAGCAGGATCAGTCTCGGCTTGCCCATCAGCGCGCGCCCGATCGCCAGCATCTGCTGCTCGCCGCCGGACAGCGTGCCCGCGGTCTGCTTGAGCCGCTCCTTGAGCACGCGGGAACAGCTCGAGCACCCGCTCGAGGTCGTCCTGGTCGGTGCTGCTTGAACCGGAACGCGCCCATCTCGAGGTTCTCCGCCACCGACATCCGCGGGAACACGTGCCGGCCCTCGGGGACGTGGCAGATGCCCGAGCCCGATCAGCTCGTGCGCCGGGATCCCGTCGATCCGCTCGCCGTCGTAGGTGATCGAGCCGAGCGTCGGCCGCAGCATGCCCGACACGGTCTTCTGCGTCGTGGTCTTGCCGGCGCCGTTGGCGCCGAGCAGCGCGACGATCTCGCCCTCGTTGACGTGGAACGACAGCCCTTGAGGGCCCGGATCGCGCCGTAGCGGACCTCGATGTCGGCGACCGTCAGCAACGCGGAGTCCGGCGAGCCGATCGCGTCCGGGAGGGCGACCGGCTCGGCCGGTCGACGCGGCTGGCGATCGGTCTCGTCGAGCGTCCGCGGTGGTGTCGATGAGGTGCAGCTCCGGCTGTTCCTCGGCCTGCTGCTCCGCCTCCTCCGTCGGACGTGCCGAGGTAGGCCGCGATCGACGACCGGGTCGCGCTGGATCTCGCTGCGGGGTGCCCTCGGCGATCTTGCTGCCGAAGTTCAGCACGACGATGCGGTGGGCGACCGACATGACCAGCTTCATGTCGTGCTCGATCAGCAGCACGCTGATGCCGCGCTCGGCGTTGATCCGCGCGATCAGCTCGGCCAGGTCGCGCTTCTCGGCCGGGTTCGTGCCGGCGGCCGGCTCGTCGAGCAGCAGCACGCCCGGGTCGGTGCCGAGCGCGCGGGCGATCTCGAGCCGGCGCTGCTCGCCGTAGGCCAGCGAGCCGGCCAGCTCGTTCGCCTTGTCGAGCAGGCCCGACGTCGCGCAGCAGCGCGGAGGCGCCGCGCGGTGCTCGTCCTTCTCCTCGCGCCGCTGCCACGGCATGCCGAGCATGGCCGCGATCGGGCCGGCCTTCTGCCGGGTCTCGACCCCGACCTTGACGTTCTCCAGCGCGGTCAGCGCCGGGAACAGCCGGATGTTCTGGAACGTCCGGGCCACGCCGAGGTGGTTGACGACGTGGGTCTTCTTGCCGATGACGCTGACCGGCTGCGTCGCCCGGGCTTGCCCGACCAGCGTGATCGCGCCCTCTTGCGGCGTGTAGACGCCGGTGAGCGAGTTGAACAGCGAGGTCTTGCCGGCCCCGTTCGGGCCGATGACGGCCAGGATCTCGCCGCGGCGCATCTGCATCGAGACGTCGTTGAGGCTGACGACGCCGCCGAAGCGCAGCGTGACGTGGTCGATGTCGAAGACGACGTCGTCGGCGCGCCGGAGCTCGTGCCGGATCGGCTGACGGTCGTCATGTCACATCCCCTCCGACGGCCGGGACTGCTCTGACCTCGGACTCGGCCGGTGCGTCGAGCCCGGTCAGCTCGGCCCGGCGCCGGCGGGCCGGGATCAGGCCGGCCGGCCGGAAGATCATCATGATGAGGATCAGCGCGCCGATCCACATCTGGCTGTCCGGCAGCGGCACCTGCGACTGCAGGAAGTACGGCAGCCAGGTCAGCACCGCGGCGCCGGCGATCGCGCCCGGCCAGCGAGCCCATCCCGCCGAAGACGACGTAGGCGACGATGAGGATCGAGTTCTGCAGGGTGAACTGGGACGGGTCGAAGTAGCCGACCTGGCTGGCGAAGAAGACGCCGGCCAGGCCCGAGGTCGAGGCGCCGATCGCGAACGCGAGCAGCTTGACCCTGCGCGGTGTGGATGCCGGTGGCCTGCGCCGCGACCTCGTCCTCGCGGATCGCCGCCCAGGCCCGGCCCAGCCGCGAGCCCTCGAGCCGGTAGAACAGCACCACCACGATGCCGAGCAGCGCGAGCAGCAGATACCAGTACGGCAGGTTGTCCAGGCCCCAAGTGACGTGAATCGGCCCGATCTTGATGACCGGGTGCGGCACGTTCGGGCCGATCGGGCCGCCGGTGAGGTTGCCCGGGTTGTTGATCGCGATCAGCTGGATGATCTCGCCGAAGCCGAGCGTGACGATCGCCAGGTAGTCACCGCGCAGCCGCAGCGTCGGGGCGCCGAGGAGCACGCCGGCGATCAGGCAGGCGACGATGGCGAACGGGATCGCGAGCAGCGGCGTGAAGTGCAGCCAGTCCGGCGGCTTCAGCGGCAGCGAGCCGGTGAAGTACGCGGTCGTGTAGGACCCGATGCCGTAGAACGCGATGTAGCCGAGGTCGAGCAGGCCGGCCCAGCCGACGACCACGTTGAGACCGACCGCGAGCAGCAGGTAGACGCGCGATCTGGGTGACGACCACGTTCTGCCAGTTGAGCGGCAGCGTCGGCGGGTAGAACAGCGCCAACGCGATCGCAGCCGGCACGATCGTGCGGGTGACCGCCGAGCCGCTCGCGCTGCGCTTGACCGCGCGCGGTGCGTCACCCGGCTGTCGCCGTCGGCGGCGGCGATCGCGCGCCACGTCGGCGCCGGTCGCGGCGAGCAGCGCCGGCGCGCGGCGATCAGCGCGAACGCCAGGCAGGCCAGCCAGCCGCCGACGCCGAGGTTCTGCCAGGTCTTGCCGTACGCCGGCGCCGACGTGGCGCGCCGGTCATGGTGATCTTGTCGCAGGGTGAAGAAGGTCAGCACCACCCCGACCAGACCGAGCGACGGTCGCCGCCCAGCCCAGCGACTTGCGAGCGGCGCAGACACCCGGCCACGGCCACGCACGACGCGCGACGACGAACAGCGTGATCCCGAGCCAGCCAGGTAGGCGACGGCGAAGCGGGCGAGGCCCGTCGCCGTGGAAGTCCGATCGGGTCTTCGCGAAGTCGGCGTCCAGCTGCAGCGGGCGCGAACCAGGCCGCGTTGAGGAAGGCGTTGCAGCCCGAGGACAGCCCGACGCACGACCAGCGGCAGCCCGGGTCGCCAGGCCAGCGCCGCTCGACGAAGCCATGCGGATCGGCCGACCTCGGCCTGCGAGCGCGCCGCGATGAGCCCGCCGCCGGCATAGACCAGGTAGCCGATCACCGCGAGGTAGACGCCGAGCGTGTGGTCGATGCCCGCCGGCGAAGTTGACCAGCTGCGCGATGAGCGACGAACACGACGACCGCGCCGGCGACGCCGAGCGCCGACCTGGAGGTATCCGAGCAGCGGCGATCCGGGTGGCGACCGCGACGCCGCCGAGCACCAGGCGCCAGGACGAGCAGCGCCCAGCGCGAACCAGCCGAAGATAGAGCGACGACGAGCGAACGGCGCGCCCGGCGACTTGCCGACGGCGCGTCGACGACCGTGGCCGAACTTCCCGACCGGGTCGTACCACTTGGTGCAGGGTCATGCCGGCGAACACGACGACGAACCCGGCGCCGATCGGCGACCGCGCCCGGGCTGCCGGAGGTAGGGCGCGACCAACGGCCAGAAGGTGATCACAGGAAGGCGGCGACGCCGATGGCCAGGAACGCGATCAGCCGCAGCGGCGTCGTCGGCCTCGCGGAAGGCGACGCCGAAGTCGTTCTGGCTGCCCTCCTGGTTGCCGACCATCAGGGCGAGGACGAAGCCGCCGAACAGGCAGGCGACCAGCCGGCGTACGCGTCGGGTTCTCGGTCGCAGCGCCTTCATGCCGCCCGCCCCAGCCGCTCGCCGAGGATGCCGGTCGGCCGGACGATGAGGACCAGCACCAGCACGACGAAGCTGACGACGTCGGTCCACTGCGCGCCGACCGACGGGATCGCGGTGATCAGGACCTCGGCCTCGCCGAGCAGCAGGCCACCGATCATGGCGCCGCGGATGTTGCCGATGCCGCCGAGCACGGCGGCGGCGAACGCCTTGACGCCGGGGGTGAAGCCCATCACGTAGCTGACGCCGAAGGCGATGCCGAACAGGAAGCCGGCCACGCCGGCGAGCGCGCCGCCGATGACGAACGTGCGCGAGATCGTCTTGTCGATGTCGATGCCCATCAGGGCCGCGGTCGGCGCGTCCTCGGCGACGGCGCGGATCCCGCGGCCGAGCTTGGTCCGGTTCACCAGCCGGTCGAGGAAGAGCATCATCAGCACGGTCGACGCACGATGATGACGACCTCGATCGTCTGCAGCGTGAAGTACTTGGTGTCGATCAGGTCGTGGTACAGGTTGAAGTAGGTGCTCTCCCCACCGGTCGTCCCGGGAAAGGCGTTGTTGGGCAATCGGTTGAACAGCTTGCCGGCGAGATTGGATAAGAAGAACGAGGCGCCGATCGCGCTGATCAGGAACGCCAGCTTGGGCGCACCGCGTTTTCGCAGGGTCTTGTACGCGACCTTCTCGAGCAGCCAGGCGATCGCCGGCGCCGCAGATCGCGCCGCTGAGCAGTCCCGACCAGCAACGTGAGCGGGACCTCGACGCCGGTCAGGTGCCGGGTGCCGATGACGGCGTTGACGACCAGGTAGCTGCCGAAGGCGCCGGTCATGAACACCTCGCTGTGCGCGAAGTTGATCAGTTGCAGCACGCCGTAGACGAGGGTGTAGCCGAGCGCGACCAGCGCGTAGACCGACCCCTGCTCGAGACCGAGGACGAGGTTCTGCGGAAGCTGCTGGAGCCAGTTCTCCGATGTCACAGCCGGATCCTCCTTCGCGATGTCGGTGGCCGAGGCAGACCGCCTCGGTCGGAGCAGCGCAGACCGGGGGCGAGCCCGGAGTGATCCGGACCCGCCCCCGATACCGCGCGTCTAGACTACGTTCTGGTTCTGGATGTTGCCGAGCTCGACGATGTTGCCGTTCTTGTCCTTGTAGAGGTTGACGGTCTGCGACCGTCGAGCAGCAGGTCACCGTCGGACTGGAACTTGATCGTCGTCGTGATGCCCTTGTAGTCGAGGGCGTTCACAGCGGCCTCGACCGTCGCCCGGGTCGGCGTCCCGCTCGCTGGCCGCCGTCTTGATGGCCTGGATCAGCGCGTTGGTGGCGTCGTACGCCTCCGGCGAGTAGGTCGACGGCGGGGTGTTGAACATCGCCTGGTACGCCGCGGTGAACGCCTTCGACTGCGGCGCCACGGTCGCGTCCTGGCAACCACAGGTGATGTACCAGCCGTCGCCGGCCGTACCCGAGTTCTTGGTGAACACGCGTGGACTTGATGCCGTTGCCGCCGACCGTGATGCCCTTGAAGCCGGCGCTCTTCAGCGCCTTGGCCAGCAGTGCCGCCTGGGCGTCGTAGCCGCCGTAGAACATCGCGTCCGCACCGGACGCGGTGATGGTCTGCGCGATCGGGTTGTAGTTCTTGGTGGTCGTGCCGTCCAGACCCTGCTCGATGACCGTGATGCCCTTGGCCTTGGCTTCCTTGGCCACCGTGTCGCCGACGCCCTTGCCGTACGCGCTCAGGTCCTGCAGCACGAACAGCTTCTTGATGCCCTTGCGCGCCAGCCAGTCAGCGCCCTGCGAGCCCTCGACGTTGTCGTTGGGCACGATGCGGTGGAAGGTCGTGAAGCCCTGCGTCTGCAGCGTCGCGTTCGTCGCCGACGGGGTGATCATGGCCAGGCCGGCGGCGCCGTAGCTCTTGCCGACCGCCAGCGTGGCGCCGGAGAAGCTCGGGCCGATCTCGCCCAGCAGGTTGACGTCCTGGATCAGCGCGTGGCGGCGGCCGGCGCCTTCGCCGGGTCACCCTGGTCGTCAGCCTGGACCAGGTTGACCTTGAAGCCGAGGTTGCCCGAGGCGTTCGCCTGCGCGACGGCAAGCTTGGCGCCGTACTCCTCGTTGATGCCGAGCTGCGCGTTGGCACCGGAGAGCGGGCCTTCGAACCCGATGTCGTAGGTCTTCTCAGCTCCACCGGATGTTGCCGCCCGATGCACCGAGGCCTCCCCCCGAGCTTGAGCTGCTCCCGCAACCGGCGAGCGCGAATGCGCCCGCGGTCGCGAGGACCATGGTTGTGGTCATTACGCGAGATCGCACTAGTGCCTCCTGACACAGATCGTGGGCGTCCGACACGTCCACGTGATTGCGCCGACCATAGCCCCGCGAGCGGCACTCTGGCCGTAGGTGCGCAGGTTTGCACGCAAAGCGTTTCAGGAGCAGCGACCTTAACCCAATCGTTACCAACGTCCGCATGCTGGGTCGAGCGTGCTCGGCGACGCTTTCGGCAGCCGCCCGTTATTTGGCTGTATCCGTGGATTCGCCGGCCAAGATGACCTCTGCGACCGCCCGCATCGTGCTGCGGCGGTCCATCGACGCCTTCTGAATCCACCGGAAAGCGTCCGGCTCGCTCATCCCCTGATCGGTCTGCAGCTTGCCCTTCGCCCGGTCGAGCAGCTTGCGCGTCTCGAGTCGGTCGCTGAGGTCGGCAACCTCGCTGCGAAGGGCCTGCAGTTGCTCATGACGGCTGATCGCGACCTCGATCGCGGGCACCAGGTCGCTGCGGTCGAAGGGCTTGACGAGGTAGGCCATCGCGCCGGCATCGGCGGCTCGCTCGACCAGCTCGCGCTGGCTGAACGCGGTGAGCATGATGACCGGCGCGGTCGCATCCGCGACGATTTGCTCGGCCGCAGAGATGCCGTCCAGCCCGGGCATCTTGACGTCGAGGATGACCAGATCCGGCTTGAGCTCAGTTGCCAGCTCGATCGCCTGCTGACCATCCGCCGCCTCGCCGACCACGAGGTAGCCGGCCTCGTCGAGCATCTCTTTGAGGTCCAGCCGGATCAGCGCCTCGTCCTCGGCGATGAGGACCCGGCGAGCCGTCGGCAAAGTCACGACGAGCAGCGTACCGAGCCCCGCAGATGGCTCCGATTTACTAGACTCTGGGCACGTTCCAGCCCCGGTAATCCAACGGTAGAGATAATGGATTCAAAACCCATCCAGTGTCGGTTCGAATCCGACTCGGGGCACTGAAACTGTCGGTAGCGAGCATCATCGTTGCTGGCATGCACGACGCCAAATTTCGAGCGCATGCGGTCGGCGAGCTCACGCGTGGTGCAAGTTTGCGGTCGGTGAGTGTGGCTGCTGGCGCCAGTCGATCTACTCTGCGGTCGTGGCTAGCGTGTCCGGAGCCACGGATGCGCCCTTCAGGCTGTCCATCATGCTCGGACGCCTCATTCCCTCCCTTACCTGCATACCTATACCTGCTCGGCATGTGCCTCGGAGACGGATGCTATCTCGCACGCACCGCGAACTACCGCCCTTCGCATCGCCTGCGATGACCATTGGCCCGCTGTCATGGCCGAGTGCTACCAAGCTGTGGGTGCGGTGTCGAAGCGTCCGGTGTATCGGGTAGCCGGGATCGGCTGCACCTACGTGACCACGCTATGGAAGCACTGGCCCTGCCTGTTTCCGCAGCATGGCCCAGGCGTTAAGCATTGCGACCGATCGAGTTGGTTGACTGCAACAAGGGCTCGTAACTGCGGACCCGCGGCCGTTGATCCGTGGCCTGCTGCATTCGGACGGCTGCCGGACTGTGAACACCGTGCGTCGGCCACTACCGACCGGCACGAGGACGTACGCCTATCCGCGCTACTTTTTCAGCAACGAAGCGTCTGACATCCGAGGCATCTTCAGTGCTGCTCTCGACCTGCTCGATATCGCTTGGCGGCACAATCGCCACAACAGCATCTCGGTCGCGCGCCGCGACGCGGTGGCTGCGCTCGACGAGTTCGTTGGTCCGAAGGCTTAGCTCAGGAAATCGGACGGTCGGTCGGGGCGATCGGGGCGGGGAGCTGGGTGTCGCCGAGCAGCCAGCGGTCGACCGCCGCGGCGCACGAGCGGCCCTCGGCGATTGCCCAGACGATCAGCGACTGCCCGCGACCCATGTCGCCACACACGAAGACACCGTCGGCGTCGGTCATCCACTCTGGCCCGCGGGCGACGTTGCCGCGGGCGTCGTAGGTCACCGAAAGTCCGTTGAGCAGCGCGCCCTTCTCCGGCCCGACGAAGCCCATTGCCAGCAGCACGAGCTGACACGGCAACGTGCGCTCAGTCCCCGCGATCGGTTGAAAGGCGGCGTCAACGTCACAGATCACCAAGCCGCCCACGGCACCATCCGCATCACCGTCGAAGCGCTGCGTCGACACCGCGAACACCCGGTCACCGCCCTCTTCGTGAGCGCTGGAGACGCGATAGATCATCGGGTACGTCGGCCACGGCATCGTTTCGCTACGTAGGTCTGGTGGCCGGGCCAGAATTTCCAGCTGCGTGACCGAACGTGCGCCTTGACGGTGAGCCGTGCCGAGGCAGTCAGCGCCGGTGTCACCACCACCGAGGATCACGACGTCCTTGCCGAACGCGCTGATTGGCGAGGAGTCGATATCGCCTTGCTGCACCTGGTTGGCGAGTGGGAGGTAGTCCATCGCCGGGTAGATGCCGGTCAACTCACGGCCAGGCACCTCGAGATCACGGGGGATAGTGGAGCCGCCTGCCAACACGATGGCGTCGTGGCGCTTGCGCAACTGCTCAGCGGTGATGTCGACGCCGACATCGACGCCGGCACGGAACCTCGTGCCTTCCTCTTCCATCTGCAGCAGCCGAAGCTCAAGATGGCGCTTCTCCAGCTTGAACTCCGGGATGCCGTAGCGGAGCAAGCCGCCGACCCGGTCCGCTCGCTCGTACACGACGACCGTGTGGCCCGCCCGGGTCAGTTGCTGCGCGACCGCTAGGCCTGCCGGCCCGGAGCCGACCACTCCGACCGTCTTGCCGGAGAGCCGTTCCGCGATCTGTGGCGCGATCCACCCCTCGTCCCAAGCCCGGTCGACGATCTCGACCTCGACCTGCTTGATGGTGACCGGATCGGCGTTGATGCCGAGCACGCAGGCGGTCTCACACGGCGCCGGACACAGTCTGCCGGTGAACTCTGGGAAGTTGTTGGTGGCGTGCAGCCGCTCGATCGCCTCGCGCCAGTCGTCGCGCCAGACCAGGTCGTTCCACTCCGGGATGAGATTGCCCAGCGGGCAGCCCTGGTGGCAGAACGGGATCCCGCAGTCCATGCAGCGGCCGGCCTGCCGTTGCAACCGTTCCGGCGCGAAGTCGGTGTAGACCTCCCGCCAGTCCTGGATCCGGATGTCGACCGGCCGTCGGGTCGGGGTCTCGCGCGGCGTGGTGAGAAAGCCTCGCGGGTCAGCCATCGAGATCACCCATGAGCTGCCGCCATGATCGCCTCGTCGACGTCCGCGCCTACGTCCGCCGCAGTCTGTGCGGCCGAGAGCACGCGTTTGTAGTCCCGCGGCATGACCTTGCTGAACCGCACCACCGAGCGGTCCCAGTCTCGCAGCAGGTCGGCTACCACCGCCGAACCCGTCTCGATGCCGTGCCGACCGACGAGGTCGCGAAGGAACTCAGCATCGTCGTCGTCCATCGTGTCGAGGTCGACCATCTCGGGGTTGACCCGCGAACGGTCAAGGTCAAGGAAGTACGCAATCCCACCGGACATGCCGGCTGCGACGTTGCGCCCGGTCTCACCAAGGACCACGACGCGGCCACCGGTCATGTACTCGCACGCGTGGTCGCCGACACCTTCGACGACGGCGGTGGCGCCGGAGTTGCGCACCGCAAACCGTTCACCGACGTTGCCGCGGATGAACGCCTCGCCACTCGTTGCGCCGTAGAGGATGACGTTGCCGGCGATCACGTTGCGTTCGGCTTCGAAGGTTGCGGCTGCATCGGGTCGGACGACTAGTCGACCGCCGGACAGACCCTTACCGAGAAAGTCGTTGGCATCACCATGCAGCCGCAACGTGATGCCCCGGGGCACGAAGGCACCGAACGACTGCCCGGCCGAGCCGGTGAAGGTCACATCGATCGTGCCGTCCGGCAGCCCGACCTCGGCGTATCGCTTTGTCACCTCGTGGCCGAGCATCGTTCCGACGGTTCGGTTGACGTTGCGGATCGGCAGTTCGAGTCGCACCGGACTCGCATCGGCCAAAGCGCCTTCACACAACTGCACCAAGGTGTTGTCCAGTGCCTTGTCGAGCCCGTGGTCTTGCCCACGGGTCCGTCGACGGGACCCGGCGACATCTGGGACGTGAAAGATCGGCGTGAGATCGAGTCCGACCGTCTTCCAGTGCTCGACGGCAAGCGCAGTGTCGAGCAGCTCGACGTGCCCGACAGCCTCCTCGATCGAGCGGAAACCCAGGGCTGCGAGGTGCTCCCGCACCTCTTCGGCGATGAACTCGAAGAACGTCTGCACGAACTCCGGCTTGCCGCTGAACCGCTTGCGCAGCTCCGGGTTTTGCGTCGCGACACCGACCGGGCAGGTGTCGAGGTGGCAGACGCGCATCATGATGCAGCCCGACACGACGAGCGGCGCGGTCGCGAACCCGAACTCCTCGGCACCGAGGAGCGCGGCGATCACGACGTCGCGGCCGGTCTTCATCTGGCCGTCAACCTGCACCGTGATCCGGTCCCGCAATCCGTTGAGCAGCAACGTTTGTTGGGTCTCTGCGAGACCGAGCTCCCAAGGCGATCCAGCGTGCTTGAGCGACGTCAGTGGAGCGGCGCCGGTGCCACCGTCGTGACCAGAGATCAATACGACATCGGCGTGTGCCTTCGAGACGCCGGCAGCGACCGTGCCGACGCCGACCTCTGCGACGAGCTTGACGTGCACGCGAGCCGACGGGTTGGCGTTCTTCAAGTCGTGGATCAGCTGCTTGAGATCCTCGATCGAATAGATGTCGTGGTGCGGCGGCGGGGAGATCAGACCGACACCCGGCGTTGAGCCACGCGTCTTGGCGATCCACGGATAGACCTTGTGACCGGGAAGCTGACCGCCCTCCCCCGGTTTGGCGCCCTGAGCCATCTTGATCTGCAGATCGCTGGCGTTGGTCAGGTAGTCGCTTGTGACCCCGAAGCGGCCGCTCGCGACCTGTTTGATCGCACTGCGACGGGCGGGGTCGTGCAGCCGGTCGGTGTCCTCGCCACCCTCACCGGTGTTCGACTTCGCGCCAATCGCGTTCATCGCGATCGCGAGGGTCTCGTGCGCCTCGGCGGAGATCGAGCCGTACGACATTGCTCCCGTCGCAAACCGCCTCACGATCGACGAGACCGACTCAACCTCCTCGATCGGAACAGGTGGGCGCGCTCCGTCGACAAACCGGAACAACCCGCGAAGGGTCAGCAGCCGAGCCGCCTGGTCGTCAACCGCCGCGGTGTACTCCTTGAACACGTCGTAGCGTCCGCTTCGAGTCGCGTGCTGAAGCTTGAACACGGTCTGCGGGTTGAACAGATGCGCCTCACCCTCCCGCCGCCACTGGTATTCGCCGCCGACCCACAGCGTGCGGTGCTTGTGCGGCACCCGCGGGTAGGCATGTCGATGCCGCGCTGCGACCTCGGCAGCGAGCACATCCAGGCCAACGCCACCGAGTCTTGACGTCGTGCCGGTGAAGTAGTCATCGACGACGTCGTGCGCCAGACCGAGCGCCTCAAAGATCTGCGCACCGGTGTACGACGCGACCGTCGAGACACCCATCTTGCTCATGACCTTCAGCACGCCCTTGCCGAGCGCCTTGATGTAGTGATGCACCGCCTCGTGCGGTTGGATCTCGCTGACCACACCGTGGCGGACGAGATCCTCGACGGACTCCATGGCGAGGTACGGGTTAACCGCGGCTGCGCCATACCCGATCAACAGCGAGACGTGATGCACCTCGCGGACGTCGCCCGCCTCGACGATGAGGCCGACCTTGGTGCGGGTCCGCTGCCGGATCAGGTGGTGGTGCACCGCACTGGTCAACAGCAGCGACGGGATCGGTGCAAGCTCCGCGTCGCTGTCGCGGTCGGACAACACGATCAGCCGAGCGCCACTGGAGATCGCGTCGCTGACTTCGCGGCGGATCCGCTCGAGTGCGTCGCGAAGCGCAGCGCCACCGCCGTTGACGGGGTAGAGGCCCTTGACGACGCGAGCGGCGAAGCCGGGCAGGTCGCCGTCATCGTTGACGTGAATGATCTTGGCGAGGTCATCGTTGTCGATGACCGGGAACGGCAGCGTGATCTGGCGGCACGACGCGGGAGTTGGGTCGAGCAGGTTGCGCTCCGGCCCGGTCGCCGTCGACAGCGAGGTCACGAGCTCCTCGCGGATCGAGTCCAGCGGCGGGTTCGTGACCTGCGCGAACAACTGCGTGAAGTAGTCGAAGATCAGTCGCGGCCGTGAAGACAGCACCGCAACCGGCGTGTCCGTACCCATCGAGCCGATCGCCTCCGCGCCGTTGCGCGCCATCGGCGCGATCAGCAGCCGCAGCTCTTCCTCGGTGTAGCCGAACGCCTGCTGGCGCCGCACCACGGACTCGTGCGGATAGACCACGTGCTCGCGCTCCGGCAGGGTACGCAGATCGAGCAGCCCGACATGCAGCCAGTCGGCGTACGGGTTGTCGGCGGCCAGCTCGGCCTTCAGCTCGTCGTCATCGACGATCCGGCCCGCCACAGTATCGACGAGGAACATCCGACCAGGCTGTAGCCGGCCCTTGCGCACCACCCGCTCCGGCGCGATGTCGAGCACGCCGACCTCGGAAGCCAAGATGACCCGGTCCTCGTCGGTCACCCAGTAGCGCGACGGGCGAAGGCCGTTGCGATCGAGCACGGCGCCCACGACCTCGCCGTCGGTGAACGCGACGCATGCCGGGCCATCCCACGGCTCCATCACGCAAGAGTGGAACTCATAGAACGCGCGCCGAGCGGGATCCATCTCGAGGTTGTTCTCGTACGCCTCCGGGATCATCATCAGCACCGCATGCGGCAGCGAACGGCCGCCCAAATGAAGCAGCTCGAGCACCTCGTCAAAGCTGGCCGAGTCGCTAAGTCCCGGGGTGATGATCGGGAACAGCCGCTCCAGGTCACCGGGGATCACGTCGCTTGCGAGCAACGCCTCACGCGCCCGCATCCAGTTGCGGTTGCCCATGATCGTGTTGATCTCGCCGTTGTGCGCAACGAAGCGGTACGGATGCGCCAACGGCCACGACGGGAACGTGTTGGTCGAAAACCGCGAGTGCACGAGCGCGATCGCGGAGGCGAACCGGTCGTCGGTGAGGTCAGGGAAGAACGCGCGGCAGCTGGTCGGTGGTGAGCATGCCCTTGTAGAGCGTGGTTCGCCCCGACAGCGACGGCAGGTAGATCCCGAGCTCGTGCTCGATGCGCTTGCGGGCGCAGAACGCCCGTCGCTCGAGTGCCATCCCGATCTCACCATGGGCGGCGGCGACGAAAAACTGACGGAACTGCGGCATGACCGACCGGGCGGTCGCGCCAAGCAGCGTCGGATCTGTCGGCACGTCTCGCCAGCCGAGGACCCGCAGGCCCTCGTCAACGGCGATCCGCTCGATCGAGTCGACCGCCTTGGCGACGTCGTCTGTCTCATCGGGCAGAAACACCATGCCGACCGCGTATGCACCCGGCTTCGGCAGCGCGAAGTCCACGACGTCGCGCAGGAATGCATCAGGCACCTGGACGAGGATCCCGGCGCCGTCGCCGGTGTTGACCTCAGCGCCCGAGGCGCCGCGGTGATCGAGGTTGTGAAGTGCGGTCAGCGCGTCGGCGACGATCGAATGGCTCCGTCGACCGTGGATGTCCGCGATGAAGGCAACACCGCAGGCATCGTGCTCATGGGCACCGTCGTACAGCCCCTGAGGCGCTGGCGTACGAGTCGATGCAGGCATGGCGTCGAACTCCATCTTCCGGTCAGTGTCGTCGCGACTCGGGCGGTCGAACTAGGTCTGAGTGGCGATTGGCGCTGGCGCGGGACGACGTTGGCCCTGCGACGAAAAGGCTACCTCAACAGGCACCCGTCAACTAGCTGGAAACTCCCGCCCCGATCGCGTGTCCGACCAGGAAGACAACGGCCACCGCGACCGCCCCGAGCGCAAGATGGCGCACCGCCCCAAACCACCGTGACCTGCCGGTGAACTGCGCCACGGCGGCGCCCATCGCGAGCAGCACGATCGCGCCAAGCAGGAGCGACCAGAACAGGTTGTGCGCGCCGAGGAGGTACGGCAGTAGCGGGACAAACGCACCGAGCGCGAAGGTCACAAACGAGGAGAAACCGGCGGTGTACGGCGACGGCTGCTCATCAGGGTCGACTCCGAGCTCCTCGCGAACGTGGATCCGCCAGGCCTCGTCGGCATCCTCGGACAGCTCGCGCGCGACTCGGGTCGACAGCTCGCGCGACAGGCCGCGGTGCCTGAACATCGCGGCCAGCTCAGCTTCCTCGGCCCGCGGGCTGCGCGCGATCTCCGCGCGCTCCTTGGCGATCTCGGCTTGCACGAGCTGGGCCTGGGACTGCACGGACGTCCACTCCCCGACCGCCATCGAGAACGACCCTGCCAGCAGGCCCGCGAAGCCGCTGAGGATCACCGCGTGCACCGACGTGTGAGCGGCGGCGACGCCCGCGACGAGCGCGCCGTTCGAGACAACTCCGTCCATCGCACCGAACACCGCTGGCCGCAGCCAGCCGCCGTTGACGTCGCGGTGGGTGTGGTGGATCTCGCCGCCGCCAGAAGCATCCGGAATCGCAAGCTCCGTTGCGTCGGTCATGTGGTCAGCGTATGTCCGGCCGGCTCGTCAACGGTGTCGCGTCGGGCGTGTTGACGTCCTCGCCGGTCGGCCGGCGAATGTAGAAGTAGAGCGCCGCCAGGACGAACACGATCAGTGCGGTCCAGTCGTTGAGTCGCAACCCGAAGAAGCGGTGGGCGTCGTCGATCCGCAGTGCCTCGATCCAGCCACGACCGACGGTGTAGAGCATGACGTAGAGCGCGAACGCGCGGCCACGGGTGAAGTGCTCACCGCCGATCGGCCAAGATCACCACCACCGCGACGCCGACATCCCAGATCGACTCGTACAGGAACGTCGGTTGGTAGTAGGCAACGCTCAGGTAGCCCGCATCCGGTGCGCGACGTCGATGTGCAGCCCCCACGGCAGGCTCGTCGGCCTGCCGTACAGCTCCTGGTTGAACCAGTTGCCCCAGCGGCCGACCGCCTGCGCAAGCGGCATGCGCGGGCGCCAAGCCGTCAGCGACCAGGGCAAAGTTCAGGCCGTACCGGCGGCAGGCGATCCACGCACCGAGCGCGCCGAACAGCACCCCGCCCCAGATGCCGAGCCCGCCGTCCCAGATCTTGAACGCGCCAATCGTGCCCGGCCGCCCGGGGCCGCCCCAGTAGAGCTCAGGGTTGGTGGCGAGGTGGTAGAGCCGCGCGCCGACCAGACCGAAGGGCACCGCCCAGGTGGCGACATCGGCGATCGCGCCCTTTCGGCCGCCGCGCTTCTCGAACCGTCGCTGCCCGACGACTGTCGCGACGATGACGCCGAGGATGATGCACAGCGCGTACGCACGGATCGGGACCGGCCCGAGATGGACCACACCCCTCGATGGGCTGGGGATGTGGAGAGGCAGCACAACCAAAGGCTACGGCGCGGCGGGTCGCCCGGTTCGAACGCCCGCAGCCAGTTCGGCCGCCAACGTGGCGACCGCGGCCGCTCCGGCAGCCTCGCTGTCGGCGTCGAGGAGGCACCGAACGAGGGCGGATCCCACGATCACACCGTCCGCGTACTCGGCGACTTCGGCCGCTTGTGACCCGGTCGAGACGCCGAGCCCGACGCCGACCGGCAGCGAGGTGCGCTCGTGCACCCGACCTACCAGTGACGGCGCGACCTTCGAGGTCTCGGTCCGGGTGCCGGTGACTCCCATGGTCGACGCGGCGTAGACCCAGCCGCGGCACGCGGCAGTCGTTGAGACGATGCGCTCGTCACTGGAGGACGGCGCCACGAGGAAGATCCGCTCAAGGTCGTGCTCGTCGCTGACCGCCAGCCACTCCGCGGCTTCATCCGGGATGAGATCGGGCGTGATGAGGCCAGATGCGCCCGCTGCGGCGAGGTCCTTGGCGAACCGCGACGGGCCATATGCGAGCACTGGATTCCAGTAGGTCATCACGACCGTAGCGACGCCGGTGGCGGCGACTGCCTCGACCGTACGCAGCACGTCGGTGATCCGCAGCCCGCCGCGCAACGCCCGCTCGGTGGCCGCTTGGATGGTGGGTCCGTCGAGCACCGGATCGCTGTAGGGCAGGCCGACCTCCACCACGTCGGCACCACCTGCCACGAGCGCCTTCATCGCCTCGACACACCCGTCATACGTCGGAAAGCCGGCGGGCAGGTAGCCGACGAGCGCCGCCCGACCGTCCGCACGAGCCTTCGCGATGGTCTCCCCGGACCGCACCGTCACGGGACCAGCCCGAACCAGTGCGCCGCAGTGTCCATGTCCTTGTCGCCCCGACCGGACAGGTTGACCAGCAAGACCGCGTCGGGCCCAAGCCGCTCGGCGACCACACGCGCGCCAGCGAGTGCATGCGCGCTCTCGATCGCCGGGATGATGCCCTCCGTACGGCACAGCAGCCGGAACGCGTCCATCGCCTCGGCATCCGTCACCGGCAGGTATGACGCGCGGCCGGTGTCCTTGAGCCAGGCGTGCTCCGGGCCGACTCCGGGATAGTCAAGTCCGGCCGAGATCGAGTGGGACTCGCGGGTCTGCCCGTCCTCGTCCTGCAGGACATAGGACCTTGCTCCGTGCAGGACGCCTGGCGATCCAGCGGTCAGCGTGGCGGCATGACGGCCGGTCTCGACGCCGTCGCCCGCAGCTTCGAAGCCGTAGAGCTGCACTCCCTCGTCCGGGATAAACGCCGCGAAGATACCCATCGCGTTCGACCCGCCGCCGACGCATGCCAGCACGGCGTCTGGGAGGCCGCCCAGCAGATCCAGGCACTGGCTTCGGGCCTCCACGCCAATCACGGACGCGAAGTCGCGGACCATGCCCGGGAACGGTGCCGGGCCGCCGACTGAACCGATCACGTAGTGCGTCGAGTCGACGTTCGTCACCCAGTCACGGAAGGCCTCGTTCATCGCGTCCTTGAGCGTGCGAGACCCGCTGCGCACCGGCGTGACCTCGGCACCGAGCAGGCGCATCCTCGCGACGTTGAGGGATTGCCGCTCGGTGTCGACCTCGCCCATGTAGACCATGCACTCGAGGTCCATGAGCGCGGCCGCGGTCGCCGTCGCGACGCCGTGCTGTCCGGCGCCGGTCTCTGCGATGACCCTGGTCTTGCCCATGCGCTTGGTCAGCAACGCCTGGCCGAGCACGTTGTTGATCTTGTGCGCCCCGGTGTGGTTGAGGTCCTCACGCTTGAGCAGGACGCGCGCCCCGATCGCCGCGGAGAACCGCTTCGCGTCGTACAGCAGCGACGGCCGGCCGGCGTAGTCGCGCAGCAGCCGGGCGAACTCCTCACGGAACGCCGGGTCGGCTCTCGCGTCGGCGTAGACCTCAGTGAGCTGGTCGAGGGCGGCAATCAGCGCCTCGGGCACGTACCGGCCGCCGTACGGTCCGAATCGGCCGTCGCCGTGCTCGACAATCGCGCTGAGTTCTGTCATCTGGTGTGGCCGATCACGTAGTGGCCGCGCTACGCCGGGTGCCGGCAGGACGGATGCGCACCCGCGGCGACCAGGTCGGCAACCGCCTGCCGCGGTACGTCGGCCTTCACGAGACCCTCGCCGACGAGCACCGCGTCAGCGCCGGAAGCGGCACAGGCGAGCAGGTCATGCGGGCCCCTGACCCCGCTCTCGGCGATCCGGACCACGGTCGAGGGCAGCAGCGGCGCGACCCGCGCAAACGTCTCCCGATCAACCTCGAGCGTGCGCAGGTTGCGGTTGTTGACGCCGATGACGCGCGCGCCGGCATCGAGTGCTCGCAGCGCCTCCGCGTCGTCGTGGACCTCGACGAGCGCGGTCATGCCGAGGCTCTCGATCCGCTCGCGGAGGCTGACGAGCACCTCCTGCTCGAGCGCGGCGACGATCAGCAAGACGGCGTCCGCGCCGTGCGCGCGAGCCTCCCAGACTTGGTACGGCGTCACGACAAAGTCCTTGCGCAACACCGGAATCGCGACCGCAGCGCGGACCGCCTGGAGGTCGGCGAGCGATCCGTCGAACCGGCGCTGCTCGGTCAACACCGAGATCATGGCCGCGCCGCCCGCTTCGTACTCGCACGCCAGCGCTGCCGGGTCGCCGATGGTGGCCAACTGGCCAGCGCTCGGGCTCGACCGCTTCACCTCTGCGATCACCGCGACGCCAGGCCCGGAGAGCGCCGCGACCGCATCGCGTGGCGGCTGCTGTCGAGCCGCCATCTGCTTCACGACATCGAGCGGCAGGACCTGCTGGCGCTCCGTGAGATCCTCGCGAACCCCAGCGAGAATGTCATCGAGGACTGACACCCCGTTAGGGTAGTTGCCGCGCCTGGGCGCCGCTCCCGCGCCCCTAAAGTCCGCCCCAAACCCCGGTGAGATTTTCGTGGCGTTAAGCCGTGGGGTCCTCGCCGCGGTCGAGGGCATCCCAGGCGACCGCGGCCGGGTCCTTGGTCGGGGCTGGCGCAGACGGTGCGTCGTACTTCGCGCCAAGCCCGGACCACTGCTCCGCTCGCCAGACCGTGAGCGCGCCGGCGACGACGGCAACCACGCCACCGATCGTCGCGACCAGCCACCAGCCGTTGGCCGTGGCGTGTACGGCGAGGCCTTGCGCGCCGACCTCGCGGTGCTCCAGCGCGTTGGAGACGTCACCCCGCGCGGTGATGCCGACACCGACCGTTGCCGCCGCGACGAACACGATGACCACCCCGACGACGCGCCGCATCAGCCGCTTGGCCGCCAGGATCGCGGCTGCGAGGGCCAGCAGAGCGAGTCCGAGGGCCGGCAGCGACGGCGCGACCACGTGACCGGTCGCGGACAGCGAGGTCCGCCCACCGCTGACGTCGCCGATGGTCGCGTGCGCCCACTGCCGCCCACTGGCGAGCAGCACGAGCAGGCCGCCGGCCGCGCAGGTGAGGACAGCGGCGGCCGGTGAGCGGCGTGAGGTCATGTCCCTGCCGGTCGCAACGACGACGCCGCAACCAACGCATTGAGCACCGCCGCTGCCTTGTTGCGTGACTCGATGTCCTCGGCCGACGGGTCGGAGTCGGCGACGATCCCGGCCCCGGCCTGCACGAACGCCCGCCCGTCACGCATGACCACGGTCCGGATCGCCACCGCGGTATCAAGATCGCCCGCGACGTCGACGTAACCCACGACGCCGCCGTAGAGACCGCGACGGGTCGGTTCGAGCGCCTCGATGATCTCCATCGCCCGTACCTTCGGCGCGCCCGACAGCGTGCCCGCCGGGAAGCAGGCGCACAACACGTCAAGCGCGGTCGCGCCCTCCACGACGTCACCGACGACGGTCGAGACCAGGTGCATCACGTGCGAGAACCGCTCGACCTTCATCAGATCGACGACTTCGACAGTGCCCGGAGCGCAAACCCGGCCGAGGTCGTTGCGCCCGAGATCGACGAGCATCACGTGCTCGGCGCGCTCCTTCGGGTCGGCGAGCATCTCCGCTGCGAGGTCGGCGTCGGCCTCGGGTGTCGCGCCGCGGGGTCTCGTCCCCGCGATCGGGTGCATCAGCGCGCGGCCACCCTCGACTTTGACGAGCACCTCGGGCGAGGAGCCGACGACGTCGAGGTCCTCGAACCGCAGCAGGTACATGTAGGGCGACGGGTTGGCACTACGCAAGGCGCGGTAGACATCGAGCGGATCGGCAGTAGTGGCCAGCTCAAAACGCTGTGACAGCACGATCTGGAAGCAGTCGCCAGCACGGATGTGCTCCTTCGCCACCTCCACCGAATGCATGAACTCCTCGCGGGTGGAGCGCTCTTCGTAGGCGGCGGTGGTCGGCGGAACGAGCGTCGCCACGGACGCCTCTGCCGGTTTCGACAGGTCAGCCGTCATCGACTCGAGCCGCGCGACGGCTTCGTCGTACGCCGCGCCTGGATCGGTCTCCGCGTCGGGTGTGAGGCCACGGATGACGTTGGCGATCAACAAGATCGAGCCGTCCCGATGGTCGAGCACGGCCAGATCGGTGGCGAGCAGGAAGTGCAGCTCCGGCATCGTGAGGTCATCGACCGCGAGCGAGGGCAGCCGCTCCATCCGGCGCACCGCGTCGTAGCCGAGATAGCCGACAAGGCCACCGGTCAGCGGCGGCAGCCCCGGCCGGCGAGGAGTGCGGAGCCTCGCGGCGGCGTCGCGCAGCGCCTCCCAGGGGTCGTCCGGGTGGTCGTCGGGGCCGATGCCGGTCCAGACCGCGTGACCGTCGCGCTCAGACAGCGTCGCCGCCGACCGCACGCCGATGAACGAGTAGCGGGACCACACCCCGCCGTGCTCCGCGGACTCGAGCAGGAAGGTGCCCACTCGGCCGGCAGCGAGCTTGCGATATGCGCTGATCGGGGTCTCGGCATCGGCGAGCAGGCGCCGGACGACCGGCACGACTCGCTGCTCGGCGATATCGGCCAGGAAGCTCTCGCGGTTGGGCGCGATGCTGCCGTCAGCCAGCGGACTGCTCACTGCGGCGGCTCGCCCACTGCGGCAGCGAGATCGCCGCCCGCGTCGAAACAGCGCCGGTCGCCGGTGTGGCACGCCGCCCCGACCTGATCGACCGCAACCAGCACCGCATCACCATCGCAGTCCAGCGCAACCGATTTCACCCATTGCTGGTGACCAGAGGTGTCGCCCTTGACCCAGTAGTCCTGGCGGCTGCGGCTCCAGTACGTGCAGCGCCCGGTCGTGAGAGTCCGATGCAGGGCCTCGTCATCCATCCAGCCGACCATCAAGACCTCGCCGGTGTCCCACTGCTGCGCCACGGCGGCGATCAGGCCGTGATCGTCGCGTTTGAGCCGAGACGCGATCTCCGGGTCGAGCGAGGACGGGCGAGCAGGCACGGACACCGCCCCATTCTGCCCGTTCGTATGTGACATAGGTGTCGCCATAGCCACCGTGATGTGACATGGGTGTCGCGATAGCGACACCCATGTCACATACGAACGGTGGAACACTCGGGGGGTGGCCCTCGACGCGCCCGCCCCGCGATCCCGTCCGAGGGGCGCAGCGCTGCTGATTGTCGTGGCCCTCGCCTACTCGTGGATCGCCGGACACTTCGCCACGTTCACCCACCCCGCTGAGGTCGCGACCTTCATCCCCGGGCTGATCGGCGTGATGATTGCGGTACGGATCGCGCCACGGTCTGGCCAAGACTCCGCAGAACTGCGCCGCTCACTAAGTCCGTCTCCACGACAGCCTTCCCCACCACGGCCGTCTCCACGACAGCCGTCCCCACCACGCCCCTCTCCACGAGAACCCTCACCGCCACGAGCATCCCCACTACGACCCGGCCGGAGCGGACGAGGCTGGCTGGCATGGTGGCTGGTGGTGATCGCGCTCAACGCGGTCGAGTTCGTCGCGCTGGCGCTCGGGGCGACCCATTCCCACCCGACGATCAGCGACCTGGTCAACCCGTGGCTGCTCTCCACCCCGTCGCGGGCGGTGGCCTTCGCGCTCTGGCTAGCGTTCGGCTACTGGCTGACGAGGCGCTGATGGCCCGCGCCCTCACGATTGCCGGCTACTTGGTGGTCGCCGTTGCCGCCGTCGGTCTTGATCTCGCCGCCCGCCGGGCAGGCTCCGGTCTCGCGACCATTGGCGAGGTGTTCAGCAAGCTGTCGACCCGCCGGGCCGGCCGGGTCGCGGTGATGTTCGGCTGGTGGTGGCTGGGTTGGCACTTCTTCGTACGGTGAGCGCACCAGCAAGAACAGGCCGGCTCAGCGCACGTCGTAGCCGCTGCGACGTAGTGAGGTCTTGACGCCGCTGATCCGGATCGCGCCGAAGTGAAACACACTCGCCGCGAGGACCGCGTCGGCTCCAGCGGCGACCGCTCGGCCGAAGTCCGCGGCTGCGCCTGCCCCACCCGAAGCGATCACCGGCACGGACACCGCCGCGCGGACCGCCCCGATCAGCTCGACGTCGAAGCCACGAGCAGTGCCGTCGGCGTCCATCGAGTTGAGCAGGATCTCGCCCGCACCCAGCGCTTGGCCGCGAGCAGCCCATTCGACCGCATCGATGCCGGTGCCGGCCCGGCCGCCGTGGGTGGTCACCTCGAAGCCACTCGTGGTCGATACCTCACCGGTCACGCGTCGCGCGTCCACGGAGAGCACGAGAACCTGGTCGCCAAATCTGGCGGCGACCTCGCTCAACAGCTCAGGTCGGGCAACCGCCGCAGTGTTAACGCTGACCTTGTCGGCGCCGGCGCGCAGCAGCCGATCGACGTCCTCGACGACGCGGACTCCCCCGCCGACGGTCAGCGGGATGAACACCTGTTCCGCGGTCCGTCGCACGACGTCGTACGTCGTCTCGCGGCTGCCACTCGACGCGGTGATGTCCAGGAAAACCAGCTCGTCGGCGCCCTCGCTGTCATACAGCCGGGCCAGCTCCACCGGGTCGCCGGCATCACGCAGGTCGACGAAGTTCACACCCTTGACGACACGACCGCCGTCAACGTCAAGGCAGGGAATGACGCGTACGGCGACCGACACAAGTTTCGACGCTAGCCGACTGCGGCGAGCGCCTCGGGCAGCGTGAAGGCACCGGAATACAACGCCTTGCCGACGATGGCACCCTCGACTCCTGCCGATTGCAGTGTCCGGAGCGACTGCAGATCCGCGAGGCTGCTCACCCCGCCGCTCGCAATCACCGGCCGATCCGTCGCCGCGCAGACGTCCTGAAGCAGATCAAGGTTCGGGCCGGTCAACGTGCCGTCACGACGCACGTCGGTGACGACGTACCGCGCGCAGCCTTCGGCATCCAATCGGGCCAGCACCTCGAACAGCTCGCCGCCGTCCTCGGTCCAGCCTCGTGCGGACAGCGTCGTCCCCCGCACGTCGAGGCCGACGGCGATCCGGTCGCCGTGGTCGGCGATCGCGGCTCGCACCCACTCGGGTTGCTCGAGCGCGGCAGTGCCGATGTTGACGCGCGCACATCCGGTCGCCAGCGCAGCAGCTAGCGAGGCGTCATCCCGAATTCCGCCAGAGAGCTCGACCGCGACGTCGAGCCGGCCGACCACCTCGGCGATCAGCTCGCGGTTCGAGCCGCGGCCGAACGCCGCGTCCAGGTCGACGAGGTGCACCCACTCGGCGCCACCCGCCTGCCATGCAAGTGCGGCATCGAGTGGTGCGCCGTAGGAGGTCTCTGTGCCGGCCTCGCCCTGCACCAGTCGCACCGCGGTCCCGTCGGCGACGTCAACTGCCGGCAGCAGGAGGAAGTGGTTCGTCTTCACCGCGACACGGTAATCGGCCGCACCGGGTCAGCGACCTGCGGCGTACCCCTGACCGCCTCGCGGATTGGCGGCGCCGAGTCGAACCTGTCCTTCGCGCGCAACTGCGCTCATCCGGCCAAGGCTCCACGGCCCCGCCGGCCTGACGTCATGCCCCCGTCGGCGCAGCTCCGCGATCGTCGCCTCTCCGAGCCGGTCCTCGACGGCCAGCCGGCCGGGAAATGCGTACCGCGGCGCGAACGAGCTCGGGAAGTGATCCGAGTGATAGCTCGGCGCCTCGATCGCGGCCTGCAGGTTGAGCTTGCCGTGCGCAATGGCGAGAAAGAAGGCCAGACTCCACTGATCCTGCTGGTCACCCCCCGGCGTGCCGAACGCCATCCACGGCTCGCCGTCGCGTAGTGCGAGTGACGGGGTCAGCGTGGTACGCGGGCGGGTGCCAGGGGCGAGCGAGCTCGGCAGATCACGGTCGAGCCAGAACATCTGGGCGCGCGAGCCAAGGCAGAAGCCGAGCTCGGGGATGTGCGGGGAGCTCTGCAGCCAGCCGCCGCTCGGCGTCGCCGAGACGAGATTGCCCGCCTTGTCGACCACGTCGATGTGGCAGGTGTCGCCCCGTGTCTCACCGTTCGCCAGCACCGTCGGCTCGCCGACGCCATGCTGACCGGAGCTAAAGCCGGCGGATTCGGTCTGGCGCGGCAGCTTTGGCTGCCGACCGCCAAGCACGCCCGGTCGCAGCTCGTTGCTGGACGTCTCGGAGACCAGTCGTTGCCGCTCGTCGTTGTAGTCCTTATCGAGCAGCAGCCGATGCAGCTCCGCGACGTCGGGCGTGTCGCCATACCACGCCTCGCGGTCGGCAAAGGCGAGCTTTGAGCACTCCACGACCGTGTGCAAGTAGTCGGGCGAAAGATGTCCCATCGCGTCGAGGTCGAAGCCGGCGAGCAAGGCCAGCTGTGCGAGGAAGACCGGGCCTTGGCCCCAAGCCTGCGTCTTGCACACGGTGTATCGCCCGTAGTCGTAAGTGGCGGCTGCCTCGAGCGTCGGGCGCCACGCAGCCATGTCGTCGGCGCTCAGCAGGCCGCCGTGTACGTCGCCGGTCGAGTCCTTCCACTGGGTTTGGGTCGAGAACCGCCCGAACTCCTCGGCGACAAAGCCCTCGTACCAAATCGCCCTGGCTGCCTCGAGTTGGCCGTCGCGATCACTCGAGGCGCGCTCGGCTTCAACGACGATGCGCTCGTACGTGTCGGCGAGACCGGGGCTTATGAGCCGCGATCCGACGGCGGGTGCGCGGCCACCTGGCAACCACGCCGCAGCCGACGTCGGCCAGTCGTCGCGAAACATGCCGACGACCGATCCGATCGTCCCGCAGATCGACGCGACAGCAGGAAATCCGTTGCGCGCGTAGGAGATTGCGTAGTCGAGAACGTCACGTAGCGACCACGTGCCCCACTGTTCGAGCATGAGCAACCAGCCGCCGAACGCGCCTGGCACGGTCGCGGCTAACAGGCCAGTGCCCGGGATCGCGTCGACACCGAGCTGCTCGAACGCGTCGATCGTCGCCGCCGCCGGCGCGACACCCTGGCCGCACACCACGCGCACCTGCTGGTCGCGCTCGCTCCACACGATGATGGGCACCTCGCCACCAGGGCCGTTCAAATGCGGCTCGACAACCTGCAAGACGAAGCCGCCCGCGGCCGCGGCATCGAACGCGTTGCCGCCTCGCTCCAGCACGCTCATGGCACTGGCGGTCGCGAGCCAGTGGGTGCTTCCCGCCATCCCAAAACTCCCGGACAGCAGCGGCCGAGTCAGTTGCATCAGGCAAGATAACGAACCGCGGGCAACCAGCTAGTCGCGGCCGGTCGCGTCAGGCCCGGGAGGCATCGCCTTGGTCATTTCTCTGTCCCTGCTTAGCCCGACGGACGGCAGGTGCCGCGCTTCCAACTCCACTCCGCGAGCACCGCGGCGGGCACCGTGACGGGACACTTCGCACCCTCGATGCCGGCCAGCCCAACGTCATACCCGGTCCACGACTGGCCCGCGGCACGGGTGAACAGCAAATAGCTGCCGTCATCCTGCACCGACACATGGGCTGTCTGCGATGACGAGTTCGCCACGAGCGCGGCACCTGCCCAGTACGTCGCAGTGCCGGCGTCGTAGGCGTAGTAGGTCTTGCCAGGCGTCAAGCCGGTGTAGTCACTAGCCGGCAGTTGATGCAATCGAGCGCCCGCCTGCAGGAGCGCCGTACGGACGGCGGCTGTCACCACCAGGTTGCGCGCACCGGCTGAAGTGGACGAGCCGGCGCTCGGACTGGATCCGCTGCTTGAACAGCCACCGAGCACCAGGACGCCCATCACGGCGGCCGCGCCGATCCTGATCAAGCGGTTCGTCATCGCCGTCCCTATCAACTCGGGTGCCATGGTCACATGCGTGATCGCGCTAGCGCAGTGATGACACCCAGTTCCGGAGCAACGCGAGGCCGGCTTCCCCCGACTTCTCCGGATGGAACTGTGTCGCGCTCAGCGCACCGCGCTCGACCGCGGCGACGAACGGCACGCCGTGAACCGCCACTGTCTCGCCGTTGCGCTCGCCCTCGGGACGAGCGGCGTAGGAGTGGACGAAGTAGAACCGCTCCTCCTCGACGCCGGCGAACAATGCCGATCCCTGCAACGGGGTGACGGTATTCCACCCCATGTGAGGCAGCACCGGCGCGGCGAGTCGAACCACGTCGCCCCCAAGCGCAGCAATCCCGGCCGTGCGAGCACCGTGTTCTTCGCCGTACTCGTAGAGCACTTGCATGCCGACGCAGATGCCCAGCACCGGGCGACCGGCGGCCAGTCGCGACCGCACGAGCTCGTCTGCTCGGACATTCACGATGCCCGCCATGCAGGCGGCAAAGGCACCAACGCCTGGGAGCACCACGCCGTCGGCCTCCGCCGCAACGCGCACGTCCGCACTGACCACGACCTCTGCCCCGACATGGGCGAGCGCGCGCTCTGCCGAGCGCAGGTTGCCCGAGCCGTGGTCGACAACCACGACCGACGGGCCCGCCCCGGTCACAACACGCCCTTGGTCGAGGGCACTCCCGTCGAACGAGGGTCTAGCGAGACGGCCTCGCGCAACGCTCGCGCGACGGCCTTGAACTGCGCCTCGACGATGTGATGCGCGTTGCGTCCGCCGAGCACCCGAACGTGCAGGCAGATCTGCGCGCTGGACGTCATCGACTCCCAGATGTGTCTGGTCAGCGTGGTGTCGTACGTGCCGATCAGCTCGACGAGCGGCGGCTCCTCGTGAACGCAGTACGGCCGCCCGGAGACGTCGACAACGGCCTGTGCGAGCACTTCATCGAGCGGGACCAGAGCGTCGCCGAACCGCCTGATCCCGACCTTGTCACCGAGTGCTTCACGCAACGCCTGGCCGAGCGCGATTGCGGTGTCTTCCACGCTGTGATGCGCGTCGACCTCGAGATCACCGGTGGTGGCAACGACCAAATCAATGCCGCTGTGCTTCGACAGCTGCGCGAGCATGTGGTCGAAGAACGGCACGCCGGTCGAGATCTCGGCGGACCCCGTCCCGTCGAGGTCCAGCGACACCATGACCTGCGATTCCTTGGTCGTCCGCTCGACCTTCGCGCTCCGGCTCACTGGGCAAGTGTCGCAGCAGGGTGTGTCACCGTGGTGCGGTGGATCTGCACACCGCGCTTGATCGAGCCACCGAGTGCTTCGCCAACACCCTCAGACAGGTACGTGACGACCAGTGGGTCCTGCCCACTCCGGACCCCGGCTGGTCGGTGCGCGATCTGGTCAACCATGTCGTCGGCGGCAACCGGCGCTACGTCGTCCTGTTGAGTGGGGCGCCGACGGTCGATGTCGAAGCGCTGCGGTCACTTGATCACCTGGGCGATGACCCGCTGCAGGACTTCATCGACACTTCGGCCGAGGTCGCTGACGCGTTCCGGGCCACGGGCGCCCTGGACCAGACCGTGCACCACCGGCTCGGCGACCGAAGTGGGGCTGACTTGCTGGTGATGCGGGTGATCGAGCATGCCGTGCATGGCTGGGACTTGGCCCGCGCCATCGGTGCCGACGACCGGATAGATCCCGCTGTCACCGCGACGTTGCTGAGCTGCTTCGACGCCGACTCGAACCTGTTGGCGAGCTCGAGCTTCGCACCGAGCGATCCGCCCGCCAACGCTGAGCCGCAGCGCCGGTTGCTGATCGTTACCGGTCGCGCCGAGTGACCTTCGCGAAATCGAGCGCGTCGACAAAGGCCTCGCACTCAGCCCCGGTGCCAACGCTGACCCGCAGCCAGCCGGCCAGCCCGACATCGCGCACCAGCACACCCTGATCGAGCAGCACCTGCCAGACCGCCTTCTCATCGCCGAACCCGCCAAAGAGCACGAAGTTCGCGTCCGAGTCGATGACGTCGAAGTCGCGCGCGCGCAACGACCGGACCATCGCGTCGCGGTCGCTGCGCAGGGTCGCGACCTGGCCGAGTAACTCGTCGGTGTGGCGCAGCGCGGTCAGCGCGGCCGCTTGTGTCAAGGCCGAGAGATGGTAGGGCAGGCGCACCACCCGCAACGCCTCAACGACGGCAGCATCCGCGGCGAGATAGCCGACCCGCGCACCCGCAAACGCAAACGCTTTCGACATGGTCCGCGTGATCACCAACCGCGGCCGGCCGTCGAGGGCGGGAAGCAGGCTTGGCGAGTGGGAGAACTCTGCGTACGCCTCATCGACGATCACCATGCCGGGGGCGACCTCGAGCACCGCAGTGAGTACGTCCGGATCGATCGCTTGACCGGTGGGGTTGTTGGGCGAGCAGAGGAACACCACGTCGGGCGCATGCTCGACGATCGCCCCGGCAGCGCGGTCGGCGGACAGGCTGAAATCCGGCGCGCGCGGCGACCCCACCCAGGCCGTGCCGGTGGCCAGGGCGATCAACCGATGCATGGAGTAGGAGGGCTCAAAGCCCAAGGCGGTCCTGCCGGCGCCACCGAATGCCTGCAGCAGCTGTTGCAGGCATTCGTTCGAGCCGTTCGCCGCCCACACCTGTGTGGCATCAACGCCCTGCCCGAGGTAGCCCGCGAGCGCGGTACGCAAAGCGAGCGCCTCGCGATCCGGGTACCGGTTCATCGAGGTCGCGGCGGCGGTCACCGACTCGCGCAGGTCATCAACCAGGGCAGCCGGTGGCGGGTACGGATTTTCGTTGGTGTTCAAGCGGATTGCGACGTCTAGCTGCGGGGCACCGTACGCAGTCAAGCCACGCAGGTCGTCGCGCAGCGGCAAGCCGCCCACCTCGGTCACGGCCGGCTGGTTTTGCGAAGTCGGGTCTGGACCGCCTCGATGTGCGCGACCAGATCCTCTGCGCCGCCGAGCGCTGCGATGTGGTCACCGACGGCGGCGAGGGCGTCCCGGTTGTAGTCGACGACGTGGATCCCGCGAAGGAACGTCTGCACGGACAGGCCCGCGGTGTGACGCGCGGTGCCCCCGGTCGGCAACACATGGTTGGACCCCGCGAGATAGTCGCCAAGCGAGACCGGCGACCAGGGCCCGACGAAGATCGCACCGGCGTTTCGCACCCGAGTCGCGACGTTTGCGGCATCGCGCGTGACGACCTCGAGATGTTCTGGCCCCCACGCATCGACGACTGAGAGGCCGTGGTCAAGGTCGGCGACGAGCACCATGGCCGACTGCCCGGCGAGCGCCTTCTCGACCCGGTCTCGGTGCCTCGTCGACTCCACCCGCGGGGCCAAGGCGGTCTCGACCGCGTCGAGCAACGCCTCGTCCGGCGAGACGAGCAGGCAGGCCGCGAGCTCGTCGTGTTCTGCCTGCGCCACCAGGTCGGCGGCGAGATAGTCGGCGTCGGCGGTGTCGTCAGCGAGAATGCCGATCTCGGTCGGACCGGCTTCGGCGTCGATCCCGACGATCCCGCGCAGCAGCCGTTTCGCCGCTGCGACGTAAACGTTGCCGGGGCCGGTGATGAGGTCGACGCGGGGCACCCCCTCGACACCGAACGCCAGCATTGCGACGGCTTGTGCACCACCGACTGCGTAGACCTCGTCGACACCGAGCAGCGCGCATGCCGCCAGGACGGCAGGGTTAGGCAAACCCCCGAATTCGACCTTCGGCGGCGAGGTGACAGCGAGCGAGCCGACGCCGGCGACCTGTGCCGGCACGACGTTCATCACGACGCTGGACGGGTACGCGACCAGTCCGCCGGGGACGTAAAGGCCGACCCGATCGACCGGAACCCAGCGTTCGGTCACGACCGCACCGGGCGCGACCTCGACCCGCTCATCCGGCCGTCGTTGGGCTTCGTGGACCCGTCGAGCCCTGGTGATCGCTTCCTCGAGCGCCGCGCGGACCGCCGGATCGAGCTCGTCGAGGGCGGCGGCGAGCGCCGCGGCCGGCACTCGCAGCGCGTCGAGCTGAACGCCATCAAAGCGTGCGGTGATCTCGATGACCGCCTCGCGACCTCGCCGCCGGACTGCCTCAACGATTGGTCGCACCGTCGCGACCGCAGACTCAACGTCGAGCCTGGCGCGCGGCAGCAGGTCACGAGGGTCGGCGGTCTGGCCGCGAAGGTCGAGTCGGGCGATCACGAGATGAAGGCTAGCCAGCGACGCTCAGGCGGTGTTCGACCGCGCAGCCTGCCGCCCGCGGCGAAGCTCGCAGACCGCAGCGTGAGTCGCAACGGCCGCAAGCGGCCAGGCGAGCAGCACCGCCTTGGCTCTGACCTTCCAGTCGAAGTAGCCGAGGATTGTCGTCACCGAGTGCGGCGTGATGCCCGGAAACGACGCTCGCAGCGCGGTGACAATGTGGGGGTGCTCCACCAGGTGGCCGACATGGGCGGCAACGAGCGAGCCGAGCACTCCCCCGACCGCAAGCCCAAGCGCACCGCCCGGGCCGCTGCCGGCATCACGGGCGAGGAACATCAGCAGGCCTACCGAGACGATTCCGGCGATCAGCCCGAGGAGCGCGAGCCACATGTCATCGCCCAGCAACGCCTTGGTCGCTGCCTCTGACCCGTTGATGGCCGCGACCAGGCGCAGGTGCGGCGCGACGTGCGGCCAGATCAGGCCGACCACAGCGCCGAGAACGAGCGAGTAGGCGACGACGAGCACGGCGACCAGCGCCTCTGAGGCCCACTTCATCGTTTCCGTGGCTGCAGCGGGGCTTTGCCACTGCTCGGCGGTGCCCATCTGCCATGGTTGCCAATCCGGCTGGGACACGGCCGCGTGCGAAGGGTCGGTCACCGGTCAACTGCCCGTCGGAACGCACGGCCGGCCAGGGCAAGGGCGACGACGCCGTACCCCAGCGTCACCGCGAGCCGCACGACGACTCCCACCCAGTCGGTATGGGCTTGCAGCGAGTCTGCGAGCGCATCGACCGCGAGCGTGCCGGGGACAACGTCGCGGACCGCACGAGCAACAACGGGCAGGTGGGCGGGCGCGATGATCCCCAGGAACAGCACCGCGGTCATACCGAGCTGCCCGGCGATGGTCGCAAGCTCAGATCGCGGCAGGCCTAGCCCGAGCAAGGCACCGAAGCCGGACAGCGCGACCGCGGCGACAGCCACCGCCGGGATCACCATCCAGAGATGCGCAAACGACAAACCGTAGATCGAGACTCCGACGACCGCGGTGACAACGGCGCCGGGCACGGTGAACGACGCGTACGACGCGGCCGTGCCGAGCACCACCGCCGCCGGCGACACCGGAAGCGCCGCGTAGTAGTCCAGCGCCGCATTCGCGCGCAGCGCGCCGAATCGCTGCGCGAGCAGATTCAGCGCAACGAACGCGACGACCAAGATCGTGGAGCCGGCAACGATCGACGCCGACGTCGCCACGTCGTGGCGATGCACGACGCCGCGGAGCAGCACGACGAGGCCAAGCGACTGCACCGTGGCGACAAACAGCAACGGACCGCGGGCTACGCGCACCCGCCCGAGCTGGCCGGCGGTCACTGCGGCGATGGCGGCGACGAACTGCACCCGCGGGCCGAGCGGCGGCGCGACGGCCAGCTCCTCGGGCTGGAGCGTGATCCCTACCTCACTCAAATCCGCTCCAGGTCGTCGTTTCGGCCCCCGAGCGAGAGGTAGACGTCTTCCAGGCTGGGTGTCGCGACCGTGAAGTCATCGAGCGCATCGAAGATCGCGCCGCGGGTGAGCCGATCGAGGACATCTCGGGCCTGCTCGCGCTGCAGCCGCGCACTCCAACGGCGACCGTCAACGGTCGCTGATCGGGCCAACAGCTCAACGGTTGAATCATCGACCGGCGGATCGTGACGCCACACCAGATCGACGCGTACGCAGTCGTCAACTGCAGCCTTCAGCCGGCCGGGTGTGTCACACGCGATCACTCGGCCACGGTCGAGCACGGCCACCCGGTCGAGCACCGTCTCTGCCTCGATCACGTTGTGAGTCACCAAAACGATCGTGGTGCCGTGCTCGTCGCGGCGGCGGCGCAGGGCAGACCACACCGCTCGTCTCGCGACCGGGTCGAGCCCGGTTGTGGGCTCGTCGAGGATCAACACGTGACGGTCAGCAGCAAGGGCGCTGGCGACGCACGCCAGCCGCCGCTGGCCGCCGGAGAGCCGCACGAGCGGCGCATCGGCGATGTCCTGCAGCCCGAGCTCGTCAATCAGGCTGGTCGCCTGCTGCCGCGCCGCGACGCGCCGGCTGCCGCGCAAACGTGCCGTGGTCTCGACCGCACGACGAACGGGTAGCTCGGCAAGCGCCGGCTCATCTTGGGCGAGATAGGCCACCAGCCGCGCGGCTACCGAACGGTCGGCGACGAGGTCGTGGCCGAATAGCGACAGCGATCCGGCATCAGGTCGAACCAGGCCGACCAGTTGGCGAACCAGCGTGGTCTTGCCGGCGCCGTTGGGTCCGAGCAGGCCGAAGATCTCACCGGCCGGGATCGCCAGGTCGATGCCGCGGTTGGCCGGCTCCGACGCGCCGCGGTAGCTCTTCTCAAGCCCGCGAACCTCATACGCCGTGCCGCCGCTCACCCCACCAGCCTCGCACGCACACCTGAAGGCCCCGACTCGAACCCGCAGGACTATCAATGAACAGCCCTGCAACAACCCAGCCCCGAGCAGGGCTCAGCGGGATGAGCGGCAAGGCCGCAGGAAGCGCCGTGGGCAAGTAGCCCACAAGCGACCGAGAACGCCGCCGATCGCCCGCTGAGTGCCCCCGGAGCGAGTGCCCCCGGAGCGAGTGCCCGCTGAGCGAGCCTCAGCGGGATGAGCGGCAAGGCCGCAGGAAGCGCCGTGGGCGAGTAGCCCCAAGCGACCGAGAACGCCGCCGATCGCCCGCTGAGGCTCGCTCAGCCGGTGACAGATGCCGGGCCGAGCAACTCCTTCAGGTCCGCCATAACTGCCGGACCGGCGGTGACTCGGAGTCGGTCGTCGAGGCGCAGGACGGTCGAGCGACCCGCCGAGGTCAGCTGCAGCTGCACCTCGGTGGTGCCGGGATGGCTGGCGAGCACCTCTTTGAGGCGCTCGACCACGGGCGGCGTGCAGCGGTTGGCGGGCAGCGTGATGGTGACCGGGCCGCGGGGTGTCTCGGTGATGTCCGGCACGCTGACTTCGAGCGCGATGAGCCGCGGCACGTCCTCCCGCTTGTCGACCCGCGCCCGCACCAGCAGCACCGCGTCCTCGGCGATATGGACAGCGCACTCCTGGTAGCAGTTCGGGAAGAACAGCACCTCGACCGCGCCCTCAAGGTCTTCCAAAGTCGCGGATGCCCACGAGTCGCCGCGCTTGGTCATCTTGCGACTGACGGTTGACAGGATGCCGCCGACAGTGACGATTGCTCCATCGCTGCGGTCATCGCCGGACAGCGCCGAGACCGAGCAGTCGACCGCCGCAGCGATCACATGCTCGATCCCGAGCAACGGATGGTCGGAGACGTAGAGGCCGAGCATCTCTCGCTCGTAGGCGAGCAGGATCGTCTTGTCCCACTCAGTCACCGGGATCGTGAGCTCCATCCCGAGGCTCGGCGGCGCATCCTCATCACCGCCGCCAAACAAGTCGAACTGCCCGATTGCCTCAGCCCGCTTGGTGTCCAGGCACGCGTCGACGGCTTCGGCATGCACCCGCAGCAATCCTTGCCGGGTGTGGCCGAGCGAGTCGAAGGCACCCGCTTTGATCAGCGACTCGATGACCTTCTTGTTGCACACCACCGGTTCGACCTTCGCGAGGAAGTCCGCGAAGCCGGAGTAGGCGCCCTTGCTCTTGCGGGTCGCGCAGATCGACGCGACGACGTTGGCGCCGACGTTACGGATCCCGGCGAGGCCGTAGCGGATGTCAGTGCCGACGGGCGAGAAGTCCGCGCCAGAGGAGTTGACGTCAGGCGGCAGCACCTTGACGCCCATCCGACGGCACTCGTGGAGATACAGCGCGCTCTTGTCCTTATCGTCGCGCACTGAGGTGAGCAACGCGGCCATGTATTCGGCGGGGTAGCGCGCCTTCAGGTACGCCGTCCAGTACGACACGAGGCCGTAGCCGGCGGAGTGCGATTTGTTGAACGCGTAGTCGGCGAACGGGATCAGCGTTTCCCAGAGCTTGTCGATCGCGGCCGCGCTGTAGCCATTGGCCTTCATGCCGTCACTGAACGGCACCTTTTCCTTGTCCAGAATGGACTTCTTCTTCTTGCCCATCGCCCGTCGAAGCAGGTCGGCTTGTCCGAGGCTGTAGCCGGCGACCTTCTGCGCGATCGCCATCACCTGCTCCTGGTAGACGATCACGCCGTAGGTCTCGGCAAGGATCTCGGCCAGCGGCGCCTCGAGCTCGCGATGGATGGGGTCCATCCGCTGCCGACCGTGCTTGCGTTCGACGTAGTTGATGTGGCTGCCCATGCCCATCGGGCCGGGCCGGTAGAGCGCGATGAGTGCTGCGATGTCTTCGAACGTCGAGGGCTGCAGCGAACGGATGAGCGACCGCATCGGACCGCCCTCGAGCTGGAAGACGCCGATCGTGTCGCCGCTGCAGAGGATTTCGTACGCCTCCGCCCGGTCGAGCGGCATCGTCTCGAGCACGATCTCCTCGCCGCGGTTCTCCTTGATGTGGCGCAGCGCGTCGTCGAGCACGGTGAGGTTACGAAGCCCGAGAAAGTCCATCTTCAGCAGCCCGAGCGACTCGCACGCCCCCATGTCGAACTGGGTGATGATGGCGCCGTCCTGCTCGCGCCGCTGGATCGGGATGACGTCAAGCAACGGCTCTCGCGACAGGATGACGCCCGCGGCATGCACTCCCCATTGCCGACGCAGCCCCTCGAGCGGTCGAGCGGTGTCGACCACCTTCTTGACGTCCGCCTCGGCTTCGTAAAGGGCGCGGAACTCCTTGGCTTCGCCGTAGCGCTCGTGCTTCGCGTCGAAGATGCCCGCCAGCGGGATGTCCTTGCCCATCAACGCGGACGGCATTGCCTTGGTGATCTTGTCGCCGATGCCGTACGGGTAGCCGAGCACCCGAGCCGCGTCCTTGATCGCTGCCTTCGCCTTGATCGTGCTGTAGGTGATGATCTGGCTGACCCGATCCTCGCCGTACTTCTCGGTGGCGTAGCGGATCATGTCGCCGCGGCGACGCTCGTCGAAGTCGAGGTCGATGTCCGGCATGGACACCCGCTCCGGGTTGAGGAAGCGCTCGAACAGCAGACCGTGCTTGATCGGGTCGAGCTCGGTGATCCGCAACGCATACGCGATCAATGACCCGGTGGCTGAGCCGCGGCCCGGTCCAACCCGGATGCCGGAGTCACGGGCATAGCGGCACAGGTCGGCAACGACGAGGAAGTAGCCGGGAAAACCCATCTGGGTCATGACGCCGAGCTCGTATGCGGCACGCTCGCGGTGTTCGGTCGGCACCCCACCCGGGTAGCGGAACTCCAGCCCGCGCTCAACCTCAGTGCGCAACCAGGTGTCCTCGGTGTGGCCCTCCGGCACCGTGAACCGAGGCAGCAGGTCAGCGTTCTCGTCGAACTTGACCCCGCAACGCGCCGCAATCAGCAGCGTGTTGTCACACGCCTCGGGCAGCTCGCGCCAGACCTCGCGCATCTGCTGCCGGCGTCTTGAGGTAGAAGTCGTGCGCGTCGAACTTGAAGCGGTTCGGGTCGGCCATGGTCTTGCCGGACTGCACGCAGAGCAGCACCTCGTGCGACTGGGCGTCCTCGGCGAAGGTGTAGTGCAAGTCGTTGGTGGCGATGAGCGGGATCTTCACCTCGCCCGCGAGCCGGACCAAATCGGCGTGAACGCGACGCTCGATGCCGAGGCCGTGATCCATCAGCTCGCAGAAGAAGACTCGCGGCCGAAGATGTCCTGCAACTCCCCCGCCACCTTGCAGGCCCCGGCGTAGTCGCCCATCCGCAGCCGGGTCTGGATCTCCCCGGACGGGCAGCCGGTCGTCGCGATCAGGCCCTTGGCGTACGTCGCGAGCAGCTCGCGGTCAGCCCGCGGTTTGTAGAAGAAGCCCTCGAGGCTGGAGCGGCTCGACAGCCGGAACAGGTTGTGCATGCCCTCGGTGGTTTCGGCGAGCAGCGTCATGTGGGTGAACGCGCCGCCGCCCGAGACGTCATCCTCACCGCCGCGCCCCACCGCACCCGAGTGCGCTCGAACCGGCTGGTGCCCGGGGTGATGTAGGCCTCCATGCCGATGATCGGCTTGACACCGGCGGCGGTGCCCTTCTTCCAGAACTCGTACGCGCCGAACACGTTGCCGTGATCGGTCATCGCCAGTGCCGGCATGCTTCATTCGGGCGGCCTCGGCGAACAGGTCGGAGACCCGCGCCGCGCCGTCGAGCATGGAGTACTCGGTGTGCACATGCAGATGGACGAACTGATCAGGTGCAACCGCAGCCTTGCCGGACGTAGGCCCTCCCAGGTCAATGAGCGACACCGGCCGGGCGGGGAAGGCGGCCGAGATACTTCCGCCGTTCTAACACGACCCGCCGACGCTTTCGGCGTGTCGATGCGGCGCGTCGCGCCAAGGCCGCCAATTGCTCCAGTCGGTCCCACCGAGAAGGTCAAGGGCCCGGCTGCAGGTCCGCCGGCGGCGTGCTGGTGAACCGCACCTCGCGACCGTCGGCCGGGTGGGCAAAGCCGAGCGCGCGGGCGTGCAGCCACTGCCGGTCAGACCCAGCCGGGCGCGCCAGCGCCGGGTCGGCGCCGTAGGTCAGGTCGCCGACGCAGGGGTGGCGGACCGCGGCCATGTGCACCCGGATCTGGTGGGTGCGGCCGGTCTCGAGCTGGACGTCGAGCAGGGTGGCGGCCCGGAACGCCTCGACCGTCTCGTAGTGGGTGACGCTCGGCCGGCCGCCGGCGACGACCGCGAACTTGTAGTCGGGCGACGGATGCCGGTCGATCGGGCGCGTCGATGGTGCCGCGGCTCGGGTCGGGATGGCCCTGCACGAGGGCGGCGTAGCGCTTGTCGACGGTGCGCTCCTTGAACGCGTCCTTGAGCGCGGAGTAGGCGCGCTCGCTCTTGGCCACGACCATCAGCCCGGTCGTGCCGGCGTCGAGGCGGTGCACGATGCCCTGCCGCTCGGCCGCGCCGGAGGTCGAGATCCGGTAGCCCGGCGGCAGCCAGCCCGCCGGTCACGGTCGGCCCGGTCCAGCCCGGGCTCGGGTGGGCGGCGACGCCGACCGGCTTGTCGACCACCACCAGGTCGTCGTCGTCGTAGACGATCCGCAGGCCGGGCACCGGCTCGGTCGACGCCGGCGCGACGTGGCCGGCTCCGGCAGCGTCACCTCGAGCCACGAGCCGGTCGATACCCGGGCGGACTTGACCGGCGCCTTGCCATCGACCAGGACCGCGCCGGCGTCGACCAGGTCGGCCGCCGCGGTGCGCGAAAAGCCGAACAGCCGGGCCAGCGCGACATCGAGGCGCAGCCCGTCGAGCCCGTCGGGCACCGGCACTCGCCGCGGGTCGCTCACCGTCGCGAGCCGTCCAGGTCGATCCCCCGGGTCACCAGCACGACGGCGAGCAGGCCGCCGATGACGATCGCCGAGTCGGCCAGGTTGAACACCGGCCAGTGCGGAAACTGATCCAGTCGACGACATGGCCCCGGCCGGCCCGGGCGCGCGGAAGAGCCGGTCGACCAGATTGCCAAGCGCGCCGCCGAGCAGCAGGCCCAGCGCGATCGCCCAGCCGCGCGAGCGCCTGCGGCGGGCGTGCGCGCGATCACGACGACGACCGCGATCGCCACCGCGGAGAACAGCACGGTGGCCCCGGTGCCGACGGAGAACGCGGCGCCGGAGTTGCGGGTCAGGTCGAGGGTCAGCGCATGGCTGATCACGCGCACCGGTGGGCGATGCGAGAGCTTGGCGACCACGATGTGCTTGCTCACGGCGTCGGCGATGAGCACGAGCGCCGCCGTGCGTCACCAACCATCGGGCGCGCCGAGGCGCCGCCGGACCCAGCCGGTGCTGTCGCGCGGCTACCGCCGCTCCTCGCGCTGCTTGCATGCACACCCAGGGTTGCACGCGGGAATGCCTGCAGCCGTGCCTTGCCGATCGGATTGCCGCAGCTCTCGCAAATGCCGTAGGTGCGGTCATCGAGTCGCTGCAGGGCCCGCTCGACCTGGGACAGCAGATCCCGGCTGTTGGCGGCGAGCGACATCTCGTGCTCGCGCTCGAAGGTCTTGGTGCCGGCGTCGGCCTGGTCGTCGCCGGCGCCGTCGCCGCTGTCACGCTGCAGCGCTGCCCAGGACTGCTCGGCATCGCTGATCTCGCCGCGCAGCTCGCGCGCCTGCCGATCGAGCTCGATCCGGATCTTGGCCAGCTCGGACTTGGTCCAGGGCCGCTCGCCCGGCAGGACGGTCGCGCCCGGCTTGGCGATCCGGGCAGGCGCTGCCGCGGCTGGAGCCGGCCGCCGCCTTCGCCGGCGCGGGCGCAGCCGCTGCCGGGGCCGCCGCTGGCGCTGGAGCCGGCGGTGACGGCTCGACCACTCGCGCCGGCTGCCTTCTTCGCAGGGCCGCCTTGGCCGGCGGCCTTCTTCACGTCCGCCTTCGCGGGCGCCGCCTTCTTCGCCGCCGCGGACTTCTTCGCCGCTGCCGTTGCGAGTTCGCCGGTGCCGCAACCTTCTTGATCGGCGCAGCCTTCGTGCCGGTGCGGCCTTCTTGGCCGGGGCGCCTTCTTTGCCGAGCCGCCTTCTTGTCGGCGGGGTCTTCTTGGCCGGTGACGGATTTCTTGCCGCCGCGACTTCTTCGCCGCGACCTTTTTGGCGGGCGCGCAGCCTTCGAGCTGGGCGCCTTCTTCGGCGACGGCTTTCTTGGTTGCCGCTGCCTTCTTCAGCGGCGCTGCCTTTTTGGCCGTCCGCCTTCTTGGCGGGCGCAGCTTTGGTCACCCCGTCGCCTTCTTCGCCGGCGCTGTCTTCTTTACCGGGGCGGCGCCTTGGCCGGCGCGCCTTCTTTGCGGTGCTGCCGGCAGCGGTGCGACGAGCGGCGCTGCCCGGATTCGGGCACTACGGGGCGCGCGACCTGAGCCCCGAGGGTCGGATGCTCGCGAGCCACCGTCGGCCTCCTCATCCGTGATCGGTGACCGAATGCGTCACTGATCTTGGGGTCTGCGCAGGATAGGGCCGCAGTGCACCCCCGGCAATGTGCCGCGCCGGACCGGCTTCTGAGCGGATCCGCGCCGCGAGAGCCGTGAAGTGTAATGCGTGCGCTGGCGAAGCACTTCCGGCACCGAATTAATCGCGCGAAAATGCGCGGGCCTCGCGCGGTTGCAGCCGGTACGCTCGGCGCTGCGAACAGGCACTGACGAGGACAAGTAGCCGCGAATGCAGCCGCGAGCGACTCGGGGACGGTGTGAGCCCGGGGGTCAGCGCGCGGTGAAGATCACCTCGGAGCCGCCGGAAGACACGCCACGCGCATGCCGCAGTGCGAGCGTGGGTAGACCCGGCCGCACCCCTTGAGTGGGCTGGTCGGCGACCGTCGAGAGCGCGGACCGCCGCCGACGAGCCAAGGAGGGTGGTACCGCGGGGCGCATGCCGCCTCGTCCCTCCGCGACGACCGCTCGGCCCGATCCACGGGTCGGCTCGACGACGGAGGATGAGCGAGCGACGAGTGACCGGCGGCTACCGCCCGATGCCGCCGCAGGTCGACCTGCCCGCGCTCGAGCACGAGGTGCTCGACTTCTGGCGCGACCGCGACGTCTTCGCCGCGACCCTCGAGCAGACCGCCGACGGCCCGCAGTGGACCTTCTACGAGGGTCCGCCGACCGCCAACGGCATGCCCGGCACCCACCACGTCGAGGCCCGGGTCTTCAAGGACGTCTTCCCGCGCTACAGGACGATGCGCGGTTACCACGTCCCCCGCCGAGCCGGCTGGGACTGCCACGGCCTGCCGGTCGAGCTCGCGGTCGAGAAGGGGCTCGGCTTCACCGGCAAGCAGGACATCGAGGCGTACGGCATCGCCGAGTTCAACGCCAAGTGCCGCGAGTCGGTGCTCGAGCACGTCGACGCGTTCGCCCGGATGAGCGAGCGGATGGGCTACTGGGTCGACTTCGACAACGCCTACTGGACGATGGACCCGCGATACATCGAGAGCGTCTGGTGGTCGCTGAAGACAGATCTTCGACAAGGGCCTGCTGGTCCAGGACTACCGGGTCGCGCCGTACTGCCCGCGCTGCGGCACCGGCCTGTCCGATCACGAGGTCGCGCAGGGCTATCACGACGTCGTCGACCCGTCGGTCTACGTCCGGTTCCCGCTCACGAGCGGTCCGCTGGCCGAGCGCGGCGTGGCGCTGCTGGTCTGGACGACGACGCCGTGGACGCTGGTCTCCAACACCGCGGTCGCCGTCAACCCGGCGGTGACCTACGTCGTTGCCCGCCCAGCCGGCTCCGAGGAGCTGCTCGTCGTCGCCGAGCCGCTGGTGCGTCACGCCCTCGGCGAAGGCGCCGAGATCCTCGACCGGCTACCCGGCACGTCGCTGGAGCACAGGACCTACTCGCGCCCGTTCGACCTCGTCGACATCCCGGGCGCGCACTTCGTCGTGCTGGCCGACTACGTCACCGTCGAGGACGGCACCGGCCTGGTCCACCAGGCGCCCGCGTTCGGCGCGCGACGACCTCGCGGTCGCGCGCCGCTACGGCCTGCCGGTCGTCAACCCGGTCGACCGCCGACGGCCACTTCGTCGCCGACCTGCCGCTGGTCGGCGGGCAGTTCTTCAAGGCCGCCGACGCCGACATCGTCGCCGACCTGCAGGCGCGCGGGCTGCTGTTCCGCGCCGTGGCCTACGAGCACACCTACCCGCACTGCTGGCGCTGCCACACCGCGCTGATGTACTACGCGCTGCCGTCCTGGTACATCCGCACCACCGCGATCAAGGACGCGCTGCTCCGCGAGAACGAGGCGACCAACTGGTTCCCGACCACGATCAAGCACGGCCGCTACGGCGACTGGCTCGACAACAACATCGACTGGGCGCTGTCGCGCAACCGGTACTGGGGCACCCCGCTGCCGATCTGGCGCTGCGCCGAGGACCACCTCACTGTGGTCGGCTCGCTGGCCGAGCTCTGCGCGCGTACGCCGGCGACCGACCTGTCCGCGCTCGACCCGCACCGGCCGTTCGTCGACGACATCGTGATCGCCTGCCAGACCTGTCGGCGACGAGGCCCGGCGGGTGCCCGAGGTCATCGATGCCTGGTACGACTCCGGCTCGATGCCGTTCGCGCAGTGGGGCGCGCCGCACCGCAACGCGGCGGAGTTCGAGCGGCCTATCCGGCCGACTTCATCTGCGAGGCGATCGACCAGACCCGCGGCTGGTTCTACACGCTGATGGCGATCGGCACGCTGGTCTTCGACCGGTCGTCGCTACCAGACCGTGCTCTGCCTCGGCCACATCCTCGCCGAGGACGGCCGCAAGATGAGCAAGCACCTCGGCAACATCCTCGAGCCGATCCCGCTCATGGAGCGGCACGGCGCCGACGCGGTGCGCTGGTTCATGCTGGCCGGCGGCAGCCCTGGTCGGCCCGGCGGGTCGGCCACAAGGCGCTCGACGAGGTCGTCCGCAAGATGCTGCTGACGTACTGGAACACCGCGTCGTTCCTCGTGCTGTACGCCCGCGCCAACGACTGGACGCCCGGCGACGTCGGACCGCACCCCGTGCCGGCCGATCGCCCGGCCCTCGACCGCTGGGCGCTGCTCCGAGCTGCACCGGACCGTCGCCGAGGTCACCGCGGCGCTGGAGGACTTCGACCCGACCCGCGCCGGCCGCCGGCTGACCGGGTTCATCGACGACCTGTCGAACTGGTACGTCCGCCGCTCGCGCCGCCGGTTCTGGGACGGCGATCCGGCCGCGCTGGCGACCTTGCACGAGTGCCTCGAGTCAGCGACCCGGCTGCTGGCGCCGTTCGTCCCGTTCATCACCGACGAGGTGCACGGCGCTGTGCGCGACACTCGACCCCGAGTGCGCCGGACAGCGTGCACCTGCGGTCGTGGCCGCGGCTGACCCGACGGCGATCATCCGGCCGGCTCGGCGACCAGATGGCACTCGTACGGCGGCTGGTCGAGCTCGGCCGCGCCGCGCGCGCCGAGTCCGGCAGTCAAGACCCGCCAGCCACTGGCGCGAGCGCTGGTCTCGGCGGCCGGCTGGGACGAGCTGCCGGACGACCTGCGCGAGCAGGTCGCCGACGAGCTCAACGTCCGCTCGCTCGATGCGCTTGACCTCCGCCGGCGACCTGGTCGAGGTCTCGATCAAGGCCAACTTCCGCGCGCTCGGCAAGCGGTTCGGGCCAGCGAACGCCGAAGGTCGCGGCCGCGATCGCCGCGGCGGATGCGGCCGCGCTCGCCGCAGCGCTGCGCGCGGCTCGGCAGCGCGACGGTCGAGGTCGAGGGCGAGACCGGTCGACGATCACCGCCGAGGACGTGATCATGACCGAGACGCCGCGCACCGGCTGGGCGGTCGCCGCCAGCGGCACCGAGACCGTCGCCCTCGATCTCGAGCTGACCGCCGAGCTGCGCGCCGCCGGGGTCGGTCCGCGACGTCGTCCGGCTGGTCCAGGAGGCGCGCAAGGCGCAGGGCCTCGAGGTCACCGACCGGATCGAGCTGTGGTGGGAGGCGACCGGGGACACCGCGAACGCGCTGCTCGAAGGTGCCGAGCTGCTTGCCGCAGGAGGTGCTCGCGGTGAGCGTGACCCAAGGCGCTCCGATCGCCCCGCTGTGCCCCGCACGAGGTCGCAGACGCTGAAACTGCGCTTCTGGCTGCGCTCAGTGAGCTGATTTTCCACCCGTTCGGCCGAGTGATCTCCCTTGCCGATTTACCCGATGCTCTTTATGAGCGGGTGTGGCTACTGCGAACGGCGTAGCCGCCAATGCCCAGAACCGGAGGTAGACGTGTCCCTGACGCTGCTCAAGTCATCGGCCGATGGCCTACGTCTCAAGACCGAGGCGGTAGCGGTCCCGGCGCTGACGAGCCATGTTCGTCCGGCCCTGGTTCTGCCAGAGCTCCAGGCTCGGGCGCTCCTCGACGCCGCTAGGCACGAGGATGTCTCCGCCGAGGGTCCGTTCAGCGCCGGTCCTGCCGGGATCCAGCGCTGGAGTGGCCCGTTCAACGGGCCGGATGGCACCAAGGGCACCGCGGTCCACCTCGGCTCTGTCGACTGGACCTACGACACCCCCGCCAAGCACTGGGCGCTCATCTACCGCGCCATGGTGACCCAGCAGGGCATCGAGCACGGCGAGACCACGCTGTCGATCCTCACCGGAGTGCTGGCCTTGACCGGGCTGTCGATCGAGGGCGATCGAGTGCAGCTGGCGACCCCGCCGGTACGCGACCCGTTCCGCCGCGCGACCGTCCTGTAAATCGCTCGCCGTCGGACCTGTAAGTTCGGCTAGCCGTCGTCGCCGACCGCGACGTTCCAGTGGCGGACCTGCCATGAGGTCACCAGCCCGTTGGCGACGTACGGATCGTCGGCCACGAATGCGGCGACCAACGATTCGTCGTCGGTCGACCACACGAACAGTGCGCGATCGAACGGATCGGTGAACGCCCCGGCAAGCGCAAGCTCGCCTCGCTCGTACGCCGCCTTCGCTAAGCCCAGATGCTCGGCCCGCAGCGGCGCACGCCGTTCGACGTAGTCATCGACAAGCTCATAAATCAGTGCCAGCACTTACCCACCCTCGACCGCTAACGGCCTTTACGCAACCCCAGCGGCGCCGACTCCAGGGACTTTGACGGCTTTTTCCGTACGTCTGATTGCTCGGCGCTCGTGACGAAACAGCGGGCGGCGGGCTCGTGCCAAACAGCGCGGTCACCGAAGTCAAGATCATGGCCGTTTAAGGCCGCTCTAGCACGCCCAGCCGGCCATGCGAATCATGTCGTCACTAGCGGCCGGCGGTCTTGCGCGCGGTGACCTTCTTGGCAGGCGCCGCCTTCTTTGCTGCCGCTGCTGCCTTGGCCGGTACTGCCCTGGCCTGAGCAGCCTTCTTGGCCGGCATCGCCTTCTTGGCCGGCGCGGCTTTGTTCGCAGCCGCGGACTTAGACTCCGGTGCGGCGTTCTTGATCGTCGCGGCCTTCTTTGCGGCGGCGTTCTTAACCGGTACGGACTTCTTTGCCGGTGCGGTTTTCTTCGCGATCGCTGTCTTCTTCGCCGCGGCCGGCTTTTCCGCTACTGCCGGTTGTTTGAGCAGCGCGGACGTCTTCACTGCCGCAGCTGTCTTCGCAGGCGCCGCCTTCTTGACCGGCATGGCTTTCTTCGTTGCCACAGCCTTCTTGTCGGGCGGGGCGGTCTTCACAGCTGCGGCTTTCTTGACCGGTGCTGCCCGCTTGACTGGCGCTGCCTGCTTGACCGGATCGGTGTTCGCGACGGCGGCTCTCACCGCCGGGCCCCCGCGCAGCCGACTCACCGCGCTCAGGGCAACCGGCTGATCAACACCGGGCTCAACACCGGGCTCAACACCGGGCTCAACACTGGGCGCGGGCTGCGGCGGAACGACCGTCACGGTCGATTCAACGTCGGTCGCGCCATCGTCGACGGCACGGATGTCGTCGGTCCTCAGCTCGCTCAACCCCGCCGCAGTCTGACCGTCGGCGGCCAGCGCAGATCCTGGCTCACTGCTGCGGTCCTTCGCGGCCGGCACGACGAGGACGTCACCACCGACCTGATCGTCAGCGACTCCCGCAAGTGCCCCGCCCGCCGACCCGGCAGCAAACCGCTGACTCTGCTGGCGCACCGCAAACCTGAGAAACACCAGCGCGGCGACACACGTCCCGATCGAGGCGTAGATCCAGCCCAGCCCATTCGAATGCCACAACCCGATGCCCAGCAGCACCACTGCGGCAAACAGCAGGACTGCGCTGGTGACGATCACGTCGTCGGCTCCGTTTCCATGGCACAAGGGACGTGGCAAGTTGATAACGCACGCGGCAGCCGCCGCTCGTATCCTAACGAGGCGACGCGATGACCCCAGGCGGGCGTTGGCGGTACGTCAGTGACCGGCGTGATCCGTCTCGTGGTCGTCAGCCTGTGACGGTGGCCCGGACGGCATGTCGCTGTCGGCGTCCACATCAGTGGCGAACCTGTTCGGCGGGGCCGCGTGCGGCCCGACGGCGGCGCGGACTGCGGACCTGGTGCCGACGGTGGCGCGCCGGGGGGGTGAACAGCTCAGGTGAGTCGTGCGGCGTCGCGGGTGGCGGCGCAGTGCTGAACGGGCCGGCGGCCCCGCCAGGAGCCACTGACGGCGTCGGCGTGCTGCTAGTGGGCGCACTGCTACCCGGCCCCGTGCCAGCCGGCCCGGTGCTCGTCGGCGCACTGCTAGTCGGCCCACCGCCTGCCACGCCCGGCGCCGCCACCCCAGGCTGACCCGGCGTGGACTGGCCGCCCGTCGGAGCGGCCGCCGGGCCGGCGAGTGGCCGGCCGAGCGGACGCGTTGGGCGGGGTGTTCTGCAATGGGGAGGCAGCGGACTCCAGCGCCTCGAGCTCTGCGAGCTGGCTTTCCAGGTAGGCGCGCACGCGAGTGAGATGGTCGCGCTCAAAGCCTCGCAACTCGCCAAGCTGCGCCTCAATGGCCGCCCGCTGCCGCTCGAACTCGGCAATCTTCGAGGCATGCTCAGCCCGCGCATCGCGCTCCATCGTCGATGCCTGCGCGCGTGCAGTCGCCACGACGTGCTCGGCTTCGGCTTTAGCCTGCGCAATCGCGTCCTCGGCGGTCCGCTGCGCGAGCGTCAAGGTACGAAGCGCGGTCTCGCTCGGGTCCTCGGCCTGCAGCCGGCGCTGCCGGAGCGGGCGCGGCGCGGCGCCGGCGGGGCGGCCGCAGCAGCCTGGGCGGCCGTCTGCAACGACGCGTTCTCGGCGAGGAGCCGTCGCATCTCAGCCTCGACCTCGTCGAGAAAGGCATCGACTTCTACCTCGTCATAGCCCGCCTTGAGGCGCGTGGTCGTGAAGCGTTTGTTCTGAACGTCCTCTGGAGTGAGCGGCACTGCAGATCACCTCAGTTGCGTTGGGTTGTCAAGGCCGTGTCACGCATCCGGATCACGTGTACGGATTGATCACATCGATAAGAACATACGCGGTGATGAACAAGACGATAAAGGAAAGATCGAGGGAGAAGTTGCCCAGCCGCAATGGCGGGATAATTCTTCGTAGCGCACGCAATGGCGGATCGGTGACGGAATACGCCAACTCCAGCGCGGCCGCCAGCAACCCACTCGGTCGGAAGTTGCGAGCAAACATCATCACGTAGTCGATGATCAGGCGCAGAATCAGCAATCCGACGATCACATACAGCACATAGATGGCGATGATCGCGGCGATCATGGTGCATCCGAGCGTCGGGTATCGCGGGTCACAGAATTAGCTTTGATTGAAAAATCCCGGCCCGGCCATGCGAGATTTGTCCTCGGCCGTGATCTCGACATTCGCAGGTGTCAACAGGAACACCTTTTGGGTAACTCGCTCGATGCTGCCGTGGCGGCCGAACACCAACCCTGCCGAGAAGTCGACGAGGCGCTTCGCGTCCGCGTCGTCCATATCGGTGAGGTTCATGATCACCGGGGTGCCCTCGCGGAAATGCTCGCCGATGATGCGGGCCTCGTTGTAGTTGCGCGGGTGGACTGTGGTGATGCGGTAGGCGTCTAGCGCGTCGATCGGTTCGCGCCGCGCAGAAGCCTGCCGGTCGGGGACCTCATCTGGTCGGGTCACCCGCAAGGCAGGCTCCTCCTGGCGGCGGACGACATGCGCGCGCTCGTCATATCCCCGGGCATCGTCGTAGCCGGCATCGTCCTCGTCGTACGCACCATCGAGGTCCTCGTCCTCCACGAGCCCGAGGTAGACGGCCATCTTGCGCATCGCGCCGGCCATGCGACGTCCTCCGGTTTCGTGTCGATCGAGCGTCCGTGATGGCCACAGACACTGCGGCTTACTGGTTGGAAGGCTAGCCGACGGGCGCGCTCCGGGCCCCGAGCAACGCCGTACCGACCCGTAGGTGTGTCGCGCCATGACACAGCGCTGATTCGAAGTCGCCACTCATGCCCGCCGAGATGATGACGGCCCCCGGGTGTTGCTCCCGGACATTGGCCGCCACCTCAGCGAGCCGCGTGAACGCGTCGGTCGGGTCCACGCCGAGAGGTGCGACAGCCATCACCCCACCCAGGTCGAGTCCCGGCGCCGCCGCGACCCGGTCGGCCAACTCGGCGACGTCCACTGGCAGGGTGCCGCCCCGAGCACTGTGGTCCGCGGCGCTCGGGTCGAGCGAAACCTGGATGAGTGCACGGATCGACCGATCCGCGGCAACCGCAGCGGCGCTCAATGCCTCGACGAGCTCGGCCCGGTCAACCGAATGGACGACGTCGGCATAGCGAACGACCGATCGGCATTTGTTGCGCTGCAACCGCCCAACGAAGTGCCACCGCAGCGGAAGATCAGCACAGAGCTCGTGTTTGGGTGCGGCCTCCTGGTCCCGGTTTTCGCCGACGTCGGTGATGCCGAGTTCTGCGAGCAGCACGACGTCGGACGCCGGAAACGTCTTCGTTACTGCAATGAGCGTCACCTCGGCCGAGTCGCGACCGCACGCTTCACAGGCCGCGTTGACCCTTGCGGTGAAGTCCGCGAGGTTGGCCGCAATCTCGGCGCGACGATCCAGGGTTTCAGTCACGATCAGCAATCATGACGACGCCCGCGAAGCGACCGGAGACGCCGTCGCGGCGATACGAATAGAAGCGCGGATCCGTCACGGTACAAATCCCGGTGTTCGTCACCACGCCGATGCCGGCATCGCGCAGGATGCGCTCGGCGCCCGCGGGCAGATCGAGTGCCGGTGTTCCTGCCGTCGTCGTCGTGGCCGTGCCGGGAACCACGGCCGCAACCTCGTCCCGCATCCAGGCCGGCACTTCGTAGCAACGACCACAGACAGCTGGTCCGATCACCGCGACTGCGTCACCAACCTCGGCACCACTCGCCACCATCGCAGCAATGGTTGCCTGCAGCACCCCGCCGGCAAGGCCCCGGCGGCCAGCGTGCGCAGCAGCCACCACCCCGTGACTCGGATCTGCGATCAGGACCGGCAGGCAGTCGGCGACCAAAATGCCGAGCGGAGTACGACGGCCCGTCGTCACCAGCGCGTCAACGTTGCGAGCGCCGCCGTGCACGATCTGGCGGCGGCCGGCGCGCGCCTTGTCAACGACAAGCACTCCGGCACCATGCACCTGCTGCGGGAAGTTCACCCAACCAGTGCCGAGATGGCGAGCAAGCAGATCGCGGTTCGCCAGCACTCGGCGCGGTTCGTCCTCGACATGAAGCGCCAGGTTGAGCTCCGCCCACGGGCCCGCGCTGACACCACCAATCCGGGTGGTGAACAGCCCGACAACACCCGGCGGAAAAGCTGCGGTCAGCGGGTCGATTCGCCCGCTCACCTCACTTCAGGAAGTCGGGAACGTCGAGGTCATCGCCGTCGTCAAACACGATCGTGCGGCGTGGCGGCTCCGCCCGGATGCCAGCGCGAGCAGGCGCCGGCACTCGCGGCGACGCCGGTTCCTCAGTCGTGAGATCCACGGTGTGCTCTGGCTCCACGTCGTCGGTCGGTCCGTCAACGCGAGGCTCTCGCACCTGGGCGCGACGAGGCTCGATCGTTCGTGCCCGTGGCGCGCCGCCGTCGAAACCGGCAGCGATGACCGTGACTCGGACCTCGTCGCCGAGTGCATCGTCGATGACCGCACCGAAGATGATGTTGGCGTCAGGGTGGGCGGCGTCCGCAACCAGCTGCGCGGCCTCGTTGATCTCGAACAGGCCGAGGTCGCTGCCACCGGAAACGTCATCAGGACGCCATGCGCGCCTTCGATGGAGGCCTCGAGCAGCGGGCTGGCGATCGCATCTTCAGCCGCGACGATCGCGCGGTCATCGCCGCGCGCAGAGCCGATACCCATCAGCGCCGAGCCCGCGCCCTGCATGACCGACTTGACGTCGGCGAAGTCGAGGTTGATCAGACCAGGCGTGGTGATCAGGTCGGTGATGCCTTGCACACCGGACAGCAGCACCTGGTCGGCCGAATGGAATGCGTCAAGCATGCTGACCCGCTTGTCGCTGATCGGCAGCAGCCGGTCGTTGGGGATGACGATGAGGGTGTCGACTTCTTCGCGCAACGCCGCGATACCCTCTTCGGCCTGGGCAGCGCGCCGCTTGCCCTTCGAAGGAGAACGGCCGCGTGACAACACCGATCGTCAACGCGCCGATCTCGCGGGCAATCCGCGCGACGACCGGCGCGCCACCGGTGCCGGTGCCGCCACCTTCGCCCGCGGTAACGAACACCATGTCGGCGCCCTTGAGCACCTCTTCGATCTCATCGATGTGGTCCTCGGCTGCCTTGCGGCCGACATCGGGGTCAGCGCCTGCGCCGAGGCCCCGGGTCAATTCACGACCGATGTCGAGCTTCACGTCGGCGTCGCACATCAGCAGAGCCTGCGCGTCGGTGTTGACCGCGATGAACTCGACACCCTTGAGCCCAACCTCGATCATGCGGTTGACGGCGTTGACGCCGCCGCCACCGATGCCGACGACCTTGATGACTGCCAGATAGTTCTGCGGTGCGGCCACGAGCGTTGCCTTCCTTCGGTGAAGCCCACTGGTCGTGCCGGTCACACCGCACCGCCGACGACCCGGGGAAGGTGTCGTCGACAAGTGCGGCGGGTTGCCCCGCGACCCCAGCGGCCGCTCGAGCAACCCTCATCCTTAAGTAGACAGTTGTAGTTATGTCGACTTAGGCTGCGGGGACAGTAGGCCGCGCGGTTTCACAACGTCAAGACAGTCGCCATCATCCCCGCGTAGCGATGCAGAAGTTCATCCCTCGAGCAGTCTCGACATCACGGTGAGCCCGAGGGCTGCTGAGGCGATTTGAGCGTCACCGAGGTGGTCTCAACCAGCTGGCGCCGCCGCGAGCGCGTCGAGCACGGCGGGGCCGATCATCGTCACATCACCGGCGCCAATGGTGATGACGACATCACCCGAACGGGCCAACCCGGCCACCAAACCCGGCACGGCTGACCACGACGGCTCGAAATGCACGCGCCCCGAGGCCAACGGCACCGCGCCCGAGATCAGTGCGCCCGTCACGCCCGGCATCGGATCCTCCCGGGCGGCGTAGATCTCCATCACCACGACGATGTCCGCCCCCCTAACGCCTCGGCGAAGGCCTTGGCGAAGCTTTTCGTCCGGCTGTAGAGGTGCGGCTGGAAGACCGCGATGACCCGGCCGTTGCCCGCGACCCCACGCGCCGCCGCTAACGCCGCGGTGCCGACCTCGGTCGGATGATGGGCGTAATCGTCGTAGACCCGCACGCCTTTGGCAACGCCCTTGAACTCGAACCGCCGCCGCACACCCGCGAAGCCCGCTAGCCCGCGAGCCATGTCACTGAACGGAAGGCCAAGAGCCAACCCCAGACCGAGCGCGCCAGCCGCGTTGACGGCGTTGTAGGCACCAGGCACCGACAGCTGAACGCGGCCGAGCCGCCTGCCCTCCGCAACGAGGTCGAACGACGAGCCGCTGCTGACCAGCTCGAGTGAGTCGATTCGTACGTCCGCGTTCTCGGCGAGGCCGAAGGTCAGCACCCGCAGGCCGCGCTCGCGAGCCAGCGGCACTAGCCGGCTTGAGCCTTCGTCATCGGCACCAAGCAGCACAATGCCGCCGACATCGATCCGGCCGATGAACGCAGCGAACGCGTCGTGAACTGCGCCGGCATCGCCATAGTTGTCGAGGTGGTCAGGTTCGACATTCGTGATCACCGCACCCTGCGGTGACAACAACAGGAAGGACCGGTCGCTCTCGTCGGCCTCCGCCACGAAGAACTCCCCGCTGCCGTTGTGCGCGTTCGAGCCCGGCTCGTTGAGATCGCCGCCGATCGCGTAGCTCGGATCGCGACCACAGGCATGCATCGCCACGGTCAACATCGACGTCGTGGTCGTCTTGCCGTGCGTGCCGGCGACCGCGAGCCCGACACGACCAGCCATCACCGACGCCAGGGCGGCCGCGCGAGGCAGCACCCGTCGGCCAAGGGCGCGTGCCGCCTCGAGCTCGGGATTGTTGGCGCGAATTGCACTGGAGACGATGACCGTGTCGGCCGACTCGATGTGTGCCGGGTCATGGCCGATCTCGACCGCGGCGCCCAACGCCCGCAACGGCGCGAGCACAGTCGACTCCTTGGCGTCGCATCCGCTGACCGACACCCCGCGCGCCATCAGGATGCGGGCAATGCCACTCATGCCCGCTCCCCCCACACCCATCAGGTGAACTCGACCGAGCTGGTCGGCCGACGGGATGTCCTCGATGTTCTCGATCAGCGTCATCTCGCGGCTGCCGCCGATCGCACCATCGCGGCGAGCTCCTCATCGGCGTCTGGCCGACCGAACGCGCCCGCGGCACGGCCCATGTCGGTGCAACGCTGCGGATCAGCGAGCAACGGCAACAGGTGCTCACGCAGCCACGCCGCGTCAAAGGCCTTGTCCTCGACGAGCAGACCGCCGCCGGCCTCGACAACCGGGGCGGCGTTCAGACGCTGCTCGCCGTTGCCAATCGGCAGCGGCACAAACACCGCCGGCAGGCCGACTGCGGTGATCTCACTCACGGTGTTGGCACCCGCCCGCCCGACGACGACGTCGGCGGCGGCGTACGCCAACTCCATCCGGTCGACGTACTCCTGGACGACGTACGCAGGTGAGTCCACCTCTCCATCTTGCCGGTGCGTCACAGCCGGAGAAGGAAACAACTTGCCCGTGCCGCAGATATGCAGCACCTGCACACCGCGATCTGCCAGGTCGGACGCAATCTCGGGGACAACCAGGTTGAGTCGCTGCGCCCCGAGCGACCCGCCGAAGACCAGCAGGGTCTGCCGGTGCTGGTCCAAGCCGAACGACGCCCGCGCGGACGCGCGGAGCAGGTCGCGGTCGAGCCCGGTGATCTCTGCCCGCAGCGGCAAACCGGTGCGCACGGCGTGGCGCAACGGCGTGTCCGGGAAACTCACCGCGACCGAGGTGGTCAGCCACGAACCGAGCCGGTTGGCAAACCCAGGCCGGCTGTTCTGCTCGTGCACCACAATCGCGACACCGGCTCGTCGCGCAGCGAGATACGCCGGCGCAGCGACATAGCCACCAAACCCCACCACGACGTCAGCGCCGATCCGATCAATCGCCGATCGAGCCGCCCGAATCGCTGCCCGCAGATCCGAGGGCAGCCGAAGTGCTTGCAGCGATGGCCGCCGCGGCAACGGCACTTTTGGAATCGCGTAGAGCTCATAGCCACGCGAGGGCACCAGGCGCGCCTCAATCCCAGTGGCCGTCCCGAGCGCCAGCACAACGGTCGAGGGATCGTCGGCGACCAGCCGATCTGCGAGCGCAAGCAGTGGGGAAACATGGCCTGCGCTACCGCCACCCGCGAGGAGGACGTTCATCGCCATGGGCGCACTAGCGACTCCAGGCGACCTTGGGCACCCGTGATCCACGTGCGGCCTTACGAGCCGCCAACGCACGCGCGGTCGCGGGTTCGTGGCGCGCGAATGAAATCAACATGCCGATGGCAAACATCGCAGGCACGAGGGCCGACCCACCGAAGGAAACCAATGGCAGCGGGATCCCGGTGATCGGCAGCAAGCCCACGACCGCGCCCATGTTGACCAGTGCCTGGCCAAGCAACCACGCGGTGACGCCAGCCGCAGCGAGCTGACTGAAGCGGTCGGTGCAGTGCTGCGCAATCCGAATGCCGGCATAGCCGAGCAAGGCGAACAACCCGAGGACGACCAACGTACCGAGCAGGCCAAGCTCCTCGCCGATGATCGCGAAGATGTAGTCGGTGTATTGGTTGGGCAAGTAGCCGAACTTCTCGCGGCTGCCGCCGAGACCAAGACCAAACCACCCGCCCGAGGACAACGCGTACAACCCTTGGCACGCTTGATATCCGATGCTCTGCGCGATCCGCACCGCGCACGGATTGCGAAAGCCGGTCAACCGCTGCAGTCGGTACGGCTCGGTGATCGCTAGCGCGCCGATGCCGACACCAAGAAACACACCGAGCCGCGCGAACACAGCCCAGGGCGCACCTGCCGTGAACAGCAGCGCAAGCATCACGACCAGCAGGACGATCGTGGTGCCCATGTCTGGCTGCGCCATGACGAGCAGCGCCATCGCCAACGTGATGGGGAGCAACGGCACCAGCAGATGCTTGGTCTCGGTCAGTCGCTTTTCCTTGCGTGCCAACAGGTCGGCGCCCCACAGCACAAGGGCGAGCTTTGCGGGCTCGGACGGCTGGATCTGCAGGCCGCCCGGCAGGTCGATCCACCGCGTGGCACCGGAGACGTTGACGCCTATCCCCGGCACCAGCACGACCACCAGCAAGGCGAAGGACAGCAACAGCAACGGATAGCCGAGCAGGCGGTAGGCCCGCACCGGCAACCGCGATCCCAACCACAACGCCGGCAGTCCGATCGCCATCCACACGCCCTGCCGCTCAGCGATCGTGAACGACGAGCCTGATGAGGTGTACGACGTCACACTCGAGGCGGACAGGACCATGATCAGACCGAGTGCAAGCAGCAGTGCCGCCGCTCCGATCACCAGGTAGTACGAGGCGAGTGGCCGGTCGAGCAGTGTCAGCAACGCCGGTTTGGCGGAGCGCGTCGATGCGGACGCCGGTCGGCCTGCCGACGCGGTGCGGGAAGTAGATTTCGCGGCTCGTCCACTGGTCAGCCGTCCGTCAACGGTTGTGCTCATGTGGCCTTGGCAGCGTCCAGGGCTGCCCCCGCGAACCGATCACCACGCTCGGCGTAGTCCCGAAACATGTCCATGCTCGCGGCCGCCGGGGCGAGCAACACGGTGTCGCCCGGCTGCGCGAACCTCGCCGCCGAGCGCACTGCCTCATCCATCCCACCAGTGTCTTCTGTATCTATCGTCACAACTGGCACATCTGCCGCGTGTCGCGCCAGTGCTGTCGCGATCACCGCGCGGTCGCGGCCAATCAGCACGACGGCACGCAGCCGGTGCGCATGGCTGGCCACGAGGTCATCGACCTCCGCACCCTTCAACAGGCCGCCCGCGATCCACACAACGGAGTCGTAAGCCGACAGGCTCGCGGCCGCAGCGTGCGGGTTGGTCGCCTTCGAGTCGTTGACCCAGCTCACACCCGCGCCACGGGCAACGAGCTCGTTGCGGTGCCGGCTCGGCGCGTAGCTGCGAAGCCCGGCGCGGATCGCTTCGGGCTCGACCCCGTGGCATCGCGCGAGCGCGCTGGCTGCCAGCGCGTTGGCGACGTTGTGTTCGCCCGGCACCTGAAGATCCGTGACACCCGCGAGCACGATGCCATCTGGGTCGACGAGGTCACCGGTCCGGACCCCGAAACTGCCAGCCGCCGGCTCGCTGAGGGTGAAGCCAACCCGACGTTTCGCCACAGCACTCGCGGCGACCGAGCCCGCGTCGTCAAGATTCACGACCGCGAGCGCATCGCCGCGCAGGATCAGCGACTTGTCATCGGCGTACTCCGCGAATGAGCCATGCCAGTCGATGTGGTCATCGGCAACGTTCAGGATGCTCGCGATCGAGCACTCCAGGGTCGACGACCAGTGCAGCTGGAAGCTCGACAGCTCGACCGCCAGGACATCATAGGGCGGCTCCGCTTGGACGGCGTCGACCAACGGCAGGCCGACGTTGCCTGCTGCGACCGTACGAAGCCCAGCCGCACCAAGGATTGCAGCGAGCATCCCGACCGTCGTTGTCTTGCCATTGGTGCCCGTGACCCCAAGCCAGTCGGCGGCGCCGGGCGCGCGTAGTCGCCAGGCGAGCTCGGGCTCGCCGATGACCTCGATGCCAGCGTGCGCTGCTGCCAGGAGCAGCGGCTGATCTGGTCGCCAGCCAGGCGAGGTGACGACGAGGTCGGCGTCGACCGGCGCGGTCGCGTCGCCGAGGCGCAGGTCAGCGCCACGGCGTCGCAGCTCAGCCGCGGCATCCGCGACCGCGTCGTCGGCCCGGCCGTCGACGACCAACACCCTGGCACCACGATCGAGCAGCGCCCGCGCGACCGCGACGCCAGAGACACCGATGCCGGCCACCACGACCCGCCGGCCGTCAAATGCGGTCGTCACGTCGTCGAGAGGAACGCGGCGTAGAACACACCGAGACCGAATGCGACCGCCAGACCACCGATAATCCAGAAGCGAACGATCACGGTGTTCTCGTTCCAGCCGGCTAACTCAAAATGATGATGGAACGGCGCCATCCGAAACACCCGTCGATGAAAGCCCCGGAACGACGCCACCTGGATGATCACCGACAGGGTCTCCAGGACGAACAGGCCGCCGAGGATGACCAGCAACAACTCGGTACGGGTGACGATCGCGATGCCGGCGAACAGCCCACCCAGGGCGAGCGACCCGGTGTCTCCCAGGAAAATCCCTGCGGGTGGCGCCTGCCACCACAAGAATCCGAAACACGCGCCCATGGCCGCCGCCGCGACGATGGTGATGTCGAGTGGATCTCGCACGACGTAGCAGTTGTGGATCGGATTCGTCACGCAGGAGTTACGAAACTGCCAGTACGCGATGATCACGTACGCGCCGAACACCATGCATGACGTGCCGGTCGCGAGACCGTCAAGGCCGTCGGTGAGGTTCACGCCGTTCGACGTCGCCGTCACCATGAGGTAGGCCCACACCACGAAGCCGACGCCGGTGAAGTCGAGGGCATAGTCACGAGTGAACGACAGGTGGGTCGAGGCCGGCGCAAGCCCGTGCACATTGGTGAAATGCGTTGCCAGCACGCCGAAGACGATGGCGACCACCGCCTGGCCGGCAAACTTCGCCGCCTTCGTCAAGCCAAGGCTGCGCTGCTTGCGGATCTTGATGAAGTCGTCCACGAAGCCGACGAACCCGAGGCCGGTCATCAGAAACAGCACGAGCAGGCCTGAGGCGGTTACGCCGCGCAGGAAGACCAGATGCGCAACCAGATAGCCCAACAGAATCGCGATGATGATGACCGAGCCACCCATGGTCGGAGTGCCTCGCTTGGTGTGATGCGTGGTCGGCCCGTCGTCACGAATCAGCTGGCCGTATCCCTTGAGTCGAAAGGCCTTGATGGCAATCGGCGTCGTGAACAGCGACACGAGCAGCGCGACCAGCGCGGCGACAAGGACGTTCCTCACGACTGGACCCTGCGGGAGCCAGCAGGGCATCCGCAACTCGCCACAACGCCAACGCGTTCGACGCCTTGACCAGCACGACATCCGGCGCGGCGGCGCCGGCCTGCACGATGGCAGCGGCAGCATCAGCGTCGGCGGCGAAGTCGATGCTTCCGGTCCAGTCGCTGACCGAGCTCGCCCCAGCCGCAATTGAGTGCGCGCTCTCACCGACGACGACAAGATGGTCGATGCGGTGCGCCGCGAGGTGCTCGCCAACAGCGGCGTGCAAGGCCGGCGCGTCGGCTCCCAGCTCGCGCATCTCGCCGAGCACCGCCCAGCTGGCTCCGTGACGCCCATCCGAGACTGCCGCAAGCGCATCGAGAGCCGCCTTCACCGACTCCGGATTCGCGTTGTAGGCGTCGTCGATGACCACCAGACCGTCTTCGCGCGCAGCGACATCCATTCGATGTGCACTGATCGCGGTCACCTCGCGCAGGGCGTCGCTCACCTCGCCGAGGCTCATGCCCAACGCCAGACCGACCGCAGCGGCCGCCGCCGCGTTCGTGGCGTGATGGGCACCGACCAGTTGCAGCGAGATCTTCGCAATGCCCTGCGGCGTGACCAGCCGAAATCGCGGCCGCGCCTGCGCATCAAGGGTCAGCGACTCAACCCGGAAATCAGCGTCTGGATTCATCCCAAACCCGACCACCTCTGCATCGGTACGGGACCTCATCGCCGCCACTAGCGGGTCGTCGACGCCCAACACTGCCAGCCCGTCGGCGGCGAGTGCCTCGACTAGCTCGCCCTTTGCCGCCGCGACCACTTCACGCGATCCAAACTCGCCCAGGTGCGCACTGCCGACATTGAGCACGACCGCGATCGCCGGGCGAGCAATCCGACACAGATAGTCGATGTGTCCCACGCCGCGCGCGCTGTATTCGAGCACAAGGTGCCTGGTTGACTCCTCGACTCCGAGCACCGTGAGCGGCAAGCCGATCTCGTTGTTCTGCGAGGCGGCGGCGGCGACAGTCGAGCCGAGCCGATCGAGCAGCACGGCGATGAGATCCTTCGTCGAGGTCTTGCCCGAGGATCCGGTCACGCCGACCACCCGACAGTTGGTGGTCCGCCGTAACACCCCGCCCGCCAGGAAACCCAGGGACCGCACCGCGTCGTCGACGACGATCGCCGGTCCGTCGATCTCTCGGCTGGCGAGCGCCACGACTGCGCCCCGCCGGAACGCGTCAGCGGCGTGAAGATATCCTTCGGTGTGCTCGCCGGGCAGACCGACAAACATCGAGCCGGCACTGCACAGCCGCGAGTCGACAACAACCGGCCCGGGCACGAGGGTCTGCGCGGCGACGCCCTCCAGCCGGCCCCCGGTCAGCGCGGCGATGTCGCCGGCGCTCATGGTGATCACGCCTCACTCGCTCCGTTTGCCTGCAGCGCCTCGCGCACGACAACGCGGTCATCGAACGCGATCACCTGACCCGCAATCTCCTGTCCCTGTTCGTGACCCTTACCCGCCACCACGACGACATCACCGGCGTGGGCAGCGTTGACTGCCAGCCGGATCGCCGCGCGGCGATCGGGCTCAACCGTGACATCGGCGCCACCACTCACGCCTTCGATCATCGCCGCCAGAATCGCCAGCGGATCCTCCGACCGCGGATTGTCGTTGGTGAACACGGCAATGTCGGCGCCTGCTGCCGCTGCCGCACCCATCTGCGGCCGCTTCGCCCGGTCACGGTCACCACCACAGCCGAGCACGACGATCACTCGACCGGGCGGCGGCGCCAACCGGCGCGCCTCCGCAAGCAGGGTAGTCACCGCCTCCGGGGTGTGGGCGTAGTCGACCAGGACGAGGAAGTCCTGACCGGCGTCGATCGGCTCCATCCGGCCAGGAATCGCCGTCAGGCCCGCGATACCTTCCCGCGCCTGCTCGGGGTCGATTCCGGCCTCGACCAGCGTCACGTACGCGAGGGCGGCATTGGTCAGGTTGACCTCGCCGATCAAGCTGCAGCGGACGTCGTGGCTCTCCCCCACTGGGTCGATCAGCCGGGTCCGCCCGCCGCTAGCTCCCTCATCCATGTCATCGATACGGCGCCAGTCCGAGTCGGCATCGTGACCGAGGGTGAGGATCGGGATGGCTGACCGGCCGGCGAGTCGGCGCCCCCAGTCGTCGTCGATGCACACCACTCCTCGGCGTGAGTGCTCCGGCGTGAACAGCGTCGCCTTGGCCGCAAAGTAGTCGTCCATGTCGCGGTGGAAATCGAGGTGGTCCTGCGAGAGGTTGGTGAACGCCGCGAGGTCGAAGGTGATCCCGTCGACTCGACCGAGCACGAGGGCGTGGCTGGAGACCTCCATCGACACCGCGTTGACCCGCTGTTCACGCATCACGGCAAAAAGCGCCTGCAGGTCGGTAGCTTCCGGCGTCGTGCGAGCACTGGGGAGCACCTCATCGGCGACCCGCGTCTCGATCGTCCCGATCAGGCCGGTACGCCGGCCGGCAGCCCGTAGCCCGGACTCGAGGAGGTAGACGGTCGTCGTCTTGCCGTTGGTGCCCGTGACCCCGAGCACCAGCAACGCGGCCGCCGGATCGTCGTAGACCCACGCGGCGACCGCGCCCATCGCGTCGCGGACGTCATCGACCACGACCACCGCATTCGCACCCGCGGAGACCGCTGCCGGGGCAGATGCGGGATCGGTGAGGACCGCCACCGCGCCGGCGTCGATGGCGGCGCCGACGTGATCGATCCCATGGGTACGCTCGCCGGCCCTGGCGATGTAGAGATCCCCGGACTGGACGCCGCGTGAATCATGCGTGACTCCGGTGACGGTGGTCGACCCATCGCCGTCGAGGTGCGCTCCGGGCAGTCGACCCAGCAGTCGCTCAACCGGCTTGGGGGTCACCGTGAGTGGTCGAGCAGACAGGTCAGGCATCGCGAGGCACGTTACCCAGGCCTACCACGTCAGTTTGGCTCTGGGCGGCTTCGTGAAGGTCGGGGCGATCTTCATCGTCCGGAGCGCGAAGCTCATGACGTCATGAAAGATCGGTGCGGCGACGGCGCCGCCGTAGTGGTTGTGCAGCGGCCGGTCGAGCACAACCTCGCAGATCAGCTGCGGGTTGTCGGCCGGCACCATGCCGACGAAGGTCGCGGTGTAGCCGGCGCCGGAGTAGCCGCCGTGACCGTTGTAGCGGTTGGCCGTGCCGGTTTTGCCGGCGACGCGGTATCCGGCGATGCGCGCTGCCGGAGCGGTGCCTTCGTTCGAGGTCACGGACTCGAGCATGTTGCGAAGCTCAGTGGCGACCTTGACGCTGATCACCCGGCGACGGGTCGGAGCGGGCGCCGGATGGAACTGCTTTCCGTTGACTGTGCCTTCAACGATGTTGGGATTGACCCTGATGCCGTTGTCAGCGATCGTCGAGTAGACGCTCGCCACCTGCATCGCGGTCACGTCGATGCCCTGGCCGAAGGACAACGTCGCGAGGCTCGTGCCGGACCACGCCGAGATCGGCGGCAGCAGTCCAGCGCTTTCGGCAGGCAGTCCGACGCCGGTCGGCTTGCCGAAGCCGTACGCGTGTAGGTAGTAGTCAAATCGTTGCGGGCCAAGCTCCTGCGCGACTTTGATCGCGCCGATGTTGCTGGACTTGGCAAGGATGCCGGTAAGTGTCAGGTGCTCGGTGGGATGAACCTCGGCGTCATGGAACTGCGTGCCCGCGACCATCAACGAATTGGGAATCACAAAATGCGAATCTGGGGTGACCAACCCGTCCTCGAGCGCCGCGGACATCGTGATCACCTTGTTGACGCTGCCGGGCTCGAACGGCACGCTCACCGCGGGATCGCCCAGGTCATTGTTGTTGGCCGTGGACAAGTCGTTCGGGTTGAACGTCGGCGCGGAGGCAAGCGCGAGGATCTGACCGTTCTTCGGGTTCATCACGATGACGGTGCCGGACAGTGAGTGAGTTGCCTTCACCTGCTTGGTGATCTGTTGCTGTGCCTCGTATTGGATGTCGCGCTGCAGGGTGAGGCGCAGCCCGCTACCAGGAACCGCAGGCGTCAGCGACGACTCGCCGTCCGGGATCGGATCGCCGTTGGCTCCGACCTGGAAGCTCTGCGACCCGTTCCGACCGGCCAAGGTCTTTTGGAAGCTGTATTCAAGTCCACCGCTGCCTTGACCGTTCGCCCCGACGAAACCGACCACGTTCGCCGCCAACGTGCCGTCCGGGTAGATCCGCCTTGTCGTGTCTGTGGTTGTCACGCCAGGCAACTTCAGCGCAAGCACCTCGGCGCCGACCTGCGGGGTCACCGGCGTCTGGGTCAACAACGCGTACTCGCTATGAACCTCGAGCGCGCTCGCGATGACCGCGCGACGCTGCCCGAGGAGCGGTGCCAGCTTCGCGGCAGCCGCAACCGGGTCCGTCATCTGCTCAGGGTCGGCGATGACATCCCGCGCGTCGACACTCGTGGCGATCGCGTTGCCGTTGCGGTCGGTGATCGTGCCCCGACTCGCGATCAAGGTCATCCGCTGCAACTGCTGGACCTGCGCGGAGTCGGCGTACGCCGAGCGGTCGAGGCCCTGCAGCTGCAAAAGCCGGCCGCCAATAAGCGACATCACCATCAGCACGACGATGAGAACGATCTGTAGCCGGCGCCCCGCACTCGGACGGCGCCGACCCGGACGCCGCGACGACCGTGGCGCTGGTCGCCCGGCAGGCGTGCGGGCGGGCGTGCGTCTGGTCGTGTGCGCAGGCGCTCGCCTCGCGGTGCGGGGCTGGGGACGGCGGTCGGGGCGAGTGCTCACGGCGTGGTATTCCCAGCCTTGTGGTGGGTCGGCTTGTTGTGCTTCGGGTTGTTGGGTTTCGGGGCGGTGCCTGCCTTGCCAGTCGTGGTCTTCGTGGTCTTCGTGGTCTTCGTCGGCTGAGTGGACTTAGCCGATTTCTTGGTTGCCGACTTGGTCGTGGTCTTGCCGACGGTCGTCGTCTTAGCGGATTTCGTGGTCTTGGCGGTCTTCGGTGTCGGTGGCGCCACGTACACCGGGGTCTGTGTGGCCACCGCGCGACCGTCCGGGCGCCGATCGAACTTCGTGATCGTGGTCGGCACCATGCCGAGCGCAACCGCGCGGGACTGAAGTTCGCCCGGCGATGAGTCGGCCGCGACGACCTGCTCCTGCTGCTGCTCTTCGCTGGTCAAGCTCGCCAACCGCTGTTGCATCCCAGTGAGCCGGAAGGCGTCCTGCGCGGCAGCCATGTGCAACAGCAGCACAGCGACCAGGCCGCCCGCCATGACCGCGCCGACAAGGATGAGGAACGGCAGTCGACCTGCGGTCGTCGGGCGCGGGGACACCAAGACCAGACGAGGCCGTGGCAAGGCGGTGGACTTGGGCGGCGCGGTCGCTGAACGGTTCCGCTCGCCGGCCGGACTGCGAGTCGTCGCGGGATGGCGAAGTGGGGCGGCACGGCGTACCGGTGCGGTCGCGCTCACTGTGACGACCTCCAGCCGCTCGAGGCCGTCGCACAGTCAATGCGCGGCGGGTTCATGCGGCTTCACGGATTCGTTCGACCGCACGCAGGCGGACTGACGCCGCGCGCGGATTTGCTGCGATCTCCACCTCGTCGGCCTGCTCAGCACCGCGGGTGAGCAGTCGCAGTTTTGGCAACGCTTCCGGCGGCACGATCGGCAGGTCGGGTGGCGCGGTCGATGATGCGCCCGCCACGAAGGTCCGCTTCACGATCCGGTCCTCAAGTGACTGATACGCAAGGACAACGAGCCGGCCACCGAGCCGAAGCGCGGTCACTGCCGCAGGCAGCGCGCGTTCCAGTGCGCCGAGCTCGTCGTTGACCTCGATGCGCAGCGCTTGGAAGGTGCGCTTCGCCGGATGACCACCGGTACGCCGGGTCGCCGCGGGCACCGCGTCGCGGACCAGGTCTGCCAGCCGCACGGACGAGGTGAGCGGCGCGACCGCCCGCTCGCGTTCGATCGCCTTGGCGATGCGGCGAGCAAACCGCTCCTCGCCGTACTCCTGCAGCACCCGGCTGAGCTCTGCCACCGAATACGTGTTCACGACCTCGGCGGCGGTCTTTCCACTGCTGGGGTCCATGCGCATGTCGAGGTCGGTGTCGCGTGAGTAGGAGAAGCCGCGCTCGTCTGCGTCGAGCTGCATCGAGGAGACACCGAGATCGAAGAGCACCCCGTCAACCCGTTCAACCCCGGCCGCCGCCAAGACCGCGGGCAGCGAGTCGTAGACACCGTGGACCAACGTCAGTCGATCCACATGGGCCGCGAGCCGGGCGCGGCTGCGGTCGAGTGCCGCCGCATCGCGGTCGATGCCGATCAGGTGAAGGTCAGGGTGCCGCGCCAGCAGGGCGGCGGCGTGACCACCGAGCCCGAGAGTCGCGTCGACAACGACCGCCGACGCACCACCAGCAACTGGATCCAATAGAGCAAGGACGCGATCGAGCATCACGGGCACATGCCGGTGGCCGACATCGTGCGGCGAGTCGCTCATTCGCATCCCTTCCGCGGCGCCGTTGCCGCTGTTGTTGGTCGTGTCCGGCTGTGAAGCCAGGTCCCCGCCGCCACACCTGAAGCCGGGGAAGGGACATCAGGGGCCGCGAGCGAGGGCCAAGCCGCGCAGAACGGTGGCTGGCAGAACCGTCAGAAGATGCCGGGCACCTCCTCAGACAGATTGGAGAACGACTCTTCTTGGCTCGACTCGTAGTCAGCCCAGGCAGTCGCGTCCCAGATCTCCAGATGGGTGTTCATGCCGACGACGGCGCAGTCGCGCTCGAGGCCGGCGTACTGCCGCAGGGGTGGGGGCACGGTCACGCGGCCCTGTCGGTCGGGCACCTCGTCGTGGGCACCGGCGAACATCATCCGCTGGTAGTCACGCGTGCTCTTGGCGGTCATCGGGGCATCGCGCAGCCGCTCGGTAATCCGGGTGAACTCCGCGGCCGGAAATACCCGTAAGCAGCGCTCCTGGCCCTTGGTGATCACGAGGCCACCCGAGAGGCCTTCGCGAAACTTCGCCGGGAGGAACAGCCGGCCCTTGTCATCCAGGCGGGGCGAGAACGTGCCAAGGAACATGCCACGCCTCCCCACTTCGCCACCGGACTCCGAAGCGATGCGGGCCGACGCCCCACATCCCTCCCCATAGCGCGCCACCGTACTCCACTTTGCTCCCCTGTCAACCATCTTTGCGGCAGTTCGCCCCACCAGCACCCCACCCGGATCCCCGCCGCCGGCCCCGATTCGCGTCCCCGCCGTCACCCAGGCGTTATCTGCGCAGCAGGGACGCAGTGCCACGGGAGGTGCAAGACTGATGACCACGTGTTCTGAGGTGCCGTCGGGCGACGGCCCGCTTCGAGGAGGTCTCGCCAGTGACGCCGCAGTCAGCGACCCAATCGCCCGAACTGGAGCTGAAAGCGGTCGCCACCGCAGGTGAGCGCATCGCCGCTGCGGTCGACACCGTGATCGAGGGCAAGGGCGAAGCCGTGCGGTTGGCGGTGACCGTGCTGCTCGCCGAGGGTCACCTGCTGGTCGAGGACGTTCCGGGCGTTGGCAAGACAATGCTCGCGAAAGCCTTGGCCCGGTCGATCGACTGTTCGGTGCGCCGGATCCAGTTCACCCCGGACCTACTCCCCAGCGACATCACGGGAGTCTCGGTCTACAACCAGAACAACCGTGACTTCGAGTTCAAACCCGGGGCGATCTTCGCGAACATCGTCGTCGGCGACGAGATCAACCGGGCCTCCCCAAGACCCAGTCCGCACTGCTGGAGTGCATGGAGGAGCGACAGGTCACCGTCGACGGCGTGACCTATCCGCTCGAGCCACCGTTCATGGTCATCGCGACGCAGAACCCGGTCGAGATGGAGGGCACCTACCCGCTGCCAGAGGCGCAGCGCGACCGGTTCACTGCCCGGATCGCATTGGGCTATCCCTCCATCGACGCCGAGCTCATGATGATCGACACCCACAGTGCGGCGTCACCGCTCGACGACCTCGAGCCGGTATCGGACAGCGTGGAAGTCGCCAGACTTGTGAGCGCGGTCCGGACAGTTCACATCGCCGACAGTGTGCGTCGTTACGCCGTCGACCTCGTCACCGCGACCCGTAACCATCAAGACCTTCGCCTTGGCGCGTCACCAAGAGCAACCCTGCATCTCCTGCGCGCGGGTCGTGCCACTGCTGCCCTCGACGAACGTGACTACGTCGCGCCGGATGACCTGCAGTCCCTCGCCGAATCGGTGCTGTCACATCGGCTGCTGCTTTCCGCCGAGGCTCAGATCGCTCGCCGCACCACGTCGGCGGTCGTCGCCGACATTCTCGCGAGCGTTCCGGTGCCAGCGCGGGCCGCCCGCCGACCCGCCTAGCACTGGATGGACACTCGCCTGTGATCCCGAGCTTCCTTCGAGGAGCGTTGCAGTCCCTCACGATGCGGGGCCGATGCTTGCTCGCTGCCGGGCTCACTGCCGCCGTCGCCGGTTTGGTGTTGCACGAGCGAGATCTGCTGCGAGTGGCTGCACTACTGATCGCTGCGCCACTGGTCGCGGTCGGCTTTGCCGCGCGAACCCGCTTCCGGCTCACGTGCTCACGTCGGCTCGATCCGGCCCGCGTCGCGAGTGGTGATCGGGCAAGGGTGGTGCTGCGGATCGAGAACATATCGCGGCTTCCCACCGGTCTGCTGCTGATCGAAGACACCATCCCGTACCTTCTCGGCGGCCGGCCCCGCGTGGTCCTCGACCGGCTCGCCCCCCGCCGTCCGATCGATGTCGGCTACCACGTCAGCGGGGAGTTGCGGGGGCGCTATCGCGTCGGCCCGCTCACCGTGCGCCTGATGGACCCGTTCGGGCTGTGCGAGCTGCCCCGCGCCTTCACCAGCACAGACACCCTGGTCGTGACCCCCCAGGTGACGCCACTGCCCGCGGTGCAGCTCAGCGGCGAGTGGGGTGGCGCGGGTCACAGCACGTCGCGATCAGTGGCAACGTACGGCGACGACGACGTCGCCACTCGTGAATACCGCCATGGCGACGACCTGCGTCGGATCCACTGGCGCACTACCGCGCGCCGCGGCGAACTCACAGTCCGACGCGAAGAGCAGCCCTGGCAGAGCCGCGGCGCGGTTCTGCTAGACACCCGCACGATCGCGCATCGCGGCGACGGCCCGACGTCGTCGTTGGAATGGGCGATCTCTGCGGCCGCGTCCATCAGCCTGCATCTGGCCCGCAACGGCTTCGAGCTTCGGCTCATCACCGACACCGGCAGCGAGGTGTCCTCTGCGGGCCTCGCTGGTGCATCTTTTGACGGCAGCGTGCTCGACGTCCTCGCCGTCGTCAGCCCATCCGCGAGCCGCAGCCTGCACGCCGGCATGAGCACGGTCCGTCGCCAGGGCACTGAGGGTCTGCTCGTCGCGATCGTCGGCGCGCTGTCGCCTGACGACGCGGAGAGCCTCGCCCGGATGCGAAGCGGTGGCGCCTCGGTCGGCATCGCGCTAGTGCTGCACACGGACTCATGGGTGACGCAGTCACCGCAGAGCGCGGAAGAAAGTGCCCAGGCCCACCGCCAGACCTGCCAACTTCTCGCACAGTCCGGCTGGCGCACGATCGAGGTGCATCGCGGCGACTCGCTCGCGCAGCTCTGGCCGCAGGCCGGCCGTACGAAAGCCGCTCCCCCGCCGACACTCGTTGGTGCCAGCGCGGCTAACACCGCGTCGTTGCCCGATCCACCCGATGCCGCATGAGTGCACAGCTGCGGTTGAGTGCATACGCCGCTCTCGCGACCATCGCGACGGCGACGTCACTCATCTCGGTTTTCAAGACAACCGCCTGGGTGGTGCCGGTCTTCGGCGCGATCATCATCGTTGCCGGCAGTTGCGCCCTCGTACGATCCTCACCCCTGCCGTCGGCGCTCGAGCCGATCGCGGCCGCACTAGCGATCTTGTTGTGGGTCACGTTCCTGTTCGCGCGATCCAAGGCGCACCTCGGCTTCATCCCGGGGCGCCTCGCGTTTCATCACCTCGACCTCACCGCGCGTCGTGGCTTCACCCAGATCCACAAGCTGCCGACGCCTGCACCGGCACATCACGGCCTTGTGCTGCTGACCGTCATCGGCGTCTCGGCAATCGCACTCGTCGTCGACTTGCTGACGGTGACGCTGCGTCGCGCCGCCCTGAGTGGCCTGCCGTTGCTTGCACTGTTCACGGTCTGCGCGGCCACGGGTCATCATGGCGTCGGGATCTTCCCGTTCATCGCCGCCGCTGCCGGATACATGTGGCTGCTGTTCGCTGACAACCGCGAGAAGGTGGCGCGCTGGGGCGCTGCCGTCGGCACCGGCAGCCGGGCGAGACCGGCCTCAGCCTGGTCGACCGACGAATCGTCCGCACCCGCACCGGCCTCACTCGGTCGACGAGTCGCGGCGATGGCGATCGGGCTCGGTGTGATCGTTCCGATCTTCATCCCGGGCCTTCACACCGGGATCGACAAGCACGGCACCGGCGGCAGTGGGAACGGCAACGGCGGTGGCAGCCAGGTGGTCGTCAACCCGATCGTCTCCGTCGCCTCCGACCTCACCAGCACCAAGGTGATTCCGGTCATCAGCTATCGCACCGCTGACGCCGATCCTGGTTACCTGCGGCTCACCTCGCTCGACGAGTTCAACGGCAGCACGTTCTCCGCCGCGCAGCTCAAGGCGCCACCAAGCGCGGCCGCGAGCGAGACCCTCCCGGTCAACCAGCCGCAGGCCAGGTCAACACCGCGACAATCAGCGTCTCCGAAAACCTGCCGTTGCACTGGCTTCCGGTCGAGGCGACGACTTTGGGGGTCAGCGTCAACGGTGCGTGGCGCTACGACCCTGGCACCGCCACGATCTTCTCGGCCTCTAGGACGACGGCTGGGCTGCAATACACGGCGCGAAGTGTGTCGAACGACCCAACCGCGGCAGAGCTCAACTCTGCCGGCACAGTCGGCGGCAGCGCCGCCCTCGAGGCCGACACGACAGTGCCGTCGAGCATCTCGCCCGCCGTGCGCAGGCTCACCAAGCAGGTCACTGCCAAAGCGACGACGCCATACGAGAAGGCACTGGCAATCCAGGACTTCTTCACCGGCGGTTCGCGCTTCACCTACGACACAAGCATCCCGGCAAACACCGGGCCCAACGCGCTCGCCGACTTCCTGCTCGACACGCGTCGCGGCTTCTGCCAGCAGTTCGCCACCGCGATGGCGGTCATGGCGCGCCTGTCAGGCATCCCCTCCAGGGTGGCGGTGGGGTTCACCCGCGGCACCGAGCAGAAGAACGGCACGTGGCTCGTGACGACCCACGATGCGCACGCCTGGCCGGAGCTGTATTTCCAGGGATATGGCTGGCTGGCCTTCGAGCCGACCCCGCGCGGCGATGGCCAGGCCGTCACGCCGGTCTATGCCAAGGGCGCCGTCAATGGCGGTCCGAGAGTCAACCCGACAACGAGCCCGAAGCCGCAAACCAGCGCGGGCACAATCCCGCAGGGGCTGCGGCCCAAGCCAAGCGCCGGCACCGCTGCGGGCAGTGGCAGCTCGTCGGCGGCCGCCTCGCGGTCGAGTGCCGTCAGCGGCCACACCTGGCTGATCCTGCTGGTGGTCGTGGTTCTGGCGCTTGTGCTGCTGCTGCCGGGCACGACGCGGGCGGTGTCGCGCCGACGCCGATTGCGCCGCTTCGCCGATCCCGCGCGTGCGGCCGATGCCGCCTGGGCAGAGCTGCGCGACACCGCGATCGACCTGCGTGTGCCGTGGGACGACGGCCACACGCCGAGGCAGATCGCCGCCGCCGCGCTGATCGCGTTGCGCTCCGACACCGGCACCCGCGCAGCGATGCAGCGGCTTGCCCAATGCGAGGAGCGTTCTCGGTACGCGCCGACGCCGTCGGTCAACGGCACCGACCTCCGACGCGACGTCGGGGTGATCCGGACTGCCGCCTTGGCACGACGCTCCGGCTTCCAGCGGGCGATGGCACGAATCCTGCCTCGCTCAACCATGCAGGTCGTCGGCGCCGCGATAGCGCGGATCGGCAACGTGCTGGACATATTCGACCGCCTTGGCGCAGGTGCGAGACGGGCGTTGCGGAGCAGGTCACACCTTCGCTCGCACCCGCACCCTAGCTAGGCACGACGGCCGACAGCCGTCCTTGCGATGCTGCGAGCGGCGGCCGAGCGCCGCGTCAGCGATCGTCGCTTCGGCGTTGCCAGCGATCTTCCAGGCGCTGGACCAGCCCGCGTCGGGGGGCGCGGTCGCTCGCTCGGCGGGCGTCGTTGCGGTCCTGGGGCACAGCCACGCGCTTGCCGGTCATCCGCTGCCACGACGCGACGCCGAAGGAGACCGCGATCAGCATCACGATGAAGCCGGCGACGCCAAGCGGAATCAACGGAATGACCACGCCGGCAAGCAGCAGGCCGAGGCCGAGGATGAGCCCGATTGAGGCTCGGACGACTCGCCGGCGGTAGTGCGTACGAAGGTCGGTGCCCTGATAAATGCTGGCGAACTTGGGATCTTCGGCATACAGCGCCTGCTCGATCTGCTCGAGCAAGCGTTGCTCGTGCTCAGAGAGCGGCACGACGCCTCCTAGGACCCCTCACACCACTACGTGAGACGCGACCTCAGGATGAGGGAGCGTGCTCTTCAGGATACGGTCGGATTGCAAGCCGGGGCTAGTACCCCGGCAATGAACGTTGGTGGTCTTATTCGGCGGCGCAGGCCGAACATTTAGTTCTCGTCGCGTTGCTGGTCTGATGGCTCTCGTTCGACCAGCGCCGCTGGGCGAATCGCGCCACTGCCGAACCTCGCCACAGCAAGGTCGACCGCGCGCTCGGCGGCCCGCCACTCATCGTCATCACCGGACAGCGAGAGCTGGTGCGGCGCGTCAACCGCGTCGCTGAGACCCTCGGTGCGCACCCCCACCAGTCGGATCAGGGCGCCGTCCCGATTGAGCGCCTCGAACAGCCCCCGTGCGGTGTCGTAGACGACGCGCGCGACATCGGTCGGCTCTCGTAACGTGCGCGATCGGGTGATCGTGGTGAAGTCGGCAAAACGCACCTTGATGCTGATCGTCCGGGCGACCTGGTCGGTCCCGCGCAACCTCGCCGCGCATCGTTCCGAGAGCCGTAGCAACTCCCGGCGGATGATCGCCGGGTCGTCCACATCCTGGCCGAACGTCTCTTCGGCGCCGATACTGCGCTCGGGCTCGTTCGGCGTGACGCTGCGTTCGTCTCGACCCCAGGCGAGCGCGTACAGGTGCGAGCCCGCGGCCTGGCCGACGGCGCTCACCAGCGTCGACTCCGCCGTAGCGGCGATGTCGCCGATCGTGCGCAAGCCCAGCCGGGTGAGGACCTCCTCGGTACGCTCGCCAACTCCCCACAAGGCCCCGATCGGCAGCGGATGCAAGAACGCCACGACTGACTGCGCTGGCACGACAAGCAGCCCGTCGGGCTTCGCCCGCGAAGACGCGAGCTTCGCGACGAACTTCGTGCTGGCGACGCCGACCGAGCACGGCAGGCCCTGCTCGTCGGCGATCCGGGCTCGGATCAGCTCGGCGATCTGCTGCGGACTTCCGAGCCGCCGGCCCGCTCCTGCCACGTCGAGGAACGCCTCGTCGAGCGAGAGCGGCTCGACCAGTGGGGTGATCGACCGAAACACCGCGAACACCCCGCGGGAGGCCTCTTCATAACGGGAACGATCGGGATCGATGACGATCAGCGAGGAGCACAGCCGGCGGGCTCGTCCCATCGGCATCGCACTGTGCACCCCGAACGCGCGAGCTTCGTACGTTGCGGCGAGCACCACCGAGCGCGAGCCTCGGCCGCCAACCACGAGCGGCTTGCCCCGCAACTCGGGGCGGGTGCGCAACTCGACGCTGGCGAAAAACGCGTCCATGTCGACATGCAGGACCGTGCATCCGGTGTCATCCCCCGCCAGCACCGGCTTGTGCGTCTCGCGCTCCAGCTGGCGGCGGCTCACGGCTGATCGGCAAGCACGTGCAAGGCGGTCGCGATCGCGGCATATGCCGGGTCGCCGGCGGCGGCGTGTTCGAGGGCGATCAATTCCTCGACCGCGCGGGGATCGATGTCGAGCAAGGTCGCCGGTGCGATGTCGGCGAAGACCCGAACGCCATGCGAACTTCGCGGCCGCAGCCCGCTCGTCGCGATCAGTTGCTCGAGCTCGTCGAGGGCGAACCGGCGCTTTAACGGATCGCTGGGTCCAGTGACGCCATGTGGGTCGGCCAGCAGCTGGCTGGCCTCGGCCAGCCGACCAGCCGTGACCCGGGCGACAACTGCGGCCACCCGGTTGGCCGCGAGCACGCTGGCGATGCCCCCTGGGCGCAACACCGCCGCCATCGCTGCCAATGCATCCGCCGGGTCGTCGACGACCTCGAGCACGCTGTGGCACACAACCGCATCGACACTGTCGACTCCAAGCAGCTCGACCACGTCATTGGCATCACCTTGAATGCCCCGGACCAACTCACCCATCCCAGTCTCCGCGGCACGTCGCTCGAGGGCGGCCAGCGCATCTGGACTGGGGTCGACGACCATCACCGGATAGCCAAGCTCAGCCAGCGGCACCGCGAACCCGCCGGTGCCGCCCCCGATGTCGAGCACTGCAACGATGTCTGCGCTCGCCGCCAGCTCCGCCAGCGCAGTCCGCAGGATCTCCCACACCACTGTCGTGCGCGCCGCGGTCCGTGTCAGGCTCCGATGCTCGGAGGGCGTGGGGGGCACGGGAGCGAGCCTATTGGCGGCGGTGTCTGACCGCCACGTCATTCGCAGCGTCAGAGCCACTGGAAGCGCCGAGGGACAACATCCCGAGGGTGGTCTCGACCACGCCAATGAACGCGGCGGCATCCCGCAACAGATCGTCGGCTTCTCGGGTCGTCACGGCACCTCGAAGACCAGCCTCCGCTGCCGCTCGCTTGTTGGCGCCGGAGGCGAAGTAGGCCGCCCACGGCTCCATCTCTGGTGCCACTCCGACGAGCAGCGTCCACGCACTGGTGGGCCGGCGCGGCTTCGAGGTGGTGGGCCGCGCTCGATCGGCCAGCACCGCGGCAGCAGCACGCAGCGCCGCGAGGTGGGCGCTGGCGTAACGCTCAAGTGGGTTCGTCGCAGCGGTTGCCTCGCCGAGGGCGCGCTGCGCCGCCACCATGAGCCGCACCGCCGCGACCGGCGCCACCCGGCTCGGCCGCAACACGTTCGACGTGGACGCTGCCGACCGTCCCGCCGCGGGCCTCGTGATCGTTGCCGTAGTCATTGACGCGCTCCGCTGGTCTTGTCCGGACCCGGTTGCCAGGTGGCGGGCTGCCAGGTGGCGGCGAGGTCTTCGTGGCTTGTGCGAGCCGGGGCCGATGCTTCCCCACACCGGACCCGACTCACGGATCGAACATACGTTCGATCAGCCCTCACGTCAAGCGCATCCGCAAAGCGGATCCGCACTGCCACCGCAGTCAGCACGCTGGCCTCGGGAGAGCGCACCGGCGCCATGGGCACCGCAATCATCTCGGCGCAGGGTGATGTCAGCAGCCCGGTGAAGTCAGTGCCGGGTGAAGTAGCGTCCGCTTCGTGCACGCGAATGCCGAACGGGTGGCGGCGGCGCTGGTCGCCGGGCACGCGCCAGGCCAAGTCCGCGAATTAGCTGAGTCTGCCCGTACCGCGGTCGACGCGGCCAGCGCGCTCGGCGTCAGCGTGGGAGCGATCGTCAAATCGCTTGTTTTCACCGCGGACGACGCGCCCATCCTCGTCCTTGCCAGTGGCGATCATCAGGTCGACACGAGCGCGGTCGCGCGCCTTCTCGGCGTCGAGCGGGTCCGGCGGGCCGACCCCGACGTCGTGCGGGCAGCCACCGGCTTCGCGATCGGCGGAGTCGCGCCGGTTGCTCACCCGGCACCACTCACCACCATCATCGACCGCCACCTCGGGTCATTCGACGTCGTGTGGGCGGCGGCCGGCACGCCGGACGCGGTCTTCCCCACGACGTACGACGAACTGCTCCGACTCACCGGCGGCACTGCAGCGGATGTGGCCGCGACGCCATGACGCCCCTCGGCCAGATCACCGAGATCGACGCCCAACGATTCCGCGCCCTCGCGGCGGAGGCGGCTTCGGTCTACGGCGAAGCAATGAACCGCTCCCCCGAGGTCGTTGTCCAACGCCGGGACATCATCGCCGTCCACGTCGCGTACCGCGGCTTGTGGCTGCCGCCGCGTTCGACGGCGATGGCGATGCGTCCAAGCTCGTCGGCTTCGGCTACGGCTATCGCGGGGCACCAGGTCAGTGGTGGCACGACATCGTGTCTGGCGCACTTGGACGAAGTGAGTCCGCACGTTGGCTGCGTGACGGCTTCGAGCTCGCTGAGCTGCATGTGCTGCCCGACTATCAGGGAGCCGGCCTAGGTCGGGCATTGCTCACCAACGTGCTCGCTCGCGCCGAGGGTCGCCACGCGGTGCTCTCGACGCCTGACTCGGAGTCGCGCGCCAGGATCCTTTACCGCTCGTACGGCTTCAGCGATCTATGCAGCGACTTTCGGTTCCCCGGCAGCCCGGAGCCCTACGCGATCATGGGCGTCGATCTGTGAGCTCTCGCTCGCGAGACGTCGTCATTGTCGGAGCGGGCCACAACGGACTTGTCGCAGCCTGCTATCTCGCTCGCGCCGGGTTGGACGTCGAGGTCGTCGAGCGCGACACGGTGATCGGTGGCGCGGTGTCGACGGTGGAGCGCTGGCCAGGCGTCCGGGTCGACCGTGGCTCGAGCATCCACGTCATGGTCCGCCACACCGACCTGGTTGAGGACCTCAGTCTCGCCGAGCTGGGGTTGGTCTACGACGACGTCGAGCCATGGGCGGTGCTACCCCATCCGGCGGGCGCGCTTCGCTTCAGCGCAGACCTCGACGAGACCTGCGCCTCAATTGAGGCGGCGTGCGGATCCGCCGACGCCGATGCCTACCGCCGGTTCATCGCTGACTGGGCACCGCGCACTCAAGCGCTCCTCGACGCCGGGTCGCGGCCGCCGACGGCCCGCAGCCTCGGTCGCACTGCGTGGACACTCCGTCGCCGGCATGCAGGAGTCGCGCCGCCATGGTGCGGACCTTCATGACACCGGCGGAGACACTGATCGCTGCCAACGTTCGACGACGATCGGCTTTGCGCGGCCATCGGCTGGTGGGCAGCCCAATCCGGGCCACCACCTCACACAGTGGGCACGGCGCCAATCGCGGGCACCTTGGCGATGTTTCACCTTCGCCGCGCCGGTCGTCCGCGGGGCGGCAGCGGGCGCCTCACCGAGGCGTTGGCGGCCCGGTTTGCGTCCCACGGCGGCGCCCTGCGGACCGGCGACGGTGCCCAGTCGATCACCACCGGACCGCCTGCACGCCGCGCGGTCGTGACCGACTCAGGTGACCGGATCGCCTGCCGCGCCGTCCTCAGCGCGTGTCACATCGTCGCGACCGCTCGCCTGCTAGGTGACGAGGCAACCGCGTCGGCAGTTCGGGTCGGACATGGAATCGGGATCGCAGTGCGGCTGCTGACTGACAAAGCTCCCGGGCTACGCGGTGGACGTGCCGGGCGTGCACACCTCGATGCAGCTGCTCGTCAACTCCACTGAGCAACTTCGTAGCGCGTACGGCGACTTCCTGCGTGGCGAGCCTGCCGCCGATCCGCCGATGATCGTGATGACGCCGTCGGCAACTGACCCCACACTCGCACCAACCGGCCGACATGTCGTGACGGTGTGGGCGCAGTGGCACCCGCGTCAGCTACGTCACGAATTGGGGTCCTGGGACGACCAGAGAGAAACCGTCGCCGAAGGCATCATCACCGCCGTTGACCGGTGGGCGCCGGGGTTCGCGGATTCGGTGATCGACCGATTCGTGCAGACGCCGCTGGATCTGGAACGCGAGCTCGGCCTGATCGGCGGCAACGTGATGCACGTCGAGACCGAACTCGACTCGATGTTCTCGTTGCGACCACTGCCCGGCTGGTCGCGCTACCGCACGCCGCGACCCGGGCTCTACGTGTGCGGCGCATCGACCCATCCCGGCGGCGGCGTGTGGGGTGCAAGCGGGCGAAACGCCGCCGCCGTTGTCCAGCACGACCTCACTACTCGCGTCCGCTGGCCGGCCCGTCCACCCCCTCGGTGATCTTGGTCACACCAGCAGGTAGCCGATCGGCCGACAGGCCCTGGCAAGCGGCAACGTGAGGCCGGGCGCATCGAGCGGGAGGTGCGCCAGCGGCGCTGCCGGCAGCGCATTGCGTGCTCGCTCCCACAGGCAGATCGCGGGCTGTCCGGCATCCATCGATGAGCGATACCACAGTCCATCGATGTCGTCGTACGCCTCGACAATCACTCGCGCCCAGGCCCGCGAGCGCTCACGCGACCCGCTCGAGATCGCCTGCGAGGCACCGGCGCGAGTCGGCCAGGTGCCGCTGAGGTCCAGCAACCGCAGCACTCGGGTAGGCCGAAAAACGACCAGCCACGGTCGGCCCGCGCGGCGGTCGACGACCCTGGCGGCCTGGAAGCTTTCGGCGACGCAGGTGCGAAGCTCGACGGCGGCGTAAAGCACGCCGCTTCCCGGTGAGTCCGTCGGGACGCCATCTGGAGTTGGCGGGTGCGGGTCGAATCGGCCAGCCGCCACCGGCCCGACCGTACGAAAAGCGTTCCAGTTGCTGGGATATCGCCCGCCGGCCTGATAGATCCTGGCGAGTGCGCTCATCGGTGCGACGCCGACGATGTCGTCATCGTCGCGGATCTCTCGCAATCGATCCGCTGATGGCGGGAAGGGAAACTTCGCCATCAGCGGTCAGGGCTCGGGCGTCGTGGAAGTCGTGAGGGTCGCGGTGTCAGCACCCACAATCGCTCAGGCGACAAGATCGAGGGTCCGCGCCAGCGCGACGACCTGGCTCGGGTCGCCTCCACCTTCGAGCCACTGCCGCGGCGTCTGACGCCGTCGGCCAACGACCAACTCGGGCTGTGGTGTTGAGAGGAACCGAGCAAGGACGACCGGGTGAGAGTCAGCCAGAGCGGCCGCGACCCGCTCGATGCCAGGCAGCGGTTGACCGTCGGCACCGAACTGATAAGCCGGCAGTCGCCAACCGCGCGGCTGCTGGATGCCGACAAGCTGATGCTTCGCGAGCCGATGCCGAACCCTCGAGGTGTGAATCCCGAGCTGCGCAGCGACCTCAGTGACTGTGAGCGACTCTGCAAGCAACGCGGCGTAGGCGGCTGCCGCCGGCACCCGCGGATCTGCCTCGCGACTTCCGCGTGCGCTGAGGTCAGCCTTGACCGCGACCAGCGCGGCGGCCTCCTCGGCGCTGAGCGCACCGGCTGGATCGGCAGTGACCGGACCCCCGAACTCCGCGAGGGACTGCTCGACAAGCTCGACAAACCGCGCCTCGCTGACGCGGAGGTGGTTGCGGTGCAGGACATCGCTCAGTGCGGCCATGCGCACAGTCTAGCGCAGCGTGCGCCTTCGTGCGCACGTTGGTGCGCCTGGCCGGGGTAGGGCCCCTGACCTACTGTGTCTTCGCCACCGTCATGTGCCGCCAGACAGTTCGGGCGATGTGCTCGATCGTGGCGATGCCATAGGCCTCGCTCGGCTCGTGCTGGGTGAGCACGGCAATGACGTAGTGCTTGTTGTCCGCCCTGACCCAGCCGATGCTATTGACGGCCCAGAGGTTGTTGTCCTCGGTGACCGGGAGCCAGCCATTCTTGATGCCGACAACCGCGTTGCTCGGCGGACCCGCGCTAATGCCCCAATGTTGATCCGCCTCGACGTGACGCATCAACATCCGCTGAAACGCCTGGCCGGACTTCGTCAGCAGCGTTGACTTGTGAAGCAGCTCGCGTACCAACGTGACCTGGTCAGCTGCAGACGTCGTGGTCAATCCCCAGTCGACGTTCGGCGTTGTCTGCTTCAACCCCAGATCGTTGTTGTAGGCATGGACGCCCGGCGCGCCACCGTCTTGGTTCCACAAGTCGGTGGCGGAGTCGTTGTCGCTGTTCTCGATCATCGACGTCGCGATCTCGCGCTGCGATGCAGAAAGATGGCCGTCGGTGCGATGCAGCAAGGTCTCCAGGATGTCGACCTTGACGATGCTCGCGGTACGCCCCCGCACTTTCGGATGCAGCAAAGTCAGCTTCTTCGCCACCCCGTCCCAGACCGCGACGGCAATTGCCCCGTGTCGCGTTGCGACGTACTTGGCGAGCGCCGTGCGCAGCGACTTGGTGCTCGCCGTAACGGCGGTCTGGGCCACATCAGACTGCGACGAGGGCTGCTTCGCCCCGGCATGAGCGCGTGAGGGTGAGTGGGTCGGCAATTGCGTGGCAAGCACGATGGCGACCGTCGCCACCACTAGCACCGAAATCGTGACCGCGAGGCGTCGTCGTCGCACCACCGCCGCGCGTGTCCGCTTCATGACCGAGCCGCCAGATCGAGGCGCTGGTAGATCTCGCGGGATGACGTCGAACGATTCAGCGTGATGAAGTGCAAGCCGGGCGCTCCTTCTGCGAGCAGTCGCTCACAGAGTGCGGTGGCGGCCTCTACGCCGATCTCCTTGACCGCCGCTTGGTCGCCTTCAACCTTGCGCAGCCGTTCGGCGAGCGCGACCGGGAACATCGCTCCGGTCAACACAGCGAACCGCTCAATCTGCGCAAGGTTCGTGACCGGCATGATTCCCGGCAGGATCGGGATGTCGCACTTCGCCGTCGCCACTCGATCGCGAAGTCGCAGATAGTCCTCGGCCTGAAAGAACATCTGTGTGATCGCGAAGTCGGCACCCGCACGGCACTTCTCGACGAAGAACTTGATGTCGGACTCGAAGTCGGGTGACCGCGGGTGCTTCTCCGGGAACGCCGCCACGCCGACGCAGAAGTCACCAGCGTCGCGGATCAGCTTCACGAGATCGGCGGCGTAGGCCAGCCCCTCCGGATGCGCGGTCCACTCCGCCTGCGGGTCACCAGGCGGATCCCCGCGTAAGGCCAGCACGTTGCGAATGCCGGCAGCGGCGTACTGTCCGACCACCCGGCGCAGCTCTGCAACGGAGTGGTCGACCGCGGTGAGGTGCCCCACTGCCGTGAGCGTCGTCTCGGCGGCGATCCGCTCGGTGATGGACACGGTGTGGTCGCGGGTCGATCCCCCGGCCCCGTACGTCACCGAGACGAAGGTTGGATGCAGCGGCTCGAGCTGGCGCAACGCCTGCCAGAGCTCGCGTTCGCCAGCGTCGGTCTTCGGCGGGAAGAATTCGAACGAGTACGACCGTCGCCCGCTCGCGAGCAGATCACGAATCGTCGCGCGCGCGGCCGTGCCGCGATCAGCGGGCGGGCTGACAGGAGCGACGGACATGCCATCCAGTATCGACGATCAGAGAACCGAGATCCGGTCACACGCGCAGATCGTTCGTAGTAGATGCTCGATTGCGTGCCCGCCGACCTCCGTGAACGCGTCGATGCCGCGCTTCATGACTTCATCGCGACCGCGGCGCCCGACCTGAACAGCATCGGCGACGAGCTGAAGCCGCTGACCGAGACGGCGGCACGATTTGTCCTTGACGGTGGCAAGCGGCTCCGACCGGCGTTCTGCTACTGGGGTGCGCGTGCGGTCGGCGCGCCCGACAGTGACGCGCTCGTCCGGGCTGCAGCGAGCCTTGAGCTGCTCCAGGCGTGCGCGCTGGTCCACGACGACGTGATCGACCGAAGCGCGACACGGCGAGGTCGGCCCTCAGTGCACGAGCAATTCGCCGCCCTGCACTCCGAACGCCACTGGGTCGGTGACGCTGGCGATTTCGGCCAAGCGGCAGCGATCCTGCTCGGCGATCTCTACCTGGTGTGGTCGGGTGCGATGTTCGCCACGAGTGACGTGGGAGCCGCTGCGCTGATGCGCGCCCGTCCGATCGGTGACGCGATGCGCGTTGAGCTCATGGCCGGACAGTTCCTCGACGTCGTCGAGCAGGCTCGCGGTGGCGGTTCGGTCGAACGCGCCCTGCGCGTTGCACAGTTCAAGGCGGCGAAATACACCGTCGAGCGGCCACTGCATCTCGGTGTGGCGTTGGGAGATGGCCGCCCGGAGGCTTACGCGGCGTTCACAGGTTATGGCGTGCCGCTCGGCGAAGCGTTCCAGCTCCGGGACGACCTGCTCGGCGTATTTGGCGATCCTGATGTCACCGGCAAGCCGGCGGGCGACGATCTTCGTGAAGGCAAGCGCACCGTGCTGATCGCGCTCGCCGTCGAGGCGGCCAGCCTAGCCGGGCGTGAGGCGCTCGAACGCCACCTCGGCGACCCTGACCTCGACGATGCCGGCGTCGAGGTCCTGCGCGAGGTCGTCACCTCGGGCGGAGCCGCCGAGGTGATCGAGACGATGATCACCAGCCGGGTCGAGACCGCGCTCGCTGCCCTCGCCGCCGCCGACCTCGATGCGGTCGCGACCGCGGCGCTTGTCGCCCTCGCCGGCGCTGCCACCCGTCGCAGCGGCTGAGCACGCAATGCGCACGGTCGTCGGTCCGACTGACCACGTTGTCATCGTGGGCGCTGGACTCGGCGGCCTCTCGACCGCGCTCCGGTTAGCACGCGCCGGCCGCCAGGTGACGGTGCTCGAACGCGCGCTCGTCCCGGGTGGGCGGGCGGGTCGGCTCGAGCTGGAGGGCTATCAGTTCGACACCGGGCCAGCAGTGCTGACCATGCCCGACCTGATCGCCGACGCGCTCGCCAGCGTTGGCGAACGCCTCGAGGACTGGCTCGACCTGCGTCGAGTCGAACCCGCGTACCGCGCCGAGTTCGCGGACGGCACAAGCATCGACGTGATGGCCGACCTCGAGGCGATGGCCGATCAGGTGCGAGCGATCTGCGGCCAGCGCGAAGCCGACGGCTATCGCCGGTTCGTGGGGTTCGCGCGCGCGTTGTACGACCTGGAGATCCGCGAGTTCATCGATCGCAACTTGGACTCGCCGCGAGATCTGGCGACACCGTCGCTCGCCCGGCTCGTTGCACTTGGGGGCTTCCGTCGATTGGCGCCGAAGGTTGGTTCGTACCTCAAAGATGAGCGATTGCAACGAATCTTCACCTTCCAGTCGATGTACGCAGGCCTGTCGCCGTACGATGCGCTCGCGGTCTACGCCGTCATCGGCTACATGGATTGCGTGGCCGGCGTGTGGTTTCCGATGGGCGGAATGCACGCGGTGCCGGTCGCGCTCGCCGCGGCCGCGCAGAAGCACGGTGTCGACATTCGATACGGCGTCGACGTCACCCGGGTCGAGATGAGTGGCCGGCGAGCGGTCGCTGTCCACACTCGAGACGGCGATCGGGTCGCCGCGGATGTCGTGGTCCTGAATCCGGATCTGCCGGTCGCTTGGCGCGAGTTGCTGAGCAGCGCGCCACAACCGCGGCGGCTGACACACTTGCGGTACTCCCCGTCCTGCTTCCTCATGCTCGCCGGCTCGACACTTCCCCATGGCGACCAGGCGCATCACACCATCCACTTCGGCACCGCGTGGCGCTCGACGTTTCGCGAGCTGGTGCATGACAAGGCGCTGCAGACCGATCCGTCGCTACTTCTCAGCACCCCGACCATTTCCGACCCGGCGCTTGCCCCGCCGGGCCGATCGTCGCGTTACGTACTCGTACCGACTCCGAACCTCGATGCCCACATCGACTGGGACACGACCGGTCCGCGCTACCGCGATGAGATCCTGGTACGACTTGAACAACTCGGATACACCGGCTTCAGCGAGTCGATCGAGGTCGAGGACATCACGACTCCGGCAGATTGGGCCCGACGTGGGATGGAACGCGGCACGCCGTTCGCGGCCGCGCACTCGTTCGGTCAGACCGGGCCGTTCCGCTCGGGCAATCTCGCCTTCGACAACGTGGTGTTCGTCGGCTCAGGCACCCAACCCGGCGTTGGAGTGCCCATGGTGTTGATCTCCGGGCGGCTGGCAGCAGAGCGCATCGTCGGGGCCGGGCTTCGATGAGCCGGCACGAGCTCGACGCGGCCGGCATCATCGATCCTGGGCTACGACAGTCCTACGACGCGTGCCGGCTGATCAACGCGTCGCACGGCCGCACGTTCTACCTGTCGACGTGGCTGCTCCCGGCAGCCAAACGACCGGCCGTACACGCTCTCTACGGTTTCGCCCGGCACGCCGACGACATCGTGGACAGCCTCGACCCGACCCTCACTGTCGCCCAACGGGAACGCGAGTTGGAGAGCTGGGCCGCACGCTTCCTCGCCGGCGCCGGCGACGACCCGGTCTTGCCCGCGGTCCACGACACGATCGATCGGTACGACATCCCCGCGCAGCACTTTGATGACTTCCTGCGCTCGATGCGCATGGACCTCACGACTTCTGAGTACGCGAGTTGGGATGACCTGCTCGACTACACCCACGGCTCAGCGGCCGTCATCGGGCTGCAGCTGCTCCATGTGTTGGGCACTATCGAGGGGATGCAGTCGGTCGCAGCGCCATATGCCCGAGACCTCGGAGTCGCCTTTCAGCTCACGAACTTCATTCGCGATGTGGGTGAGGACCTGCAACGCGACCGGCTCTACCTGCCCAAGGACGAGCTGGCGGCGTTCGGCGTGACTCGCGACGACCTTGTCAGCGGCGTCGTCGACGCGAATGTCCGTCGCTTGCTTGCCTTCCAGATCGCCCGAGCTCGCGAGCTGTTTCGGGCTGCGGCGCCAGGAATTCGGCTACTGGCGCCCACCAGCCGCGACTGCGTGCGCACCGCCTCGACGTTGTACGGCGAGATTCTCGACGCTGTCGAAATGGCTGACTATCGAGTGCTCGATCGCCGGGTGTCCGTCGGCCCACGCCGTCGCGCCGAGGTGGTCATCCCCGGTCTCGTCCGCGCCTGGGGCACCCGCCTGACCGCTCGGCCCTCGAAAGCCAAGTAACCCCAAAAGGACGCTCACGACCAAGGGCTTTTCGGCGTTCGTTCCGCACACCTGATGCCAGCTGCCCGTTGGCACCGGATTGATGGCCGGCCTGCTCGCGCTGCGTGGTGTGCTGCGTGGTGTGTCGATGGGACTGCGCGACCGCGGTACGGGTCACGGCGCACCACAACTTGAAGACCGACAAGCTCTGGCACGTCGACGTCAATCCGGACGGGTCAGAGACGTGGACCAGCCCATTCGGGATCGTCCATGAAAGTCCGCTGCGACCTACCCGATCGAGTTCCTTGATCCACCTGATGTCAACGAAGCCAACAACCATCGAACCCGATCCGGTGCCGCACACCGACCCGGATCCACCGTCGATAGACGATCCACTGCCGGAGCCCCCTCAATCTCCGACGAGGAATAGCGGGCCTTCACCGACGCCTTGGAGGCGCGTTGCTTCGCCTACGCCAATGCGAACTACGACGCCTGGTGGCACGTCGGGCTCGTCAGAGGACGGTGCCTGCACTCAGGCGCTGTATCTCAGTTGCCGACTTCACCCTGTCTGCAGTGACGCGTGGCGTCGACCCCACCAGATCCACCACGCCAATGTCTGCAGCACCAGCGAGAAGCCGAACAACAGGTCTTCGACTGGTGCATACCCAACATGCCAGTCGCCGAGCAAGTGTGGAGTCGCGCCGCCCAAGATTGCGCTCGAGGAGTAGACCACGAGTCGCTGGCCGGTGAGGATGCCGTTCACAATCAATTGAAAGACAAATATGATCACGTACGACGCCCAAAACACCTTGCGCAGCAGCAGCTTCGTGCGCAGCACGAGAAGATCGAGCCCAGCCGCGAAAGCCACACCGACGAGGGCAGCGACGGTGTAGGTCACGGCTCATCACCGGCGCGCCATGACGGCCGCAACCGCCGAACCGCTTCAAGCGTCAGGACCGAGCAGGTCGGGATCACGACGAAGAACACGATCTCTTCGATTGGCAGGTTGCCGATCCGCACATCCGTCAGATCCCGGTAAGACCAGTCATGCGCGTGGATCGCGAGCGCGTCCCAGCAAAGGAACACCGCGAGGACCGGCAACAGCGTCAGCAGCAGCCGGCGCCAGCGCGCGTAGACCCTGGCCCGCAGCACAAGCTCGAGTGGCAACGTGATCACCACGCAGCCGGCCATCACTGCGAGATAAAGCATTAGCCGCCGAGCCGGCGGGCCAGCGACGCAGCCGCCGCACCCGGATCGTCGGCGTCGGTGATTGCCCGCACGACGACCACCCGCGATACGCCGGCTGCCAGCACGATCTCCAGGTTGTCCTCGTCGATACCGCCGATGGCAAACCACGGTCGGTCGGTCGCACGGCCCGCCGCGTGTTCCAACAGGGGAACTCCCGGCGCCGGCCGACCAGGCTTGGTCGGCGTCGGCCATGTCGGTCCGACACAGAAGTAGTCGACTTCTGGCGCGCTCCCGCTGCATCCACCTCTGCCACCGTGTGAGTCGAGCGCCCGATGACAATCTCCTCGCCCAGCAATTCGCGGGCTACGTCGACCGGCAGGTCGTCCTGACCGAGGTGCAGCACGTCGGGTTTCACGACATAGGCAACGTCAGCCCGGTCATTGACACTGAACAACGCACCATGACGACGCGCGGCATCGGCGAAGATCAACAAGGTCTCGATCTCCGCACGGGCTTCCATGCCCTTCTCACGCAGTTGAACGATGTCGACTCCGCCCGCCAGGACGGCGTCAAGGAAGTCCGGCAAGTCTCCCTGCCGTCGGCGCGAATCCGTGCAGAGATAAAGGCGGGCAGCACCCAGCCGGGCCCGTCGCTCGGCGCCGGTCACAGGTCGGTCAGAAGGCCAGCGTCATCGCACGCCGCTTCACGGCGTGATGACGGCCTTCGGCCATGAGGTCGACCGGTCGGCCCGGCAGTGCCGGTTCGTCGGTGAGCAGCCAGCGCAGCGCCTCTTCCGGCGAGTAGCCGGCATCGGCGAGCACGGTCAGCGCCCCAAACAACCCCTTGACCAGCTCGCCATCTCGGACGAACTCGACCGGTACGCACTTGATCGGCGGCGTGCCGCGTTCGATGACGACGAGACGCCGTTCCCGGATCCAGTCGCGCACCTTGGTCAGCGGTTCGTTGATCTGTTCCGCCAGGTCCGGCAGTGTCAGCCAGCCGTTGGCGAGGTCCTCGAGATCCACGACTGCAGGGTAGATCGGGTCGGGCGTACTCTGGGCACTGCACGGGAGTCCGTGAGGGCTGAGAGGGTGGCGAAGCCACCGACCGTTGAACCTGATCCGGGTCATGCCGGCGAAGGGAGCAGGAGGCCAACCGGTGAGCACCAGAGCAGTGGATGCCGCGGTCGTTGGTGGCGGACTGATCGGCCTCGCGACCGGCTGGCGGCTCAAGCAACGCGGCGTGGATGTCTGCGTCATCGACCCTGCCCCGGCGCACGGTGCCTCCCATGCTGCCGCCGGCATGCTTGCCCCGGTCAGCGAGGTCAGGTACGGCGAGACCGCGTTGTTGACGCTCGCGATGGACTCGCTGCGCCGCTATCCGGACTTCGTCGATGAGATCGAGGCAGCCAGCGGGCACGTCGTCGGGCTACGCCGCGAGGGCACGCTGATCGTCGCGACCGACGCCGGCGACCGCGCGATGCTCGTCGACCTGCACGCGTTCCAGACTCAACTGGGGCTGTCCGCGACGATGCTCACCTCGCGGGAGTGCCGCTCGCTCGAATCGATGGTGAGTCCTGACGTCCGTTGTGCGCTGCTCGTCTCGAGCGATCACTCTGTCGACAACCGCCGGCTGGCAGCGGCGTTGATCGCCGTGCTGAAGTCGATCGGCGTCGACGTGATCAACCAGCGTGTGGCGGCGGTGACGATCGAGCACGAGACCGCCACCGGTGTGACGTTGGACAGCGGCGACACAATCACCGCCGACCACGTCATCCTCGCCGCCGGCCCGTGGACCGCCGACCTGCCTGGATTGCCGCCTTTGCCCGGCCGCCAGTGCGCCCGGTCAAAGGCGAAATCCTGCGGCTGCGCGCCCGCGGCTCGATCCCGCTGCCGTCCTACAGCATCCGTGGGCTCGCCAACGGTCACGACATCTATCTGATCGCGCGCGCCGATGGTGAGCTTGTGGTGGGCGCGACCGTTCAAGAGGCGGGCTTCGACACCACCGTTCGTGCCGGAGCAGTTCGCGAGCTGCTCCGCGACGCCCGGGCCGTCATTCCCGCGATTGATGAGCTGGAGCTCGTCGAGAGCATCGCTGCGCTGCGCCCAGGCTCGCCCGACAACGCGCCGATCATTGGCGAGACCGGCATCGAGGGCCTCACGGTGGCCACCGGTCACTATCGCAATGGCGTGCTCCTCACGCCGATCACGGCTGACCTCGTCGCGGCCATCGTGACCGGCACTGAGTCCGCTGCGGATCGCGAGTTGCTCGCCGTCACCTCGCCGCGCCGGTTCGACCGCACGACCGAGTTGATGGAGTCACCGGCATGAGTGAGATCTCGGTCAACGGAAAGACGTTGGCGCTCACCGAGGGCACGACCGTACGTGACGTCGTCAGCGCGTTGACGCCTAACCCTGAGGGCTGCGCGGTGGCGGTCAATGATGCCGTCGTCCCACGAAGCGATTGGCCCGTCCGCGCGGTCGAGCCGGGCGACCGGATCGAGGTTCTCACCGCTGTGCAGGGAGGCTGAGGAGATGGATGACCCACTGCTGATCGCGGGCGTCGAGCTGTCGTCACGCCTCCTCATGGGCACCGGCGGCGCAACCAGCATGGAGGCACTCGAGGCGGCGCTGGTCGCCAGCAGCACCGAGCTCACGACGGTGGCGATGCGACGCGTCGACCCGAACGCCGCCGGGTCGATCCTGGACGTGGTTCGGCGTCTCGGCATTCGCGTGCTCCCCAACACGGCCGGCTGCTCCACCGCCGCCGAGGCGCTGCTGACCGCGCAGTTGGCCAGAGAGGCCCTCGGCACCGACTGGGTGAAGCTCGAGGTCGTCGCCGATGATCACGCCCTGCTGCCGGACCCGATCGAGCTCCTCGATGCCGCCGAGCGACTGGTCAACGACGGCTTCGTGGTCTTGCCGTACACCAACGACGACCCGGTGCTTGCCGCCCGTCTCGAGGCGGCCGGATGTGCCGCGATCATGCCGCTCGGAGCCCCGATCGGGTCGGGTCTAGGCATCCGCAACCCACACAACATCTCGATGATCGTGGCCAACGCTCACGTGCCCGTCATCCTCGACGCCGGCATCGGCACCGCGAGCGACGCCGCATTGGCGATGGAGCTCGGCTGCGACGCGGTGCTGGTCGCCTCGGCGATCACCCGAGCCCAGGAGCCAGCGATGATGGCCGCGGCGATCGCCAAGGCCGTCGAGGCTGGGCGGCTCGCTGCCCGGGCTGGCAGGATCCCCCGCCGTCGCCATGCCCAGGCGTCGTCCCCAACCGAAGGCGCGATGTCGGGCAACTGAACACTGGGCGACCGGTGTGGATGAACCGCTGGCGCGATCCGGCCGTTTGATCGAGAGTGGGGGCGCAACATGTCGCCCCTGGATCGAGGAGACACCGATGCCCGTGAATACGAACGGTGTCACCGACGCGGTCGATCGCCTCGAGAACGCCGAGACACTCGACCCCGTCGTGAGCGCAGTACGCCGAGTTGTCCGAGCGGCCCTCCGTCGACAGTCGGTACGGGACGCGCTGCACGGTGTCTGGCTCGGACACCCGCTGCATCCACCCCTGACCGACATCCCGATCGGCACCTGGACGGCGGCCGCCATCCTCGATGTCATGCCCGGCGGCGCAACAGCCGCGACCACGATGATCGCCGTCGGCTGCGTCGGCTACGTCCCGACCATCCTCGCCGGCTGGGCCGACTGGGCCGATCTGCACGAGCAGCAGCAGCGGGTTGGCCTGGTTCACGCTGCAGCCGGCGCGGCGGCCTTCGGCTGCTACGTCGCCTCGCTGACCGCCCGCGCCCGTGGTCGGTCCCTGCAGGGCAAGGCGTTGGCGTATGCCGGTTTCGCCCTGGTCAGTGCGACCGGATATCTCGGTGGGCATCTGGCGTTTCGCCAAGCCGCCGGGGTCAACCACGCCGAGGCGGTGCCCCACGTGTTTCCCGAAGGTTGGCACGCGATCGGCGCACTCGCAGACTTTCCCGACGCCGAGCTGGCGCAGCGCTCGGTTGAGGGTGTCGGGCTGGTCGTCGTTCGCCGCGGCGGCCATGTCGACGTGCTCGCTGACGCCTGCTCGCATCTCGCGGCGCCGTTGTCAGAGGGCACGTTCACCGCTGAGGACGGTCAGGGCTGCGTGGTCTGCCCATGGCACGGCTCGACGTTCCGCCTCGCAGACGGTGCGGTCATCCACGGGCCAGCCACCGCGCCGATGCCGCACTTCCTGAGCCGTGTCGTCGACGGCACCGTCGAGGTCAGCCTTCCCGGCGCCGGATGACGGGCTCGACCCCATTCACCACATCGACGACCGGCTCCCCTGAAACCGCCCGGCGGACGTTGTCCACGACGCCGGTGACGAGCCGCCGCATCGCCTCGCCGGTAGCCGCGGCGGCGTGCGGCGAAAGCAGCAGCCTGTCCTCCTGCCGAAGCGGCGAGACCTCGGGCAGCGGCTCAGTCGCATAAACGTCGAGCGCCCCGCCCGCTAACGCGCCTGACCCGATCGCGGCGAGCAACGCGTCCTCGTCGACGATCCCGCCACGTGCCGCGTTGATCAGGAAGGCGCCAGGCGGCAACAGCGCAAGCTCCGCCGCGCCCAGCAGGCCGCGGGTCTCGGCAGCGAGTGCGATCACGATGATCAGCACGTCGGAACGACGCAGCAGGTCCTCGAACGGCATCCAGGGAGCTCCGCCGGCGCTGGCGGCGTCCCGTCTGGTGCGGCTCCAATGCGCCACGTCGCTACCAAGCGCGGCAAACCGCGTCGCGCACGCGTGGCCGATCTGACCCATCCCCACGATGCCGACCCGGCGACCAGCGAGCTCGCCGCCGCCGCGCCGGGAGAGCTCCAACTGTGGCCAGCGGCCCGCTCGAATCTCCTGATCGCCGTAAGCCATCGAGCGCAGCGCGGCGAAACTGGCGCCGATGCACCACTCAGCCACGCTGATCGCGTTCGCGCTGCCCGAGTTAGCAAGCGGCACGCCCGCCGCCGTGCACGCGGCGACATCCACCGAGTCGATGCCGGAGCTCGGTTGCTGAACGAATGCCAGCTTCGGCGCGGCGGCGACGAGCTCACCGGAGACCTGCAGGGCACCGTTCCAGTCCCCCAGCAGGATCTCGGCGGCAGGCGCGACCGCGAGAACGTCCGCCTGGCTCCGCGATGCCGGCAGGATCACGTCGACGGGCAGGCCGGCAAACAGCGCCTGGAAACTCGGCGCGTCGAGCGGCGCGAGGGCGAGCAGCGTCCAGCGGGCAGGCATGCGCTGGATTCTGTCAGATCAGCTTCCGTCACACCTGTCCCACTTGTCACATGCGTCACAAGCGGACTACCGTGACGAGCGCGTCGATACTTCCCTTCCCCGAGGAGACGCATCATGTTCGTCCCGACCGTCGCCCCGCGCCGGTTGCTTGCGATGGTGTGGCGACGCCGCACGATCGCGCTTCCCGTCCTGCTCGCCGCCGCCATCACCGGCTCGGCCTCTGGCGTCTCGCTGATCACCGTGCACTCCGGCGACACGCTGTCCGCCATCGCGCTTCGCTACCACACCACTGTCGCCCACTTAGTGGCGCTGAACCACCTGCCTGGCGACGGTGACCTGATCTACAGCGGCCAGTCGCTCGAGGTCCCGAACGGCACCACGCAGGCTCGCACTCGCGTGACCTACCACGTCGTCGTGCGCGGCGACACCGTCGATGGACTCGCCGCGCGCTATCACGTGAAGCCCAAGGCGATCGCTCGGCGCAACCACCTGCCACGCTCGCTCGTTGTGGTGCTCGGCACCCGGCTGGCGATCCCCAGTCGAGTCACCGTTCACTCGACCTCCCGCTCTGGCGCTGATGTGAGCGCCGACGGCGCCACCAGCGCAGCGCTGCGTGACCGCACCCTGCTCGCCCACCGCCCCGAGCCGAGCGGCACGGAGATCGACGCCTTGATCCGGTCGACCTCAGCCAGATGGGGAGTCGACCCCCGACTCGCGTTGGCCGTCGCCTGGCAGGAGTCGGGCTGGAACATGCGTGAGGTCTCGAGCGTCGACGCCCTGGGAGCGATGCAAGTCATGCCCGCAACCGGCGCTTATCTCTCGTCCGACATCGTCGGGCGCCACCTCGATCTCTACGACGCGCAGGACAACATCACCGCCGGGGTCGCGCTGCTCGCCCTGCTCACCCACGCGAGCAGCTCAACCAGCCAAGCCGTCGCCGGTTATTACCAAGGGCTCGGCTCGGTGCGTGAGCACGGCATGTACACGTCGACGAAGCAATACGTCGCTGACGTCATGTCACTACGCCGGCAGTATCACCAGTGACACGGGAATGCCTGTGTCACAACGGTCCGGCCTAACCGGCCACCACGCTCAGGCGACCTAGACTCGTGGCAATGGATACGACGCTGAGCGACCCGTTGGTCGGTCGGCTGCTCGAGGGCCGGTACGCCGTTGAGGCCTTCATCGCCCACGGCGGGATGGCGTCTGTCTACCTCGCGACCGACACCCGGTTGGATCGTCGCGTCGCGGTCAAAGTCATGCACGCTCACCTGTCCGACGACCCCGAAACCGTCGCGCGGTTCGAGCGTGAGGCCCGCGCAGCCGCGCGGCTGTCGAGCCCCGATGTTGTGGCGGTGTACGACCAGGGCAATGACGCCGGTCGCTCGTTCCTGGTCATGGAGTTCGTCCCGGGCGCCAACCTCCGCCAGGTGGTCCGAGACCGTGGCAAGCTCAGCCCCGCCGAGGCGCTCGCGGTCATGGACCACGTGCTGTCCGCATTGTCAGCCGCGCACGCCGCGGGCCTGGTGCACCGCGACGTGAAGCCCGAGAACGTCCTCGTCACCGCCGACGGACGGGTCAAGGTCGCCGACTTCGGGCTGGCTCGCGCGGTGTCCGGCAGCACCGTCACCACCACCGGTTCTGTCCTGCTCGGGACAGCCGCCTACCTTGCCCCCGAGCAGTTCGAGCACGGCACCGCGGATGCGCGCTCTGACGTCTACTCGGCCGGCGTGCTGCTCTTCGAGCTGCTCACCGGCACGACACCGTTCCAGGCAGACAGCGCATACGCCCTGCTTAGCCGCCACGCCAACGAGGACATCCCGCCACCAAGTACGCGTGCCGCCGGCATCCCCCCGCAGGTCGATGCGCTCGTCACCTGGGCGACGTCCCGCGACCCGCAGGAACGCCCAGCTGATGCTGGCGAGCTGCACGCCTCGCTGATCGACATCCGCGACCGGCTTGGCCTGCACGGCAGCGTGCCTTCACTGCCCGTCACCGCGACCACTCGCATCGCCGATCAGACCGGTGGACGTCCAAGCGACCTGACGAAAGCGGTGGTCGGTGGCCGGCCGCCGGCCGGCGGTGGCCCAGCCACACCACGACGCCCACGGCGACGGCGGCGCGGCCTGATCGTGAGCGCGATTGTCGCGATCATCGTCGTGCTGGCGGGCGTGGCCGGCTGGTGGTTCGCGGCGGGGCGCTACACCCAGACGCCAGGCGTGATCAAGCTGAGCAAGCCTGTCGCCGACGCGAAGCTGAAGGCAGCAGGGCTACATCCGCGCTGGCTTCCCGCGATCCACAGCGCGATCATCGGCAAGGGCCTGGTCGCCACTGAATCTCCGACGGGCCGGATCATGCACGGTGGCACGGTCTCGTTGCGCCTGTCCCTCGGCAAGGTCACGCACGAGCTGCCGTCGCTACGAAACGACTCGGTGTCCGAGGCCACGGCAGCGCTTAGCCAGCTGCAGATCCACGTGACCAAGACCATCCATCACTTCAGCTCAGTGAGCAAAGGCAGCGTCATCGGCACCGAGCCGCCCGCGACCACCACCGTCGACGCAGGCTCCGGTGTGACCCTCATCGTCAGCAAGGGTCAGCAGATGGTGGTCGTGCCGCCTGACACCGGCATGCTGTTGGCCGACGCCCGAACTGCGCTGAAGAACGCCGGCTTCCTGATCAATGTCGCTCGCCAGTCCTACAGCCATCAGCCAGTCGGGACCGTACTGTCCTCAAGCCCGGCGCCTGGACTCCAGGCGGTCAAGGGCTCGACTGTCGACCTGGTGATCTCACGCGGCCCGCGACTGTTCCTGGTGCCAGACGTCGACGGTGACCAGATCGATGCCGCTGTGCAGGCCATCAACAACGCGGGCTTCCACGCCCAGGCCGTCGAGGTCCTGCCCGGCGGCCCTGGCGTCGTGCTGGAGGAGAAGCTCGCGAACACTCGACAGCCGCACGGCACCACGATCGTCCTGCACTACTACTAAACCGCGTGCGACGGGCTCTCCCCGCCGCCCAGCGTCCCAGCGTCTTCTCGACGCTCCAGCCGCCCAAGAAGCCAGAGTCGTGTACTACTAAGGCCGTGCCCCCGCGCAAACCGTCGCCAATTGGTTGTCACGTCCCCTCCTCAGGCAGCCCGGCCGGCCTGACGTACGCCGAGCGGGCCGGCGCTCAGGCGATCCAGTTGTTCGTTTCCAACCCACGCGGCTGGGCGCAGCCCAAACCGACCCCCGCCGCGGATGCGAGCTTCGGCGAACGGTGCGCGCAGCTTCGGCTTCCGGTGTTCGTGCATGCGCCGTATCTCGTCAACTTCGCCTCCCCCACGCCTGCGACCAGACAACGATCAGTTGATGCGGTGCGTCACGCCGTCGTCCGGGGTGCTTTGCTCGGTGCGCAAGGTGTCGTGCTGCATGCCGGCGCAGCCGTCGATCCCAGCCAGCGTGACGCCGGGCTTGCGGCGATTCGCGAGTTGCTACTGCCGGTGCTCGAGTCCTTGCGCGCCAACGATCCTGACCTGCTCATCGAGCCGACCGCCGGCGGCGGGCAGCCAATTGCTGCGACCGTTGACGACCTCGCCCCGCTGTTCGCGCAGCTCGACTCCCACCCTCGTCTCGGGGTCTGTCTCGACACCTGCCACGCCTACGCCGCCGGCCACGATCTCGCCGCTCCCGGCGGCGTGCGCACGATGCTCAGTGCGCTCGTACGCTCGGTCGGGCGTGGTCGGCTGAAGTTGGTGCATGCCAACGACTCGAAGGACCCGCTCGGCTCAAAACGCGACCGGCACGCGAACATCGGCAGCGGCATGATCGGAGCGGACCCGTTCGCCGAGCTGTTCCGTCACCCGGCCACCCGCGGCGTTGCGGTCATCGTTGAGACACCCGGCGGGCTCGATGGTCAGAGCAATGACATCGCGTTGCTCAAGACGCTGCGGGATAACTGAGCGCAGTCGTCACTGACCGAAGCTGGTCGGAACGTGGGCCTGCAACGCATAGATCAGCGTGATCGCCGCCAGCAGCGCTCCGAGCACCGACACGACAAGTCCTGCGCCCGCCGCCGCACGCACCCACGACGGATCAGCCCGCTCGCCGTCGAAATCCTCACTGATCAGCCGCAGCCCGCTTGCCACCGCGAGAGCAATGGCGATGACAGCGACTATGAGCCGGACCGCGGCGCTCACCCGAAGCTGGGTGAGGTTGGACTGGTTGCTGCTCCCCCGAACAGCGCGACCTCGCCCAACAGGTCGGCATCTTCAAGCACGCTCAGCGAGATGAAGCCCACTACGAGCGAAGCGATCGCCAGCGCGGGCGCGGACAATGCCTGCCGCCAGAGCCGCCGTGCCCGACCTCGGTACGGCCCGTAGTCACCCCCGTCATCACCGAGCGACTCGTCCCCCAGGTGCATCTCGATCATGCCCGCACCCTAGTGTCCGGCGCCCAGTTTCGGCCTCGGCGTGAGGCGGGACGACCGGGTCCGACCGGTAGAGTCACCTGCGAACGCCAGCGATTTCATCAAGGGCCTGCGGCCGTCCTGGCCGACTCATGAGGAGCGACCCTCGCGGTGACTCGGTTCAGCATCGTGCTCCCGGTCTACAACGTTCGCGCCTATCTGCGCGAGTGTCTGGACTCGATCCTTAGCCAGTCATTTGGCGATTTCGAACTGATTGCGGTCGACGACAAGTCGCCCGACCACAGCGGCGAGATCTTGGATGAGTACGCCGCGGTCGACTCACGCGTGCGGGTGATGCACCTGCCGGAAAACGTCGGACTCGGCCTGGCCCGTGAGGCCGGCCTCGCCACCGCGACCGGCGAATACCTGCTCTTCGTCGACAGCGACGACCTAATGACGCCCGGCTCGCTTGCCGCAATCACCCAGCGGATCGACGCCACCTCGGAGCCCGACATCGTGCTCTTCGACTACGCCCGGCAGTACTGGGATCGTGAGTTGTTACGCAACCGCCTCGCTGGGTTGCTGGCGACACCCGGCCCTGACGTCTTCACGATCGACGAACGCCCTGAGCTGCTCACGCTGCTGATGGTCGTGTGGAACAAGGCCTACCGTCGTGACTTCGTCACGGCCGGCGGATTCCACTTCCCGCCGGGTTACTACGAAGACACACCCTGGACATATCCAACTCTGCTGTCGGCGCAGCGAATCGCGATCCTCGACCGCGTCTGCATCCACTACCGGATGCGGCGTGAGGCCGGCAACATCCTCAAGAGTCGTAGCCGCAAGCACTTCGACATCTTCGATCAGTGGGACCTGGTGTTCGGATGGCTCGACGGGCACGCCGAGCTGAGCCATTGGCGAGCCTTCCTGCTGCGCCGCGAGCTCGAGCATGTCGCCACGATCATGAAGAACGACCGCCGGCTGCCACACGACGCACGACACGAGTTCTTCACCCGCGCGCACGAAAGCTATCTGCGCTACAAGCCGAGCTGAGACGGTAACAGTCCCAAAGGGGATCAACGGCATCCGGCTTCGCCTCATCATGCGCAACCGCTATCGCACCTTCCGAGTCGTCCAATCGGTCGCACGACTCGCCGCGTACGGCGTTGTGGCGGCACGAGTAGTTCGTGCTAAAGCCGGCGAGCAGGGGCAGCGGGTGCTGCGGCTCGCGCGCCGGCTCTACTACCGGCTGCAGCTGTTGTTGCCCATTGATCCGAACCTCGCGGTCTACAGCGCGTACTGGGATCGCGGCGTGCAGTGCAATCCTGCGGCGATCTACTACAAAGCCCGCGAGCTGGCACCGAACGTGCACGGGGTCTTTCTGCTCGAGCACCCTGAGAAGACTGTGCTGCCGACTGACGTGGACTGGGTGCGCACCGGTTCGTTGGCGTACTTCCGCGCCTTGGCGCGAGCGAAGTTCTTCGTGAGCAACGCCAACTTCCCCAACATCGTGCGCAAGCGTCGCGAGGCGATCCATGTGCAGACCCAACACGGCACGCCGATCAAAAAGATGGGGCTCGACCTGCAGGACTACCCGGTCGGCGCCAACCGCATGGACTTCGAGAAGCTCCTGCGCCGGGTCGATCGTTGGGACTTCAACATCTCCGCCAACCGTTATTCGACCGAGGTCTGGGAACGCTCGTTCCCCGCAGGCTTTGAGACCCTCGAGGTGGGCTACCCGCGAAACGATCGCCTCGTTGGTGTCACCCGCGCTGACACGGACGCGATGCGTACGCAGCTGAACCTGCCTATCGGCGCGCCCGTCGTCCTCTTTGCCCCGACGTTTCGCGACTACCGCAACCGGTTCGATCCCGAGGTCGACCTCGCCGCACTTGTCGACGCCATCGGCGAGGACAGCATCCTGCTCGTCCGCGCGCACTATTTTCTCGACGACGACAGCAACCGGCTCCGCGACCTCACAGCTACCGGCCGGATCCGAGACGTCTCGGGCCACCCATCAGTCGAGGACCTCTGCATCGCCTCCGACGTCTTGCTGACCGACTACTCCTCGATCATGTTCGACTACGCAATTCTCGACCGGCCGATAGCGATCTACGCCTACGACTGGGACACCTACGTCAGAACCCGCGGCGTGAACTTCGACCTCCTCGCCGAGCCTCCTGGCGTAGTCGCGACAACCGCCGAAGAGCTGCTCGACGCGTTTCGAAACAGCGAGGTCTGGGGCGAGCAAGCCGCGAAGCAACGGGCAGAGTTCCGACGGCGGTTCGCGAGCTACGACAACGGACGGGCGGCCGAGCATGTCGTTCGTCGTGTCTACCTCGGCGAAGAGCTGGCCCAGGGACTGGAGTCGCAGTCAACCGCGGTCAGTGCCGACGATGACGCCTCCTGATGACGCCCACGGTGTGGCGACCAGCGCGATGACAAGGCCGACGACACCCGGACTCTCGCCGTACGCCGACGCGACCGACCGGCCAATCTTCATCGGCGCCTGCCCGCGATCCGGCACGACGTTGCTGCGCACGATGCTCAACACCCATCCCGAGATCGCGATCCCGCGAGAGACGAAGTTCCTCCCCGTCATCTGGGACAACCGGGCACGGTGGCGCAATCTCGATGACAAGGCCGTGCGGCGACGCCTCGCCAAGGTCATTGCTCGCAAGTGGACGCGTTCCGGCCGGTTCGAGACCCCGCGCCCGAAGTTGGTGCGCCGGCTGACGGCAGCGCCACCAACCCTCGGCTCGGTGCTGGGCACCGGATTCGTGCTGTACGCCGAGGCGACCGGGAAGCAGCGTTGGGGCGACAAGCGGCCGATGTACTCCCGCTATCTCGACGCGATCTTCTCGCTGTTCCCGGATGCGCAGTACATCAACGTGATTCGGGATCCCCGCGCATCGGTCGCCTCGATGCGCAAGCTCGGCTGGTACAGCGGTGGGATCGTCCCAGGACTCGAGTTGTGGGAGCGCTCGGTGCGCGCGGCCGAACCGTGGCGCAACGTGTTGCACCGCGACCAATACCTCGACGTGCGCTACGAAGATCTCGTCACGGACCCGGTTGAGCTGCTGAAGCAGGCAGCGTCGTTCCTCGGCTATCGCCTGACTCGATCCCGCAGATGCTCAGCTATCACGAACACGTCGACGAAACCGCAGTGCGCTACCACGCTCGGTTGAGCCAGCCGGTGTCGGTTGACTCCGTCCGAGCGTGGGAAGCGCTCCTCGATCCCGCCGAGGTCGCGCTCATCGAGCACGTCACTGGACGGTGGCTGGACGAGTTCGGCTACGAACGCGTCGCGAATGGACGCCTCCCGCCGGCGGCGCTGCTGCAGGACTACGACCGACATCGCCAAAAGGTGCGCGCGCAGCGCCGTCGAGTCGAGATCGAAGAGATGAAACGAAAGTTCGTCTTTCGGGATCCGGTGGCAGCCCGGCTGACCTCCGGCCAGCGCCAGATCGGCGTCCCCGTTGCCATGCCATCGTTCCGCCAGCGCCACATTGGCAAACCCCGCTGAGCCGCAGGAGCCGCTGAAGCGCGACAACTTCTGCCGCCCGCTACGGCACCCGCACCAGCAGATAGCCGGCGTCGTCGGTCTCGAGGGAAAGCGTCGCACCGCCACGCTCGATCTTCGTCGCCCCGATCGCCCCGGCCCCGAGCACCAGCCGGCGGACGTCGCCTGGCGACTGGGCCGCGATCGACCAGTCCCCCGAGCCGTGCGCCAACAGCAGCTCGAGCGGCAGCCGGCCGACGAAGCGCGCACCCTCGACAGCGGGACCCGTACGTGAGCCGGCAATCGGTCGGTCGACGTGCAGTGGCGTCGTGACAGCGACCCGGTCGACGCGGCTGGCGAGCAGGGTCGATGCCGCGGTCGCCATGTCGCCGAGATCCCCGACCACGTCGAGCACCTCGTGGCCATCGACCCGGGCTGTCACGACGACCGGCGGCCGCCGACCGGTGGTGAGTCGCAACCGGCCGCGGCCCAGCAGTTCAAGGCGAGTTTCCCGAGCTCGAACGCTCCCCCCGTCGACGGTGACCCGAGACGCCGCAACTAGCGTCTCGCTCGGTTCGTGCCACACCGCAACTCGGCGGAGCTCGTGATCGCGGCTATGCAGCACCAGCCGCCACTGGCCCGGCCGGCCCCGCGAGGCTCGGCGCAGCGCGGCAAGTGGGGCCTCGGCAACAAAGCTGCCATCGCTCGACACCGTGGTACGCATAACCACGGGTAACGCGCGGCCCTCGGGGACCGCGATCATCCGCAGCCGACGCGTGGCCGCGCCGACCAGGTCGATTGCCGCCCGACCTCTGACGCGAATGGCGTCCGCGTCAACCATGAGCTCATCGATCGTCGACACCAGGCGAAGCTCGCTGCGCACCCGGAACGCCTCAGGCGCCACGGAGTCAGCCCGACCCGGGAACTCGCCGTACCAATGCCGGCCGCTGCGAGTTGCCCGAGCGGCAGGGAGATCCTCGCGCTCGAACCGCACCAGCTCGGCAAGGCCGGCGTCGTCGCCGCGTTGGGCGGCCAACCACTGCAACCGTCGGATCGATGGCAGCCGCTCGAATGAGCGAGGGTCGACCCCGCGAAGGTACGGCGCCACCGCGGCGAGGAACTCGCGGCGGTATTCCTCGTCGGCCTGGTCAAAGATCTCGAGGAAGTAGCGAAGATCGTGGGTCACCGCGGACGTGTCATAACGCCGCTTGTCGAGCGCCAGCCCACGACGAGCAAGGAAGTCGCTGACGTACTCGACGGCATGCACGCGGTCGCGCATCGATTGCGGATCAGCGCGTTGCTGGGTGATCGACGCGAGGTCGGAGTCGGGACGGACTCGCCAGAGGTAGACCGGCTCCCGGACGACGTCGACCGCTCGGGCGAGGTAGTGCGCGGGCAAGGTGACGTACTGATCCTCGTAGTGCACACCGGTCGGAAAGCGGAAGTCATGCTCGTCCCAGAACGACCGGCGGTAGAGCTTGTTCCACGCAACGCGGTCGGCGATCAGTCGCGGGAACCGATGAATGTGTGTCCGCGACCGGCTGCGCTCGAACGTCTCTGCGAGAAATCGGGCGGGTGAGGTGTCAGCACCCTCCAGCCGCAGCACGTTGCCCGTCGCAAGGTCAGAGCCGGTCGCCGTGATCGTGGTGAGCAGCCGATCGATGGCGCCGGCGGCGAGGAGATCGTCGCTGTCGACGAAACACAGGAACTCACCGCGCGCATGCGTCACGCCGGTGTTGCGCGCCGCTCCGAGCCCGCCGTTGGGCTGCGTCACGATCTGCAACCGCGGCTCGGAACGCGCGACCTCGGCGAGAATCGCGGCGCTGTCATCAGTCGAGCCGTCGTCGACCGCGATGATCTCGAGGTCGCGTACCCCTTGGCTGCTGATCGAGGCCAGCGACGCCGCCAGGTAGTCGGCAACGTTGTAGACCGGTACGACGACGCTCACGACTGGCTTGTCACCGCGGCCGGCGATCGACGCCATCAGCGCTGGACTGCGCGCACCGCGAGCCGCGCCGTGTCCTCCGCACGATCGAGCAGCCACAGCCGAGCCCGGTCCAGGCGCGCGCGCCGACCGCGTGGCACCGGTCGGACAACCGCGGTCGGCTGCTCGACCCCGACCATCGGCTCGATCGCCTCGACCAACGCGTCCTCGCCGCCCTTTTCCGGCGACACCAACCGGGTCTCCCCCACGCCGGCAGCGACCGCAGCGGCTGCCCAGACTCCCGCAAACTTTGCGACCCGAGGCTCGGAAACCACGATGGTCTGGCGGCCGACCGCCTGGGTGCGTAGCCACGATGCGACCTCGCCGACTGCCGCCGACGACAGCCGTGGCTGCGCAGTCAGCTCATCGTGGAGGTGCTGTGCCCAGAGCGTCGCGCCGTCCGGAGTCGACGGCCAGACGGGGTCCGCATCGGCTTTGGCCGCGGGCAAACCAGCCGGTGAGGCGACGAGCAGAAGCAGGTCGCTCATGCGGCCAGCCTAGTGGCCGAGGCGTTCCTCGAACTCCCAGGTTTCTTTGATCAACCTGCCAGGTTGGTTTGGTACGTTGCCGGAAATCGATGGATCGGTGTTATGAGGCCTGAGCAACTCCCCCGCTTGAGAAAATATTCAACCTTCGTCCTGCCGCAGTGGAAACTGATCTACGTCTCCAATCCCAAGGCGGGATGCACCACTATCAAGTGGATGCTTGCTGCCCTGCAGGGCATTGACGAGGAGGTTTTCCTCTCAAGCGTGATGCCCGAAACCACGCGGGCGACCACTATCCATCGCAGGATCCGGGCCTGGCGGCCGACGACCCGACGCCTTGGTGACCTGTCGACCGCGGAGCTCGCCAAGGTCACTCCGGCGAACGGCTGGTTCATCTTCTCGATGACTCGCCACCCCGCCGAGCGGTTGTGGTCGGCGTGGCAGTCGAAGCTGCTGCTGCGTGAGCCGGTCTTTGCGGCCAGGTTCGCCGGTGAGCCGTGGGTGCCACGAATTCCAGCGACGACCGACCAGATCGTCGAGGACTGGGAGGTCTTCATCCGTACGGTGGTCGCCAACCCTGATCTGACGATCATGGCCGACCAGCACTTCCGTTCGCAGAGCATCCTGCTCAACATCGCCGAGGAGCCGGCCGACCGGTTCTACGACCGGCTGTACGACACCTCCGAGTTCAAGGTCATGCTCGATGACCTCCGCGCGCACCTCGAGGCGCAGGGCTGGCGGGGCGAGCTAACCGCCAGGCGGAGCAACGAAACTCCGCTGCCGACGATTGAGCGTGCCTTCCCGCCGCACGTCCTCGACGCGATCGCGACGGTCTACGCTCCCGACTTCCGGCGGCTCGGCTACGACAGTGTCGCGCCGGCGCGGATGCAAGCCGGTGACTACTCCGCCAGCCTCGTGGCGGCCGCCGCCAGCCTCGCGGAGCGCAACGACCGGATTGGCGACCTGTCCGACGAAGCCAGGAAGTTGCGGCAGCAACTCGCCTTGGCACGTGGGCCGCGGTCGCTGCGACGCCAACTTCGGCCCGCCCTTCGCCGCCAGGTGCGGCGAGCGCTGGGCCGTTAGCAACCCCACAATGCCGACACCCGATCGGGGCTAGCCGCCAACGATCTTGATGAACTCATCGACCCGCGCGGAGATCTGCTCCGCTGACAAATCCAGGTGCTCGAGGATGGTGTAGCGGTCTGGGCGAGTCGTCGGTGCGAGCGCGACCGCTGCGCAGAACTGCTCAGCGGACAGCCCGATGTCCGCTGGCGAGCGAGGCAGTCGATGGCGGGTCAGACACACGTCGATCAGCCCGAACTGTTCGGCGTCCCCCCGAAGCTGCGAGCAGAACAGCGCACCGAGCCCGGCGAGATCACCGTGGTTGCCGGCGCCGGGGAAGAGCTGGTCGATCGCGTGCAGGATCTCGTGGTCGCCGCCACTACACGGCCGGCTGCTTCCGGCCACCGCCATTGCCAGCCCTGACAGCACCAGCGCCTCGGCCAGCATCGTCAGGAACTCTGTCGACTCGACCGAGTCGGTGCGGCCGATGACAGCTTCGGCGGCCGCCCGCGCGAACGCGGCGGCGATTCCATCGACTGGCTCGCCCTGCGTGTCAGCGGCAAGCTTCCAGTCGGCGAGGGCCGAGAGGTTGCTGACGACGTCGCCGATGCCGGCAGCCACCATCTGCCTCGGCGCCCGGCTGACGTAGTCGAGGTCGACGATCACCGCCACCGGGATGTGCACACCGTATGAGCCCTTCCGACCGTCGTACTCCAACGAAGCCACCGGCGAGGCGAGGCCATCGTGGGCGAGGTTCGTCGCGACTGCCACCATCGGGAGCGCGACCAGTGACGCGACGTACTTCGCGACGTCGAGGGTTCGGCCGCCGCCGATCCCGACGACGGCGTCATAGGAGGACTGCCGCAACGTGACGGCGAGATCGCGGGCGTGCTCGATCGATGCGCTGCGGACCGTGATGACGTCGGCGTCGGACAGCGACTCGCGGAGCACCTCCGCGATCTCCTCGCCCTGCCCACGCCCGACCAGGACAAGCACCTTGCCGTTGCGCGAGATCCGGCTGTTAACCAGCAGCCGGTCGAGCCCGGCGATCGCCCCATGGCCGACGTCGAGGCTCAGCGGGGTCGCGATCATGCGGGCTAGTAGTGGCATGCGACCGTCCGCGCCCGCTCCAGGTCGGCATGGTTGTCGACCTCGACCCATGCGACATCACCGATTGGGGCCACCTCTACGACGCCGCCGCGATCGACGTACTCCTGGAAGCCGTCCTCGTAATACAGGCCGGTATCCCGCTGCCACGTCGCCTCGAGCGCCTCGGCAAGCTTGTCCGCCGCAGCCGGCTCAATCCGCGTCAGCCCGATGTATTCGCCGGCCGCCTTCGCCGGATCAAGCGCCTTGTTGATCTTGGTCATGGTGCCGTCCGGCCCGAGGTAGACCTTCATCTCCTCCTCGGCAAGCGCCTTGCGGTCGTCGAGGGCGATGACGATCTCTCGGGGATGCTGCTCGAGCAAGGTCCGCTCGACCGACACCGGATGGACGGTGTCGCCGTTGCAGAGCAGCACGCCGGAGGCGAAGAAGTCGCGCGCCAGCCAGAGCGAGTAAGCGTTGTTCCAGATCGTCGCCTTGTCGTTCCAGACAATCCGCAGCCGGACGCCATGACGGCGCTGCAGCTCGTTGACCCGGCTGTCGATCTGGTGCGAGGCGAAGCCGGTCACGACGACAATCTCCTCGAGACCGACCGCTGCCAGGTTGGCCAGCGCGATGTCGAGGATGGTCGTCTCGCCATCGACGCTCAGCAGTGTCTTCGGCAGATCATCGGTCAATGGCGCGAGCCGGCGACCGGCTCCCGCCGCGAGCACGATCCCGATCAGTGCAACTCCTCAGCAGGGGGGATGGCCGGTGCCCCCCGACGCCAATCGCGATCATGCCATGCGAGGACTGGCTCGCTGAGCAGCAACACCGCCAGCGCGGCGGCGAACACGTAATCGCCAGGTTCGACGAGGCCTGCGGCAGCAAGCCCGTACGCCAGCACGAGCCGCAACTCCCAGCCGCCCGCCAGCCAAGCGGCCACGCGGGCGACTTCGCCCGCGACTGGCCGGTAGACCAGGTCATAGTGGCGAAACGCGATCACTCCGGCGAGTGCGAAGCCGGCCGCCACATCGTGATCGCTGGCGATCGCGGCGAGGCGAAGCACACCGATGTACTCCGCGGCCTGCAGAAGGGGCGACACCAGCCAGTCAAGCCGGCCGACCGGCGTGCCTCGTCCGCTCAGCACCCCCCAGCCGAGCAACCAGGCCAGCGCGACCCCAAGCGGTACGAACGACCCACCGCGGCCTGCCAACCCGAGCAGCACGAACCACGGCACGACGGCGATGAGGGCGAGCACGAGCGCCGGCAGCCGGCCGACCCGCGTGGGCAGCACGGCCCGAAGCGGGCCGTCGTCGCGGTAGCCGGCGAGCACGGGCGCTCCGGCGGCGATCGGGCCGCTCGCGAGCGACCGCAGGATGCGGCCGGTGGCGATATAGACGAGCGCGACCGCACCCCACACGAGCAACGCGACGAACGTCACGCGAGGGCGGAACACGGCCGCAGTCACGCAGATGAGCAGCAACCGCTCCCCGATCGGCAGCACCACGATCCGTTTCAGCCAGTAGACCGCGCCTCGGCGGTCGGTCGCGCCGGACAGGCGAATCACGCCCTGGCCAAGGCGTTCGCCGCGGCTGCTCGGGGTTGCAGCCGCGCTGGACTGCTCGCTTCGGCCGGCAGCGTAGGAGGAGTCGAGCAGGTGCCGACACGTCTGCATGACCAGCGCAGCGCCGGCGAGCGCCCAGACGTCGTCGTGGAAGCCGCGGACCGACCCGACCGCGAGGCCCGCGTAGACCACGTACTCCTTGGTGCGGTCGACCATCGAGTCGAACCACGCACCGAACGCCGAGGACGCGCCGGTGAACCGCGCGAGCTGCCCGTCGACGACATCGAGGGTGAACGACAGCTGCAGCACGACCGCGCCGGCGATGAGTGAGGCGCGCGAGCCGACCGCGAACAAGGCCGCCGCGCCGATCCCGCCGGCAAGTGACCCGATGGTGATCAGGTTGGGCGTGAGTCGCAGCCATGCGGCGGCGCGGACGAGGTAGGGCGTGTAGGACGACACGAAGAACGTGCTGAAGAAGCCGTCATCGCCCTTGACCGCGGCGGCGAGGCGCGTGGCGGCGTCGTCGGTCGCAGCGCTCACTTCACGGACACTAGTTTCTAGTGTCCGGAGTCCGCGGCATCCACTCGCTCGAAGTGCTCAACGGTCTGGAAGTGCTCAACGGTGGGGAACGGGTCGTAGAAGTGGTGGAGCAGTTGACGCCACTCCTGATATCCGGCTGAGCCGCGAAAGCCCACCGTGTGGTCTTCCAGGCGCTCCCACTCAATCAGGAGCAGGTACGTCGACGGCGCCTCGATGCATCGAGACAGCGTCAAGCTGCCGAAACCCGGCATGCCGGCCACGATCGACTTGGCCTCACTGAATGCCGCCTCGAACTCCGCCTCCCGGCCGGGACGCACTGGCAGCACCGCATGCTCAACAATCACAGCCGAACCCTAGCCACGGCCAACTGAGGTCGGCGCGGCCGGTCAGGCGAGGGCCGTGCACAGGAGCGCTTGGGCGGGGATCGCGTATCCGTCGTTGGTCTGATGAGCAGCGATGATCTCCGCGGCAGTCACCTTGATCGCCTCGACGGTCTCTGGCGTTGCCGCCGCGAGCGCCTTGCGCAGCGGCGCGGCCATCGACGAGACGCCGGCAAAGTGCGCGGCCGCACTCCGGAAGTGTGCCGTCATCGGGATCGGCTGGACTGTGACCGAGTGGAAGCCCGCATCGGTCACCACAGCAGCGAGTCCTTCGACCGAAGCGAGCGAGAACACCCCGCCTGGCTCGGTCGGCAGACCGCCTGAAACCGCCCCGTGGATCATCGCCGACATCCCGAGCGCCACCAACCAGAGGTTCTGCTCGGGCGCAGCCCACACGGCGACCGCTAACCGACCGCCGGGACGCAGCACTCGGTGCCACTCGGCGAGCGCAGCAAGCGGATCGGGCAGCAGCATCAGGGTCATCCGCGAGGCGACGGCGTCGAAGGAGGCACCTGCAAGCCCGGTCGCCGTTGCGTCGGCAACGTCGGCTGACAGCTGCGGGCAATCGGCGGCCAACCGCGCAACCAGCTCCACCATGGCCGGTGCGAGGTCGGTGGCAAGCACCCGCCCGCTGGCGCCGACCCGATTCGCCACCTGGGCCGCGAGCTCCCCGGTGCCCGCTCCTAGCTCGAGCACCGCGTCGCCCGGCGAGAGCGCGAGCCCCTCGATCATGGCCGCGGTCAGCGGCGCCTTCATCGTCTCGACGAAGTCGCGACTGTCATCCCAGGCGGTTGCCGCGTCGTTCCAATCAGTGATCACGGTCATGATTGCTCCCCCACTACCTCGCGGTGCGTCCAATTTGGCTATGATCTAGTCCTATCGAATATAGGGAGGTTGTATCTGATATGGCGGAGGTCGTCAAACGGCGGTACGACTCGTCGCGCCGCAAAGCCGCGGCGAAGGCCACCCAGCTCGTCATGCTTCGAGCGGCGCACGACCTGTTCGTCGAGCGTGGCTATGCGCGGACCACCATGGCCGAGGTGGCCAGCGCCGCCGGCGTCGCGGCCGAGACGATCTACGCCGCCTTCGGCAACAAGCCCACGCTGCTGCACCGCGTGTGGGACATCACGATCGGCGGCGACGACGAGGACATCCCGTTCCACGAGCGGCCCGAGATCCGAGCGATCCGCGCAGAACCCGACCTGGCGACCCGGTTTCGGATGCATGCGGAGATGTACGTACGCACCGCCAGGCGTACCGCGCCGTTCCTCATCGCACTCGCCGGCGCCGCGAGTGCTGAGGCAAGCGCCGCAGCCTTGCTCAGCGAGGTCGGGCAGCAGCGGCTGTTCGGAATGGGGGTGATGGCCCGAGACGCAGCGGCGACCGGGCAGCTCGCGGTGAGCGAGGAGCAGTGTCGCGATGTTGTCTGGGCCATGACCGACGGCACCTTGTGGCACCGGTTCGTCATCGAGCGCGGCTGGAGCGATGCAGAGTTCGCTGACTGGCTTGCGCGCACCTGGATCGCGACCCTGCTCGCCCCTCAACAGCCGTAGCGAAGCCGACCGCGCGGCGTCCCGCGCCGCCGCGGGGCATACCGTCTGGTGCCCAGATCGGGTCCGCTGCCAGGGTCGGCGGCGTGACCACAAGACCATGACCATGACCATGACCGTGACCACAAGACCATGACAGAGGGGCGGCGGCAGTGCGGGGGAAGGCGACGTCGACGGCGACCGTCGCGACCGCAGGCCTCGTCGTGGTCACCGCGATTTGGGGCGCCACGTTTGTGATCGTGAAGCACGCGATCGAGCGGATGCCGGTGATGGACTTCCTCGCCTGGCGCTTCAGCATTGCCGCGATCGTCATGGCGCTGGCTCGACCCAGATCGGTGCTGACCCTTGACCGACGAGGCCGACGAGTCGGGGTGGTGCTCGGGCTGGCTCTCGGTGGTGGCTATGTCGCGCAAACATTTGGGCTGGAGCACACCCCGGCCTCGATCTCCGGATTCATTACGGGCCTGTTCGTGGTCTTCACACCGCTCTGCGCAGCCGTGCTGCTGCGGCGGCGGATCGATCGGATGACCTGGCTCGCGGTGCTCCTCGCGACCGTCGGGCTTGGCTTGATCTCACTGCGCGGTTTCTCGATCGGCGGTGGCGAGGCGCTCACGCTGCTGTGTGCGCTCGCCTTCGGCCTCCACATCGTGGGGCTCGGTGAGTGGTCGTCCTCCTATGAGGCATCGGGGCTCGCGGTTGTCCAGCTCAGCACGGTCGCGATCCTTTCGATCGTCATCGCCGCACCAAGCTCACTGGCCCCGCCACCCGATGCGGCCGTATGGGGCGCGGTCTTGCTCACCGCGGTTGCTGCGACCGCGCTGGCCTTCTTCATCCAGACCTGGGCGCAAGCGCACCTCCCGCCGACCCGCGCCGCCGTCGTGATGACGATGGAGCCGGTCTTCGCCGGGATCTTCGGGGTGGCGTTCGGCGGCGACAGCCTCGGAGCGCGGACGATCGCCGGCGCGGTGCTGGTGCTGGTGGCCATGTACACCGTCGAGCTCGGTCCGAGGCGGGCCGGGGATGCGGTGGTCCAGCGCTTCGAGTAGCATTCACCCTGTGACGCGCTGGTTCTTTAGCTATTACGCCGGGTCCGGGCCAATGCTCGGTCGGGTGGAGTAGCAGCGCGCACTCCGCAACGACGAGCCCCGGGCACTTCGCCCGGGGCTTTTTTCGTGTACGCGATCTCAAGGGGCGCAGAACGATGGTGGTGGTCATGACCTCGGAGGCGACAGCCGACGAGCTGGACACGGTGGTCCGTACAGTCGAGGCTGCAGGCGGCTCGGCGTTCGTGAGCCGCGGCGTGCACCGCACGATCGTCGGCCTGGTCGGTGACGTCGAGCAGTTCGAGACGCTGAATCTCGATGCCCTGCCCGGCGTCAACAACGTCGTCCGCATCTCCTCGGCCTACAAGCTGGTCAGCCGGGAGAACCATCCGGACACCTCGACGGTGTTCGTCGCCGGGGTGCCCATCGGGCCGGAGACGTTCACGCTGATCGCCGGGCCGTGCGCGGTCGAGACGTCGGAACAGACGATGGCCGCCGCGCACATGGCCAAATCCGCGGGCGCGGCGTTGCTCCGCGGCGGCGCATTCAAGCCCCGGACGTCGCCGTACGCATTCCAAGGGCTCGGCGAAGCCGGCTTAAAGATCCTGGCCGAGGCGAGAGCCGAAACCGGGTTGCCGATCGTCACCGAAGTCGTCGACGCGCAGGATGTCGACCTGGTGAGCGAGTACGCCGACATGCTCCAGATCGGCACCCGCAACATGCAGAACTTCGCGTTGCTGCAAGCCGCAGGGAGCGTCGGCAAGCCCGTGATGCTCAAGCGCGGGATGAACGCCACGATCGAGGAATGGCTGATGGCCGCCGAATACATCGCGCAGCGCGGCAACCTCGACATCGTGTTGTGCGAGCGAGGCATCCGGACGTTCGAGACGGCCTACCGCAACACCCTCGACATCAGCGCCGTGCCGCTCGTGCACTCGCTGTCACATCTGCCGGTGATGGTCGACCCCTCACATGCCGGCGGGCGTCGGGAGTTGGTCGTGCCACTTGCGCGCGCCGCGATCGCCGCGGGTGCCGACGCGGTCATGGTCGACCTGCATCCGGAGCCGGGCGCGGCGTTGTGCGACGGCCCACAGGCGCTCGTCGACGTCGACCTGAAGGCGCTCGGAGTTGCGGTCCGCGATTTGCCGCCGTTGCTCGGTCGCCGACTCGTGCAGAGTTGAGCGCAGCTCAGCGAACCTCGTTCATGCGGATGAGGTTGCCGGCGGGATCGCGGAACGCGCAGTCCCGGATGCCGTAGGGCTGCTCGATCGGCTCCTGGACGACATCGGCGCCGCTGGCCTGCAATCGCTCGAATGCGCCGTCGAGGTCGGGCGTCGACAGCACGATGCGGGCGTAGGTGCCTTTGGCCATCATCTCGACGATCGTCCGGCGCTCATCGTCGGTGATGCCGGGGTCGGCCGCAGGCGGTTCGAGGACAACCGACGTGCCGGGCTGGCCGGGCGGCCCAACTGTGATCCAGCGCATCCCGCCGTAGCCGACGTCGTTGCGGACCTCAAACCCGAGGAGGTCGCGATAGAAGGCCACGGACGCGTCCGGGTCGTCGTGCGGCAGGAAGGTGGCGTGAATCGAGATATCCATGGCGGTCACGCTACGTGCGGCTCGATGACCGGCGCTTCTCGATTCCTGATCGGCCGGGTCACCTGTTTCGCGACGCACGACGGCATCCCCGCGGTCGCGCGCGCTGCCTGCCGCCGATAGGTGCTGGGCGGCACGCCCACCAACTCGGTGAACCGGGTGCTGAAGGTGCCCAACGACGAGCAGCCGACCGCGAAACACACGTCGGTCACACTGAGGTCACCCCGACGCAACAGCGCCATCGCCCGTTCGATCCGCCGCGTCATCAGGTAGCCGTACGGCGACTCACCGTAGGCGAGCCGAAACTCGCGGCTGAGGTGACCGGCGGACATGTGGACGCCTCGAGCGAGCGCCTCGACGTCGAGTGGCTGGGCGTAGTCCCGGTCGATCCGGTCGCGGACCCGCCGAAGCTGCACGAGGCCGCGCAGATGCTGCGCGTCTGAGGTTCCGCTGGTCACAGCCGAAATCGTGCCACAAGCGAGGAGTTGACGAGCCGGTTGAACGCGTCCACCTCTCGGTTGAGCACGCCGCGGGATCGGTCGGGAGGACTCAAAGCACATCAGCGGCCGAACCCATCAGGAGCCGACGTAGGCCGCAAGGTATTCACCGGTCAGGGTGGAACGGCCTGCCACGAGGTCGGCGGGCGTGCCCTCAAACACAATCCGACCGCCATCGTCGCCGGCGCCTGGGCCGAGATCGACGATCCAGTCCGCGTGTGCCATCACCGCGAGGTGATGCTCGATCACGATGACCGACTTGCCGTCCTCGACCAGTCGGTCGAGCAGGCCAAGCAGGTGCTCGACGTCGGCGAGGTGAAGGCCGCTGGTCGGCTCGTCGAGGATGTAGAGGCTGCCCTTCTCGGCCATCCGGGTAGCCAGCTTGAGCCGCTGCCGCTCACCGCCGGACAACGTCGTCAAGGGCTGGCCAAGGCTGACGTAGCCAAGCCCGACGTCGGCGAGACGGCCAAGAATGGCGTGCGCGGCCGGCGTATGCGCATCGCCACTGCCGAAGAACTCCTCCGCCTCGGTCACCGACATCGCGAGCACCTCGCTGATGTCGCGGCCACCGAGGTGGTAGTCCAGCACCGATGGCTCAAATCGCTTCCCCTCGCACACCTCGCAGGTGGTCGCGACGCTGGCCAGGATCGCCAGATCGGTGTAGATGACACCGGCACCGTTGCAGTTGGGGCACGCGCCTTCGGAGTTGGCGCTGAACAGCGCCGGCTTCACACCGTTGGCGCTCGCGAATGCCTTCCGGATCGGTTCGAACAAGCCGGAGTACGTCGCGGGGTTGCTGCGTCGGGAGCCGCGAATCGCAGTCTGGTCAATCGAGACGACCCCTGGGTCAGCGGCTATCGACCCGTGCACGAGCGAGCTCTTGCCGGAGCCGGCGACGCCGGTGACGACGACGAGAACGCCGAGCGGGATGTCAACGTCGACGTCTCGCAGGTTGTGGGTTGTCGCGCCACGAATCGCCAGCTGCCCCGTGGCCGTCCGTACTGTCTTGCGAAGGACTGCTCGGTCATCGAGGTGCCGGCCGGTGACGGTTCGGCTCGCACGCAGTCCCTCGACGGTGCCTTCGAAACAGACACTGCCGCCCGCCGCTCCCGCGCCAGGGCCGAGGTCGATGACGTGGTCGGCGATCGCGATCGTGTCCGGCTCGTGCTCCACCACGAGCACGGTGTTGCCTTTGTCACGCAGGCGCAGCAGCAGGTCGTTCATCCGCTGGATGTCGTGCGGGTGCAGGCCTGTCGTCGGCTCGTCGAAGACGTAGGTGACGTCGGTCAGTGATGAGCCGAGGTGGAGGATCTTGACCCGCTGCGCCTCGCCACCCGACAAGGTGCCGGACGGCCGGTCGAGCGAGAGGTAGCCCAGTCCGATCACCACGAACGAGTCGAGGGTGCGCTGCAGCGCCTGCAGCAGTGGCGCCACCGATGTCTCGTTGATGCCGCGCACCCACTCGGCGAGCGCGGTGATCTGCATCGCGCAGGCATCGGCGATGTTGATCCCGCCGATCCGGGACGAACGCGCCGCCTCGCTGAGCCGGGTGCCCCCGCACTCGGGACAGGTCGCGAACGTGACCGCCCGGTCCACGAACTCCCGAATGTGGGGCTGCAGCGCTTCGCGGTCCTTGGAGAGGAACGACCGCTCGATCTTCGGGATCAGTCCTTCGTAGGTGACGTTGACGCCGTTGACCTTCACCTTGATCGGATCGCGGTGAAGGAAGTCGTGCAGCTCCTTCTTGGTGTATTTGCGGATCGGCTTGTCCGGGTCGAGGATGCCGGACTCGAGGTACGGGCGTACCGCCCAGAAGTTGTCCACGGTGTAGCCGGGGATCGTGATCGCGCTCTCGGCGAGCGACTTGGAGTCGTCATAGAGCTGCGCGAGGTCGATGTCCGAGACGGCGCCGCGGCCGTCGCAGCGCGGACACATGCCGCCGAGAATGCTGAAGCTCCGCCGCTCCTTGGTCTTGCGACCACCTCGCTCGAGGGTGACCGCTCCCGCTCCCGAGATCGAGGCGACGTTGAACGAGAAAGCCTGCGGCGAGCCGATGTGCGGCTTCCCGAGCCGGCTGAACAAGATGCGCAGCATCGCGTTCGCGTCCGTCGCGGTGCCGACGGTCGAGCGGGGATCGGCGCCCATCCGCTGCTGGTCGACGACGATGGCCGTCGTCAGTCCTTCGAGGACGTCGACCTCGGGCCGCGCCAGCGCCGGCATGAAGCCTTGTAAGAACGCGCTGTACGTCTCGTTGATCAGCCGTTGAGACTCGGCGGCGATCGTGTCGAACACCAACGAGCTCTTGCCCGAGCCGGATATGCCGGTGAAGACCGTCAGCCGGCGTTTCGGGATCTCGACGCTGACGTCCTTGAGGTTGTTCTCTCGGGCGCCGTGGACGCTGATCCAGTCGTGGCTGTCGGCAACCTCGCTCTTCGCAGACCTACTCGTTGCCTTCGTGGCGGCCTTGACAGGAGTCTTGCTCGCGGCTCTGCTCATCGGGTCTCCAGCCAGGTGCCGTCACGCATCAGCTCACGATCAGGCAGCTCGTTGACCTCACGCCACGCCTGAATGCGTCGCGGGGAGATGCGAAACCAACGGTAGGGGGTGCTCAGCACCCTCGGGTCGAACCCGGTCCGCGCGAGGAACTGGTCACCCCGTTGCCGCGGCAGCGCGTCGAGCTCAATGACCTCGACGTCGCCGTCGATCATCGACACGTCGCGGGTGTCGCCCAGCCCCAGTCGTACGGTTCGGCTGGCGGCCAGGTTGCTGCCGGTGACACTTTCTGTCGGGGTTGCGACAAGCAGGGCTTTGCCGTCCCAGTCGAAGGACAGCGGCACGAGGTGCGGTCCGCCGTCCGCAGAGGCGGTAGCCACCCAGATGTCGATGTCGTTGGCGAGCCGGTGCTCGGTGTCGTGGCGACGCTGAGCGAAGGAGCGGGGATCGGCGGCGCCCACTAGTCCTGCATCAGCCCCAGCACGTTGCCATCCGGGTCGGTGAACGTTGCCACGAGCCGGCCGCCGCCGACGTCACGCGGCGCGTCCTTGACGGCGGCGCCCGCGGCGGTGACCTCGGCGAGCTTCGCTTCGATATCCGGCACCTGCCAGTACGCCACCGGCGAGGTCATGCCCTGCGCCGTACCGCCCGGCACCAGTCCAATCTGCTGGCCCGCGACCTCGTACCCGACGTAGTACGCCGCGTCGGCCATTGGCGCCACACCGAGCAAGGCGGTGTATACCGGCTTGGCCTTCTCCAGGTCGGACACCGGATGCAGCACGGTCTTGATTCCCTCGGTGCCAGAGTCGGTCATCGTCACTCCTCAGCTCATCGGGTCGCACGAACGGCGACGTTCATGGCCCTCACGCTACGTGCGGCGTACCGGCCCGCGCTTCTCGATTCCTGACCATTCGTATGTCACATGGGGGTCGCTATGGCGACCCCCATGTGACATGAGTGCAGCTATAGCAACCCTTATGTCACATGCGATCAGTAAGGGCGGCGCGGATGGCGGCGAGGGCGCGGTCGGTGCCCTCGTCGTCGATGTCGAGGTGGGTGACCAACCGGACCCGTTGCGGCGCAATGCTCGACACCAGGACTCCCTCGGACTCGCACGCCGAGACGAGGCCGGCCGCATCGAGCGACGTTGCCGACAGGTCGAGGACGACGATGTTCGTCTCAACCGACTCAGGCTTCACGACGTCGGCCGCAACCTCGGCGATTCCCTCCGCCAGCCGTCGGGCGCGGGCGTGGTCCTCGACGAGGCGCTCGACATGGTGCCGGATCGCATAGAGCCCACCGGCGGCGATGATGCCGGCCTGACGCATGGCGCCGCCGAGGCGATGACGGAGATCGCGCGCGGCGTCGAGACGGGCAGCGTCCTTCATCACCACCATCGATCCGACCGGGGCGCCAAGACCCTTGCTCAAGCAGACCGACATGGTGTCGAACTGCGCGCCGTACTCCGCCAGGCTGACACCCGTCGCGACATGCGCATTCCAGATCCGCGCGCCGTCACAATGCAGCGGCAGCCCACGCGAGTTGGTCAGCGCCCGCAGCTCTTCGAGCAGGCTGAGCGGGTAGACCGCGCCGCCACCACGGTTGTGCGTCTGCTCGACCGCGACCGCACTGGTCGGCACGGCGTGATAGCCCGCCGAGCGCAGCTGAGGCTCGAGCACCTCGGGAGTGAGCAAGCCGCGGGGCACGACCATCGTGCGGGTCTGGATGCCGCCGTGCGCAGCGAGCCCGCCTGCCTCGTAGCTCACGATGTGCCCGTCTGCGTCGCAGAGCAGCTCCTCACCGGGCGCGCACAGCAGCCGCAACGCGATCTGGTTGCCCATCGTGCCGGTCGGCACGAACATCGACGCGCCATGTCCAAACAGGCCAGCGACCTCCGCCTCGAGCGCGTTGATCGAGGGATCCTCGGAGTACACGTCATCGCCGACCTCGGCCATCGCCATCGCCTGCCGCATGGCCTCGGTGGGCCGCGTGATGGTGTCGCTTCGAAGATCGACCAGCTCGGGCATTGCGCGTTGCCTCCGGAGTTTGCGGACTCAGTCGACCTAACCTATGCCGCGTGCCTCGCGACGTCGTCACCCTCGTCTCCGCTGACGACTTCGTCAGCGCGGTGAGGGTCTATGCCGACCGCGTCAACGATCTGTTACGCCGCAGCGGAGCGCCTGCGCTCGAGGCCATCGAGGTCACGGAGAACCAGGCACTCGCATTGCTTGACGCGGTCGTGAGCACACCCGAGACCGTCATCGACCTCGCCGGTTGGTGGTTCGCCCGCGCCATCGAGCACAGCGACGAGGACAGCGACGACACCCCAATCGCTGCGATTGAGGAGCCCATCAGTGTCCTTGCCGGGACCGCCGGTGAAGGACAGGTCAGGGCCGCACTAGCAGGTTTGCCTCCCGACGAGCGACAGGCGGTCGTGCTGCGCGATGCCTACGATCTGCCACCGCAAGCGGTCGGAGTCGCGCTCCATCTCGACCCGGACGCGGCAGCCGAGCTGAGCGCCGCAGGTCGGCTCCACCTGGTCTCGGCGTACGACGACCGGCCGGCTCCCGGATCTCAGCGGCCACTATGGCCGCACGACGGTTGACATCGTGTCCCTGAGCAAGCTCGCCGAGGGAACCCTGGAAGCCCCTCGCGCCGCGCCCCTACGCCGTCACACCGCTAACTGCGCCGCGTGCGAGGACGTGCTGGAGTCGTTGGCGAAAGGCCGCCGGCTGGCTGCCGGTCTGCCGATCAGCGCGATGGACGATGACGCCCGGGAGTCGATGATCGAGCGAATCGGTTCGAGGGCCGCCGCGCTGCTGCCGAGCCACGAAGCTGTGCTGCGTGCGGTCGACGAGGATCACGATCCAGGGCCAGCCATCTCGCCGGTCATCGCCGTCATCGTCCTGGTGTTGGCCATCACCTTGGGGATCGCGGTCGCGGTCGTCAGCCGGTAGGCCACCAGCGACGAGCGCCGGATCCGAGGCGTCAGTCAGCCGTGCAGCATGCCGGCGACAAGGAACGCCAGCTCGAGCGACTGCCCGGTGTTGAGGCGCGGGTCACAGGCGGTTTCGTACCGGCCCGACAGATCGGTGTGGTCGATGTCGAGGGCACCGCCGAGGCACTCGGTGACGTCGTCGCCGGTCAGCTCGACGTGCACTCCCCCGGGCCTGGTGCCGAGCGCACGGTGTACCTCGAAGAACCCGCGCACCTCGTCGATCACGTCGTCGAACCGGCGGGTCTTGTAGCCGCTAGGAGACGAGATCGTGTTGCCATGCATCGGATCGCAGATCCAGGTGACCCTCACGCCGGCCGCCTCGACACCGGCGACCAGCGAGGGCAGCGCGTCACGCACCCGATCCGCGCCCATGCGGGTGATGAAACTGAGCCGGCCCGGCACCCGATCGGGATCGAGGCGCTCTGCCAGCGCGACCGCCTCGGCGACGGTCGCCGTCGGGCCGAGCTTGACGCCGATCGGGTTGGCGATCCGGCTGGCAAACTCCACATGTGCGCCGTCGAGCGCGCGGGTCCGCTCCCCGATCCAGACCATGTGGCCGGACAGGTCATAGCTGCACCCGCGCGCCTCGTCGTACTCGGGTCAGCGCTGCTCTCGTAGTCGAGCAGCAGCGCCTCGTGGCTGGCGAAGAACTCCACGCCGTGCATCGTCTGCTCGTGGTCGAGGTCGACCCCACACGCCCGCATGAACGCCAGCGCGCGATCGATGTCCTGCGCCAGCTGTTCGTAGCGCTCGCCAGCCGGCGAGCTGCGGACGAAGTCCTTGTTCCAGTCGTGGACAAGCCGCAGATCCGCCAGCCCGCCGCGGGTGTGCGTCGCGAGCAGGTCCAGCGTCGTGGCGCTGGCGTGGTACGCCCGCAACATCCGCTGCGGGTCCGCGACCCGCGCTGCCGGAGTCGGCGCCAGATCGTTGACAGCATCACCGCGGTACGACGGCAGGCCGGTCAACGCTTCGATGTCGGTGCTGCGCGGCTTGGCGAACTGGCCACCCATCCGCCCGATCTTCACGATCGGCAGCCCCGCGCCGTACGTCAGGACGACCGCCATCTGCAGGATGGTTCGCAGCTTGTCGCGTACCGCGGTCTCGGTCACTCCGACGAACGTCTCGGCGCAGTCGCCGCCCTGCAGCACAAACGCCTCGCCTCGGGCGGCGGCCGCCAGCCGGAGCCGCAGCGTGTCGCAGTCGGCGGCGCTGACCAGACCGGGCAACGCGGCCAGCTCCGCGGTGACCGCGGCCACCACTGCCGGCGTCCGGCCACTCCGGTTGCTGAGCGGCCACCGCGCCCGCCACGCCTGTCAACCGTCACGGCAACCAGCCTAGGCGGGCGTTCCCGTCCTCACCGCCAGATCTTCGCCGGCGTGACCGAGAACGGCGCGACTCGCCGCCAACTGGCAGCGAGAGCGAAGATCTCTTGGGCTAGCCGAAGAAGACTTCTACCTCGGCGTAGCGCTCCGGGGAGACGGTCTTCAGCTCTCGGGTTGCCTCGGCCAGCGGCACTCGGACGATCTCGGTGCCGCGCAGCGCGACCATCACGCCGGACGCGCCGTCGTGCACGGCGTCGATGGCGTGCAGCCCGAAGCGGGTGGCGAGCACGCGGTCGTACGCCGTCGGTGTGCCGCCGCGCTGCACGTGGCCGAGGACGGTGGCTCGAGCTTCCTTGCCGGTACGCGCCTCGATCTCTCGCTCGAGCAGCGCGCCGATGCCACCGAGCCGGGCGTGCCCGAAGGCGTCGACGCCCTGGTCGTGCATCGCCATCGTCCCCTCGGCCGGCACCGCGCCCTCGGCGACGACGACGATCGGCGAGTAGTGCGAGGCGAACCGGTGCTCGATGTAGGCGCACACCTGCGCGATGTCGAACGGCCGCTCTGGGATCAGGATCACGTTGGCGCCGCCCGCGATGCCGGAGTGCAGCGCGATCCAGCCGGCGTGCCGGCCCATCACCTCGACGATCAGCACGCGGTGATGTGACTCTGCAGTCGTGTGGAGCCGGTCGATCGCGTCGACCGCGATCTGGACCGCGGTGTCGAAGCCGAACGTGTAGTCCGTCGCGCCGAGATCGTTGTCGATCGTCTTCGGCACGCCAACCACCGACAGCCCGGCCTCTGCCAGCGCGGTCGCGACTCCGAGGGTGTCCTCGCCACCGATCGCGATCATCGCGTCGACCTCGAGCGCGGCGAGGTTCTCGCGGATCCGGTCGATCCCGCCGTCAACCGAGAGTGGGTTCGTCCGCGACGAGCCGAGAATGGTCCCGCCACGCGGCAGGATGCCGCGGGTGGCCGCGACATCGAGCGGCATCGTCAGCCCCTCGAGCGGGCCCTTCCACCCGTCGCGGAACCCGACGAAGGAGTGTCCGTACGTCTCGCTGCCCTTGCGGACGACGGCGCGGATCACCGCGTTCAGCCCCGGGCAGTCGCCACCACCGGTCAGCACGCCGATCCTCATACGCCGAGCCTAGGGGCTGCGTGGCGGACTACTACGCTGCGGCATGACCTTCTCGATTGTGGCTACCGATGGCGTCGCCTGGGGTGTGGCCGTCGCCTCGAAGTTCCTCGCGGTCGGCTCGGCCGTACCTGCCGCCAGGGCCGAAATCGGGGCGATCGCCACCCAGTCGTACGCGAACCTCGCCTACCGACCGGAGGGCCTCGCACTACCTCGAGCACGGTCACAGCGCGCAGGACACACTGGACGCGCTGACCACCGCGGACGAGCTGCGCGAGCAGCGCCAGGCTGGCATCGTCGACCGACTGGGCCACGCCGCAACCTTCACCGGGGCCGAGTGCCACGCTTGGGCAGGCGGCGTCACCGGCGTGGGGTACGCGATCCAGGGCAACATCCTCACCGGTGCTGACGTGATCGAAGCGATGCAACAGGCCTGGCTCGCCAGCGACCCAAACGCACCACTCGCCCGACGGCTGCTTGCCGCTCTCGTCGCCGGTGACAACGCCGGCGGGGACAGTCGCGGACGGCAGAGCGCGGCGATACTCGTCGCGACCACGGGCGGTGGCTACCTCGGTGGCAGCGACATCAGCGTCGACCTGCGGGTCGACGACCACCCCGAGCCGATCCCCGAGCTCAGCCGGTTGCTCGACCTGCACGACGTGTTCTTCGCTCCGCCGGATCCCGCAGCCGCGATGCCGCTGAGCGGCGAGCTCGCGGCCGAGGTGCGCGACCGACTGCACCGGCTCGGCCACGACGACCCTGAGCTCGACAAGGCACTGGCCGAGTGGGCGGGCATCGAGAACCTCGAGGAACGCATGCTGGCGGGTCAGATCGATCCCATCGCGCTCGACCTGCTCCGGCAGAAGTCGCCGTGACGGTCCTGGCGATCGACGCCGGCACGACCGGCGTCACGGCGTTGATCGTCACGCGCAGACGGCCGACATCACCGCCCGTGGCTATCAGGAGTTCGCCCAGCACTTCCCGCAGCCCGGCTGGGTCGAGCACGCGCCCGAGGAGATCTGGCAGGCAACCATCGCGGCTTGCCGCGCGCGCTCGTCGATTCACACCGCGGGCCCGCGCCGACCACGATCGGGATCACCAACCAGCGAGAGACTGCGGTGCTGTGGGACCGCGAGACGCTGGCGGCGCCGCGGCGCGCGATCGTCTGGCAGGACCGCCGGACCACCCGATCTGCGATCGGCTTCGCGCCGCCGGGCACGAAGCGCGAGTGGCTGAGCTGACCGGCCTTCGGCTCGATCCGTACTTCACCGGCACGAAGCTGACCTGGCTGGCCGAGCATGACGAACCGACCTGGGCCGGGGTACGAGCGGGCGCGTCGCCGTCGGCACGGTCGACTCCTACCTGATCGCGCGGCTGACCGCCGGCCGCGTGCATGCCACCGATCCAAGCAACGCCAGCCGCACCCTGCTGCTCGACATCCACGCCGGGCAGATGGAGCGACGAGCTCTGCGACTTGTTCGCAGGTCCCGATCGCGAGGCACTCCCGGAGGTGCGACGATCGAGCGGGGACTTCGGCCGCGCTGACCCGGCGGCGTTCCTCGGCCTGGACCTGCCGATCGCCGGCGTCGCCGGTGACCAGCAGGCCGCGTTGTTCGGCCAGGCCTGCTTCACCGACGGCGAGAGCAAGTGCACGTACGGCACCGGATCCTTCGTACTGGTCAACACCGGCGCCAGCGCGGTGCGCTCGGATGCCGGCCTGCTGACGACCGTCGCCTGGGACATCGGCGACGGGCTGGTCTACGCCCTCGAGGGCGCCGTCTTCGTGACCGGCTCCGCGATCCAGTGGCTGCGCGACGGGCTCGGGATTATCAGCAGCGCCAGCGAATCCGAGGCGGTCGCCCGTACGGTCGAGGACACCGCAGGCGTGGTCTTCGTGCCAGCCCTCACTGGCCTGGGTGCGCCCCACTGGGACCCAGCCGCCCGAGGCACGATCACCGGCATCACCCGTGGCACGACGCGGGCGCACCTCGTGCGCGCGACCCTCGAAGCGATCGCGTTCGAGGTCCGCGACGTGGTCGATGTGATGACCCACGACGCCGGGATCGACGTGCCCGAGCTGTCCGTCGACGGTGGCGCCGCCGCCAACGACCTTCTCTGCGAGCTGCAGGCCACGCAGCTGCAAGTGCCCGTCCGCCGGCCGCAGGTGGCTGAGACGACGGCTCTCGGCGCCGCCTTTCTCGCCGGGCTGGCAACCGGCGTCTGGTCCACGACGGCGGAGCTCCGCGACACCTGGCGCCTCGACAAGCGATTCGAGCCCGGTGCCCGCGACGACGCGGGCTATGACCGCTGGCAAGACGCCGTCCGGCGTACCCGCTCTGCCTTCTAAGCCGCGCGGCCTCGTCCCCGGTTTGTGAATCGGTGCGTACCGCGGGCGGTACGTAGCGGTTCACAAACCGATCGAGCCGCCGATTTTGATCTTTGCCGAAAGCCGTCAGGAGGCTTTGCGCTCGGTGGCGTAGGGCGCGTCCGCGACCATGGACTCATGCGCGGCGGCGCGGGCGTCGGCGATGTCCTCCTTCGCCTTCGTTGCGTACTGGTCGACGTACTCCTGGCCGGAAAGCTGCATCAGCTCGTACATGATCTCGTCGGTGATCGAGCGCAGGACGAAGCGATCGCCCTCCAGGCCGGCGTAGCGGGAGAAGTCGAGTGGCTTGCCGATCCGGATGCCGACGCGCATGACCCGCGGTACGACCTGACCTGGCGGCTGGATGTCGAAGGTGTTGATCATCGCCACCGGGATGACCGGGACACCGGCCTCGAGCGCCATGCGTGCAATGCCGGTCTTGCCGCGGTAGAGCCGGCCGTCGGGTGAGCGGGTGCCTTCCGGGTAGATCCCGAGCAGCTCGCCGCGCTTCAGGATGCCGACGCCGGCCTCGAGCGCGGCCTCGCTGGCTTGACCGCCGGAGCGGTCGACCGGCACCTGGTTGATGCCCTTGAAGAACGCCGCGGTCAGCTTGCCTTTGATGCCGCGGCCGGTGAAGTAGTCGCCCTTCGCGAGGAAGGTCAGTCGGCGGTCCATTTCCATCGGCAGAAAGAACGAGTCGGAGAATGACAGATGGTTGCTGGCGAGAATCGCGCCGCCTTCTTCGGGGATATTGTCCATCCCCTCGACCCAGGGCCGGAAGATCGCCTTGAGGATGGGGCCGAGGGCAATGTGCTTGAGAAACCAATAAAACACTCGGCCTGACCTCCTCTCCGCTGGCTAGCGACTGCTAGCGACTGCCAAGCGATTCCGCGGGGCAATTCTGCCTGGCGGTGCCGTGCGATCGGACCGACCTGTGTGCGTGACCCTAAGCAACTCCCCCGCGGACGGCAATCGTTGGTCGCCAGGCCTCGATCCTAGTGGCCTGAGTCACATCGCCGCTCGCCGCCGTCAGCGTGGCACCATCATGGGGTGACCTCCACCACTGCCGGCGATGCGACGCCGTTTCGCTTCTCGGGCGGCCCGATCGGCGTGGTGCTTTGTCACGGTTTTACCGGGATGCCGGGAAGCATGCGACCCTGGGGAGAGGCACTCGCCGAGGCCGGCCACACCGTCAGCATCCCGCTGCTCCCCGGACACGGCACGCGGTGGCAGGACGCCAACCAGGCGAGTTGGCAACAGTGGTACGACGCCCTGGAGCACGCGTTCGACGACGTCCGGGCCCAGTGCGAACAGACGTTCGTGATGGGGCTGTCGATGGGCGGCACGCTGGTGATGCGCCTCGCCGAACAGCGAGGGGCTGACGTCGCGGGCGTGGTGGTCGTGAATGGCTCGCTGTTTACGACTCGCAAGGATGCCAAGCTGCTGCCGCTGATTCGTCACGTTGTGCCGTCCCTCCCACCGATCGGCAACGACATCAAGGCTCCCGGGGTCGTCGAGCCGGCGTACGACCGGTTGCCGGTGAAGGCGATGTGGCAGCTGTCGAAGCTTTGGGCTGTGACCAACGCTGATCTCGCCAAGATCACGCAGCCGTTGCTTGTGCTTACCAGCCGTGATGACCACGTGGTCGAGACCGCCAACTCAGAGCGGCTGATGGCAGGATCGAGGTCGACCGATAAGCGGCAGGTATGGCTCGAGGACAGCTTCCACGTGGCGACTCTCGACAACGACCTGCCGGTCATCATCAAGGAGTCACTGGCGTTCATCGACGCGCATCCCGCGGGTCACTAGGAGGCTGGGATGGCCGAGCACGGGCAAGGGCCCCGGTCGGGATCGCGCGACAACGGATTGCGCTGCGCCGGTTATGTCGCGGTCGGCGACCTCGACCCACGGGTAGCCGATGACCTGCTCGAGACGTTGCGGGCCGAGGGCATTGCGGCGTACGTCTCCCCCACACCCGGTGCACGCGGCGGATATCTCGAAGTCACGCTCCCGGCCCGGATGACCGACCGGCTCTACGCCGACTCCACCCGCGCCGAACGCGCCAGCGAGCTGCTCGCGCGCGCGCCGCAGGCAGCCGGGCCTGACGCCGCCCCCGAGCGGGAGATCGACTTCGAGTCGGCCTGGCAACAGCTGCTGGGCTCGTTGCAGTCGAGTGGCACGACCGGCGCGGCGCAGTGGCCGGCGGCAGAGGGTCTCGGCGCAGAGGGTCTCGGCGCAGACGGTCTCGAGCCTTCGACGCCGGTGCCGGTCGAGCTGCCGGCGGATCCGTTCTCGCTGCCCATCGGCGGTGATCCGGCGATGGACGACCACTTCATCCCGCCACCACCGCCACCGCTGCCGCGGCTGCGGCGCGTCACGGTGATGTCGCTGCTGTCGATCCTTGCCGGCCTCGTGATCCTCGGGACCAACCTCGACGGCGGCAGCCTGGTCTGGCTTGGCGTACTCGCGATCCTCGCCGGTGGCGCCGCGCTGATCTACCACGTGAAGGAGGGCCCGCCGCCCGACTCCGGCTGGGACGACGGCGCGGTCGTCTGAGACCCAGGCTTTACAGTCGGAGCCGTGCAGGTCACCGAAACCGTAGAGATCACCGGGCATCTGATGGACTCGGGAGTGCTCGCCAAGATCCTCGATGACGTCCTCGACTACGGCGGTGACTACGCCATCGAACGCATCGATCTCGGCCGGGCGCACGCCGACGAGTCACACGCCGTCATTGCCGTCGGCGCCGACAGCAACGAGCAGCTCGCCCGCATCTTGATGCGGTTGCAGGTGCACGGGGTCAACCAGGTCGACCCGGGCGAGGCCACCACCCGGCCGGCACCCGGTGACGGCGTGTTTCCTGACGACTTCTACTCCACGACAAACCTCGAAACCGTCGTCCGTCTCGGCGGCCAGTGGGTGCCGGTCGAGCAGCCAGAGATGGACTGCGGCCTGCTCGTCGTGAACGGCCGGGTGCGGACCGTACCGGTCAGCGACGTACACGAAGGCGATCTGATCGTGTGCGGTGCAAGCGGAGTCCGCGTCGTCCTTCCGGTCCGAGAGCACAAGAAGGTCGAGGGCGATTTCGAGTTCATGAGCTCGAGCGTCTCCAGCGAGAAACCGCAAGCCTTGCTGGTGCGCCAGATCGCCGACCGGATGCGCGAGGTCAAGGGCGAGGGTGGCCGGATCCTCTGGGTCGCCGGGCCAGCCGTCGTGCACACAGGTGCCTCGACGCCGATGGTGGCGCTCGTCGAGCACGGCTGGGTCGATGTCTTGTTCAGCGGCAATGCCCTGGCCACCCACGACATCGAGTCCTCGATCTACGGCACGTCACTCGGGGTCGACCTCGCTGCTGGGGTCGGTGTGGTGCACGGCCACGAGCACCACATCCGCGCCATCAACGCGATCCGCGCGGCAGGGTCGATCAAGCAGGCGGTCGACACCGGCGTCCTCACCGGCGGTGTCATGCATGCGTTGGTGAGCGCGGGCAAGCCGTTCGTACTGGTCGGCTCAGTCCGTGACGACGGCCCGCTGCCCGATGTCTACACCGATGTCATCGAGGGCCAACGCGCGATGCGGGCACAGCTTCCCGGAGTCGGCTTCGCGATCATGGTCGCGACGATGTTGCACTCGATTGCGACCGGCAACATCCTGCCGGCATCGGTGCCACTCATCGCGGTCGACATCAACCCGGCAACCGTCACCAAGCTCGCCGACCGCGGTAGCGCACAGGCCATCGGCATCGTCACCGACATCGGATTGTTCCTCGAGCAACTCGCCCTCGAGCTGGTGCCCGACTACAGCCGCGCGTAGCACCCAAAGACAACCACTCACTAGCCCGCCCATCCCAGTTCGTATGTGACATAGGGGTAGCCCTGGCTGCCCTACTGTCACATGGGTGTAGCCCTGGCTACCCCTATGTGACATACGAACGAACGGGACGTGCCGCGCAGCGTTACGCAGCGTTACGCAGCCCAGCGCAGCCTGCGCCAGCGCGGCGGCGATTTCAGTGCGATTGGCTGATGACAGCGAGAACCGGGCGGTGATCGCTGGCCGCGGCGACGCGGGCATCGTCGACCGCCTCGCAGGACACGACGGTCAACGACGAGCTCGCAAAGATCGCATCGAGCCGACGCGCGGGTGAGGATGCCGGTGAGGTCAGCCCTGAGCCCGACCCGCTCACCGCGAAGCAGTCCTGCAGCCGACTCGCCAGCGCGCCGAACACCTCACCCCCCGGGTCCTCATTGATGTCGCCGCCGACAATCAGCGGCACCTCGCCGTCCGCCGCGAGCGCTGACAGTAGCGCCGGGAGATGCTGCTGACGCTCCGCCGTGTCAGTGCTCAGATGTACGGAGAGCACCCGCCATTGCATACCGCCAAACGCGACCGTCGCACCGCACACCGCGCGCTGATGGTGCCCGGATGTCTTTGGTAGCAACGTAAATGACCTGCTCACTAGGTCGACTCTGAGGGCGGTCATCACGCAGAGACCACCGGGTCGATCAGCAGTAGCGACGACGAGACCGCACCGCCTGGCGAGCGCAGCCCGCTTCGAGCGCCACCGCAGGAAGCGCGGCGCCTCCTGCACCAGCAGCACGTCGGGCGCACAGGACCGGACGACGGCGCTCAGCGCGTCAAGGTCGTCGCGACCCGACCTGACGTTGTACGTCATCACCCGCAGCTCGGCCGACTCAGCCACCCGAGGGCCCAAACACCGTGCCGGCATCACCGAAGACGACGTCGGGGGCCTCCGTCAGCGCACCGATGACGGCCCGGCTGCCGCCACCGGTGATGAAGTCGACGCACGCCCGCACCTTCGGACCCATTGATCCCTCGGGGAACTCGCCGGCCTTCAGCAGCTCGCGCGCCTCGGCGACGGTCAGTCGGTCCAGGTCGCGCGCCTTCGGCGTGCCGTACCCGACCTGCACGCGCGACACCTCAGTCAAGATGACCAGCTGCTCCGCATCGACCAGCAACGCGAGCCGGGAGGCGGTCAGATCCTTGTCGATCACGGCCTCGACGCCGTGTAGCTCGTCGCCGACCTCAACGACCGGCACGCCACCGCCACCGGCCGCCACCACGACATGCCCGGCGTCGACGATCTGACACAGCGGCTCGGCTTCGACGATGCGCTTCGGCTGCGGCGAAGCGACCGTCCGGCGCCACCGCTTGTCCGGCATGACCCGGAAGACGTGGCCGGTCTCGTGCGCGATCCGCTGCGCCTCCTTGCGGTCGTACGACGGCCCTACCGGCTTGGTCGGGCGGCGAAAGGCCGGGTCACGACCGTTGACCACGACCTGCGTGACCAGACACAGCGCCTTGGCGGACAGGCCGCGCCGGCTCATCGCGGTGTCGAGGGTCTGGGCGAGCAGATAGCCGATCTGGCCCTGGCTCTCGGCGCCGCAGACGTCCATCGGCATCGGCGGCACCTGCGCCGCGGCGTACTCCTGTTGGAGCAGGATGCGCCCGACCTGCGGGCCGTTGCCGTGGGTGACGACCAAGCTCACGCCGCGCTCGACCAGATCGGCGAGCGCCTCCGCGGTCGTCGCGAGCGACGCCCGCATCTCGCGTACGTCGCCGGTGCCGCCGGAGGGACTGATCGCGTTGCCGCCGAGCGCGACGACAACCCGGAGGGCCGCCGTCACGGGTGCCGGGCGAGATCGGCAGCGCCGATCAGCCCCGCCTGCGCCCCGAGCTTCGCCGGAACCACGTCGGCAAGCGGCCGGTAGCCGCGCCCGGTCAGCACCGCTGCATAGGTCTCGCGACCGGCGCCCAGCAGCAAGTCGCCCGCTTCGGCGACCCCACCGCCGATCACGAAGCGGCCTGGATCGAGCAAGGCGGCCAGATCGGCCAGCCCCTGTCCCAACCAGCGTCCGATCTCGTCGAAGCAGTCGACGGCGGCCGGATCGCCTTCCTGGGCTGCCTTCGTGACGACCGGACCGTCGATGTTGGCGACGTCGTGGTGGGCGAGGTCGAGCAGCCGGCCCGCGTCGGACGGGCGCTCTTGAGCGACCTCGCGCGCCGCGCGGACGAGCGCCTTCCCACTGCAGTACTGCTCGAGGCAGCCGCGGTTGCCGCAGCCGCACAACCGGCCGCCGGGCACGACGCGAAGGTGACCGGGCTCCCCCGCAAGCCCGAACCGGCCGCGATACAGCGAGCCGTTGAGGATGATGCCGGCGCCGATGCCGGTGCCGATCGTCAGCACGATGACGTCCGGCTGCTCCTCCCCGGCACCGAAGCGGAACTCGCCCCACGCTGCGGCGTTCGCGTCGTTCTCGACGACGACCGGGATGTCGAGCCGGTGACTGATGTCGGCTCGGATCGGCGTGTCGCGCCATGCCAGGTTGGCGGCGAAGAGCACAGTGCCGCGCTCGGCATCAACAAAGCCAGCCGCGCCGATCCCGACGGCACACACCTCGTGCTCGGACCGAAGTTGGCCAACGATCTCCACGACGACGTCAACGATGTGGGCTGGATCCTGGCTCGGGGTGCGGCGCCGCGCGATCGCCAGCACTTGCCCTTCCTCGTCGACCACGCCAGCTGCGACCTTCGTCCCTCCGATGTCGATGCCGATCGCGAGCGTCACGAGGCGGCGCCTGCGCGCTCAGACCCATCGAGATCGATGCGCTCGACCCCCGACTTTTGCGGGCCGGCGTGGTCGTGACGCTCAACGATGGTCCGCAATGCGGCGAGCATCGAGGCCGAGGCGTCGGCGAGATGCGCGAACGTGTCTGGCTGGGTCCGCCGCACCAGGGCAAGCAGCTGGCAGACCGGGCACACCTGACACTCCGGGCTCCTCGGCGATGCCGAGCCCCCGGCTGTGCTCGAGGTGGCCGCCGTCGTGTCAGCACCTGTGGGGGCATCGCCCGTGAAGTCGCTCACGGCGCCTCGTGCCCAGTCACCGATTGCTTCGACCAGTCGAGCCGCCTCTTCGGCGAGCGGGCCTGGTGTCGGCGCCGTCACGACCTCATCCAAACGTCAGGATCGGTATGAAACCGCACACGCAGCCGTCCGTCGCGCAGTGCCGCCCCATCGATCACGCAGCGGCGCAACGCGCTGGGCAGCGCGAGCGCGCGGCGGTGTGCGCCGACAGTCAGCACGAGCTCGTCGCCCTTGCGGACCAGCTCGACGTCGTCGCGCTCGGCGTGAGGGAGTGCAACCGACAGGACGTACTCATCCGCGGTGAGCCGCTCGACGATCAACGGGTCAGGCGTGGTGACCACCGCGAGCGGGTCGGTATCGGCGTAGGCCGTGCTCGCGAGGTCGGCCAGTGCCGCGAGACCCACCGGCTCGCCAGCCGCGTACGCCGCCTGCCACACCGGCAGGCCAGGGAACGAGGCTGCGACCTCGGCCAGCTGCACCCGCTGCGCCGCAACCCAGCCGGCATGCCAACTGTCGGGAGCGTCGTCGGAGGAGGGAAACACCCGGTTAGCGATCACGCCGTCGACCCGATAGCCGTAGAGCGAGAGCGACGTGAGCATCCGGCGGGCTTCGGCCACGACGACGGACTCCGGCGTCAACACCAGCCGGATGGAGGTGGTGGCCGGATCGACCAGCAGGTCGCGGACATGCTCGAGCTCGTCAGAGAGCCGTTCGACCGCACCGAAGACCGCGTCTGGGGGCAGCGGCAGGCCAGCGAGGTGCGAAAGCACCGGACGCAAGGTACGCAGCACCCGGCGCTCGGGCGGGAACATGCGCTGCATCCACCAGCGCAGCGCGTCGGGCAAGGCCAGCAAGCGGAGCGTCTCACCGGTAGGCGCACAGTCGATGACGATCGTGTCCCAGCGGCCGCTCGCTACCTGCGCGCGAAGCTCAAGCAGCGCGAGCACCTCTTCGGCGCCGGGCAGCACGGTCAGCTCCTCGGCCTCGAGCGGGTCGATCCCGCCCTGCTCAAGAACCTCGCTCAAGTAGTGCTGGACGTCGCGCCAACTCGCCTCGAACGCGCGCTGGGTGTCGACCTGCTGGCCATACAGGCCGGTGTCGATCTCGGTGGGCTCGGCGCCGAGGCCGATCCCGAACGCGTCTGCCAATGAGTGCGCGGCATCGGTGGAGAGAACCAACGTCTTGCTGCCGCGGGAGGCGGCATGCACGGCGGTCGCCGCGGCCGTCGTGGTCTTGCCGACGCCACCCTTCCCCGTGAACAGCAGGATGCGCATCGGGTCAGGCTATGTGCTGCAACGTCGCCAAGTGGTCAGGTTGTCGATTCGACGCGCTTCTTCAAACCCTTCAGTGCTGTGTCAATGATCGCCTTCTCGGCCTTGCGCTTGAACATCCCGAGCATGGGCACGGCAAGATCCACGGCAAGCTCATAGGTGACCTCGGTGCCGCCATCGACCTCGCGCAGCTCATAGCTGCCGACCTGCGACTTCAGCGCCCGGCCGCTGACCAGGTGCCAGTCGACGCGGTCGTCGCCGTCCCACTCGTACTCCAAGGTGTAGGTGTCCTTCAGCACTCCCGCATCGAGAACGAACGTCGCGGTGGCGACGCGCTCGTCGTCCTCGTACACCTCATCGACGGTGACGGACTTGATTGCGGTCGACCACTGCGGGTAGGTCTCGAGGTCGGCGATCACCGCCATGACGGTCGCCTTGTCGGCGTCGATCACGATGTTGGCGCTGGCGTTGTCGACCACGGCCACCTCCTTGTCCAGCGGAGACTAACGCCGATCGGCTACCAAGTGAGGACGTACGGCGTCCCGCGGCCGCGGAAGTGGCCAACGTTGATGCACTCGGTGCGCCCGATCCGGGTGCGGCGCGACAACGGGTTGTGCACGTGACCGAACAGCACCAGGTCCGGCTGGGTCTCGCGGACGGCGTCGAGCACCGCGGCACTTCCGCGCTCCATCCGGCGGGCCTCGACGTCGTAGAGCAGCTCGGGCACGTCCGGCGGGATGTGGCAGCACAGCACGTCGACCGCTCCAACCGCGGCAACCTTCGCGGCGTACTCGGCGTCGCTGATCTCATACGGCGTGTGCATCGGAGTCTGCAGGCCACCACCCACGAACCCGAAGGTCCGGCCGCCGATCTCCGCGGTCTGGCCGTCGAGCACGTGCACGCCCTCCCGCGCATAGTCGGGCCACAGCTGCGGCAAGTCGACGTTGCCGTACGTGATGTAGGTCGGGTCCGGCATCGCCGCGAACAGGTCGGCATATTGCCGTCGTACCGCTGCCTCGAGCGTTGACTGCCGGTCGCCGACCGCCTCCCAGAGGCCGCGGGAGAAGACTCGGGCCTCCTCGAAGCGCCGCTGCGTTCTCAGCGTGATCAGCTGGCTCGCGGCCTCAGCGCCGAACAGCTCGGCAAAGATGCCGCTGCCGGCGTCGTCGTAGTCGAGGAACAGGACAAGGTCGCCGAGGCAGATCAGCGCGTCGGCGCCGTCACCAGCATGAGCCAGCGCGTCGCTGCGGGCATGGACATCGGAGACGACATGCACACGCATGTCGGCAGCCTACGGAGCGAGGTACAGGCAGCAGTAAGGGCCTCAATTCCTCCGTGATCTTACGTAGGTTCCCTTCCGGAGGCCGTTCAAGGGAACCTACGTCGAGACGCTTCTATGTTTGTCAAGCCATGTTTGCGGTGAGGTAGCGGTATTTCTGCCGGGCGATGTAGCGCTTGAGGCAGCGGCGGATTTCGCGGAGTGTTTTGCCTTCGGCGAGGCGCCGTTGGACGTAGGCCTTGGTTTCGGGGCAGGACCGCATTCGGGTCAGCGCGATGGTGTGCAGGGCGCGGTTGGCTTGGCGGTCACCGCCGCGGTTGAGTCGGTGCCGGTCGCCGGTTTTGCCGCTGCTGGCCGGGACCGGGCTGGTGCCGGTGAGCGCGGCGAACGCGGCGTCGGTGGAGCATCGGCCGGGGTGGCTGAAGGTGAGGATGAGCTGCGCGGCGCTGATCGGTCCGACGCCGTGCTGGTCGGTGATCCCCGGTGCCATGGTTTGCACCAGGTCGGCGATGCGGCGCCGGTAGTGCTCGCGGTCGCGGTGCGCGTCGCGGCAGGCCAGCGCGAGCCGGCGGGCCTCAGCGCGTCGGACCGCTTGCTCGCGGGTGTCCTCGGCGCGTGCTCGGCGAGAGCTGATCTGGGCCAGCCAGGTCAGGGTGTCGCGGCCTTCGGCGAGTTCCCGGTCGGTGTCGGTGCCGGTGCGCAGCAACGCGCGAAGCGCGTTGAGCCGCGCGGTGGCGGTCTCGGTGATCTCCCGGTAGCCGGTGAGCAGGATCCGCAGCGCTTCCCGGTCCCCGTCCGCGCGCAGCGCCGGGAGCTTCTCAGGGTTCATCGCCAGCACCGAACGGACCGCGTGATGGGCGTCGATCGGGTCGGACTTCCCTTTCCCGCGCCGGGCCTTACGGGAGGGCTGCTCAACCTCGACCACCGCATAGCCGGCGCCGTTCAACGCCCGCGCCAGCCCGATCCCATAGGAGCGGGTGCCTTCCAACCCCACGATCAACCGTGGGCCAGGAGCATGCTCGGCGATCCAGGCGATCGCGGTCGCATACCCGCTCTCGGTGTTCGCCACCACAGTGGTCGCGATCAACGCCGCGGTCGGTGCCGCGATCTCCAGGGCATGAAACTGGGAATCAGTGTCGCCACCGATGACGGCATCAACAACATCTGCCACGCTGGCCATTGCGGCCTCCTTCGATTCCGGGGTCGTTGGTCGGCACCGGCCTGGGGAGAGTCACCGACGGCACATCTGTGACGGGTCACACGCGCGAACACGCGGACAGGCTTCTGATCAGGCCACCCGGTGGGCCAGGTCGGTGCCGGCGCCCGCAACGACAGGTCTTGACCAAGACACACGGAACCCGCGGCCAGATCAGCGCAGAGTCAGTCACGAACACCAGCACCGAGCCTGACGGCGAAACCACCCGGCTCCGCCGACCAACACACTCACAGATCACCGGGGGTTAGAAGATGTGGCCGCCGATCGTGGCGAGCAGGATCAGAATGATCATGACGACGATCGAGACGCCAAAACCGAGCCCGACCCGCTGGTTGCGCGACAGCCGCCCGACATCGCCCACGATCGGGAGGTGGGCCGACGGGCTAGTAGTGGATCCGGCCAGGAAACCGGCGCCGCATGAATGGCACGCATCCAGGGAGATGGGCACCTGTTCGCCGCAGCGCAGGCATGGCCACTTGGCTTCCTCGGCAGCCTCGGTCGCCTCCTCGGCAGCGGCCCCGCCAGGGCCGGCTTCGGCGGCTGCCTCATCCGGTGCGGCCGCCGCGTGACGTGGCGGCACATCGAGCAAGCTGGCGGCCGGCCGTGGGGCTGCAACCGGAGCGTCCCGGGTCTGGTCGACGGAGTAAGCGTCCTGCTCGGCGGAGTGCGCCGCGGGCACGCTCACGCGCTCGCGCACCGGGGCAGGCTCGCGGAGGTCGGCGAAGCACAGCGAACACCACTGCGCCTCCTCCGGCACGGCAGCGCCGCACGCGCGACAACGGGCATCGCTCATAGACATGTCCTCGGCATGTTCCACGCTGGACTAAATGGCGGATATGCCCTCCTGCGAACGGCCCAAACCGCTAAAAAGAACGTCAGCGGGGCGTTCCGGCGGGAAGGTCTTACGATTCGGGCGCTCGCCGACTAGTGTCCGCCGTACGGTCGGCAGCACACTGCGGCATCGGATCGAGGAGACGCGAGTGTCGGAGTATTCGGTACCAGCGGAGTTCCACATCGCGGACGACGCCAATCTCACTGATGCGATCGTCAGCGGCGCAGCGGAGCATCCCCAACAGGTGATCTTCGAGCGCAAGATCGACGGCGCCTGGCAGCCGGTCACGTCGGCAGAGTTCGCGACGAGGTCAAGTCGGTCGCGGCCGGGCTCATCGCGGCGGGCATCGAGCCCGGCGAGCGGGTCTGCATCATGTCGAGCACGCGCTACGAGTGGACCCTGCTCGACTACGCGATCTGGACCGCCGGGGCCGTACCCGTGCCGATCTATGAGACCTCATCGTCTGAGCAGGTCGCAGTGGATCGTCTCGGACTCCGGCGCGGTCGGGATCTTCCTGGAGTCGGCGACGCACCGGCAGACCTACGACGAGGTCAGCGACGGCCTCAGCCAGCGTCCGGAACATCTGGAGCATCGACGACGGCGCCGTCGAAGAGCTGTTCGCGACCGGCAAGGGCATCACCGACGACGACATCGAGCAACGGCGTCGAACGCTGACGCCGGCCAGCCTGGCGACGATCATCTACACCTCCGGCACGACCGGCCGGCCGAAGGGCTGCGAGCTCACCCACTGCAACTTCCTGTTCGACGCGACGTCGACGACCGAGGGTCTCGAGGAGATGTTCGGCGAGGACCAGTCGACGCTGCTGTTCCTGCCGCTCGCCCACGTCTTCGCCCGCATCATCCAGGTCGGCTGCGTGCAAAGCGGCGTCCGGATGGGCCACACCGCCGACATCAAGAACCTGATGCCGGACCTCGCGGCGTTCCAGCCGACCTTCGTGCTCTCGGTGCCCCGGGTGTTCGAGAAGGTCTACAACACCGCCAAGCAGCGCGCCCACGCCGACGGCAAGGGCAAGATCTTCGACCTGGCCGAGACACGTCGCGATCAAGTACAGCGAGTCCCTCGACGGCAGCGCGGTGAAGCGGGCGGTCTACGAGCTGCCACACCGGCTCTTCGACAAGCTCGTCTACTCCAAGCTGCGCGCCGCGCTCGGCGGCAAGGCCACGCGCCGCGATCTCCGGCGGCGCGCCGCTCGGCGCCCGGCTCGGTCACTTCTTCCGCGGCTGCGGCATCCCGATCTACGAGGGGTACGGCCTGACCGAGACGACCGCCGGCGCGACCGTCAACCGGCCGGGCGCGATCAAGGTCGGCACGGTCGGTCGGCCGATCCCGGGCTGCACGGTCAGGATCGCCGAGGACGGCGAGATCCTGCTCAAGGGCGGCAACGTCTTCGGCGGCTACTGCCAGAACGAGGAGGCCACCGCGAGGCGCTCGAGGCCGACGGCTGGTTCCACACCGGCGACATCGGCGAGCTCGACGACGACGGCTACCTCACGATCACCGGCCGCAAGAAGGAGCTGATCGTCACCGCCGGCGGCAAGAACGTCGCGCCTGCCGTGCTCGAGGACCGGCTGCGGGCGAACCCGCTGGTCAGCCAGTGCCTGGTCGTCGGCGACCAGAAGCCGTTCATCGCCGCACTCGTCACGATCGACGAGGAGGCGTTCCCGGCGTGGAAGGCGGCGCACGGCAAGCCCGAGAACGCCACCGTCGCCGACCTCGCCGACGACCCGGATCTGCGCGCCGAGATCCAGAGCGCGATCGTCGAGGCCAACAAGGCGGTGTCAAAGGCCGAGGCGATCAAGGCGTTCCGGATCCTCGGCGACGACTGGACCGTCGAGAACGGCCATCTCACCCCGTCGCTGAAGGTCAAGCGCAACGTCGTCCTCGAGGACTACGCCGCCGAGGTCGCGGCGCTCTACTCCGCTCGAAGCTGACCGCACCGCCAGTCCGTCCTGCAGGTAGCTCGACGAAGTCGGCGCAGGGTCGCCGACCACGACCACGTCGTCGCTGACCCACTCGCCGGCCGCGGGCTCCCATCGCCGGCGCACCGGCAGGATCGGCCGAGCAGGTCCGAGATTGTGACGGCGACCTGGCTCGACGTCGCGGCCGTCGACGAGGTGGCCGGTTTCGCCGTCGAGCACGGCATCGACCGACCCGCCGGAGCGGCCGGCCACGACCGGCAGGCCGCACGCGGCAGCTTCGAGAAAGACCATGCCGAGCCCTTCGACGATCCAGACCGCCGAGCCGCTCGCGGCACGGCATCGCGAAGACGTCGCCGACGCCGTACCAAGCAGGCAGATCGCCGTGGCTCACCGACCCGCTGAAGATCACCTGGTCGCTGACGCCGACCTCCGTGCGAGGCGCTTGAGCCGGTCGCGAGACGGGCCGCCACCGACCAGGACCAGCGCAGTGTCGGGTATGCGGCGGCGGATCTCGGGCAGCGCTCGCACCAGCGTGTCCTGGCCCTTGCGCGGCATCAGGCGAGAAACGCACACCACGACCGGACGACCAGCAAGGCCGAGCTCGGCTCGCATTTTCGCACCGCCCGAGTCCGGCGTGAACAACGCCGTGTCGACCCCCGGCGCCAGCCGCCGGAGCCGGTCGTCGTACGGCGCGATCGCTTTAGCCAGCCGGTTGCGGGTGTAGTCGCCGAGGTAGGTGACGATGTCGACGTTCGAGGCGATCCGGCGAAGGATCGACCGAGCGGCCGGCAACGCTGCCCAGCCCACCTCGTGCCCGTGAGTGGTCGCAATCAGCCGTTGCGCCCCGGCCTCGCGCAACGACGGAGCGAGCAGCCCCAATGGCGCCGCCGCGCCGAACCACGCGGCCGTGCAGCCATGCTCGCTGCAGCAGCGCGACCGCATGGCGGCGGACTGCCGGGGTCGGCAGCAGCACCGACGTGTCGTGGCGCACGACGGTGTACGGCTGCCGCTCGTCCCAGTCCTCCCAGCCGCGCCACTGGGACGTCAGCACCACGACGTCGTCGGCGGGCAGTCGGGAAACCACGCCGTGAATAAACGACTGAATCCCGCCTGGACGCGGCGGGAAGTCGTTGGTCACGACCAGCAGGCGCGGCGTCATCGCGCGAGCTTTGCGATGACGAAGGCACGCCAGCGCGCCGTGAACTCCGACAGCGTGAGACCCAGCACCCGATGCAACGCAACCGCCACTGCTTGCGCCGTGTCGAGGCGTGAGGTGCCGACAGATCGATAGAACCTCACCAAGGCTGGTTGGCCGTATCGCTTGGCGATGTACCGGCACGCCAGCCAGCTGGGCTCATACGCCTGCGAGAGGCGGCGGGCGGTCACCTCGAAATCGGCGTTAGCCGGAAGGCGCGTCGGCAGGCGGCCAGCCCGCACGGACTGGGCCAGCTCGGCGGCGATCGACCGCACTGGCAGACCGGTACGCAGGAAGCCGACGTAGTCGGCGAATCCCTCGGCGAGCCACTTAGGTGTCTGCGCGCCGGTGTCCGCCCTCGTGGCGACGTGGGTGAGCTCGTGGGCGAGGACGACCCCGGCGCCGATCTGGCCGAGATCGCGCCAGGCGCGAGGATTGATCGTGACGCGATCGCCGACCGGCTTCGGCTGGCCTGGCTGAGCACTGACCTCAGCACTTGTCACCGCCGCGATCTGGCTGAGATCGCCGGTCAAACCAGTGATCAACCCCATCTCACGCTGAGTCGACGGCACCTGGAGCACCACACGCTGCGACCAGTGACGGCCCCACACCGACGTCACCTTGGGGATTGCGGCCTTTGCCTGCGCGGCGACCTCGTCCATCACCGCGAGCTCAACGGAGGGGCCGAGGACAAGCACCGGGCCGACATGCACCTCCTGCACCGGCGCGTAGTCCCATAGGTCGGTGGCGGAGACCTCGCCACGCCACGCGAAGTCCGACAGCGAGGCGAGATACCAGCGACCACCACGGTCGACAAACGTCGGGTATTGCGCGAGCTTCGTTGGCGCTCGGTCGAACCCGGCGATCCGATACTCCAGATCGAAGCTGCGCGGCGCCCACGCCGGAGCGTGGTAAGCGAGGAACCTGCCGCCGTCCAAGCCCGCCGAGGCCGAGCTCATCGAGTAGGTCCAACTCGAGAACGTCACCGGCGCCAGGTTGGCGAACATTCTCGCCTGCGAGCGGTAGAAGCTGGCCTCGACCGGATCGACCGTCGCCAGAAAGGCCAGCCGGTCGTGGTGACGGATCGCGGTCGAGCGTTCACGCAGCAAGCCCCGGATTGCTGCCAGCCGCGGCACCGGCGCGCCTTGATCGGCCTCCGGCGGCACATTGACGTGGACGGTGCCTGCAGCAGTGTGGTGCCCGTGCGGCTGAGCAGGTCCGCCGTGTCTCGCGACGACAGTGACTACCCCCGCGCTCAGCGTCGCCAGCGCGATCGCGACCAACAGGAACAGCCAGGGTCGAGCAGCGTGTGGCGAGCGTTCAGGGATCTCGCGGTCGGTCGGTTCGAGCGCGTCGCTCACGACCGGCGGCGGCCCCGTGCGGCGGCCGGCGCCTGCACCCCGATCAGCACGTCGGACCATGAAGGCACCGCGACCCGGCCGTTGGAGGACTTCACCGGCTTTGTCGCCGACTTCGCGGGAGTGTTTGCCGCGTCGTTGCCGCTCGCCTTCTCCGGTTTCGCGACATCGGTCGAGCCGGCGACGTCAACGGTTGGTCGTCTGGGAGTCGTTCGCTTGGCGGCGCGCTTCGCGGGCGCTCGCTTTGCGGCGCGCTTGGTTGCCGTCGCCCGCCGCGGTGGCGCCGGCGGATCTTCAGCGCCTAGCCGGGTGGCAAGGTTGTTAAGCGAGGTCAGCACCCGATCAGTCGGCTGCCACAACCACGACGCGGTGCGGGTGCCGCCGCGCGCGGCGTAGCTCAGGTTGACGACCCAGCCACCGTCCTCACGCCGCTGTGCCGTCCAGCTCACGGTTTCTGGGCGCAGCCCGACAGTTGCGGCCAGCCGGGCCGTGACGACTTCGCCAAGCGGCGTGCGCTGCTGCGGGCCGCGAGGCCGACGTAGGGCGGTGGCGCGGGCCTGCTCGATGATCCGGTCACGCTCGGAGATCACCGGGCCGGCGTACCGGTTGACCCGAGCTACCGGTACCTTCGCGAGCTTCGCGATCTGCTCGGCGGACTCACCGGCTCGAAGCCGAGCCTGGATCTCCTTTGGCGACAACTCGCTCTCGCGCCGGCCGGAGTCGTCGAGCTTGCCGCGCAGGGCCGCGTGCAGCCGGCCATCGATGCGGACCGAGTGGGTCGGGCGACCGGCGCCGTCGCTGGCCAACAGCACATACGTGCCGTCGTCACTAACCGCAACGACTTCCAAGCGGCGCACGCGCGGACCTCCCGGCACGGGACCAGGATGTCCCATCCGCATGCAGTTTGCCCTGTCCGCGACCCGCCTACAAGCGAAGCGCTAAGTCAGAGCAACGATCCTTACGGGCGACCCGCGCTCGTCGGCGGCATGTAGGCCAGCGAGCTGATCTCCACCACGGCACCGGTGTGCGGTGCCTGGATGATGCGGCCACCGCCGATGTAGATAGCGGTGTGGAAGGCCGGATCGCCAAAGAAGACCAAGTCGCCGGGCTCGAGCGCCGAGAGCGACACCCGTGGCAACTCAGCCTGCTGACCGGCCGCGCTGTGTGGCAGACCAACGCCAGCCGCGCCCCATGCCCGCATCGTCAACCCGGAGCAATCGAAGCTGTTCGGGCCGGCGCCGCCCCACTGGTAGGGCTTGCCGAGCTGGGCGTACGCGTAGCGAATCGCGACCGCGGCCCGACCACTCGCCGCCCCGTTGTACGCCGGCGGGTTGTAGGTCGTCCGCAGCGACTCCTCGTGGTGCTGCGTTGCGGTTTGCTGCGCCACCAGATGTTCCCGCTGCGAAGCCTTGAGGCGGTCGAGCAGCTGGTTCTGCTGGTTGAGCAGGCCCTCGATCTGGCTCTTCTCACCCGAGATCGTCTTCAGCTCAGCCTGCTGCTGTGCGACCTGGGCGTTGTGCACGACCTGAGCAGCCGCGACCTGACGCTGGGCGGCGTTGGCATCGGCGGCCTGATCGGAGTCATAGCGCGCCACCTCATCGAGGCTGGCGGTCTGGTTGAGGAAGGTCTGCGGCGACCCAGAGGCCACCAACGACAGTGTCGGGTCAAGCCCACCAGTGCGGTACGCCGCAGCAGCACCGGCCGCGAGCCGGCGCTGGACCCGCGCGAGCAGCGCTCGGTCGTGGGCGAGCAACGCGTCGGTGATGCCCTCCTGGCGCTTCAGCGATGCCAGCTGCGTCGTCGCGCTGTCGTAGGCCTCGGTGATCCGCTCTGCCCGGCCGTTCAGCACCGAGATCCGCGACTCGACCTGTCGTAAAGACAGGTGTGACGCAGGCGTGGCGGCGCCGATCCCGGTGGGGATCACGGTCGCGGCAAGCGCGGCGGCGGCGAGAGCGAGAACAGGCAGACGGAATTTCGTCATCCGAGCGCGAACGCTCGGCAGAGAACTACTCGCCACGTAGGCGGCTCTCCTTCTTCCTCAACCGCCTACCGGGTGAGCTGACGGGTTCGGGCGGGAAGGTCGCCCTACGCTGACACCAGCGAGCTGGTGCCCTCGATTCACCCCAAGGGACTTGGGTCCCCGGCTCGGGCCGGAATTACCGGCCGCGACTCGGCGGTAGTCGCTACCCCGCCGCCGGGCTGGCGACGATCTAGGTCTCGACTGGCGCCTACCCTAGCCAGTCACTGCACTCTCGCCAAGCCTGGGCTCCACAACGTGTTTCCGGCGCGTCGCCTCACTTTCACATGCGTCACACCCGTATCAGCCTGCAGCTCGCCCCCGTGGCGATCGAAGCCGGTCGGCACGCATCCGAACCGGGGGGACCAAACCACCTTGCGCGAGCGCGCGCAACGCTCCGGACTCATCCTCGCCCCACTCGATCTCCCCGGACTCCAGCGCCGGCGGCGCGGCCAACAAGACCGACACCACACAGTCGTCGCAGGCGATATTGCGCACTTCGCAACGTTCGCAATCGATAATCATTTCGACTCCTCTCGACTGCCCAGAACGCTAGAGCGAGGGTCCGACAACAAATCCCGGCTACCGTTGCTGGTGGCCGCCGCCGAACCACCCGTGCGCACCCCCGCCGCCAACCGCCCCTCGGTCACCCCCGCCGCAACCAGTGGCTCGGTTACCCCGGTCGTAACCGATGGCTCGGTTACCCCGGTCGCAACCGATGGCTCGGCCATCCCCGCCACAGCTACTGGCTCGATCGTCGCCGCCACACCTGCTGGTTCGATCGCGGCTGCCACAGCCAGTGGGCGGCAGTCGAGCAAAGGCCGGGGGCCCACCTTCCTGATTCACGGCGAGCCCGACGGATCCTGGCTGGCCCGCCCGGAGGGATCGATCCGCCATCTCTCCGACGGCCGGCTCGTCCGCGGCTGGAACGACGTCAACACGCTGCGCCGCGAGTGGCGGGCGCAGGCGCACTGGTCCGGTGACGACCACGTCCGCTTCGTCGCCGAGTTCGGCGACCCCCGCTAACCCGTTCGTATGTCACATAGGGGTACCCCTGGCTACACCGATGTGACATGAGGGCAGCCATAGCAACCCTTATGTCACATACGAACGGGCGGCGCGTTGACGGGAAGTTGTCGGGGGGCGCTCTTACGGTGAGCTCATGTCGATCGACGCGGTGCCCCACCAGGCCGCGCTCGATTTGGCCGGCAGCCAAGGCGCGCTCGATTTGGCAGGTCGCCGGAACCGGCTCGACGCCGGCGATCGGCACAGCGGGCTCGACCCGGCTGGTCGGCAGAGCGGGCTCGACCCGGCTGGTCGGCACAGCGGGCTCGACCCGGCTGGTCGGCACAGCGGGCTCGACCCGGCCGGTCGGCACAGCGGGCTCGACCCGGCCGGTCGGCACAGCGGGCTCGACCCGGCCGGTCGGCACAGCGGGCTCGACCCGGCCGGTCGGCACACCGGGCTCGACCCGGTGCCGCGGCAAGGGACCTTTGACGAGCTCGGGGTGCCGCTTGCCGAGGTGACATTTGTCGTTGTCGACCTCGAGACGACCGGCGGCTCGCCGACCGCATGCGCGATCACCGAGATCGGCGCGGTCAAGGTGCGCGGCGGTGAGCTGCTCGGAGAGTTCCAGACCTTGGTCAACCCGCAGTGCAGTGTCCCGCCCTTCATCGCGGTTCTCACCGGGATCACCGACGCCATGGTCGCCTCCGCGCCTCAACTTCCCGCCGTGCTGCCCAGCTTTCTCGAGTGGGCCCGCGGCTGCGTCCTCGTCGCGCACAACGCGCCGTTCGACCTCGGTTTCCTGCGCGCCGGCTGCGCCAGCCTCGGCATCGACTGGCCCAACTTCGATTCGGTCGACACAGCACGGCTTGCCCGTCGCGTGCTGACCCGCGACGAGGCGCCGGACTGCAAGCTCGCGACGTTGTCGCGCCTGTTTCGCACAACGACCACGCCGTGTCACCGGGCGCTTGCAGATGCGCAGGCCACGACCGACGTCTTGCACGGGCTGTTCGAGCGACTGGGCAACCTCGGAGTGCGGACCTTCGAGGAGCTGGTGTCGTTCAACGGCCTGGCGACCGCCGCTCAGCGCCGCAAGCGCCACCTCGCCGACGGGCTCCCGGACGGACCTGGCGTCTACATCTTCCGCGACCAGAAAGGGCAGCCGCTCTACATCGGCCGCAGCCGTCACGTCCGGGCGCGTGTCCGGCAATATTTCGTGGCCTCCGAGCCGCGCACCCGGATGGCGGAGATGGTGGGGATCGCCGAGCGGGTCGACGCGATCGCCTGCGCCCATCCGCTCGAAGCGGAGGTACGAGAACTGCGCCTGATCGCCGAGCACAAGCCGCGATACAACCGACGGTCGCGCTTCCCGGAACGCGCGTCGTGGCTGAAGCTGACCGCAGAGCCCTACCCCCGGCTAGCGCTGGTCCGACGAGTGGTCCCTGACGGCGCCACGTACCTCGGTCCATTCGGGTCCACAAAGGCGGCTCAGGCGGCGATGGCAGCGGTGCACGAAGCCGTGCCCTTGCGCCAATGCACCCAGCGGATCAGCGCCAGCCGCCCAAGCGCCGCCTGCGTGCTGGCAGGGATGGGGCGATGCGCCGCACCATGCGAGGGCGGCGTGAGCCGATCGGACTACGCGCCGACCGCCGATGCCGCCAAGGCCCTGCTCACCGGCAACGCGCGGCCGTTGCTCGACGCCGCGAGGCGGCGCATGGCCACATTGAGCGCACAGGAGCGGTACGAAGAAGCTGCCGCTCACCGCGATCGAGCGACCGCCTTCGTGCGCACTGCCGCGCGGATGCAGCGCCTCACCGCGCTCGCGACGTGCCCGCAACTCGTGGCCGCGAGGCCCGGATTCAGCGGTGGTTGGGACCTCGCGGTCGTCCGCTTCGGCCGACTTGCGGCTGCGTCGAGCGTGCCGGCAGGCGTGCGCGCAATGCCGTATGTCGAGGCGCTGGTGGCGACCGCCGAAGTCGTCAACCCGGGCGCGAGCGCACTTGCGGCGGCGAGCGCCGAGGAGATGGATCAGATCCTGAGTTGGCTCGGCGGCCCGGGCGCTCGGCTGGTGTCGTTGGAAGGCACGTGGTGCTCGCCCGCAGCGGGTGCCGGCGGCCTCAACGAATGGCTCGCCGCGGCCGATGCCGGTCGCGAGGCCGCCCGGCCGTTTGACGATCGGCGGGGCTTGCGCCCGATGCATCGACCTGCCCGAGCGGTGGGGTGATCGCGCTGGACGCGCCGCAGTGTTGCGAACACGCAACACTTAGATCATGCCCGTGATTCGACTCCACGATGCGTGGGTACCAAGCGGCATGATCGTGACGTGGACCTGAACCTCGATAGTGGTGAGCTGTCTCGGGCCGTCGGTCACGAGGTGAGTTCTTATGCCATCGAGGAGATCGATCCGCACCTTCGGCTGCACTCGGTCACCGGCGGAGTGTTCAGGGTGCACGGCGACGGCTTTTCGGTCGTCCTGAAGATCGTCAAGCACGGCGTCGACGCCAATCCCGACGGCCTGTGGGTGTCCGGCGACGCGCCAAGCCACCGCAACTACTGGAAGCGGGAGTGGCTCGCCTACAGCTCAGGCATGCTCGACACGCTCCCCGGTGAGCTGCGGGCACCACGCACGTTGCTCGCGACCGAGCCGGCGGCGGACGAGTGCTGGATCTGGATGGAGGACGTGGCGGGCCGGCCCGGCGCCGAGTGGGTGCTCGACGACTACGACAGCGTCGCGTTCGACTTGGCAACGACCCAAGCGGCATACGCCGGCGGCCGCAGCATCCTGCCGCCGGATCCGTGGCTGTCTCATCAGTGGCTCCGCGGCTGGGTCGACACCCTCGCTCAGCAGGTCGATGCGCTCGACGACGATTCATTGTGGACCGAGGATTGGCAAGCGCCGATGGCGGCGCTACGACCGCGAGTCCGCGCGCTGTGGGCCGAACGCGAAGAGCTCCTCGCAATCGTCGAAGCAGCGCCCCAGACCGTCGTGCACTGCGATTTCTGGCCGACCAACCTGATCGCCGCCGACGACGGCACCACGGTCGCGTTGGACTGGTCCCAGGTCGGAATTGGCTCACTGGGCCAGGATCTCGACCAGCTCACGCTGGACCCGGTGTGGATGCAGGTGCTCCCCGACGCCTCGCTCGAGGCCCTGGAAGCCCACGTGCTGCCCGGCTATCTGTCGGGCTTGCGGTCCTCGGGGGTTGACGTCGACGAGACAACCCTCCGGCGGTGGTACGCAGCAGCCGCCTCGGTGCACTACGCCCCGATGGCAGCATTTCAGGCCACCAGCGCGAGCCGGCCAGGCGACATCGAGTGGAACGAGAAGCGGCACGGTCTTCCGTACGCCACCATCGTCGCCAACAAGGCGCGGGTCGTCGAGCAGGCGCTAGATCTCGGCGAAGAAGTGCTCGACGGGCGGTAGGCCGCAGCAACGACGGGCGGTAGGCCGCGGCGAATACTGGGCGATACGCTCGCCCGATGATCACCGCGATCGTTTTCGTCTCTGCCGCTGTCGATCGCATCCCGGAGGTCGCCGAGCAGATCGCCGCACTACCCGGCGTCACCGAGGTCTACTCGGTGACCGGCGAGATCGACCTGATCGCCTTGATCCGGGTGCAGTCACACGACGACATTGCTGATGTCGTCGCCGACCGCCTCAACAAGGTCGAGGGCGTGCTGTCGACCGAAACCCACGTCGCCTTCCGCACGTATTCACAGCACGACCTCGAGGCAGCGTTCTCCCTCGGCATCGGCGACTCCGACTAGCTGCGCGCGGCTCGGCTCGCTGCGACCCAACTGTCTAACGCGGCTGCCGCCGCCCCTGAGTCGAGCGAGTCGGCGGCGCGAGGCAACGCGGCGGCCAGTTGTGTCGCGACCGGTGCACTCGTCGGGCCGTCGAGCGCAACCAGCGCTGCGGCCGCATTGAGCACGACGGCGTCGCGGATTGCGCCCCGCTCCCCCTCGAGCACTCGTCGGCTCACGGCCGCGTTGTGTGGCGCATCGGCGCCACGCAGCGCGCCCGCGGCGGCGGTGGGGATCCCGAGCTCTGCCGGGTCGACCATGTCGTCACGAACGAGGCCGTCGGCGACCACCCATACCCGTGAGGGGGCGGAGACCGAGAGCTCGTCGAGCCCGTCCGAGCCGCGGAAGACCAACGCAGAGGCGCCCCGGTCAGCCAGGACACCGGCCATCACGCCGGCGAGGCGTTCGTCCGCGACGCCGACAGCTTGGGCCGGTGGTTGCGCCGGATTCGTCAACGGCCCGAGGAAGTTGAAGAACGTCGCCACCCCAAGCTCGCTTCGCGCGGTTGCCGCGTGACGAAGCGCGGGGTGGAAGACGCGGGCGAAGCAAAACCCGATGCCAGCCTCCTCGACGCAGGCCGCGACCTCCTCCGGCGCGAGGTCGATCACGACACCGAACTCTTCGAGCAGATCGGCCGATCCGCAGGCCGACGAGGCCGCCCGGTTGCCGTGCTTGACCACCGTGGCGCCGGCGCCACGCACCACAAGCGCCGCAAGCGTCGAGATATTCACCGTCGCCGCGCGGTCACCGCCCGTGCCACAGGTGTCAACGGCGGGCCCATCGATCCGCAGCGGCGCCGCATGATCGAGCATCGCGCGTACCAAGCCGGTGATCTCGTCGGTGGTCTCACCTTTGGCGCGCAGCGCCACCGCGAAGCCCGCGATCTGCACCGGCGTCGCCGCGCCAGTCATGATCTCGTTCATCGCCCAAGTGGTGTCCGCGCTGGAAAGCGAGCGCCCAGCGATCACGGTAGAGAGCAAGGTCGGCCAGGAGCTCATGACCGGCGATCCATCCCGTGTACCGCGGTCAGTGGGTGGACGCGACGGCGGCGCCGTCGCCAAGCAGCAGCGCCGTCACCGCCTGCTCGACCTGCACCGCGTCGATCGGGTGGGACACCACGCTCTCGGCGCGCGACCACGTCGCGAGCCACGCGTCGTCACGGCGGCCGACCAGGAGGAGTACGGGCGGGGGGGCGTCAAGCTCGTCCTTGAGCTGGCGCGCCAATCCCATCCCGCCGGTCGGAGCCGCCTCACCGTCGAGGATCACCAGATCGATGCCGCCGGCGTCGCAACGGTCGATGACCTGGTCGCCCCTGCTTGCCTCGACGTAGTCGAGGCGAAGGCCCGGTGCGGGGCTGTGCCCCAGGGCGGTGATAAGCCTGGCCCGGGTCGCGTCGTGGCTCGAGTAGACCAAAACAGTCGCGGCACGAACGGTGTCAGAGGGCGAAGCCATGCGCTGATGGTAGAGCCTGCGCCGGTGCATCCAAACCCGACCGCGACGCGCCGACGGGGGTCACGCACCAACCACTACTGGCGACTGGCAGAATCCTCCCGTGGCCTCCGCTACTGCGATCGAGCAGGTTCCGTCCCACGGATCGCTGCACCGACCCAACCTGGTCAGCGTCGGTGTCATCGTCTGGCTGTCCTCGGAGTTGATGTTCTTCGCAGCGCTGTTCGCGATGTACTTCACGATCCGAGCGGTCAACGAACCGAACTGGCCACCGAAGTACGCCAACCTCGACCTGAAGACGGCCGCGCCGTTCACGATCGTCCTGGTGCTGTCCAGCGTGACCTGTCAGCTCGGCGTGTTCGCGGCGGAGCGTGGCGACGTCGAACGGCTCCGGTTCTGGTTCATGGTGACGTTCTTCATGGGCTCGGTCTTCATCGGCGGCCAATCCTTCGAATACTTCGTGCACAACAACTTCAACCTCTCCACCGGTGGCTACAGCTCGGTCTACTACCTCACCACCGGCTTCCATGGGCTGCACGTCCTCGGCGGCCTGATCGCCTTTGTGCTGTTGATGTTGCGGACCACGTTCGGCAAGTTCACCCCCGCGCAGGCCACCGCTGCGATCGTCGTGTCCTATTACTGGCACTTCGTCGACATCGTCTGGATCGGCCTGTTCACCGTCATCTACCTGATCCGATAGCGGAGTGGACACCGTGAGCACACCCGACGCGCCCGTCGAGATCTCCCGCGGGCGAAAGCGCCGCCGCCGCATCGCGCACTTCGGCATCGTCGTCGCGGCACTCGGCACGATCGGCCTGCTCTACACCGGTTTCGCGCCGGCGCACTCCGCGGCCGCCAACAGCGACCCGGGCATCCAGCAGGGCCGTCAGCTGTTCCTGCAGGGCTGCGCGTCCTGCCACGGCCTCAACGCCGAGGGCGGCGCGACCGCGCCAAGCCTGATTGGCGTTGGCGCTGCCGCCGTCGACTTCCAGGTCGGCACCGGCCGCATGCCACTGCAGCAGCACTCGACAGAGGCGCCGCGCAAGCGCAACAAATACACGAATGCCCAGACCGAACTGCTCGCGACATATGTGGGAAGCCTCGCACCGGGACCGGCGATCCCGACGGACCTCAACTATCAGAGTGCGGACGTCGCCTTCGGTGGCGCGCTGTTCCGTACCAACTGTGCGCAGTGCCACAACTTCGCCGGCTCGGGCGGTGCGCTGACCTACGGCAAGTACGCCCCGACGCTGTCCGACGCGACGCCCAAGCAGATCTACGAGGCCATGATCACAGGGCCGGAGAGCATGCCGGTCTTCGGCGACCAGGAGATCACGCCTGCCCAGAAGCTCGCGATCATCAAATACATCCGGGTGATCAAGACCGAGCCGAACCCCGGCGGCGCCGGCCTCGGCCGTGTCGGACCTGTGAGCGAGACCGTCGTCGCGTGGCTCGTCGGCATCGGAGGCCTGGTCATCGTCACGATGTGGATCGGCTCCAAGGCATGACGGACGAGCAAAACGGAAACGGCTTGGGTCCCGACCGACCACAGCGACACGTCGGGCGTCGCACCGAGCCTGTCCCGACACCGACGGGTACGCAGCTCGACAGCCCCGACGAGCACCTCTACGAGATCGACACGCCACACGACCTCGATCCGCGTGAGGACAAGTTCGCTGAGCTTCAGGTAGCGGCGCTGTTCGCGGTTGGCATCGCCGGCCTGCTGTTCTTCCTGGTCTCCTACTTCGCGATCTCGATCCACGACAAGCTCGGCCAGTACAGCAACTTCGCCCTTGGCGGCGGCCTCGCCGTGGCCTTGTTCGCCGTCGGTGGCGGCATGATCGTGTGGGCCAAAAAGCTGCTGCCGCACGAGAAAACGATCCAGGAGCGCCACGACTTCCACTCCACGCCCGAGGAAGAAGAGGCGTCGGAGAACACCTTCCTAGCCGGCATCAACGATCTCGGGCTCGGGAAGCGAAAGATCCTGCGCCGCACCCTCATGGGCGCGCTTGGACTGTTCCCGCTGCCGATCGTCGTCCTGCTTCGTGACCTCGGCCCGCTGCCGGGCCGCAGCCTGTTGGAGACCGGCTGGAAAGCGGGTGTCCGTCTCGTCGACCTCGACACCAAGCTGCCGGTGAAACTCGGCGACCTGTCGATCGGTGGCATCCAGACCGTCATGCCGGAGGGCTTCACCGACGTCAACGACTACGACCTGGCGCCGACGATGTTGATCCGCTTTGCGCCGGGCCAGATCTTGTCGCAGAAGGAGCTGAACTGGGGGGTCGACGATCACGTCGCGTACTCCAAGATCTGCACGCACGCGGGTTGCCCGATCAGCCTGTACGAACAGCAGTCGCACAACTTGCTGTGCCCGTGCCACCAGTCGACGTTCGACATGGCTCGTGACGCCAAGGTGATCTTCGGTCCGGCGGCCCGACCGTTGCCGCAACTGCAGATCGGTGTTGACAGCGACGGCTACTTCTACGCCAAGGGCCCGTACTCCGAGCCCGTCGGCCCGAGCTTCTGGGAGCGGCGATGAGCGCGCCAGAAGAGGAAAAGCAGTCAGCGGGCGAGGAGTCGACGCGAAAGACGCTGAAGTACGTCGATGACCGGCTCGGCTCGGCCAACTTCCTCAAGCGCAGCATGGACAAGGTCTTTCCGGACCACTGGTCGTTCATGCTCGGCGAGATCGCGCTCTACAGCTTCGTCATCCTGCTGCTGACCGGCACCTACCTCACCCTGTTCTTCCACGCCAGCCAGCGCGAGGTCATCTACAACGGCAGCTACCAGCCGTTGCGCGGTGTGCCGATGACCGACGCGTACGCCTCAACGCTGCACATCTCCTTCGATGTGCGCGGTGGCCTGCTGATGCGCCAGATTCACCACTGGGCTGCGCTGCTGTTCACCACGTCGATCGTCGTGCACATGTTCCGCGTGTACTTCACCGGCGCGTTCCGCAAGCCCCGCACGATCAACTGGCACATCGGCACGATCCTGCTGATCCTCGCGATCCTCGAAGGCTTCGCTGGCTACTCGCTGCCCGATGACCTGCTGTCCGGCACCGGCCTGCGGATCGCCTACTCGGTTGCGGAGTCGATACCGGTCGTCGGCACGTACGTCGTCTACTTCTTATTCGGCGGCAACTATCCGGGCCAAGACATCATCTCGCGGTTGTTCATCATCCATGTCCTGTTGGTGCCGGGGATCATGCTGGCCTTGATCGCGGCCCACATGATGATCCTCTGGCACCAGAAGCACACCGACTTTCCTGGGCCCGGCAAGACCGAGGACGTCGTCATCGGCACGAAGTTCTACCCGACGTTCTTCCTCAAGACGAACGGCTTCTTCTTCATGGTCTTCGGAATGTGCGCCGCACTCGGTGCCTTCGCGCAGATCAACCCGGTCTGGCTCTACGGGCCATACAACGTGGGGCAGGTCTCTGCCGGCTCGCAGCCGGACTGGTACATCCTGTTCCTCGAGGGCTCACTTCGGATGATGCCCAACTGGGAATCGCACATCTTCCATCACACGATCAGCTGGAACATCCTGATCCCGGGCGTGATCGTGCCAGGCATCATGTTCAACCTGATTGCGATGTATCCCACCATCGAGGCCTGGGCAACCAAGGACCGCGCGTACCACAACCTGCTCGACAGACCCAGGGACGTTCCGGTACGCACCGCGCTCGGTGTTACCTCACTGGTCTTCTACATGATCCTGGTGATCGGTGGCGCCAACGACATCATCGCCAACACGTTCCACCTGTCGCTGCAGGCGACGACCTGGATCCTGCGGTTCTTGCTCATCTTCGCGCCACCGGTGGCTTTCAAACTGACCAAGCGCTTCTGTATCGGCCTGCAACGTCACGATGAATCGCTGCTCCATCACGGCATCGAAACCGGCATCATCCGAAGGCTGCCGCACGGTGAATACATCGAGGTCGAGGCACCGTTGCCACCGATCAAGGCAGAAGTGCTGGCGAGCCAGATCGGCTACGACCTGCACGCCAGCCACACCGCTGGCATCGCCTCATCGGGCTCGAATGGTCACGGCTCGAACGGTCACGGCCCGGACGCAGTCGGGTCAAATGGCCACGCCTCGATCAGCGGATCCTCCGACGACACTTCGGGCGATCCGACCGCCGCTTCACCCATCAAGCGCCCGGTGAGCGTGATGGAGCGGGCCAGGTTGAGGTTGGAGAAATTCTACGAGGCGCCGCGCGAATCCGCGCCTGAGACATCAGTCGAAGACGGCGCGGCCCCGGCCGGTCATTAGCCGAGCTCGTCACGTCCGGCGCGTACTGGATCTGTGTAGGCATCGGAGCCTGCGGATGCGCCGCGCTCTGCATCGGGGCGCGGCATCGCGCCCGTCGGCTTGGCCAGACCGATCGCGGCTGGACGGTCGTCGCCGCAAAGGCTATCGGCCTCGTCCTCGTTGTCGATGCGATCGTCTTCGCGACCTTGCCTCTCACCAACGGCACGTGGAGCGCTCGCGACTCGCTGCCACTCGCCCTGTGTGATGTCGCGTTGGTTGTGGCGGCAGCGGCGTGCTGGTGGCCGACACAGCCCCTACTGGTCGAGCTCACCTGGTTTTGGGGGCTCGCCGGGACGCTGCAGGCGATCGCGACGCCGGACCTATCGGTCGGCTTCCCGCACCTGGAGTTTTTCGAGTACGTCGTCGGCCACGTCGGCATCGTGTTTGCCGCGCTGTATCTCGTCGTCGGGATGGGCTATCGCCCGCGGGCCGGCTCGGTCCGGCGGGTGTTTGCGATCACCGTTGTCTACACGGCGTTCGTCGGCCTCATCGACGCGGTGACCGGAGCGGACTACATGTTCCTCGCATCGCGCCCGGTGCACTGGTCACTGCTGTCAGTGCTCGGGCCATGGCCGTGGTACATCGTCAGCGCGGCCGCGGTCGCGCTTGTGCTGCTGTTCATTCTCGACGCACCGTTCCGAGCGGGCCGCGCCGCTGCCATCACGCCGCAGTCGACACCGCCCGCCGCACCCGCCGGTTAGGTCGTAAGGGCCTGGTCGAGGCCCGCTAGTCAGGCGCGGGAGGTCGGCGTAGCCGCTTGGTCTCGCCCTGCTTGCGCTTGCTGTCGAGCCGGCGCTGACGGGCGCCCCTGCTCGGCTTCGTCGGGCGCCGCGGCGCTGCTGGCGGTGCCGTCGCCTCACGCAGGAGCTCAGCGAGCCGGCCACGGGCGGCTTGCCGGTTGCGCAACTGCGAGCGGTGCTCCTCGGCAGCGACCGTCACGACGCCGTCGACCAGGCGGCCGGCGAGCCGGTCGAGCGCACGTGCCCGCAACGTTGGACCCAGCGAGGGCGACCGGGCGACGTCGAATGACAGCTCGACCCGGCTGTCGGTGGTGTTGACCGACTGCCCACCCGGTCCAGAGGAACGCGAGAACCGCCAGCTCAGCTCCCCTTCCGGGATCTGCAGGCGCGCACTCACCTCTAACGGCTCGGTCATGACCCCATGGTCGCGGCTCGGCCGCCACATCGCCAAGGCGTTCTGCGGCGCGGTGCCGATGACTTCGCGCCGGATCGGGCAGGCTTATCGCCATGGTGGACGTCGGCGCACCGGACGTTCAGAAGCCGCTTGGCCCACGGCTGAGCGTCTCCTTGGTCATCTTGGTGCTCGGCATCGCGCTGGCGGGCGTTGGCGGCTCCGAGGGCTTCTCAAAGATCGTCCACAGCGTCACCAGCCCGGTAGTGACGACTCCTGCAGACATCAAGCGTCACCTTGGCGCCGGCACCTACGACGTCTACGTCTCCGAAGCGGTGTTCGCCTCACTCGCCCCGTCCCAGGTCTCGGTCACCTCGGCCGACGGGCAGCACATCCCGGTGACCGAGCCAGGGGCGACCGAAACGCTGAGCCGAGGCGCGTCGTCCTACCGCGCTCAGTTGACCTTCAAGATCTCGCAATCCGGCAATTACGAGATCAGGGTCGGCGGCCCGAGCGGAGTGCCGATCGTGGTCTCGAACTCTCTTGGAGACCTCGCCAAGCGCGTTGTGGTGTGGTTCGCCTTGATGGGAGTCGGCCTTCTGCTGGCGGTGCTCGGCGTCGTCTTGGTGATCGTCGGGGTGCTGCGGCGTCGACGTCCACACCACCCGTACGCCCCGCTGATCTACCAGCCAGTCGGTGCTGGGCCGCCGCCCGGCTGGTATCCCGATCCCGCGCTGTCGGGCGTGACGCGCTGGTGGGACGGCACGCGCTGGACAGACCGGACAAGTTCTTCGTAATTCTTTCGAAAGGTGCTCAAGTCGGTCTCCTGGGATGCCGAATTACACCTGTGTAGTTCTCCTTCGACCCAGAGGGGCACACTGTGACGCTCAACCCGGTCATGAAAATGCTGCAGGACCGCGTGCCGATCACGTTGATCTGCGATCTTGTCAGCCTGGTCGACCCCGGATCCGAGGCGATCAACCGGGCTGAACGGCCCGACCGCGATCCGATCTGGCTCGAGCTGGTCGACCACGCCAACGACGCGGCCGCCGCCGAGACGGCGCCAGGCTCAGCGCAAGCCGCCTGCTGAGCGGCTAAGTGGTGATGTCGTCGGAGTAGTACTCGAAGACCATCGAGCCGACGGCCGGGACCGCAAACGCGGCACCCAGGAACACCATCCACCAGCCGAAGACCACGCCCGCGAAGATCGTGGCCGCTGACATCGCGCACCACAGCGGTGCCCAGCTGTACGGGCTGAAGAACCCCATCTCGCCAGCGCCGTCGCTGATCTCGGCGTCCTGAAGGTCTTCTGGCCGCGGCTCCATCCGGCTTGCCGTGACCAGCAGGTAAGACCCCACCAGGGTCCCCAACGAGGCACCGAGCGCGAGCGCGGTGGTGCCCGTCGGGTCGTGCGAGGTGAACCAGTAGACGACGTCGATCGCGGCGAGGAACACCGCGATGAACGCGAAGAGGTAGCCCTCTACTTTCATGTCACACCTTCAGGTGCCACAGGTAACGAATGTTGCTCCGGTAGACCGGACAAGTGCGGGTAGTGCAAGTCGAAAGCCGGCCGCTCGGAGCGAATCCGAGGGATCGACGTGAAGTTGTGTCGCGGCGGTGGACACGAGGTCGCCCACTCGAGGGAGTTGCCGTACCCCCATGGATCGTCGCCGACGACACGTTCGTTCTTCCCCACCCACGATCGCCAGGCGTTGTACATGAACGGCAACATGGACAGCCCGAGGATGTACGCACCGATCGTTGATACTTCGTTGAGTGTCGTGAACCCGTCCGACGGTAAGTAGTCCGGGTAGCGGCGCGGCATGCCTTCCACCCCGAGCCAGTGCTGCACCAGGAAGGTCGTGTGGAAGCCCACGAACAGCGTCCAGAAGTGGATCTTCCCCAGCCGTTCGTCGAGCATCGTGCCGGTCATCTTCGGCCACCAGAAATAGAAGCCGGAGAACATCGCAAACACCACCGTGCCGAACAGCACGTAGTGGAAGTGCGCGACGACGAAGTACGAGTCACTCACGTGGAAGTCGATCGGCGGCGATGCCAGCAGCACGCCAGTAAGCCCGCCAAGCAAGAAGGTGATCAGGAAGCCGATCGCGAACAGCATGGCGGTGTCGAATGAGATCGCGCCGCGCCACATCGTGCCGATCCAGTTGAAGAACTTCACGCCGGTCGGCACCGCGATCAAGAAGGACAGCAGCGAGAAGAACGGCAGCAGCACAGCGCCGGTCGCGAACATGTGGTGCGCCCATACCGTGATCGACAGCCCGGAGATCGCGATCGTCGCGAACACGATGCCCTTGTAGCCAAACAGGGGCTTACGGCTGAAGACCGGGATCACCTCGGTGATGATCCCGAAGAAGGGTAAGGCGACGATATACACCTCGGGATGTCCGAAGAACCAGAACAGGTGTTGCCACAGAATCGCGCCGCCGTTATTGGCGTCGAAGATGTGCGCCCCGAATTTTCGGTCGGCCTCAAGTGCGAGCAGCGCGGCAGCCAGCACCGGGAAGGCGACCAGCACCAGGATCGAGGTGAACAGGATGTTCCAGGTGAACACCGGCATCCGGAACATCGTCATGCCGGGAGCGCGCAGACAGATGATCGTGGTGATGAAGTTGACGCCGCCGAGAATCGTGCCGAACCCTGACAGCGCCAGACCCATGATCCACAGGTCAGCGCCGGGCCCCGGCGAATACAGCGAGCTCGACAGCGGCGAGTAGGCGAACCAGCCGAAGTCGGCGGCTCCGCCCGGCGTGAGGAAGCCGGACATCATGATGATGCCGCCGAACAGGAACAGCCAGTAGCTGAACATGTTCAGGCGCGGGAACGCCACGTCGGGAGCGCCGATCTGCAGCGGCATGATCACATTCGCGAAGCCGACGAACAGCGGCGTCGCGAAGAACAGCAACATGATCGTGCCGTGCATCGTGAACAGCTGGTCGTACTGCTCGTTGGTCAGGAACTGCAGGCCAGGCCGCGCGAGCTCGGTGCGCATGAGCTCGGCCATGATGCCGCCGATGAGGAAGAAGATGAACGAGGTGATCAGGTAGAGCATCCCGATCACCTTGTGATCGGTCGTCGTGATCCAGCGGACGATGCGACTACCGGGCATCACCTGGACGCGCTGCGGGCGCAAGCGCTGGGTACGGACGGGCTCGACGACGGTCACGGCAGTCTCCCCAATTGGCTCCCCTGGGTAGTGCCCGTATAGACGGTGTATTCGGCGTTGGTGCCCGCGCTCGCTGTCTGCTGGGCGTTGGCGAGCCAGGCCTTATAGGCCGTCTTGGATATTGCCTTCACGGTGAACAACATCCGGTCGTGATGGATCCCACAGAACTCCGCACATCGGCCTTGGAAAGTGCCTTGTTTGGTGATGGTGACCTCGAACTGGTTGGGGTGACCGGGGATCACGTCGCGCTTGAACAGGAACGGCACGACCCAGAACGAGTGAATGACGTCGGGCGAGGTCAAGTAGAAGTGAATCTGCTCGCCCACCGGGAGCACGAGCTGGGGCGGATCGCCCGGGCGACCGGTGATCGACAGGCCGCTCTCGAGGTAGTTGAACTGCCACGACCACTGGAAGCCGACCACACCCATCTGCAGTGCTGGGCGGTTGTTGATCGCATCCTCGTTGTCCTCGCCGATCGCGGTGAAGTAGAAGAGCACCGAGACGATCACGATCGGGATGAAGGTGTAGAGGACCTCGATCGGCAGGTTGTAACGAACCTGGCGAGGCACCTGATCCGGCGAGCGGCGACGGAACGCGATGGCCGCGTAGATGATCAGGCCGAGGACGAGGCCACCGACGATCGCCGAGGCGAGCAGCGAGCCTTCCCACAGCGCCAGGACATGCTTGCCCTGCACGGTGACAGGCGCTGGCCACCCGCCTCGTTCCCACTTCGCCGCCAGCCCGCTGCACCCGGTTGCGAGGAATGCCACTGCCCCAAGAAGCGCGATTCGCAGGACCCGAAAACCCTTCCGGGGAGCCCGCGGTTCCGGGCTCTGAGTCGTGTCGTGCGGCACGCCGAAACCCTAACGCAGCGGCTGTGCGCGGTCGCGCTGAGGGGCGGCGTGTCTGCAACCTGTCGGCAGCGGCTTGATCATCGCGGGACCGTGATCAAAGCTGCTTGCAGATCTCCGTGGCGGCAAGTTCGCCGTACGCCGCGGTCAGGCGCGCCATCGCCTGCGGCGGATCCACGACGTACTCCTGCGGTCCGAGGGTCTCGACGCACGAGGTGGCGAGCAATGCACCGACCTGGGCCGAGCGTTCCAGTGACATCCCCCACGACTGTCCGGCGAGGAATCCCGACCGGAAGGCGTCGCCGACACCGGTCGGATCGACCACCGCGGTAGCCGGCACGATGCCCACGGACACGGCTGGCTCGCCGGCACGTTCCATCACGATGCCGTCGGTGCGATGAGTCGTGACCCTGGTGCCAACCCGACGCAGGACTTCCTCGGCACTCCAGCCGGTCTTGCCCTCGAGCATGGCGGCTTCGTAGGCGTTGCCGAACAGCAGATCGGCACCGTCGAGCAGCGCCCGGATCGCGTCGCCTTCAAGGGTCGCGAGCTGCTGTGACGGGTCGGCGGCAAATCGGACGCCGTTCGATCTGCAGTAGCTGGTGTGGGCCAGCATCGCGGCAGGGTCGTTGGGGCTGATCAGGACCAAGTCGAGCTCGCCGAGCTCGGCAAGATCGATGTTGCGGGCCTCGCTCATCGCGCCGGAGTAGAACGACGCGATCTGGTTCTGGTCGCGGTCGGTAGTACACACGAACCGCGCGGTGTGGCGCGTCTCGGACACGAGCACCCCGCTGGTGTCGACGCCATGCGCATCCAGCCACTCGCCGTACTCACCGAAGTCGTTGCCGACCGCACCGATGAGGACCGGTCGCAGCCCGAGCACCGCGAGACCAAAACAGATGTTGGCCGCGATCCCACCCCGTCGGATCTCGAGGTCTTCGACCAGGAACGACACCGACACGTGGTCGAGCTGGTCCGGGATCAACTGCTCGGAGAACCGACCCGGAAAGGTCATCAGATGGTCGGCAGCGATGGATCCGCTTACGGCGATACGCACTCGGCGAAACTACCCGCCGGTACGCCTTCCGTTACTCGCGGGTCACTCCTAGCGTCGAAACGTGACCGTGCATCGGCTCATGCCATCGGAGATCGAGCCCGAATGCCTCTCGGACCTGCTAGCGGACGTCCGCGCTATCCCGACCGCCGCATTCGGACGTGCCGATCCCGCGAATCGCGGGATCGTGGCCGAGCATCGCAGGGCTGAAGAGGACACGCTTGCTGGAGGCACGTCCCTTACTAGGGGCACGTCCTGAAAGGACAACGCAGCGAGGCGAAGCGCGACGGGCCTGCGATTAGTGGAAGGAATCTCCGCAGGCGCACGAGCCGGTGGCGTTGGGGTTGTCGATCGTGAAGCCCTGCTTCTCGATCGTGTCGACGAAGTCGATCGTGGCCCCGGACAGGTACGGAACACTCATCCGGTCAACGACGACCTTGACGCCGCCGAAGTCGATGAAGTTGTCGCCCTCGAGTGTGCGCTCGTCGAAGAACAGCTGGTAGCGAAGCCCGGAGCAGCCGCCTGGCTGCACCGCGATGCGAAGCGCGAGGTCGTCGCGGCCCTCCTGGTCGAGCAGCGCCTTGACCTTGCCGGCGGCAACGTCGCTCAGCACGACGGACTGCGTGGCGGTGTCAGTGGTTGCGGTCTCTTGCGAGGCGTCCTGCACGGTCATGCGGTGAACTCCCTGTGGCTCCGGTTCGATCTCTGCTAGTACAGCCTTGGTTGGCTCTACAGGCGTAACGGTCTGTCTTACGCCGTTTCTTCCCGGTTTCCATGATCCCACAGGTCAGGCTCGGCGGCCGCCAGCCGCCACCGCTGCCTCGCAGCCGCCGCCCAGACGCGAGCGGCGGCTATCTCGACCACGATCGTGCGACGTCACGGCCCAGTTGGACGACTCCCCCTGCGCCGGCTGCCAGCGCAGCGTCGATCGAACCGAGCGTGTCGGCGACCGACCACACCTCGTCGATGCCGTTGGCCCGCGCCTCGCGCGCGCCCACGCTTGCCTGACCCGCGGCCACGACGCACGGCACACCAGCCTCCTGGGCCACGCGGGCAACCCCGGCTGGCACCTTGCCTCTCAGCGACGTCGCGTCGTACCGGCCCTCGCCGGTGATCACGAGGTCAGCGCCCTCGACCGTCTCGCGCAGGCCGACCGCCGCGACGACCATCTCGACGCCGGAAATCCGCTCCGCGCCAAGTGCGAGCAGGCCAAAGCCGAGGCCGCCCGCGGCACCTGCGCCCGCGAGATCCCGGCTACCCGCGCGACCGGTCGCCAGCTCGACCACGTCAGCCCATCGCTCCAGCCCGATGTCGAGCGACATCACGGCGCCCTGGTCAGCGCCCTTCTGCGGCCCGAACACCGAGCTCGCGCCATGCAAGCCGAGCAGGATGTTGTCGACATCGGTCGCCGCGACCAGCCGGACGCCAAGCGCGGCCGGCCTGGTCACGCGGCTGAGCGCAGCAAGCCCGACGCCGCCGCCCCGCAGCACGTCGGCCGGCTCGGCGCCGAGGGCCGCCCACATCCCGGCTCCCCCGTCATTGGTGCCCGACCCGCCGAGTCCCACGACGACCCGGTCGAGCCCGTCAAGTGCGACGGCAGCCGCAACCAGCTGTCCGACGCCGTATGTCGTGGCAGTACGCACGTCCCCGCCGAGCTCACGCAGCGCCTCGAGACCGCAAGCGGCGGCACTCTCGACGTACCCGGTCGACCCGATCCGGAGGATGTCGGCGGTGCCGGCACGTCCGGTCGGGCCGCTGCACGCGACCTCGACTCGCTCGGAGCCCGCCACGGCGGCGACCAGCGCGGCCACGAGGCCGGGCCCGCCGTCTGACATCGGAGCGAGGTCGAGCATGTCCGCTGGGGCGACCTCGTGCCAGCCAGCGGCGAACGCGGCCGCCGCTTCTTCGGAGCTCAACGTGCCCCCGAACGAGTCAAGTGCCACAACGACCCGCATCTCGCCATTCAACGTCACCCGCTGAAATGCGCTCGCCAGGACTGGTAGGCAATACCCGTGAGTGTGACCGTCCGCCTAATGACCGACGACGACGTCGAAGCTGCGTCGCGGGTGCAGATCGCCGCGTTCGCCGCGCGCGACCAGGCCGCGGGGATCGAGCCACGACCGGTCACCGACGCAGTGTGGGCGCGGCTGCACATCCGCCACCGCCACTTCCTCATCAACGACCCAGCGGGATCCTGGGTGGCAACGCAGGACGACGAGGTGATCGGGAGCGCGTTGGCGCTGAAGCGCGCGGGGCTTTGGGGCCTGTCGCTGCTCGTGGTGGACCCTGACGTGCAGTCAACCGGCGTTGGGCGGCGGCTGATCGACGCCTCGCTGACCTATGCCGTGGGCTGCGACCGTGCCTGCATCCTGTCCACCACGGATCCTCGGGCAATGCGGTTGTACGCAACGAGCGGCTTCGCGCTCTACCCGCAGGTTGGCGGTCACGGCGAGCCCGATCGCGCTGCGCTACCTGCGCTGCGCGGCCGAGTACGCGACGGGTCCGTCGCGGATGCCCCACTCGCCGACGAGATCGACTGGGCGGTTCGCGGCGCGCCGCGCGGCCCGGATCACGTGCGGATGGCGACCGACATGGCGATGTTCGTCATCGACGACATCGATGGGCGGGGTTACGCCTACTTTCGGGACGACGGCATGCTCTACACGCTTGCCGCCACCGACGACGGCACCGCCGACGCCCTACTTTGGCGTTGCCTCGCGCAGGCCGCTGATCTCGGCGTGGCGGTGTCGATCGATCACCTGAACGCCGAGCAGCAGTGGGCGATCCGTACCTCGTACCGCGCCCGGTTGAAGGTCGAGCCCGGCGGCCCGGCCTTCTGGCGCGGCATCACCCCGCCGCTCGCCTTCCTGCCATCAGGCGCATACCTCTAACCGGCAAAATCTCCCGGTGGCGTGGCCCGGTGTGGGTTAGACCGCGGGCGGGGCGATCCAGACAAACGAGGTGCCCTCAGCGTTGAGGCTGACCGTGGTCGAGCCGGTGCGCAGCAAGGCGTGACGGGTCGGCACCGTCTTGAAGATCTCCTCGTCCTTGCTGGTCGAGACGTACTTGCCTGGCTGGATCACGACCCAGCCGGTCGGCGCTCCAGCGACCACGATCGCGTGATGCGCGACCGCCACCCAGCGGTGGCCGTTGAACCACGCAACCAGGGTGTCGGCGCCAGTGCTCGTCGCGCGCTCCCATGCCGCCCAGACCGCGTCCTTGTGGCCGGCGTAGCTCACGTCCGCGATCCGCCACTGCGCCTTCGAGGTGCCGTAGTGACCGAGCGTGGTGCGCTTGTGGCCACCGGTCAGCGAGAACTCGTCGGCGAGCGAGGACGGGCCGAGCCCGCCGAAGTCCTGGTGATTTCCCCGCTCGATCACGACATGGTCGGCATCGCTGCTGACCCACGCGGCGTCCGGGCCGCGGTAGTTCGTCGGCGCAAGAACGTAGTTGTGAAGGATGGTGTGCGCTCCGGCGAACGTGGTCAGCCGCAACTGCTCGGTGGTGCTCGGCCCCGGTGGCGACCGGACGGCGTGAGTGTCAATGACGCCCTTTGAGTACGCCGCCATGGGGAACTGGTGGTCGACGACCTTGACCAGGTGCGGTGTCGGCTCGAGATCGAGCCGCTCAGTCGTGTCAGCATTCGAGGTCACGAGCTGGTCCTTGGCGAATCCGAGCGGTGCCTGATCAGTGTCGAGGTGGACGATCGCGCCGTTGCTCTGCTCACGAAGGACGAGCACGGTCTTCACCGGCTCGACTCCGCCCGCGACCGGCTTGAAGACGTTCTCCTGCCAGGCCAGCCATTGGCCGTCGCCGGACGCGGTCAGATCGAAAATCTGCATCGTCTGCTTACCCGTCAGGGCGGTGATCGGGCCAACGGTCTGGACCCCAGCCGTCGTGCCGTTGGTGTGCACGGTCGCGATCTTCACCGTCTGCTGGCTGGTCAGATAGGCGATGTTGCCCGCGATACCCACCACCATGGGGTCAGGCCGCGCCGGCTGGCGCGAGGCCGCGACCGCGGCCGGGCCAGTCAGCAAACCGCCCACCGCAACCGCGGCAACCGAACAGATAGCGAGACGACTGATGCGCATTGGTGCTCCTCGATCTGGGCGATAACGACACGACCCCGATAACGCAGAACCTAGCGGTCGCCGGCCGACCTGCGGGTGACCACGAAGGTGAAATCGTGGCGTCGGGACCGGCCACGTCATCTAGCGATGCGTTCCGATCACGACAGTCGCGCTCAGCTCAGTCGAGGCCGCTACCCGCGACTCGAGCCCGTTCGCTTCCATCGCGGCAGCAGTCTGCTGCGCCTGGCGCTCGCTTGTCTCGATCAGCAGCTGTCCGGCTGGCGCCAACCATGGCCCGACCCCGGCGGCGATCCGCCGGTGAAGCTCGACGCCGTCGGCCCCGCCGTCGAGTGCCACTAGTGGCTCATACAGGCGGGCTTCCGGCGGCATCAATCGGATCGAGTCGGTCGGCACGTACGGTGCGTTCGCGACGACGAGGTCGACTCGTCCGGACAGCGACGGCGGCAACGGTGCGTACAAGTCACCGGAGTAAACCGTGCCGTCGACCGACTGAAGGTTGCGGCGCGCACAGTCGACTGCGGCAGGCTCGATGTCGACCGCATGCAGCTCCACGTCGTCGACAGCCGCTGCGATCGCGACCCCGACCGCACCGCACCCGCAGCACATATCGAGGACAACGGCGCCGGGCCGCGCGGCGGCAACAGCTTGATCGACGAGGAACTCGGTGCGCCGCCGGGGTACGAAAACGCCGGGTTGCACCGCGATCCGCGCGCCACAAAACTCTGCCCAGCCGAGGATCTGCTCGAGCGGAAAGCCCGCCACTCGGCGATCAACCATCGCCTCGAGATCGGCTGGATCTGATGCTGCTGACGTGAGCAACCGGGCCTCGTCTTCTGCGAAGACACAACCGGCGGCCCGGAGCCGCGTGACGAGGTCGGAATGCACGAGCAACGCTACCCGCGCGGGAGGAGTCGCCATACTCATTCGAAGGTCGACGCCGCCGACCGCCGAGAGGTGACGCAGATGCCAACCGTTGCATGGAAGAACGAGCCGGACGAGCACGATTATCCCGCCGCACAGGATTATCTGACCCTGATCGCGCCAGCCGCGATCGTGACGACGTTGGTGGATCAGCTTCGGGCTGCCGACGTGATCCACCAGAAGGCGAAGGACATCCTGCGGGCGTCAGGGCTGCGGCTGCTCGATGTCGACAACCCGCACGTCGCCTCGGACCTGAAGAAAGTGCGTAAGGGCCGTGCGCTGTCACCCGTACTGCTCGTTCGCGGCGACCTGGCTGCGAATCGGGCACTTCAGATCGCCGACGGCTACCACCGAGTCTGTGCGAGCTATCACGTTGACGAGAACACCGACATCCCTTGCCGGCTCGTGGCTTTCGACGCCTAACTCGACCAATGACGTTCGCCACTCTTGCTCTGATCGCGGTCATCGGCGTCCTCGGACCGCTGTTAGCGCTCCCGAAAGGCTGGCATCTACCGATCGTGCTGGGCGAGCTCATCGCCGGGATCGCGTTCGGGGCCACCGGCTTCAACCGGCTACATGCGCAGAACACGACGTTCACACTGCTTGCCGACATCGGCTTCGCCCTGGTGATGTTCGTCGCGGGCTCGCATGTGCCGGTGCGCGACGCCAGCATGCGGACGGCGCTTCGCACCGGCGTGCTTCGCGCGGTCGGCATCGGTGTCGTCTCCGTGCCACTGGCGTTGCTCATTTCGCACGCTTTCGGCACCGGTCACGCCGCGTTGTATGCCGTGCTCATGTCATCCTCGTCGGCGGCGCTGGTGTTGCCGATCGTCGACTCGCTCGGGCTTGGGGGCCCCGACGTGGTCGCAATGCTGCCCCAGGTCGCGGTCGCCGACGCCGCCTGCATCGTGGCGCTGCCCCTCGCGATCGACCCTGCGCATGCGGCCCGAGCCGGGCTCGGCGCCCTGGCTGTCATCGGGTGCGCCATCGTGGTGTTCCTCGCCCTGCGGTACGGCGAGCAGCGCGGCTACCGGCAGCGACTGGACAAGGTCTCCGAGGAGCGGTCGTTCGCGCTTGAGCTGCGGATAAGTCTCGCGATCCTGTTCGCGCTGGCCGCAGTCGCGACGCAGACTCACGTGTCGATCATGTTGGCAGGCTTCACGTTCGGCATCGCCGTAGCCGGCATCGGCGAGCCGCGCCGACTCGCGAGCCAGCTCTTCGCGATGACCGAAGGTTTCTTCGGTCCGCTGTTTTTCGTCTGGCTCGGCGCCTCGCTCAACCTGCGCGATCTCGGCAGCCACCCGTCCTACATCCTGCTCGGGGTTGTTCTCGGCGTGGCCGCCGTCGTCGCGCACGCCGCGATGCGGCTGACGCGTCAACCGATCGCGATCGGCGCGCTCGCCTCGGCGCAACTCGGGGTGCCGGTCGCGGCCGCAACCTTGGGCTCGCAACTGCACCTGCTCAAGCCGGGCGAGCCGGCCGCCCTCATCCTCGGCGCGCTCATCACGATTTCGGTCGCGACCTTGGCCGGCGGCCGGGTCGTCAGCAAGGAGCCGACGCCAGCAGCCGCTGCGGCGGGGTCTGCGGCTGAGCCTGCGGCCACTGTGCCCGGCGCCGCTGTGCCCGGCGCCACTGTGCGCGGCGCCGCTGGGCCCGCTGGGGCCGTGCCGCCGGTGGCAGCCGGGCCGGCGCCGGACGCCGGCGCTCAGCCGTCGCTACCGCCAGCCCCGCCGTCATCTCCCCCACCGTGACCACCACCGCCATGACCGCCGCCGTCGCTGCCGCCTGAAGACGGTGCCGAGCTCGGCGGACCACCGCTGCTACTGCCGTCACCGCTGTCACCGCCCTTACCGTTGCCACCGCTGCCGCTGCCACCCTGACCGTTGCCGTTGCTCTCACCAGAGCTCGGCGGTCCGCCCGGGCTGCGGTTCGAGCCGTGCTTGTCGCCATTGCGGTCACCGTGGTCGTCGCCGCCATCGCGACCCCGATCACTGTCCCGGTCATGACCCCGGTCTCGATCGCCGTCGTGGTCGCCGCGGTGCTCGCCAGACTCCGCGGTCCCGGCCGTCTCCGACGGCTCAGGGCTGGTGTCATCCGCTCCCGGCGTCCGCGCGCCGTCGCCGTGATCGTCGCCGCGTTCGGATGGACGGGGCGACGGGCTGCTGCTGTGCGGGTGCGCGGCGGACCATGGTGACCGGAGTCGAGATGGCCAGTCGACAGCGCGACCGCGGTAGCGGCGCCACCGGCACCTGCAATCGCGACGCTGCCGGCCAGCATGACTTTCGCTGCGACGCCAAGCCCGCAAAGCGAGTCAGTGCCGCTCGAGTACGTGTCTTCATCGGGTTGCTCTTCGTCGTACCCTGCGCCATCAGCGCAGCCAGCTCGAGGCTGGCGGTGGGTGGACGGTCGGAGTCAAGGCACGAAGCACGTCTGCGGCCGCACGCATCACCGCCGCGTCTTGCGGGTCCGTCGACGACAGAGTCGTCGCGACGGAAGAAGGCCTTCACATCCGGGTCATCGTCTGACGGCCTCATGGGGATACGGCCGATCCGACAATCGGTCGCAAAGCAGCCAGTCCGCGGTGTTGCAGCGACTTCACCGCGCCCACACTCTTCCCGAGCACCTCTGCGGTTTGTTCGAGGCTGAGATCCGCCACAATCCGGAGCAACAGCACGTCCCGTTGATCAGGCGAGAGCGCCTCGATGAGCATACGAACCCGCTCGGTCGCGAGCGCTGCTCTTCGCGTCTGCCTCGGCGCTGGCGCTGACCGCCGGTCGTGCGTCTCGGCGACGAACTCAGCATCGACACCGCGGCGGGCAATCCGACGCACCTCATCCACATACCGCGCATGAGCCACGCTGAAAACAAAGGTACGCAGATCGGCTTCGTCGCCCCGGAACCGGTTGATGCGTCGAAAGACCTGCAAGAAGACCTCGCTCGTCAGGTCTTCCGCGTCTGCGACCCGTCGACCACGCAAATACGCCATCACCGCAGGGCTATAGCGATGCCACACCTCGGTCAGCGCCCAAGACTCACCCCGCTGTGCTGACTGTGCGAGGTCGCCGTCGTCACCCCGCCGACCCATGCAGTTGTCACGGCATTAGCTGCCATGCGGTTCAGCCGGCGAGGTCCCCGCATCGGGCGGCAGGTGCCGCCCGATGGTGGCGTCAGTGAGACTTGCGAGCGAGGGTGAAGCGGTCGAGCTCGGTGCCATCCTCGGACAGGCCGCGGACGTTGAGTTGCGACGTGCCGCCGAAGAACGCCGGCGTGCTCTCGACGACCAGCAGGCAGTAGCCGGTGAAGCGCACCCGCGACCAGGCAACGGTCTCGTCGGTCGTCGTGCCGCCCGGCTCGTTGATGTAGCACGCGACTGCACTGTCGTTGTTGACGTTGCCCTCATAGCTGTCGGGCGCGGAGAAGTTGTACAGGCTCTCGCCGCCGGCGCCCGCCGTGACGTACGTCGTGCCCTGAGTTGCCGGCGTGATGGTCGACCGATCGGGGCGGATGTGGTCGCGGCGCCAGCCTTGATCGGGTCGGTCCGCTCGTAGATGTGGTTGTGGCCGTTGATCACGAGGTCTACCGAGTACTGGTCGAACAACGCCGTCCAGTTGGCGCGGACGCCGCCCTCGGACCCGTGCACCGTGCACGTGCAGTAGGCGCAGTGGTGGAAGTACGCAACGACGAAGTCGATGTCCGACGCGAGACCGCGCCGCTGCTAGCTGTGTGGCGAGCCAGGTGGTCTGGGCCCCGCCGGTGTAGCCGTTGTTGGCGGGGAACTCATTCGAGACGTCGTTTGCGTCGAGGCTGATCACCATCACGTTGCCGTAGACGAACGAGTAGTAGGTCGTCGAGCCGGGCAGCGCAAACCGATCGAAGAGCCCACCGTAGCCGTCGGGTGAATACCAGGTCTCCATCTCGTGGTTGCCGGCCGCGATCTGCCACGGCACCGACGAGGCAACCGGCTCGACCTGGTTGAGGAACGTGTCCCACACCTGCGGGTCGTAGGTGTCGGTGATCAGGCCATCGCCGCCGTCCTCGGCATAGGAGATGTCGCCGGCGTGCAGGTGGAAGGCCGGGCTCTGTGCGTTGATCAGGTTGGCGTTGGTGAGCGAGTTGTAGGTCACGCCCTGGTCGCCGAACGCGGTGAATGTGAACGACGTGCGACCAGCGGCGCGGTGGTGAAGCTCCGAATCGTGTCGGGGTGCGCGGGTGCGTCCCAGCCGTCGTGGCCGACGGAGTAGTAGTACGTCTCGCCCGGGCGCAGCCCGTTGATCTCAGCCTGCACGTAGTACTGCACGACCGGCCCGGTGTCAGAGGGCGGCACCGAGGTCGACGGAGGTCGATGTCGATGCGTGGCGTGGTCAGGACGCGAAGGTCGGCGCCGATCCGCTGGCCGAGATCCCAGGGCGACCGGCCGACCCGGACGAAGGGGTTGTTGACCAGGGCGGGAAGCTGCCAGGACACCGACATCTGCTGGCTCGGCTTGGCGCCGAACGCGACGTGGCGGCCGAACGGCGGGACGACAACCCCGCTGGCGCGGTCGGCCGTCTTGAGCAGCGACGCGCCGCGGCGAGGCGCGTGACGGCGCGGCGATCGACGTTCCGCTCAGCAGGGTCGGACCTGCCGCGACGGCACCAACTCCTACCAGGCCACCTCGCAGCAGCGAGCGGCGGGACGTGACGCTGCGGAACCACTCATGCTGCTCGGCGGCACTGAGGGTACGGGCGATTTCCGGGGTCATTTTTGCGGTCATGCGGGGCAAATTAGAGAGCCTGGGTGAACAGCAATCGACATCGACACAAAGACGCGGTTTACGTCTTACGCGACATCCGGGGTACGCCGCTTGTGACGCGAACGCAGCACCGCGCGGATGATGAGCAGCACCAGGATGACCGCGACGCCTTCGGCGACGTACGTCGCGTAGTGGCTGATCGTCGTGACGTGGTCACCGGCAACTTCACCGACGGTTGACCAGGTCGCCACCCACAGCGCCGCGCCGATCACCGTAAAGGTCAGGAACCGCGGGAACTTCATGTCCGAGATGCCGGCGATGATGCCGGCCGCCTGGCGCACACCTTCGACGAAACGCCCGAGCAACACCACCGCCCAGCCGCGACGATTGAAGAAGTCCTCGGTCTTGTCGAGTCGCTCGGGGGTGAGCATCACGTACTTGCCGTACCGCTCGGCAAGCGGCCGGCCGCCGTAGACGCCGATCGCATAACCGATCGCGCTGCCGGCAGTCGAGGCCAGCACGGCGATGATGCCGACGAGCACGATGTTGAGCTGGCCGGTGGCCGCATAGAGCGCAGCGGCAATGAGGATCGTCTCGCCCGGCACGGGCAGCCCGATGTTCTCGAGCAACAGGATCGCCGGCGACCGCGAAGTAGCCGTAGTGCTTGAGGGTCGGCTCGAGCGAGCCGAACACGCCGGGCAGCGGCTTGGTGGTTGACCCGGCATTCGCGATGATCGCCGAGAGGGTATCGATCACGGCGTGACCACGGTCATCGAGCGCTTCCCCCAATTCGGCAATGTCACCGGAGGCGACCCCCGAGCCGATCACAGCCCGGGCGCTCCCCAGACCGGAAACCACCGCGTGAGGTCGCTCTCGACCTTCAGGTCGTCGCCGAGCATCGCGCGCACCTGCAGCTCGCGAGCGTTGTCTCGCTTGTTCGGGCCGATCGGCGCGAACGGATACCAGGTGCCGCGCTTGTAGAGGTAGACCAGTCCGACCGGTCGGCGCCTGGCCGTCGCTGAAGGCGACCAGCGTGCAGAGCAGCGCCGGTCCGAAGCCGGCCCCGTCGAGGGTGGAGTTGACCGCGTGCAGGTCGGTGATCGAGACCGGAGATGTCATCTGCGGAAGTGTCGGCGGGTCAGCCAGCTGAAGCCGTACGAGTCGGTGGTCTGGTCGTACTTGCGGCTGCCGTCCTCCGCGTCGACTGCGAGCAGCGTCTCGATCTCTTCCCGCAGGCCAGCGAACGCGCCGCCTTCAGCTGACTTCACGCAGACCGAGCCGCAGCCGGTCGGCTGCAGATTGCCTGCCGCCTGCAGCGTGATGGCGGCCGACGGCATCGCGAACAGCTCGTCGAGGTCAGGCTTCACCGGCTTGGTGCGCCCGAGGATCGTGTCGAAGAGGCCCATGAGGTGTGTTCGGCCGGATCAGGCCGGCTGGCCGAGCTCGACGGAGATCTGGGCGAGCTGCTCGAGCCGCTTCTCCAGCGACGGGTGCGTCGAGAACAGCGAGGAGATGCTGACGCCGTTGGCCAGGGCCGGGCGTGAAGAAGAACGCGTTGAACGGCTCGACACTGCGCAGGTCGTGGGTGGGGATCCGCGCCATGTCGCCGCTGACCTTCTGCAACGCCGAGGCCAGCGCTGAGGGTCGGCCGGTGAGGATCGCGCCGGAGCGGTCGGCTGCCAGCTCGCGGTAGCGAGACAGCGCGCGGGTCAGCAGGAACGAGATCGCGTAGACCACGATCGAGACCAGCATCACGCCTGCCATGATCGCCGCGGAGTTATTGTTGTTGTTGTTATTTCCGCCGCGCCCGCCACCGAAGCCGCCGCCGCCGAACAACTCGCTGTAGAACGCGAACCGCGTGACCAGGCCAGCGGCGACACCGAGGAACGACGCGACGGTCATCACCGCGACGTCGCGGTGCGCGACGTGGGACAGCTCGTGGGACAGGACGCCTTCGAGCTCCTCGGTGTCGAGCCGGCTCATGATGTCGGTCGTCACGCAGACGACGGCCCGCTTCGGGCTTCGGCCGGTCGCGAACGCGTTGGGATAGCTCGCACGGGCGATCGCGACTGTCGGCTTCGGCATGTCGGCGAGCGCACAGAGCCGGTCGACGATGCCGTGCAGCTCAGGCGCCTGCTCGGGCGTCACGATCTGGCCGTGCATCGCATACAGCGCGATGCGGTCGGAGAACCAGTACTGCGCGAACAGCACGACGACCGCGATCACGATCACGACGCCGGCGTTCAGGCCGGCCCGCGATCAGGATCGCGATGACCGCGACGTAGAGCGCGCCGAGCAAGAACATCGTCAGCGTCATCCGCGCTGTCAGGCTCTTGTCAGGCTTGATCCGGCCACCGCCGGAAGTGCTCATCCGTGGATCAGTCCCTCCTCCGTAAGCAGCTCGCGTACCTCTGCCAGGGACGCCTCGGCGGCCGGCAGCACCAGCTCGGACGGGCCCGAGGTAGTCATCGGCGACCGGCGTGCCGAGCTCGCGTACGCGGGCAAGCAGCGCGGTGAGCGCCGTGCGCGAACGCCGCGTCCTCGCCGCCCTCACAGGCGTGCTGCAGCGCGGTGTCGAGCGCGTTGAGCTCGTCGAGCGCGCCGTCGGGCACGTCGAACTGGCCCTCACCAAGGATTCGGATGATCACGACTGCTCCTCCGGCTCGGGTGCCGCGGTCGCCGCTGGTGCGGCGGTCTCCGCGGGGGCAGCCTCGGCGCTGCCGATCGCGGCGGGTGCCTCGGCCGGCGGGCAGCGCGCCCTTGAGCTTCGCCAGCTCCAGCTCGACGTCATTGCCTGCCGACAGCGAGTCGAGCTCGCGCTGGATGTCGTCGCCGCCGCTGCCCGGACCTGCCGGTGACGTCGTCGAGCGCGCCGGAGGCGAGCAGCTCGTCGACCGCACCGGCACGGGCCTGCATCTGCTGGGTCTTGTCCTGGGCCCGCTGCATCGCGAGACCGACATCGCCCATCTCCTCGGAGATGCCGGAGACCGCCTCGCCGATCTTGGTCTCGCGCCTCGGCCGCGGTGTAGGTGGCCTTGATCGTCTCCTTGCGGGTACGGAACGCGTCGACCTTCGCCTGCAGCCGCTGCGAGGCCTGGGTCAGCTTCTCCTCCTGCGCCTGCAGGTCGGCGTGCTGGGTCTGCAGGTCGGCGAGCTGGGTGTTGGCCGCGGCGCGGCGGGTCAGCGCCTCGCGGGCGAGGTCGTCGCGACCGGCGGTCACGGCCTGCTGCGCCTGGGTCTGGAGCTTGTCGGCGCTCGCCTGTAGCTGCTGCATCTGGATCTCGAGCCGCTTGCGGCTGGTCGCCACGTCGGCGACGCCGCGACGTACCTGCGTGAGCAGCTGGAGCTGCTTCTCGTAGGAGTAGTCGAGGGTCTCGCGCGGATCTTCGTGCTTGTCCAGAAGCTTGTTCGCCTTGGACTTCACGATCAAGGACAACCGCTTGCCCATGCCCATCTCGGTCCCGACCTCTCCGTCCGACACCCGCACCCGCCGCCTGCAGGCCGGTCCCGCAGGCACGGTGCCCCCGGGCGTCTCCAAGCGTAGTCGCGATGCTGAACACCGCCTGATCGTCCGTAGACTCACCGCCGTGATGCTTGGCCGGCGCTCTTCGACGACGGACCCGCTGTCCGAGGCGGCGCCGATCGGGACGTACGACCCGAGTGAGCCGGCCGGCAAGGGTCGGCCGACGCCGAAGCGCACCGACGCCCGCAAGGCCCGCCGCAACGCCGCGCCGAAAAACCGCAAGGAAGCCGCCGCGCTGCAACGGGACAAGCGCCGCGAGCGAACGGCGGGTCGCGCGTCAGGCCCTGATCACCGGTGACGAGCGGCACCTGCCCGCCGCGCGACGCCGGCCCCGAGAAGCGGCTGGCCCGCGACGTCATCGACTCGCGGTTCACCTACGGCCAGGTGTTCTTCGTGCTGATCTTCGTGGTGTTCGCGCTGTCGATCATCCCGGACGCCACGGATCAAGAACATCGCCAACTTCGCCGCGCTGTTCAGCCTCACCTGATGGTGGTCGACGGCGCCATGAACGGCCGGCGGGCCAAGAACGCGGTCATCGCGAAGTACGGCGCCGACAACGTCCGCGGGATCTCGGCGTACGCGTTCATGCGGGCCCTGCTCCCCCGCCGCTTCCGTCGCCCCCCGCCCCGAGTAAGCCGCGGCTCCCCCGTCACCTAACCCCCGTTCGTATGTCCCATAGGGGTCGCTATAGCTGCACGTTATGTGACATAGGGGTCGCCCTGGCGACCCCTATGTCACATACGAACGGTTAGTCCTGGTGCAGGCTCATCGGGCCGTAGACCTCCCGGCCGTCCTCGAGCAGGACAACGGCGTCGACGCCGGCATCGAGCAGCTCGCGCCAGATCTCGCCGAGCCAGGTCTCGGCGTCGCCTTGGGTCGGGAAGATCTCGGTGAGCGGCGCATCGTCGGGCGCGACCACCACGCCGTCGGTGTTCTCGTATCGCCAGGTCCAGGCCACGCCGACACGCTAGTGGCCGACTTGCTCGCATGTCTGCCCGGCTTGTCGTACGGCGTGGCGGGCAGGCAGTCACGTTGACTGCGGCGCTGACCTGTGGTGGCATCGGCTGGCAATCGCCGTGGGCGGGGGAAGCCGGTCGAAGTCCGGCGCTGACCCGCAACCGTAGGCCTCGAAGTTGAGGCGAGCCGGGATACCTGCGCGCGGCGAGGGCTCCCACGACAACCGTCGAGGTACGCGGGGCGGAGCCCGGGCACACAGCCCGTCACCGCCCCCTCGCTCAGCGCCGTGAACCCGCGCTGCGCAGGGGGCGTTCATGTGCCGGAGGTGGCTCGGACCCGTCGCGCGTCCTCACATCTTCAGGAGGACGTGTGCCCACCATCCGTCAGATTGCCGCTGTAGCGGTCGTGAGCGGAGTCGCGGTCGCTTCGCTCGCCGCCCCGCGCAGCAGCAAAGACGCCAGTGCCATCGAAACTGACCAGCCCGGCGCGGCTATGCGGCGGGTTATCTCGCTCGCCAGCTCATCGGCACGCACCACGACCACTACATCAGTACGCCGGCAAGCCGACCTACTCCGACGACGGCGAGACGGCCGACGCGGTCCTGTCGATGGATGCCGCCGGCGTCGCGCTGAAGGCCGCGAACCGTGCGACCACGTGGCTGCAAAAGGACGTTGCCAACTACGCGATCGGATCGCCGACCGACTACCCCGGCGCGACCGCGAAGCTGTTGCTTGTCGCGGAAGCGCAGCAGTCGACCCTCGCAACTTCGGGGGCGTTGAACCTGATCCAGGCGATCAAGGTCTCGGAGGGCGCCGGCGGGGCCCCGGCGGGTGAGTACCAGCAGAACCCGCCGGATTACCCTCGCCGACGTCCTACGTCGTCGACCAGGCGCTGCCGGTGCTCGGCGCTCGCCAACCTGACGTACGTCGGCGCACAGCCCGACGCTGCCGCAGTCGAACTTCCTGGTGCGGCCAGCAGTGCCCGACGGCGGCTATCCAGACGACGATCCGCAACAGACATCCGCAACGACAGTGCAAGCGCGCACGGATGCCGACGACACCGGCTATGCAGTCCAGGCGCTGATCGCTGCTGGCGGTCACGCGCGCGGCAGTCGCTAGGGGCTTGGCGTACCTCGAGCAGGTCGAGCATGCGAACGGCGGCTTCGGCACGCCGGCCAACGCCAACTCGACGGCGCTCGCGATCAGGCACTCGTCGCGGGCGGCAAGTCGATCGCGCAAGCCCGCAGGCATGGCTGGTCGCCCACCAGATCGGCTGTGGCGGCGTGCCGGCCCACCGGGGGGCGGTCGCGTACGAGAACCAAGTACAACGGGTCGGCGCTGCTCGCGACCAGCCAAGCGGCCGCTGCCCTCGCCGGCAAGCCACTGTTGAAGATCGACAACCGAGCGTCGTTCAATCCCGCTCCGGTGCTGACCTGCCCAGCGAAGAGATAGCGGTAGGCGCGCAGCAATGAGCCGTCGCCGCGGCCTTCGCGCTGGTCATGACCGCCGTCGCCATGGCGTCGGTCATGACCAGCGCGGCCGCGGCGTCCGCGCCTCGGTGTCGCGTCGGCAGCGGCGGCGAAGCCAACGATCTGCGTCGCGCTCGTGGTCGATGGCCCGCTCGATCGGCAGCGACGTCAGCACGACCTGCGCGAAGGTGCCGAAGGGTGCAACCGGCGTCGACGTCCTGCAGGCGGGCGGGCACACGATCGGCTTCCGCAATGACGGCCTGGTCTGCACGATCGACGGTCTGCCCAAGAGCGGCTGCGCCGGCGTGGACGACACCCACTACTGGGCCTACTTCCACCGCGCGCCTGGCGCGACGAAGTGGATCTACAGCAGCGAGGGCCCGGCGACCTACCAACCGGCCAACGACTCGACCGAGGGCTGGGTCTATGACAACGGCAAGGCGCTGACCCCGGAAAACGTGCCGTACGACCAGATCTGCAAGACCAAGCGCCAAGCCGTCACCCACGCCGACGCAGTCCGTCACCCCGACACCCCACCAGCGCCGAAGTCGGCAGTCGCGACGTCGCCCTCCGTCACAAGCCATCGACACGCGACACCGACGCCGAACGCGCCGAAATCGAAGACCGCGGCCACGTCGCACCGAGCCGAAGCCGCCCCGTGCAAGCGCGCCAAGCCGCCGGTGACAGGCGCCTCGTCGACACCGGCGTCCTGGCCGGCGCGATGTCGCCGCCGCTCACAGCCACGGCTGGCTCGACCTCTTGATCGGGCTCGTTGTCGGTCGCGGCGCTAGGAGCGGCTGCCGCTTTCCGCTTCCGCCGGTCAGGTCGCTGAGCGCGATGGCAACGACTCGGCTCCCCCGCATGCTGCACCCCGGCGCATGGTGGCTGTGGGCGACCGCACTCGCGGTCGCCGCCAGCCGCACGACCAACCCGCTGCTGCTCGCCGCGATCGTCGCGATCACCGGCTACGTCGTTGCCGCGCGGCGACCGGCCACGCCATGGAGCGCGTCGTACGCCATGTTCCTCAAGGTCGGCCTGCTCGCGATCGCGATCCGGGTCACGCTGTTTGCCCTCCTCGGTGGCGAGCCCGGCGTGCACATTCTGGTCAGGCTGCCGGTCGTGCCGTTGCCGTCATGGATGGCGGGTGTGCGGATCGGCGGACCCGTGACACTCGAGGGCGTGCTCGCGGCGGCCTACGACGGCATGCGGCTCGGCGTCATCTTCTGCTGCATCGGCGCCGCCAACGCACTGACGAGCCCGCGCCGGCTGTTGAAGTCACTGCCAGGAGCGTTGTACGAGGCAGGCGTAGCGGTCACAGTTGCGCTCGCGTTCGCGCCTCAGGCTGTCGCGGCGGTCGTCAGGCTGCGGGCCGCGCGACGGCTGCGCGGACGGTCCGACCGCGGGCTTCGGCGGATCCGTGGGCTCGCGATCCCGGTGCTCGAAGGCGCGCTCGAACGATCGGTCGACTTGGCCGCCGCGATGGACGCCCGTGGTTTCGGCCGCCAAGGCACCACGCCGGCAAAGATCCGCCATGCGACGGCCGCACTCACCCTTGGCGGTCTGTTGGCGATGGTGGCAAGCACTACGGGCTGATCGATCGCGGCGCGCCCGGCATAATCGGTGTTCCGCTGCTCGTCGCCGGCGCGGCGCTGACCGCGGCCGGGTTTGCCCTCGGCGCGCGCCGGGGCGGCCGCACTCGCTACCGCCCGGACCCTTGGCGTCGGCCGGAATGGCTCGTCGCCGCCGCCGGAGTCGCTTCCGCCGTCGCGATCTTTCTCGGACCGGCCGCTGCGCTGTCGCCGTCGACCCTGCCGTTGGTGGCACCGAGCCTTCCGCTGCTGCCGCTTGGTGGCTTGCTCGTCGCGTTGCTGCCGGCATGGCTCGCCCCGCCGCTGCCGCGTCCGAAACCGCCGGCAACCAGGCGCGCTGCGACATCGCCGTCCCGCGAACCGGTCGGTGTCGCATGATCCGGTTCGAGAACGTCAGCGTCACCTACCCCGATGCCGACCGCGCCGCGATCTCCGACGTATCGCTCGAGATCGGCGAGGGCGAATTGGTCCTCGTCATCGGACCCACCGGTGTGGGCAAGTCGACGTTGATGAAGTGCGTCAACGGCCTCGTGCCGCATTTCACTGGTGGACGCCTGGCTGGCAGGGTCGTGGTCGCCGATCGCGACACCCGTACCTCGCCGCCGCGGGAGCTCGCGGATGTCGTCGGCTATGTCGGACAGGACCCGGTCGCGGGCTTCGTGACGGACACCGTGGAAGACGAGCTGGCGTACGGGATGGAGTCACTAGGGGTCCCGCCAGCGGTGATGCGACGCCGAGTCGAGGAGACGCTCGACCTGCTTGGCCTGTTCGACCTGCGCGACCGGCCGCTGCTGACGCTCTCGGCCGGTGAGCAGCAACGCGTCGCGATCGGCTCGGTGCTGACGGTGCACCCGAAGGTGCTGGTGCTCGACGAGCCGACCTCGGCGCTCGACCCGCCCGCGGCCGACGACGTGCTTGCCGCGCTTGCCCGGCTGGTGCACGACCTCGGAATGACGGTGCTGATCTCCGAACACCGGCTCGAGCGCGTCGTGCAGCACGCTGACCGGGTCGTGCTGCTCACCCAGATCGGCGTCGTCATGGGAGCCCCCGCTGATGTCCTGCGGGACAGCCCGGTCGCGCCGCCGATCGTCGAGCTCGGCCGGCTTGCTGGCTGGTCGCCGCTGCCGCTGTCAGTACGCGACGCCCGGCGACAGGCCGGGGCGCTGCGGAGTTCCCTCGACGGGCTGCTCCCGCTGCAGGCTTGCGCGCCGGGGTCGGCCGAGGCGGTCGCGACCGTCCGGGCGTTGGTGGTCGGCTACGACGGTGTGCCGGCGTTGCGCGGCGTCGATCTCGAGATCCATCGCAGCGAGATCGTGGCGATCATGGGCCGCAATGGCGCCGGCAAGTCCACCTTGCTCGCGACCCTGGCCGGCCTAGGCAAGCCGATGTCGGGGACGGTGACGACGCCCGACCGCGTCGGTCTCGTGCCACAGGAGCCGGGCGACCTGCTCTGGGCACAGACCGTCGGGGCAGAGTGCGTCGATGCCGACCGCGACGCCCATGCGCCCGCCGGCATGACGCGGTCATTGCTCGCTGATCTGGCGCCGGATGTCAGCGATGAGCACCACCCGCGCGATCTGTCTGAGGGCCAGCGGCTCTCACTCGTCTTGGCGGTCGTGCTCGCCGCCAGCCCGGCGTTGCTTGCCCTCGACGAGCCGACCCGAGGTCTCGACTACGCCACCAAACGGCGGCTCGTGGCGATCCTCAAGCGGCTCGCCGCGGACGGTCACGGGGTGCTGATCGCGACCCACGACGTCGAGTTGGTCGCCGAGGTCGCCGACCGGATGGTGGTGCTCGCCGACGGCGAGATCGTGAGCGAAGGGCACGCTCGAGAGGTCGCGGTCTCATCGCCGGTCTTCGCGCCGCAGGTGTCAAAGGTGCTCGCGCCGCTGCCGCTGCTGACGGTCGACGACGTCACGCGCGCGATGGCGAGGATGACGTGAGGAGGCTGACATGAGCGCGATCTCGGCGATCCAGGTCCGGCCGCGTTCGGCCCTCGCGCTATTCGCCGCCTCAGTCGTCGGGGTCATGGGTTTCGGCTGGCCGCTGCTGGACTCGAGGCTTGCCGGACGCAGCGCCGCAACCGCGCATGCTGCCGATGCGCCGTGGCTGTTCATCGGGCTGCTGGCGCTGTTGCTCGCCGTCGTTCTGGCGGAGGTGAGTGAGCACGGCATCGACGCGAAGGCGGTTGCTGTGCTCGGCGTCCTCGCCGGCTGCGGGGCGGCACTCCGACCACTGTCCGGCGGCGCGACCGGCTTCAGCTTCGTGTTCTTCCTGCTGATCCCGGCCGGTCGGGTGCTTGGGCGCAACTTCGGTTTCGTGCTCGGGGCCGTGACGTTGCTGGCGTCAGCGCTGCTGACCGGCCAGGTCGGGCCGTGGCTGCCGTTCGAGATGCTGGGCTGCGCCTGGACCGGCTTCGGCGCCGGCTGCCTGCCGGCTGCGCGCGGTCGTGTCGAGCTGGCGATCCTGGCCGCCTACGGCGCAGTCTCCGGCCTGCTCTACGGCCTGCTTCTCAACCTGTCGTTCTGGCCGTTCGCGCGCTACCTGCCGGCGCAGATCTCGTTCGTACCCGGTGGATCGATCGGTCTCAACGTCGTGCATTGGATCCGCTTCGACCTCACCACGTCGCTCGGCTTCGACATCCCGCGCGCGGTCGGCAACGCGGCTCTCATCCTTGCGCTCGGCGGGCCGGTGCTCGCCGCCCTGCGCCGGGTCGCCCGCCGAGCCGCCTTCGATGCCCCCGTCGAGTTTCCCGGTGATCTTGACGTAGGTTCCCTTGCCGGGCGCTTTCAAGGGAACCTACGTCACGATCACCGCGCCGAAAGCGGGTAACCATCCGCGGCTCTCGGGCGTCTCAGGGGTATGAGTGACGATCAGGCTCCGGAAGTTTTGAGCTCCGGCCCCGACGAGGGGCCACCTCACGGCCGCTTCGGTGCGTACGGCCTGACGGCGCTCGCCGTTGTCGCCGCGGCGGTCGCAATACCGCTCGCGATCTCGGGTCACAGCGATGCGGCACCCTCGAGGCACCACGCGTCGCCGAGCCGGCCAGCCGCGCCCGCTTCGGCCGGCATCGAGTCAGCCGCACCGGCGCCGCCCGCCCGCAAGGCGCAGGCAGACGGCATCTCGCAGTGCGCCCACTACGCGAACGTCCACTCCTTCCTCGAGGCCGATAACGCCGTCATCGACCCGAGCGGAGCGGTGACGATCACCGGACACCAGGGCACCGTGCAATGCGGCGGGGCGGACGACGTGCAGTTCACCTGGGCCGGAGCAACGAGCGAGTTCATCGTTGCGCCGTCGGCGAGGGTGAAGCGGCTCTACTTCGGCAACGACGGGCCCGCCGACAAGACCATCTTCGCGACCGCGTTGCCTGGCTATCTGAGGACGGACAACAGCGGCAGATTCTTTGAGTACGGCGGGCCGCAAACCGGCATCCTCACCCTGATCGAGCTGTACCACCCGTAGCCAGGACTAGCTCTGCGAGGACGCGAACAGTGCCTTGGCGATCTCGAGCGCGATCAGGTTAGGCGTGGTCTGGCCTTCGTCGACGATGAACGTCGACGCCGACGTGTAGAGCGCCTCGCGACCCGCGTAGAGCCGGCTCATCTCGACCGCCGGCGCGGTGCCAAGCCACGGCCGGTCGGTGCCAGCGACCCGGCGTGCGAGTGTCGCGAGGTCGGTGCGCAGCCACACCACGAAGCCACCTTGGCTCAGCCGCGCCAAGTCGAGCGGATCGGTGACGACGCCGCCGGCAACGCCCGCGATCAACGGGCCGCCCTCGGTCAGCGCGACATCGAGCGCGGCGGACTCAGCCCGGCGCAACGCCTGCACGCCGTCCTCCTCCTGCACCCGCCGGGTGTCCTTGCCGACCGCGCGGGCCAGCAGCTCGTCGTTGTCGAAGTAGGGCCAGCCGAGCACGTTCGACAGCGCATGCCCGATCGTCGTCTTGCCGGCGCCCATCATCCCGATGAGCAGCACCCGGTCGTACCGGGTTGGAGCAATCATCGGGGACATCAGCGAATCGAGGGCGGAACGAACGGCGGCTTCACCACGCGCATGACCGACGGCTTGCCACGGACATCGACTCGCACCTCGTCGCCCTCGCTGACCGCTCGGGAGAGCAGCGCAAGTCCAATACCGGTACGCAGCGACGGCGAGAACGTCCCGCTCGTGACCTCGCCCAGGTCCTGGTCGGCGACCGATCGCACCGGCATGTGCGGCCGCGGGATGCCGCGGTCCTCGCTGCGCAGCCCCCACAACAGCCGCGGCGCGCCGACCTCCCGCTCGCGGGTCAGCACGTCGCGCCCCCAAAACGCGGGTTTCGACCAGCCGACCGCCCAGCCCAGCTTGGCCTGCACCGGGGTGACCGCGATCGACAGGTCGGCGCCATGCAGCGGATAGCCCATCTCGGTGCGCAAGGTGTCACGGGCGCCGAGGCCGCACGGCAGTCCGCCCATCGGGGTTGCGGCCGCCATGATCGCGTCCCACAGCTGCCCGGCGGACTCAGCCGGCGGCAGCAGCTCGTAGCCGTGTTCGCCGGTGTAGCCGGTCCGGCAGACCGTCACCGGCAACCCGCGCCACTCGACCCGCTCGAAGGCCATGTAGTCCATCGCGGCCGGCAGCCCGATCTCGTCGAGTACGTCGGCTGACCTGGGGCCTTGGACGGCGATCGTCGCGATCTCCCGATGTCGGTTGAGCACCTCGATCTCGGCCGGTGCAGCGGCCCGGAGCAACTCGACCACGCGGGCGTTGTTGTCGGCGTTCGGGACGATGAAGACGTCACCCTCGCCGCGGTAGACGATCAGGTCGTCGACGACGCCGCCGGTCTCCTCGTCGCAACACAAGGAATATTGCGCCTGCCCGTCGGTGATGCGGTCGAGGTCGTTGGTGAAGCAGGAGTTGACGAACTCGGTCGCCCCGCTGCCGGTGACGATCGCCTTGCCGAGGTGGCTGACGTCGAAGACCCCGACTGCCGAGCGGGTGGCGAGGTGTTCCTCGACGACCCCGGAGTAGGACAACGGCATCGACCAGCCGCCGAACTCGGCCATCTTCGCGCCTAATTGAGCGTGCCGATCGGCTAACGGGCCGGTGATTGGATCATGGTTCGTCGAACTGACTTCGGTCACGAGCCGCGACGCTACCGGGTAGAGGGTTAGCATTCGCCCTCATGACGCGAATTACCCTGACTAACAGCCCGCTGTCACAACTCAACGTTGATGCGTTGATCGTCGGCGTGGCGAGCAAGGGCAGCTCGATTGTGCTCGCGCCCGGCGCGAACGACGTCGACAAGGCAATGAAGAAGCGGCTCACCGATGCGCTGAGCCAGCTGGGGGCGACCGGCAAGGCCGGTGAGATCACCAAGGTTGCGACCCTCGGCGCCACCAAGGCGCCGCTCGTCGTTGCAGTCGGCCTCGGCGCCGCGCCACGGCGGGACGGTGACTACTCGCCCGAAGCGGTGCGCCGAGCGGTCGGCACCGCGGTCCGGTCCCTGGCCGGCACCCGGCGAGTAGCAACCGGGCTCAACCAGGTCAACGGCGAGGCCTCGAGCGAAGGTCTGCGGGCCGCCGCCGAGGGTGCCGCACTCGGCGGATATGCATTCACGAAGTACCACAGCCGGGCCTCTAGCAAGGACTATCGGCGACCGGTCACCAGCGCGGCGTTCGTGGTGTCGGATCCCCGCGACCCCGACGCCCGCGCGACCGTTGAACGCGCGAACATTCTCGGCGACGCCGTCACGTTGTGCCGCGATCTCGTGAACACCCCCGCCCTCGACCTCCACCCGGCCGACTTGGCCGCAGCCGCAGTGCAGGCGTGCACCGAGGTCGGCTGCGACGTTGAGGTGACCGACGAGGTCGGGCTGGCGGAAGGCGGCTACGGCGGCATCGTCGGCGTCGGTCAGGGCGCCGAGCACCCGCCACGCCTCGTCCGCATCGCCTGGTCAGGCGGCGACGCCGGCGCGAAGGCCATTCATCTGGTCGGCAAGGGCATCACGTTCGACACCGGCGGCCTGTCGCTCAAGCCGGCCACCGCGATGGAGTGGATGAAGGCCGACATGGGTGGCGCCGCCGCCGTGATCAGCACCTTGCGCGCGGCCGCCCAACTCAAGCTGCCGGTCAACATCGTCGGTTGGGTGGCGACCGCCGAGAACATGCCGAGTGGCACCGCGATCCGGCCTTCCGACGTCCTCACAATGCGCGGTGGCAAGACGGTCGAGGTGATGAACACCGACGCCGAGGGACGGCTGGTCATGGCTGACGCGATCGTGCGCGCGGGTGAGGAGTCGGCCGACGTCATCATCGACATCGCGACCCTGACCGGTGCGGCGCTCGTGGCGCTGGGCTCCCGGGTCTACGGCGTGATGTCCAACGACGACGACCTACGGGCCGAGCTTGTCGAGGCCGCCGACGCAGCTGGTGAGCAGAGTTGGCCGATGCCACTGCCGGAGGAGATGCGCAAGTCGCTCGACTCCGAGACTGCGGACATCTCCAACATCGGCGACCGCTACGGCGGCATGCTCGTCGCCGGCCTGTTCCTCAAGGAGTTCGTGCCGGACGGTACGCCGTGGGCGCACCTCGACGTCGCAGGCCCGGCCTGGAACCAGGGCGACGTGCACGACTACACCCCGAAGGGCGCGACCGGGGTGCCGGTCCGGACGCTGCTCGAGTGGCTGGAAGGCCGCTCCGCCTGAGTGCAGGCTGTCAGTGAAACAACCGGCCGCTCGCTCCGGTTGCAGTCGATGAAACAATGGGTCTAGATAGCAGATACGGCTAGGTCCCCGACCCAAGGAGTAGCGCCGTGCCCGACCCGCAGACTGCCGACCTCGTCATCCTCGGCGGCGGCAGCGGCGGCTACGCCTGCGCCTTGCGCGCGGCCGAGCTCGACCTCTCGGTGATCATGATCGAAAGCGGCAAGGTCGGTGGCACCTGCCTGCACCGCGGCTGCATCCCCACGAAGGCACTGCTCCACGCCGCTGAGGTCGCCGACGCTGCTCGCGAGGGCGAGAAGGTCGGCGTGCGCTCCACCGTCGAAGGCATCGACATGGCCGGCGTCAACGGCTATAAGGACGCTGTCGTCGACCGGCTCTACAAGGGCCTGTCCGGACTGGTGAAGAGCCGCAACGTCACTCTCATCGAGGGCACCGGGCGGGTCACGTCGGCCAATACGGTCGAGGTCGACGGCACCTCGTACACCGCCTCGAAGGCGCTCGTCCTTGCCACCGGCTCCTACTCCAAGTCGCTGCCAGGCCTTGACATCGATGGCACGCGGATCATCACCAGCGAGCACGCGTTGAGCCTCGACCACGTGCCGGCATCGGTCGTCGTGCTGGGCGGCGGCGTGATCGGCGTGGAGTTCGCCAGCGTCTGGCGGTCCTTCGGCTCCGACGTGACGATCGTCGAGGCGCTCCCTCACCTCGTGCCGACCGAGGACGAGGCGAGCTCCAAGTTGCTCGAGCGCGCCTTCCGGCGCCGAGGCATCAACTTCTCCCTCGGCGTGCGCTTCGCCGAAGCCAAAGTCTCCGACACCGGTGTCACCGTGACCCTCGAGGACGGCAAGAGCATCGACGGCGAGCTCCTGCTGGTCGCCGTAGGCCGTGGCCCGGTCTCAGCCGACCTCGGATACGACGCAGCCGGGATCGCGATGGACCGAGGCTTCGTGACCGTTGATGCGCACTGCCGCACGAACGTGCCGAACGTCTTCGCGATCGGTGACCTGCGGCCAGGTCTACAGCTCGCCCACGTCGGCTTCGCCGAAGGGATCATGGTGGCCGAGGAGGTCGCGGGGCTCAACCCGCCGACCATCGACTACGACGGGGTCCCGAGGATCACCTACTGCGACCCCGAGGTCGCCAGCGTCGGCCTCACCAGCGCGCAGGCCAAAGAACGCGGCCACGACATTGTCGAGTTCTCCTACGACTTCGCCGGCAACGGCCGGGCCCAGATCTTGCAGACCGCTGGCGCGATCAAGGTCGTCGCCGCGAAGGACGGCCCGGTCCTCGGCATACATATGGTCGGCGCGCGGGTCGGCGACCTGATCGCCGAGGCACAGCTGATCGTCAACTGGGAAGCGCTGCCGATCGAGGTCGCGCAGCTCATCCACCCCCACCCCACCCTGTCCGAAGCGGTCGGCGAGGCTCATCTCGCGCTGGCCGGCAAACCACTTCACACCCACGGCTAACGCCGATCACTAGGAGCTCACAACCAAATGGCCGTCTCCGTCACGATGCCGCGTCTTGGCGAAAGCGTCTCCGAAGGCACCGTCACTCGCTGGTTGAAGGCCGAAGGCGAGCATGTTGACGCCGACGAGCCGTTGCTCGAGGTCTCGACCGACAAGGTCGACACCGAGATCCCGTCACCCGCGAGTGGCGTGCTGAGCAGCATCAAGGTCGCCGAGGACGAGACCGTCGACGTCGGCACCGAGTTGGCGGTGATCGACGATGGCCCGGCCGCCGCCGAGCCCGCTGCGCCAGCCGCTGAAGCCACTCCGGCTGCTGAAGCGGCGCCAGCCGAGGCTGCGCCCGCAGCATCCGCACCCGCACCAGCGGCCGCCGCCGCGCCGCCGGCCTCACCGCCACCGTTCGTCGCCGCACCCAGCCCGACGCCCCGGCTCCCCCAGCTCCCCCGCAGCCACCGGCTGCCGCCGCGCCGCCAGCAGCGGAACCGGCCGCACCAGCACCCGAGCCTGCAGCCCCAGAGCCTGCAGCACCCGAGCCTGCAGCCCCAGAGCCGGTCGCCGAAGCGGCTCCGACCGCTGACGCTGCCGACGACGACGCCGGTCAGGGACCGTCGTACGTCACCCCGCTGGTTCGCCGGCTCGCGGCCGAGCACAACGTCGATCTCGCCACCATCACCGGCACTGGTGTGGGCGGGCGGATCCGCAAGCAGGACGTGATCGACGCGGCCAGCAACGCGCCGGCTGCAGCGGCTGCAGCGGCTCCAGCCGCTCCTACGTCACCGGCCGCTCCCGCCGCGCCGGCTGCTCCTGCGCCTGCAGCAGCAGCACCTGCTGCGCGTGCCGCCAGCGCCCCAGCCGCGCGGCCGGCAGCCGCCGGTGCCGCACCGGTTCGCGGCAGCACCGAGAAGCTGTCGCGACTTCGCGCGGTGATCGCCGAGCGGATGACGGAGTCGCTGCGGATCAGCGCCCAGCTCACCACTGTCGTCGAGGCCGACCTCACCCGAATCGCGCGGCTGCGCGAGCGGGCCAAGGCGGACTTCGAGGCCCGCGAAGGCGTGAAGCTCACCTACCTGCCGTTCTTCGTGCTCGCCACCTGCGAAGCGCTGCGGGAGCACCCGGTGGTCAACTCCTCGATCGACACCGAGGCGGGCACGGTCACCTACCACGACAACGTGCACCTCGGCATCGCCGTCGACACCCCGCGGGGCCTTCTCGTGCCCGTATTGCGCGACGCGAGCGACCTCAACCTCGCCGGCATCGCGCGCAAGGTCGACGACCTCGCGGCTCGCACCCGTGACAACCACATCACGCCAGACGAGCTCGGCGGCGGCACGTTCACCCTGACCAACACCGGCTCGCGGGGCGCGCTGTTTGACACCCCGATCATCAACCAGCCACAGGTCGGCATCCTGGGCACCGGCGCGGTCGTGAAACGCCCGGTGGTGATCGACGACCCGGTCGCCGGTGAGGTCATCGCGGTGCGCCACATCGTGTATCTCGCGCTCACGTATGACCACCGGATGGTTGACGGCGCTGACGCGGCGCGCTTCCTTGACGACCGTGAAGGCGCGGCTCGAGGCTGGCGAGTTCGAGGCCGACCTCAGCCTGTAAAGGGCCGACGATGCGAGTCGCTGTCACCGGGTCGACTGGCCTGATCGGCACCGCACTCATACGGGTGCTGCGTGCCGACGGGCACGACGTACGGCGCCTAGTACGCCGTGCGCCGGCTGCAGCGGATGAGTCGCAGTGGGACCCGAGTCGCCGCGCGATCGACGACCACGCGCTCGACGGCGTCGACGCGGTTGTGCATCTCGCCGGCGTCGGAGTTGCCGACAAGCGCTGGAGCGAGCGCCAGAAGCGCGCGATCCTCGACAGCCGGGTCGACGGCACCACCACGATCGCCGACGCTGTGGCGCGCAGCAGCGACCACGTTCGAGTCTTGTTGTCCGCGAGTGCGGTCGGCTTTTACGGCGACCGGGGCGATGAGATTCTCGACGAGGCGGACGCCGCCGGCACCGGCTTTCTCGCCGATGTGGTGCAGCAGTGGGAAGCCGCGACGGCGGCTGCGTCGGACGCCGGTGTCCGCGTTGCCGCCCTGCGCAGCGGCATCGTCTTGTCCGCGGATGGCGGCGCGCTCGGCAAGGTGCTGCCGATGTTCAAGCTCGGCGTCGGTGGCAAGCTCGGCTCTGGCAAGCAATGGATGCCGTGGATCGCGCTGTCCGACCACCTCGGCGCGATCCGCTTCCTGCTCAACCACGAAGAGCTGTCTGGACCGGTCAACCTGGTCGGGCCTGACCCGGTGCGCAACCGCGACTACACCGCGGCGATCGGCCGGGCGCTGCACCGGCCCACCCTTGCGACCGTGCCGGGCTTCGCGCTTCGGGTCGCACTCGCCGGCTTCGCCGACGAGGGTCCGCTGGTCAGCCAGCGCGTGGTCCCTCGCAAGCTGCTCGACGCGGGTTACGAGTTCACCTACTACGACATCGACGCCGCGCTGCGCGCGATCCTCTAGCGCCGGCGGTTGCCCGCTGGCCGCTGGCCGTCGACGTCAGCCCGGCGCGATCGCCTGCACCAGCCAACCGCTCGCCCGTCGAGTCAGCTGCATCGTGAATGCCCGCGCGGGTCTCGGCGCACCGCGGCCGACGATTGCACCGGCACGGTCGACCAAGGTGTAGCCCGCGAGTCGGTCGACGACCCGCAGCCGCTCGGTCGTCGCCGTGCCGGACTGCGGGGTTACCTGCTCGACAGTCGCGGTGAAGCCGCTGGCTCGCAGCCCGCGGCTGACGAGCGAGCTGACGGTTGAGAGGTCCGCGGCGTACGCAGCGGTGCCGGGCACGTAGACCGACGCGAGCGGCGCTGGGTCGCCGTCGGCAAACGCCTTTGATCGCAACGCGTCGAGCTGGGTCACGACGGTGGTCCACGGCGGATGCGAGGTCGATGCGGATGCGACAGGTGACGTCGGCTTCGAGGCAGGCTCACCTAACGGGGTGACCACTCGCGGGGTCGCGCTGGCCGTCGCGGCGCTGAGCTGCGCAAGTGGCATCGCGGGCAACCGCGGCACCATCACGGGCCGTTGTGGCCGAGGGCCATCCCGAGGCCGACGGACGCCAGCAGCGCTACGGCGACCACGACGCACTGGATCGCATAGCGGCGGATGCGCCTCCGCGAGCTCACCGGTGGCCCCTTCACGACCTGGAAGCCATCGAGGTCAACGTCGGCGAACCCCACCGGCATCCGAACGACCGACGTCATCGCCGACGCGGTCGGCACCGGCACCACGACCAGGCCGACTGGCGCGGCCGCGCTGGCGCGAAGCACTGCGTTGGCGAAGGCTCGCGCGTCTGGCCGTTCGTCTGGCTCCAGCCGCAACGCCGACTCGATCGCTTCCACAAGCGCCGGCGGCGCGTCCGGTTCGAGCTCGTCGAGCATTGCCCTGATGCCCAGCGAGGCGCGCGCCTCGATCTGGTCGGGTGTCCCCTCACCCCACAGCAACTGTCCCGAGAGCGCCGCGAACCCGATCGCGCCAAGTGAGTACACATCACTCGCCCCGGTCATCGGCGCCCCGGCCACGACGGCTGGGTCGAGATAGCTCGCGGTGCCGGCGATCACCTCGGGCACGGTGCCGAGCGCCTGCGCGATCCCGAAGTCGGCGACCACCGGACGACCTGCTGCGGTGAACAGGATGTTGGCCGGGGTGACGTCGCCATGGACCAGGTCGCGGGCATGCGCGGCGGCGAGCGCTGCGGCGATCGGCGCGAGGACAGTCACGACCTCGGGCGCCGGCAGCTTGCCGCGAACGCCGAGCACCGACGCGAGGCTGCCGCCCGCCGCATAGTCCATGACGAGTACGGCCTCGCCATCCTCGACGATGAGGCGCCGCGCGCTGATGACGTGCGGCCCGGCGACCGTCGCCAGCAGCTGGGACTCCCGGCGAAGCCGTTCGGTGGCCGCCGCGCCCTTCTTCCGTAACCGCTTCAGTGCGACCGTCTCACCGGTGTCGATGTCGTGGGCACGCCACACCTCACCGGTGCCGCCAAACCCGATCAGTTCGTCGACGACGTAGCCCTTGACCGTGAATTGCCTGTCCATCGGGCCATTCGAGCAGCGATCGCGACGCCGCGGCGGTCGCTATCCACAGGCGGCCGTCGTAGCGTGGAGAGGTGAGCGCGGTGGAGCTGATGCGGCTAGGCACCGTCGGGTATGACGACGCCTGGGCCCGCCAGCGCGACCTACACGAGCGCAGAGTGACCGGTGAAGTCCCGGACACGGTGTTGCTGCTCGAGCACGACGCGGTCTACACCGCGGGTCGACGCACCGAGGTCTGGGAACGGCCGTCTGACGGCACGCCGGTGATCGACGTCGACCGCGGCGGCAAGATCACCTGGCACGGTCCCGGCCAGCTGACCGGCTACCCGATCGTGGCGCTGCCTGAGCCGATCGACGTGATCGGGCACGTTCGGCGGCTCGAGGACGCGATGATGGCGGTCTGCGAGTCGCTCGGCGTGGTGACCGTACGGATCGACGGGCGCAGCGGCGCCTGGGTGCCGGCCGATTCGCGCGGGCCGGACCGCAAGGTCGCGGCGATCGGAGTTCGGGTCGCGCGCGGCGTCACCATGCACGGCTTCGCGTTGAACTGCGACTGCGATCTTGCCGCCTTCGACCGGATCGTGCCATGCGGCATCACCGATGCTGGCGTGACATCGCTGTCGAAGAGTCGGCCGCGACGTGACCGTGGCCGAGGTCTGCCGTACGTCGAGTCCGAGCTACGCCGAGTCCTACCCAGCTCCGCAGCCTGCGATGACCGCGACCGCGCAGACGTCCGTCGTAAGCCGCTGCCGAAAAGCAGTCGAACTCAGGTGCTCCGGCAGGCATGATCGGCACCATGGCGAGTGCGACGAGTGCGGCTTCGACCCGGAGCAGTGGAACGCCGCGGACGCCGCCTCGACACTGCGGATCGTCAATATCTGGTTCGAGTGGCTCGCCGACGGCGCGCCCAGCCGACATTGCTGCAGAGCTGCGGCCGGACGGCGAAAGCGTGGCGTCGCGTGCGACGGGACTCACGCACGTACGAGGGAACCCTCGCGGAGCTGCACAAGGCCTGGCACGCGATCGCGCACGCCGGCCGGATCCGGCACCGATCGACGCCGCCGCAGCAGGGCACCGTCGTGCAGATCAGCAGCAGCCGAGGCGGCGTGCCGAAGCACGAGGTCGCGGGCCGGCCAGCCATCAGCTGGTACGGGCTCGACCTCGACCGCCAGGACGACCGCGAGAACCACGGCCGGCCGTGGCAGGCGGTCTGCCTCTGGTCGGCAGACGTGATCGAGCGGCTCGCCGACGAAGGCCACCCGATCGCGCCGGGACTAGCCGGCGAGAACATCACGGTCCGCGGCCTCGACTGGGCGGCGGTCACTCCCGGCCAGCGGGTGCGCGTCGGGACCGCGCTGCTGGAGACGACGCCGTACTCCACTCCTTGCAGCAAGAACGCGCCGTGGTTCGTCGACGGCGACTTCCGGCGGATGTCCCACGACCTCTACCCGGGCTGGTCCCGGATCTATGCCCGGGTGCTCGAGCCCGGCGAGGTCGAGGCCGGCGACGCCATCGCCGTCCTCCCCTGACTGACCCGAGCGAGCCGCGGGCGTAGGCTCGAAGGCGTGACCGCGGTGGCCCCGGAGGGGCGAAAGTTGCTGCGGGTGGAGGCCCGTAACTCCGCCGTACCGATCGAGAAGAAGCCGGCGTGGATCAAGACGCGCGCGCGGATGGGGCCGCAGTTCACCGAGCTCAAGGCGTTGGTACGCCGAGAAGGTCTGCACACTGTGTGCGAGGAAGCCGGCTGCCCCAACATCTACGAGTGCTGGGAGGACCGCGAGGCGACGTTCCTCATCGGCGGTGACCAGTGCACGCGGCGCTGTGACTTCTGCCAGATCGACACGGGCAAGCCGGAGCCGGTCGACCCGGATGAGCCGCGGCGGGTGGCGGAGAGCGTGCAGGCAATGGGCCTGCGCTACGCCACCGTCACTGGTGTCGCCCGCGACGACCTCGAGGATGAAGGCGCCTGGCTTTACGCCGAGACCGTCCGCGCGATCCACGCACTGAACCCCGGCACCGGCGTCGAGATGCTGGCCCCCGACTTCTCCGCCCGGCCCGAGCTGCTCCAGCAGATCTTCGACGCGGCTCCCGAGGTGTTCGCGCACAACCTCGAGACGCGTGCCGCGGATCTTCAAGCGGATCCGGCCGGCGTTCCGCTACGAGCGTTCGCTCGAGGTGATCAGCGCCGGGCGCTCGGCCGGGCTGGTCACGAAGTCGAACCTGATCCTCGGCATGGGTGAGACCCGCGAGGAGGTCGAGGCGGCACTCGTCGACCTGCACGAGGCCGGCTGCGACCTGATCACGATCACGCAATATCTGCGGCCCTCACCCCGCCACCACGCGGTCGAGCGCTGGGTGAAGCCGGAGGAGTTCGTCGAGCTGGCAGCAGGTTGCCGAGACGATCGGGTTCGCCGGCGTGCTCAGCGGGCCCGCTCGTGCGCTCGTCGTACCGGGCCGGGCGGCTCTACCAGCAGGCGATCAGCACCCGCACTCGATAGCGAGCCGACTCGGAAGTTAACCCTCGCGCAACACCGATCAACACCTGCGTCGGCGGATCGTTGAGTGTCATGGCACGAGATCTTGCGAAGCGTCGTCAGGACCGTATGGTCCGACGGCGGCCAACGGGTGGCCCGCCGCAACGCGTGGGCGGCGATGGCCGCCAACGCGAAACGAGCACGGGAACGGAGCCGAGGCGATGGCCCATGTCGATGCCGTCGCCGTGGTCGACGCGAGCGGCCAGCGACGGTCACGGCGCGTCCGCACGCGGCTGAACCCGCGAAAGCGCCGCGACTCATAGACTCGCGGGCATGGCCCGCAGCTTCCGCAACCCGCACCAAGTCGGCACCGACGGCGCCCGCCAAGACCGCGTCCAAGGGATCCGGCAAGGGATCACCAAGCCGGTGACCAAGAGCTCGGGCAAGGCGGCGCCTGACTCAGAGTGCGCCGACCGGTCGGGTCGCGCAGATCCGGGCCGTCTGGTAGATGACCCGCAAGCAGGACCCGAAGGCGGTCCCGCTCATCCTCGGCCCGGCGCTCGGCATCCTCGTCATCCTCGTGGTGGTCGGCATCCTGATCGGCCAGGTCGTGCTGTTCTCGATCGTCGGGGTGCTGGTGGCGATCATCACCGGTACGGCGATCTTCGGGCGTCGGGCGACAAAGACGATGTATGCGCAGGTCGAGGGGCGGCCGGGAGCGGCGGCCGCGATCCTGCAGGGCATGCGCGGGGACTGGCGGGTCACGCCCGCGGTCGGGTTCACCCGCAACCAGGACCTGGTCCACCGCGTGATCGGCCGGCCGGGCGTCGTCCTGGTCGGCGAAGGCACGTCACCGCAGGCGATTCGCCAGCTGATCGTTGACCAGAAGCGCCGAGTCGGCCGGGTTGCGCCGGACACGCCGGTCTATGACTTGATCGTCGGCGACGGCGACGGCCAGGTCTCGATCCGCAAGCTGCAGCAACACATCATGAAGCTGCCGCGCAACTTGAAGAAGACCGAGATCAACGGCGTCGAGGGCCGGATGAAGGCGCTCGGCGGCGCCAACATCCCGATCCCGAAGGGCCCGATCCCGCAGCGGATGCCGCGCGGGAAGATGCGCTGACTCTGCCTGAGTCGCTCGTTCGTACCGAGTGATCGTCGCGCTCGTTGCCGAGAATCGGCCGACACGCTGGACGATCTGGCGCCGGCGGCGAAGATCCGCGGGGCTAGCGGGTACGGATCGTCACCGTGCCGGCGGCGCGATCGTGCATCGCCCGGCCGGTTCCGTCGGTGAACAACGCCGGGACGATTGCCGCGAGCAGCACGGTACGCAGCAGACCCACTGCAACGCAGCCCGACCCTGTCCGTCGGCCCGGACGACCGCGATGCCCGCGACCCGCATGCCCGGCGTCTGGCCCGGCGACCGCGACGAACACGACCTCGATCAGCAGGAACGCGAGATAAGAGGAGATGTTCTGCCGGCCGCTGGCGTGGTAGCCGCCGTTGACGATCACGGCGAGCAGGTCGGCCAGGATGGCGTCGACAATGAAGCCCAGCACACGCGGACCGAAGCCGGCGATGCTGCCCGGCCCGGTCTGCTCCCCCGTCACCGGCGTTGCCACGCAATAACGCTAGCCCGGGCTCAACGGCGGTTGCGTAACGCCCGCGAAACATGCGGGTAACCGTGCCTCAACGGCAAATCCGTACCGTGGCGTCTGTCCGGGTGACCCGGCCCGGTAGGTTGCCCGCGACGGGCACCGATGGGTCCGGCCACACTGCAGCAGGCGCGACACGCGCTCAAGGAGGCGGCACACTCACATGTTCGAAAGCTCCGACGAGGTCCTCAGTTACATCAAGAAGAACGACGTGCAGTTCATCGACGTACGGTTCTGCGACCTGCCCGGGATCATGCAGCACTTCACCTTCCCCGCGTCGAACTTCGGCGAGAGCGTCTTCACCGACGGGCTGATGTTCGACGGCTCGTCGATCCGCGGGTTTCAGCAGATCCACGAGTCGGACATGCTGCTGCTGCCGGACCCGACGACGGCGTACATGGACCCGTTCCGCCAGCACCCGACGCTGATCATGAACTTCTTCATCCACGACCCGCTGACCGGCGAGGCCTACAGCCGCGACCCGCGCAACATCGCGAAGAAGGCCGAGGACTACCTGCGCGGCACCGGCATCGCGGACACGACGTACTTCGGGCCCGAGGCCGAGTTCTACATCTTCGACGACGTCCGCTACGACCAGACGCCGCACTCGGCCTACCACTACATCGACTCGGTCGAGGGCGCGTGGAACTCCGGGCGCGAGGAGCCGGGCGGCAACAAGGGCTACAAGCCGCGCTACAAGGGCGGCTACTTCCCGGTGCCGCCGACCGACCACTTCACCGACCTGCGCTCGGAGATGGTGCGGGTGCTGCTCGAGATCGGCATCGACGTCGAGATGCAGCACCACGAGGTCGGCACCGCCGGCCAGGCCGAGATCGACTTCCGGTTCGACACCCTGCTGAAGACCGCCGACAACCTGATGAACTTCAAGTACGTCGTGAAGAACGTCGCGCGCCAGCACGGCCGGACCGCGACCTTCATGCCGAAGCCGATCTTCATGGACAACGGCTCGGGCATGCACTGCCACCAGTCGCTGTGGAAGGACGGCGCGCCGCTGTTCTACGACGAGATCGGCTACGCCGGCCTGTCGGACATGGCGCGTCACTACATCGGCGGCCTGCTGCAAGCACGCGCCGGCGCTGCTCGCCTTCACCAACCCGACCACCAACTCCTACCGCCGGCTGGTGCCCGGCTACGAGGCGCCGGTCAACCTGGTCTACTCGCAGCGCAACCGCTCGGCCTGCTGCCGGATCCCGATCACCGGGTCGAACCCGAAGGCCAAGCGGCTCGAGTGGCGCGTGCCGGACCCGTCGTGCAACCCCTACCTCGCGTTCTCGGCGATGTTGATGGCCGGCCTCGACGGCATCCGGAACAAGATCGAGCCGCCGGAGCCGGTCGACAAGGACCTGTACGAGCTGCCGCCGGACGAGCTTGCCGCGGTTGCGACGGTGCCGGGATCGCTTGGAGGCGTGCTCGACGAGCTCGAGGCGGACCACGAGTTCCTGCTGGACGGCGGCGTCTTCACGCCCGACGTCATCGAGACCTGGATCGACTACAAGCGAGAGCAACGAGGTCGACGCCATCCGGCTGCGCCCGCACCCCTACGAGTTCGCGCTGTATTACGACATCTAATTGCCGGATTTTCAAGATCGTTGATCATGCCTCTGGCCTGCGGAAATACCGGTCTCGGGGACCTCGGTTCGCACTTATATACAGCAACCGGACAGGGGCCGGCGCGAGGGCGACAACAACGCCCTGACCTGCATAAATGCACTCCCCCGCGGCGTCCCCCAACAGGCCAACCTTTCTGGGAGCAACCACAGAGCAACCAAAGTGGAACTGGCGCTGTTTTGATGCACCGCCAATTCCTTCCGCCTGTAGCCCAGACGCAAGATCAGAGGTCCCTCTAGAAAACGAGCGGTTGGCGACCGAGCGGGCCGGCTTCGGACACCGACCCATCACTGCCGAAGGAGAGCAGCTGCGCGCTTACGCAGGACCGTCGCTCCGTCACCTTGGAGTTGGTCGAGCGTGGCGTAGCGGCCGGCCATGGTCATGATTAGTGCCTCGATGGGGCCGGTGATTTCCGGACCGTCGCCGGCTGACCATTCCGCGTCGGTCGCGACGGCTCGAATGTCCTGGAACAGTTTCGGGCTGGGAAAGAAGCGGTTGGTCCAGAGGTCCGTGGCGACGGGGATCGTTCGGCCGTTGGGGATACGGCGGTGTTGTTCAAGCGGTCGGCGAATATCGATTTGGTGGATGACGATGTCCTCGAGCATGGACAGCGACGACAAGCCGGGTAGGTGGGTACGAGCGAGAACCGCGGTGTGGAAGTCCTGGAGGAGTTTCGCGACGGGGGTGGCTCCTCGGCGTTGCCCATCCTTGGCGATGTAGTCGTTGATTCGGAACCCGGAGGTGATCCAGCCCCAGCCAACCTGGGCGACGGTCATGCGGGTCTCGCTCACCATGTGTCCGACGACATCGCGGACGCGCCATTCAGCGCACCAAACCCGATTGGAGCTACAAGAGTCCCCAGACGCGTTATCGCGATCAGGGATGCAGGTCCCAGGGGTACCGCAGCATCGCCGCCTGCCAAGAAGGGAGGTCAGGGTGGGTCATGATCGCTTGCGGCTCCGGCGCTTTCTGTTCGACGAGATACTCGCCCCACCTCTCGACCACATTGCAGAAGATCTGGCCGATCTGCTGATCGTGGGGGCTGGCCGTGACGACCAGCCCGGATTGTCCAAGACCCTCCTGAAGCCACTGGACCCTTCGCGGGTCGTAGAGCCACTCTTCGCAAATGTCTGGTACGTGGAAGGCCCAAACCTCCTTAGCAGTCTTTGCGCGGGCGCACGCGTCGAGCGCCTCTAGGACTCGACGGGTCCCGGCTCGCATCCTGCCAGCATGCCCGATGTTCGAGGTGTCGAGAAATTCGATCGAGAACGCCGATCCGTGCAACGCAGAGCAGCACTTCTGGGCTAGTGGGTGCGGGCGCAGCCCCCGTAGGGCACACCGGATAGGTCGTCGAAGCCTGCGAGCAGTTCAGAGTTATCATGGTTGGCCTGGCTATACCCAACGCGAAACTGGACCGGATCCGGCCCCGGGCATCTGACCAGAACCTGAACGGTCACGGTGAGCCAGGTCGCCGCGCCTGCGGGCACCGTAGAGGCGTCAGACGATGCCGGCGGCGCTTTGCGCTGACCGCAGACTCCCACCTTGGTCGTGAGTGGGTGGAGGCCAGGTACCGGCTCGTGGGAGAGGACTCCGGTGATGTGGACGAGCGAGCTTGTCTGGTTTTCGATTTGTATACCTAGTTGCAAGCGGTGGCCGTGCTGTATCGAGCACGTTGCATCGGTTTGAGCGAACGGCGGCCCGATCACCGGTCTAGCCGAGGACGCGTGCTGCGGGACCGTCGTGGTGGCAGTCTGGACAATGTGCGGCCGCGCGCGATGGTGGCCTGCTATGTACCCGATCAGCAATCCAATCAAAGCGGCAGTGACCACGCTCAGCGGCCAACGTCCCGCGTGGCTCCATAACGGTCGCTCGGATCCGCCTTCGAGTACGTCGCGACCGCTGCCGGGTTGATCCCCACTCGCCACTCTGCGACCCTATTCCTTGACGACCCGCGCGGCTGCCCGCTTATTCGATCAGTTGACGACAATGAGAACGCCGGATCGCGTGCAGTCGATCGGCATCGATACCGTTCATGGGAGAGACGGTGTCGCGGGACAGAGCACGGTCACGGTCCTGGCCTTCACCTCGGCGATCGCCCGGTCGAGCCGGCGGACGTCCGCGACCAGATCCACGGCGAGCGCTTTCATCGGCGTTCTGACCGCGGTGACCGGATGCACCCGGCGCAGGAACTCACTGGCACCGTTAGCCGATAAGCGTTTCTGCACCCCGCCGGGGACCAACGCGGCGAGCAACGCGTGCAGTCGACCGACCGCCTGGGTCCGCAACGCGGTCAGGTCCTGGTGACGGTCGGCGAGCAGCCGTAACACCATCACATGGTCCTCAGCGCTCACGGTCCGCAGATGCGGGTCACGTAACGCCGCGATCGCGGTCGACAGTGCGTCGGGTCGATTCGATCCGCGACCCGACCCCAGCAGCCGAACCCGCGCCGCCAACACCGCCGGCACGTCCACCACATCCTCACCGGCCGCGACGAGCTGCTGAGCAAGCAGGAACCCCAACCCGCCAGCCGACTCGATCGCCCAAGTCCGGAACTCATACGGCTGCGCGAACGCGAGCAACCGCTGCAACTGACGACGATCCGCCCGGACCTTCAGCCGCGCCAACTCCTTCTCATCACCATCGACCACCACCGCGGTATGCGAACTCTTATGCGGGTCGATACCGATCAACACCATGACCCCTCCTCGGGCATCGGGAACGGCCGCGCGGACCTCTCCCTATATGACCGGTGCTCGCCTCTTTCGAGCCACGCCACGACCTAGGAAGCCCAGCGAGCCAGCGCTTCGTTCGAAAGCCAACCGGCACCGGTGACAGGCACTTCGTGAGCCAGCCCACCAGGCAACCCTGACGCTACGAGCACACGCTCAACGTCCACAACCGAGCATCTATCAGGCACTTCGAGTACGCGCTATTGGTCGCGGTGGGCCTTCCATCGCTCCCAACGCCGCTTGAGCTCTGGTAGAAGCGCCCGCAGGTAGTCAGCCGCCTCCTCGTCGGTAGTCAGAGGTAGCGGCAGTTGCACCGCGTAGGTTCACCAACGACCATTTGGATCTGGCGCAATCGCCTCTTTGAAGTAGGTCGGCTCACCCGACTCCCAGATGAGTGTTCCAATGCCGCCATCGGGGGCCTCGACCCACGCATCGCCGGCGTCCTCATAGCTAACGAACATGCCGATCTTGAAGCCGTCGACCGTCGCTTCCGGGTACCCATGTTCGTCCACGGAGTGCACCGTAGCGGTTCCCCTCTGTGTCAAGGCGGACCGTTATCGATCGTTCGAAGGCGACGTCTCGCGTTGCTGAGCGGTACGGTCACCGGGTGCGTGGCTGCCCGGCGTGCGCGACGCCGAACCAGGACGACTCGAAGTTCTGCGCGGAGTGCGGTGCCCGGCTGCCGGTGACCGCGATCGACAACGAGCAGCGCAAGACCGTCACGATCCTGTTTGCTGACGTCGCCGGTTCAACTTCTCTCGGCGAGCGCATGGAGCCTGAGGTCCTCCGCCGGATGCTTTCGCGGTTCTTCGATGCGGCACGGTCTGTGGTGGCGAGTCACGGCGGCACGGTGGAGAAGTTCATTGGCGATGCGGTGTTGGCGATCTTCGGCGTACCGGTCCTGCACGAGGACGACGCGGTCCGCGCGCTGCGCGCCGCCGTTGACCTGATGAGTGCCTTGAAGCCGCTGAATGTCGAGCTGAAGCGGGATTACGGCGCTGACCTGCAGATCCGAGTCGGGGTGAACACCGGCGACGTTGTGACCGGCACGTCGGAGCGGCTTGTGACCGGCGATGCGGTCAATGTCGCCGCTCGTCTGGAGCAGTTGGCACCGCCTGGCGAGATCTACGCGGGTGAGCTCACCGTGCGGTTGGCCGGCGCCCTGGCCACGGTGGCGGAGATCGAGCCGGCACCGCTGAAGGGCAAGTCCGTACCGACCCGGGTCTTCCGGATCGTGGCGACGCGCCATGGTGAACGACCAGTAGGCACGACGCCGATGATCGGACGTGAACGGCAGCTGGAGATGCTTCGCGGCGCCTTCTCTCAGTCGGTCGCTGATCGTTGTTGCGTCTTGTTCACGATGCTGGGTTCGGCGGGTGTCGGCAAATCGCGGCTCTGCGCGGAGTTTCTTGATGACATCGACGCCACCGTCTTGCGCGCGCGGTGCCTGTCCTATGGCAGCGGGATCGGGCTGTGGCCAGCTGCCGACGTCGTGCGTCAGCTGCAGGGCGGTCCGTCCGTGGACTCGGTCGCTGCGTTGCTGGCCGACGACTCGGCGGTGTCCGCAGCGGTCGGCGCGCTCGTCGACAGTGACGGGGTCGTATCGGCGGCAACCGAGATCGCGTGGGCGGTTCGGCGCCTACTCGAGGCATCGGCGCGCGTGCGACCGCTCGCCGTGGTGCTCGATGACCTGCACTGGGCCGAGGAGGCGTTGTTCGAGCTGGTCGAGCACGTCTCGCTCCTCAGCCGTGACGCACCGATCCTCATTGTTGTGCTGGCGCGGCCTGAGCTGCTCGACCGCCGCCCGAGCTGGGGCGCCGGAGCGCTCAACGCGTCCACTGTGCTGCTCGAGCCGCTCGGACCTAGCGAGACCGCCCACCTGGTCGACAACCTCACGACGACGTTGGACGCGACCGCGCGACGGAAGGTGCAGGCGGCGGCCGCCGGCAACCCGTTGTTCGCCGAGGAGATGGTGGCGCTGGTCGAAGCCTCCGGCGGCACCGACGTGCCGGTGCCACCCACGATTCAGGCGCTGATCGCCGCGCGGCTCGACCAGCTCGACCCCGCCGAGCAGCGCGTCCTGGAACGCGGGTCCGTTGAAGGTCAGTCCTTCCACCGCGGCGCCTTGGCTGCGCTGGTAGGTGAGGAAGACGGGCTCACAAGTACGGCCCAGCTGCTGGTCGGTCTGGTCCGAAAGGACCTGCTGCGACCCGATCGGCCAACGTTTGATCGGGATGAGGCGTACCGCTTCCGACATGTGCTGCTGCGTGACGCGGCGTATGACCGGCTCCCGAAGTCAACTCCGCCGAGTTGCACGAACGCTTCGCGCGGTGGCTCGACGAGCAGCCAGCTGACCTAGCCGAACGTGACAGCCTGGTCGGCTACCACCTCGAGCAGGCCTACTACTACCTCACCGAGCTTGGACCGGTCGACGACGCCGCATTGCAGCTCGCGTCGCTCGCCGCACAGCGACTCGACGCTGCCGGTCGGCGGCAGCTACTGCGTTCGACCTGACTGGGGCTATCGACCTTCTCGGAGCGGCCGGCACCCTCAACCCAAGACAGACGCGGACATGCATGCGAGTTCGGAATCGCGGTGGCGCTGCTGATGTGCGGGCGTCCCGCGGACGCTGCCGCGTGCTGACACGACCGCAACGCGGCTGCTAGAGCTGGCGACATCATCGGTGAACAGCAGGCGAGGCTCGTCGGCAGCTGGTTCGGGTCAGGCTAGGGACAAGCACCTTGGCGGAGATGCGGCGGCAGGCCGCGCTTGCCCTAACGGTGTTCGAGACAGCCGCGCCGACGGCGCCCTCGCCTGGGCCTCGTCGGCCGCGGCGCGTGTCGCTAGCGACGAGTGTCGCTACGCCGACGCCCTTGCGGCCGTTGCCACCATGAAGCGGCTCGCAAGGGCCAGCGGCGACCCGTTTCTCACCTTCACGTCGATGGTTTCAGTGGTGCCATCGAGCAGGGTCCGACTCCGATCGTCCTCGTGCTCGATCCAGACGATAACGAGCACGATCAGTCCAGGCGTACAACCGGAGCGAGGTTCGGCGCTCGACACTGTCGCTTACCAGGGCCGGTTCGATGAGGCCCGAGCGCTGCACGAACAAGCAGTCGCGGCATTGCTCGACCGCGGAATGACTTTCGCCGCCGCCGGCGCCAGCCAGAGCGCGCCGTGGATCGCGATGGCGGCCGGCGATGTGCAGGCGGCCGCCGCTGTCGGACGTGAGAGCTCTGCTGGCTTCAAGAACTGGGTTTGAGCGGTCATGGTCATGTCGACGACGCCGATGCTGGCCAGTCGCTCTACCCTCCTCGGCGAGACCAAGAGGCGCAGAATGGGTCGAATCGAGCCCTCGACCTTACCGAATCCTGAGGCCGGCCACATTTGCGCAGGCCCCATGGTCCGAGCAACTGAGTCAGTGGCGCGGCGGCGGGGAGCAAGTCGGCACGCCGCAACGCTAAAACGTGCTCACGATGCACTGCGACTATCCCAGCGCCACAACGCAGGGCAGAAAACAGCTCTCATTACGAGGACACGTACTCCTCATGCTTCGAACAACGACTAGACGACGACCGGGAAGGAACAGCTCCGCCGCGCCGATCAATCTGTCACAGCAAAAGGATCGAAACTACGTCTACGCTGACGCACCCGCAATTCACTCAGCAAAAATCACGCCTGTGCTTCATCGATCGGATCAAGCCCCCACACAGACAGGATTCGGACATCTCGTCAACGGCGCCGCCCGCACAGCGAACCGAGCAACTTCATGAACAACGGACCTACCCCGTCTACCCACGCCCGT
>CAWFEP010000006.1:0-155684 GCA_963814845.1 uncultured Actinomycetota bacterium
GCTCGCCCGGAAGCAGCTCGGTGTCACCCGACTCGAGGATGTTCACTCGCTTCAACATCTGGCGAATGATGATCTCGATGTGCTTGTCGTGGATGGTCACACCCTGCGAGCGGTAGACGTCCTGCACCTCCTTGACCAGGTGCAACTGGACGGCACGCGGTCCGAGAATGCGCAGCACCTCGTGGGGGTCGCTCGCGCCGGCGTGAAGCTGATCGCCGACCTCGACGTGCTGACCCTCCTCGACGCGCCACTGACCACGCGCGCGCTCTGACTCGGCTTCATACCAACGCCACGAGAGCATGCGCTTCACGACGGGGTACTCGACCGGCTCGCCGCCGTCATCAGGAGTGATGACGAACTTCGCGGTCTTGTCGGTCTCCTCGACGCTGACCCGACCGGCAACCTCGCTGATCGGCGCGCGGCCTTTGGGCTGGCGGCCTCGAAGAGCTCCACCACACGCGGCAGGCCGTGGGTGATGTCCTCACCCGCAACACCACCGGTGTGGAAGGTACGCATCGTCAGCTGAGTGCCTGGCTCACCGATCGACTGAGCGGCGATGATGCCGACCGCCTCGCCGAGGTCCACGGTCTTGCCGGTCGCGAGCGACCGTCCGTAGCAAAGCCCGCAAATGCCGGCCTTGGAGTCACAGGTGAGCACGCTGCGCACCCGCACCTCGGCGACACCCGCGTCGACCAGCTGGCCGATCAACACGTCGCCAAGGTCGGCGCCGGCGGTTGCCAGCACCTTCTTGCCGACCACGACATCCTCGGCGAGAGCTCGCGCGTAGACGCGGTTCTCGACGTTCTCGCGGTCGAGCACGAGCGTGCCATCGGGGCCTTCCACGGCGATCGGGACAACGATGCCCCGGTCGGTGCCGCAGTCGACCTCGCGGACAATGACGTCCTGGCTGACATCGACGAGACGACGGGTGAGATAACCCGAGTCCGCAGTACGCAGCGCGGTGTCGGCGAGTCCCTTGCGGGCGCCGTGCGTGGAGATGAAGTACTCCAGCACGGTCAGACCCTCGCGGAAGTTGGTCTTGATCGGCCGCGGGATGATCTCGCCCTTGGGGTTGGCGACCAGACCACGCATACCGGCGATCTGCTGCACCTGCAGCATGTTTCCGCGGGCACCCGAGCCGACCATCATCTGGATCGGGTTGTCCTTCGGGAAGTTCTCCCGCATCTTCGCGGCGACCTCGCTGGTGGCACGGGTCCAGATCTCGATGAGCTCCTGGCGGCGCTCGTCGTCGGTGATGACACCGCGTTCGTACTGCTTCTGGACCTTTTCAGCCAGGTCCTCATAACGAGCGAGGATCTCGGCCTTCTCCGGTGGCGTGACGACATCGGAGATCGCGATCGTGACACCGGCCCTGGTCGCCCAGTGGAAGCCGGCCTCCTTCAGCGCGTCAAGGGTCGCGGCAACCTGAACCTTGGGGTAACGCTCCGCGAGGTCGTTGACGATCTCGCCAAGCTGCGCCTTGCGCACCTCGTAATCGACGAACGGGTAGTCATACGGCAGCGTCTCGTTGAACAAGGCGCGACCGAGAGTGGTCTCGACCAGCGTCATGTCGCCCTGCTCCCAGCCCTCGGGGGCAACGAACGGACGCGATGCCGTGTCGGCACCTCGCTGGACCGCGGGAATGACCGTTGACTCACCGATTGCCGCCGGCAACCCGTCAATCCGGATCTTGACCTTTGCCTGCAGGTCGAGCTCGCGGGTGTCGTAGGCCATGACAGCCTCGGGCACCGAGCTGAACACCCGACCCTCGCCGGGCGCACCGTCGAGCTGCGTCGTGAGGTAGTAGATGCCCAGCACCATGTCCTGCGTCGGCGAGGTGATCGGACGACCAGATGCCGGCGACAGGATGTTGTTGGAGCTCAGCATCAGGATCCGCGCCTCAGCCTGGGCCTCAGCGGACAGCGGCAGGTGCACCGCCATCTGGTCACCATCGAAGTCGGCGTTGAACGCGGTGCAGACCAACGGGTGGATCTGGATCGCCTTGCCCTCGACCAGCTGCGGCTCAAAGGCCTGGATGCCGAGTCGGTGCAGCGTCGGTGCGCGGTTGAGCAGCACCGGGTGCTCGGTGATGACCTCTTCGAGGACATCCCAGACCATCGCGTAACGCGCCGTCCCACCAGTCGCGCGCTCCACCATCCGCTTGGCGGACTTGATGTTCTGCGCGTGGTTGAGGTCGACGAGCCGCTTCATGACGAAGGGCTTGAACAGCTCGAGTGCCATCTGCTTGGGCAGGCCGCACTGGTGCAGGCGCAACTGCGGGCCGACCACGATGACCGAACGGCCGGAGTAGTCGACGCGCTTGCCGAGCAGGTTCTGACGGAACCGGCCCTGCTTGCCCTTGAGCATGTCCGAGAGCGACTTCAGCGGCCGGTTGCCCGGGCCGGTGACGGGACGACCACGGCGACCGTTGTCGAACAGTGCGTCGACGGCCTCCTGCAGCATCCGCTTCTCGTTGTTGACGATGATCTCGGGCGCGCCGAGGTCAAGCAGTCGCTTCAACCGGTTGTTGCGGTTGATGACGCGGCGGTAGAGGTCGTTCAGGTCGCTGGTCGCGAACCGGCCACCGTCGAGCTGCACCATCGGGCGCAGGTCCGGCGGGATCACCGGCACGCAGTCGAGCACCATGCCCATCGGCGAGTTCCGCGTGTTGAGGAACGCGCTCACGACCTTGAGCCGCTTGAGGGCGCGGGCCTTCTTCTGGCCCTTGCCGCTGCGGATCGTCTCGCGCAGGCTCTCGGCCTCGGCCTCGAGGTCGAAGGACTCGAGCAGCTTCTTCAGCGACTCGGCACCCATGCCGGCCTCGAAGTATTCCCCGATCGTGCCCGGCACGACGCGCCAGGTGCCGTCGTCGTTCTTCGCACCCTTGGCGAAGCGGTCGCGAAGCTCGCGGAAGGTGCGCTCATCGGTGATGAGCTGCTTGACCGCGAGGCTCTTGAACGCGTCCAGCACGGAGTCGAGCTCGTCGAGCTGCTCGCTCGGCGCGGGTACGGATCTGCTTGACCTCGCGGTCGGCGGAGTCGCGGACCTTGCGACGCGCGTCGCCCTTGGCGCCCTCGGCCTCGAGCTGCGCCATGTCGGCTTCTTGCTTCTTCATCCGGACGTCGATGTCGGCGTTCATCTTGTCGGTGATGCGCGACTTGTCGACCGAGAACTGCGCCTCGACGCTGGCCAGGTCACGGTGACGCGCATCGACGTCGACCTCGGTGACGAGGTAGCCGGCGAAGTAGATGATCTTCTCGAGATCCTTCGGCGCCAGGTCGAGCAGATAGCCGAGCCGGCTCGGGCACACCCTTGAAGTACCAGATGTGGGTGACCGGAGCGGCGAGCTCGATGTGGCCCATCCGCTCACGCCGGACCTTGGCCCGCGTGACCTCTACGCCACAGCGCTCGCAGATGATGCCCTTGAAGCGCACCCGCTTGTATTTGCCGCAGTAGCACTCCCAGTCCCGGGTGGGACCGAAGATCTTCTCGCAGAACAAGCCATCCTTTTCCGGCTTGAGCGTGCGGTAGTTGATCGTCTCGGGCTTCTTGACTTCGCCGTGCGACCACAGCCGGATGTCATCCGCGGTCGCCAGGCCGATACGCAACTCATCGAAGAAGTTGACGTCAAGCAAGGTGTTCCTTCTTTCTACTGAACTTCAGGTCAGGGGCAGGTACGCGCGTACGCGTCCCTAAACTTCTTCCACTGAGCTGGGCTCGCGCCTCGAAAGGTCGATGCCGAGCTCTTCTGCGGCGCGGAACACGTCCTCGTCGGTCTCGCGGAGCTCGATCTGCATGCCGTCGCTGGAGAGCACCTCAACGTTGAGGCACAGCGACTGCATCTCCTTGATCAGCACCTTGAACGACTCGGGAATTCCGGGCTCGGGGATGTTCTCGCCCTTGACGATCGCCTCGTAGACCTTGACCCGGCCCAGGACGTCGTCGGACTTGATGGTGAGCAGCTCCTGCAACGCGTATGCCGCGCCGTAGGCCTCGAGCGCCCACACCTCCATCTCACCGAATCGCTGGCCACCGAACTGCGCCTTACCACCCAACGGCTGCTGGGTGATCATGGAGTACGGGCCGGTCGAGCGAGCATGGATCTTGTCGTCGACCAGGTGCAGCAGTTTGAGGATGTAGATGTAGCCGACCGAGATCGGCTGGCGGATCGGCTCGCCGCTACGGCCATCGAACAGGCGCGCCTTGCCGTCGCCGCCGACCATGCGGTCACCGTCGCGGTTGACCAGGGTCGAGGCGAGCAGGCCGGTGATCTCCTCCTCGCGGGCGCCGTCGAACACCGGCGTCGCGAGGTTGGTGCCGGGCTCGGAGGAGTCCGCACCGATCTCGGCGAGTCGCTTCTGCCACGGCTCCTTGGTCCCGGCGATCTGCCAACCGGTCTTCGCGACCCACCCAAGGTGAGTCTCGAGGACCTGACCGACGTTCATCCGGCCTGGCACACCGAGCGGGTTAAGGATGATGTCGACCGGGGTGCCGTCCTCAAGGAACGGCATGTCCTCGACCGGCAGCACCTTGGAGATGACGCCCTTGTTGCCGTGGCGGCCGGCGAGCTTGTCGCCGTCGGTGATCTTGCGCTTCTGGGCGACGTAGACCCGGACCAGCTCGTTGACGCCCGGCGGCAGCTCGTCGCCGTCCTCGCGGTTGAACACGCGGACGCCGATGACCTTGCCGGTCTCGCCGTGCGGCACCTTCAGTGAGGTGTCGCGAACCTCGCGGGCCTTCTCACCGAAGATCGCGCGAAGCAGCCGCTCCTCCGGGGTGAGCTCGGTCTCGCCCTTGGGCGTGACCTTGCCGACCAGCACGTCGCCGGGGACAACCTCGGCGCCGATCCGGATGATGCCGCGCTCGTCGAGGTCGGCGAGAACTTCCTCGCTGACGTTCGGGATGTCGCGGGTGATCTCCTCCGGGCCGAGCTTCGTGTCACGGGCGTCGACCTCGTGCTCCTCGATGTGAATCGAGGAGAGCACGTCGTCTTCGACCAGCTTCGAGGACAAGATGATCGCGTCCTCGTAGTTGTGGCCTTCCCATGACATGAACGCGACGAGCAGGTTCTTGCCGAGCGCCATCTCGCCGTTCTGCGTGCACGGCCCGTCGGCGATGACCTGGCCCTGCTCGACCTTCTGGCCCTCGTCGACGATCGGCTTCTGGTTGAACGACGTGCCCTGGTTGGACCGGTGGAACTTCGCCATCCGGTAGACCCGCTGGGTGCCGTCGTCGTTGGCCACGGTGACGTAGTCGGCCGAGACCTCCTCGACCACACCTGCCTGCTCGGCGACAACAACATCGCCGGCGTCGACGGCCGCGCGGTATTCCATCCCGGTGCCGACCAGCGGTGCCTCGACTGCGCAACAGCGGCACCGACTGGCGCTGCATGTTGGAGCCCATCAGCGCCCGGTTGGCGTCGTCGTGCTCGAGGAACGGGATCATCGCGGTCGCGACCGACACCATCTGGCGCGGCGAGACGTCCATGTAGTCGACGGCGGTGGGCTCGACGTAGTCGACTTCACCCTCCTTGCGGCGGACCAGGACGCGGTTCTCCGCGAAGGTGCTGTTGGCGTTCAGCGGCGCGTTGGCCTGCGCGATGACGTGCTTGTCTTCCTCGTCAGCGGTCAGGTAGTCGATGTGGTCGGTGACCCGGCCCTTGTCGACCCGGCGGTACGGCGTCTCGACGAAGCCGAACGGGTTGACGCGGGCGTAGGTCGACAGCGAGCCGATCAGGCCGATGTTCGGGCCTTCCGGGGTCTCGATCGGGCACATCCGGCCGTAGTGGCTGGGGTGCACGTCGCGGACCTCGAAGCCGGCGCGCTCACGCGACAGGCCACCCGGGCCCAAGCGCTGAGAGGCGGCGCTTGTGGGTCAGACCCGCGAGCGGGTTGGTCTGGTCCATGAACTGCGAGAGCTGCGAGGTGCCGAAGAACTCCTTGATCGACGCCACCACGGGACGGATGTTGATCAGGGTCTGCGGCGTGATCGCCTCGACGTCCTGAGTGGTCATCCGCTCGCGAACGACGCGCTCCATCCGGGACAGGCCGATCCGCACCTGGTTCTGGATGAGCTCACCGACGGTACGAAGCCGCCGGTTGCCGAAGTGGTCGATGTCGTCGGTCTCGAAGCCGGGGTCGCCGTGGTGCAGGCGGACGACGTAGTCGATCGCCGCGACGATGTCGGCCTCGGTGAGGACGCCGGTGCCCTGCGGCACGTCAAGGCCGAGCTTCTTGTTGACCTTGTAGCGGCCAACCTTGGCCAGGTCGTAACGCTTCTCGTTGAAGTAGAGGTTGTTGAGCAGCGTCTCCGCGGCGTCGCGCGTCGGCGGCTCGCCCGGACGCAGCTTGCGGTAGATGTCGATCAGCGCCTCGTCGGGCGTGGTCGTGTGGTCCTTCTCGAGCGTCAGGCGCATCGAGTCGAACTCGCCGAAACGCTCGAGGATCTTCTCGTTGTCCCAGCCGAGGGCCCGCAGCAGAACGGTGACCGGCTGGCGGCGCTTGCGGTCGATGCGGACGCCGACCTGGTCGCGCTTGTCGACCTCGAACTCCAGCCACGCGCCGCGGCCGGGGATGACCTTGGCGGCGTAGACCTCGCGGTCGGTGACCTTGTCGAGGGTGCGGTCGAAGTAGACGCCCGGCGAACGGACGAGCTGGGAGACGACGACCCGCTCGGTGCCGTTGATGATGAACGTGCCCTGGTGGGTCATGAGCGGGAAGTCGCCCATGAAGACCGTCTGGCTCTTGATCTCGCCGGTCTCGTTGTTGGTGAACTCGGCGATGACGAACAGCGGTGCGCTGTAGGTCATGTCCTTGTCCTTGCACTCCTCGATGGAGTGCGGCGGGTCCATCAGCTTCGGCTCACGGAACTCCAGCGACATCGTGTCGGAGAAGTCACGGATCGGGCTGATCTCGGAAAGGATCTCCTCGAGACCTGATGGAGTGCCCGGGTCGACCGAGTCACGCCATTCCGGCGAGCCGATCAACCATTTGAATGATGAGGTTTGCAGCGCCAGCAAGTTCGGCACTTCGAGCGGCTCATTGATCCGCGCGAAGGAAATGCGGCGAGGTGCGAGGGTGGATGGTGCAGGAGCGGTTGAACGCGAGGCGGCCAAGTGGGGTCCTTCTCTAGATGCCCGCTGTCAGTGAGAGCGCACGCCAAGCGACCCGCGCCTGTGCTTAAGCCACACAGTGCGGAAAGTATCGGGAGGCAGCGCAAACAGCCAGCATAGCCTCGAAAGGGCTCGCTGTCGAGAATGACCCGCTACTCGGGCCTACCGTATTCATTCACTGCTGCGCAGCAGGATGCCCCCGGCTAGGGCGCACGTCAAGTCCCCACGCGGATCTGTGGGGGTTTCATCACCCGATCAGCCGGTAATCCGGGCCGGCCGCAGCGTAACGGGCGACCATCGCGTCGACGCGACGGCCGCCCGTTTGCGCATGGTTTGTCCTACTTGACCGTGACCGTGGCGCCGGCGCCCTCGAGGGCCTCCTTGGCCTTGTCGGCAGCCTCCTTGGCGACCTTGTCGAGCACGGTCTTGGGGGACGCGTCGACGAGGTCCTTGGCCTCCTTGAGACCGAGGCTGGTCAGCTCGCGGACCACCTTGATGACCTGGATCTTCTTCTCGCCCGGAGCCTCGAGGATGACGTCGAACTCGTCCTTCTCTTCCTCGGCCTCAGCGGCTGCGCCACCGCCGCTGCCACCAGGTGCTGCTACCGGCGCGGGTGCGGCCGCGGAGACACCGAAGGTCTCCTCGAACGTCTTCACGAGCTCGGAGATCTCGATGAGGCTCTTCGCCTTGAGTGCCTCAATGATCTCGTCATTGGTCAGTGTTGCCATGGTGATCTCCTTCGGCTCAGCTGTCGGTCGACGCGTCAGCGACGCCGTCGGTGGGGGTTTCGTCGGTGGGGGTTTCGTCAGTGGAGGTTTGATCAGCGGGGGTTTCGTCAGTAGAGGCTTCGTCGGTAGCGGCCGGCTCGGCCGGTGCTTCGGCCGGTGCTTCGGCCGGTGCTTCGTCGGCCGGTGCTTCGTCGGCCGGTGCTTCGTCGGCTGGTGCCTCCGCTTCGGGTGCTTCCTCCGCAGCAGTCGCATCCGCCGCGGCCGGCTCGGCTGCTTCGGGGGCGCTGTCTGCCTCTGGCGCATCGGCAGCAACCTCTGCAGCGGGCTCAGGAGTCGGCTCGACCGCCGATGCGCCGTCGCTACCCGCTGCTGCACTCGGGTCGGCCGCCAGCTTCGCCTCGAGAGCGCCGAACAGGCGCGCGAGCTGCGCCATCGGAGCGGCCAAGACGGTGACGAGCTGCTGCGCCGGGGCAAGCATGCCGCCGGCAAACTTGGCGAGCAGCACTTCACGCGACTCGAGGTCAGCGAGGCGCCGGATCTCCTCCGCGGTCAGTGGCTTGCCGTCGAGGATGCCGCCCTTGACGACGAGGTGGGAGTGCTCGCGACCGAAGTTGCGCAGTCCCTTCGCCACCTCGACCGCGTCGCCCGAGACGAACGCGATCGCGGACGGACCTTCGAGCATCGACTCGAACATGTCGATGCCCGCGTCGCGAGCGGCGATCTTCGTCAACGTGTTCTTGACGACGACGTACGTCGCGTTGCCGGCCAGTGACCGGCGCAGGGTCTTGAGCTCGGCAACTGTGAGGCCGCGATATTCGGTAAGCACGGCAGCGGGCGAGTCACGAAATGCCTTCGTGAGCTCAGCGACCGCGGCGGCCTTGTCAGGCCTGACCATTGGTGTCCCTTCGTGGGTACGCAGCAGATCTTTCCGAATGCAAAAACGCCCCGGCGCAAGCGCGCGGGGCGTTCGCGCGCGAACCTTGGCTCGCGCTGCGACGTACCACTCACCTGCGCAGGACGCCCGCTTTCGCGGGACCTTCGGTCACCTGAAACTCCAGGCAACAACCGGCGATCTTCGGCAGCCACCGAGACTACCTGATGACGGCAAGGTCAGCCCCAACAGCAACTGCGGTAACTACCAGAGGCCTTGGCGTGCTTTTAGCCCACGCCGACCTACTCCGCGGCGTCAGCCTCAGGGGTTTCCGCAACCTCGGGCTCGGCCTCAGGCTCGACCGGAGCAGGCGAGGCTGCTTTGGCGGGAGTCGGGGCAGCGGCGTACGCGGCCTGCTGGGCTTCGGTCAGGTCGCCCTCTTGGCTCAGGTTGCGAGTGCGGGCCGGGTCGACCAAGATCCCGGGGCCCATCGTCGTCGATACCGCGATCTTGCGGATGTAGCGACCCTTGGCCGCCGATGGCTTCGAGCGGATGACCTCGTCAAGGGCGGTCGCGTAGTTCTCGACCAGCTGTGTCTCGGTGAACGACGTCTTGCCGATGACGAAGTGCAGGTTGGCCTGGCGGTCGACGCGGTATTCGATCTTGCCGCCCTTGATGTCGGTGACGGCCTTCGCGACATCGACGGTCACGGTGCCGGTCTTCGGGTTGGGCATGAGGCCGCGCGGGCCGAGCACCCGGCCGAGTCGACCGACCTTGCCCATCAGGTCCGGGGTAGAGACGGCGGCATCGAAGTCGAGCATTCCGCCAGCGACCTGCTCGATGAGGTCATCGCCGCCAACCAGGTCGGCGCCAGCAGCGCGGGCCTCTTCGGCTTTCTCACCGGTCGCGAAAACCGCGACGCGGGCGGTCTTGCCGGTGCCGTGCGGCAGCGACACCGTGCCGCGCACCATCTGGTCTGCCTTGCGCGGGTCGACCCCGAGGCGCATCGCGACCTCGACGGTGGCGTCGAAGCGCTTGGTGGTCGACGTTTCCTTGGCCAGACGTACCGCCTCGAGCGGGGCGTACAACCGCTCGCGGTCGATCAACGCGGCGGCTGCTTCGTAGGCTTTGCTTCGCTTGGTCATGATCTCGCTTCTCTCTCCTTGTGGTTCGAGCGGAGTCGGACGACCCCTCCCACGGTGTGCGGGTTCTCTTCCTTCAACACTCAACCGGTGACGGTAATGCCCATCGAACGGGCGGTGCCGGCGATGATCTTCTCAGCCGCGTCGAGATCGTTGGCGTTGAGATCCGCCATCTTCACGGTCGCGATGTCGCGAATCTGGGAGCGGCTGATCGTCGCCACCTTGGTGATGTGCGGCTCGCCCGAGCCCTTCTCGACACCGGCGGCCTTAAGGATCAGCCGTGCGGCCGGCGGCGTCTTCGTGATGAATGAGAAGCTGCGGTCCTCATAGACCGTGATCTCGACCGGCACGACGTTGCCGCGCTGCGACTCGGTCTCCGCGTTGTACTGCTTGCAGAATTCCATGATGTTGACGCCGTGCTGACCGAGCGCGGGCCCGACCGGGGGCGCTGGGGTTGCGGCACCGGCCTGGATCTGCAACTTGATCAAACCGGCGATCTTCTTCTTGGTAGGCATGACAACTTCCTTGTGCGACGGACCGGATCAGATCTTGCTGACCTGGCTGAACGACAACTCGACCGGTGTTTCGCGGCCGAAGATAGAGACGAGAACCTTCAGCCGCTGGGACTCGGCGTTGATCTCGTTGATCGTGGCGGGCAACGTGGCGAACGGGCCGTCCATCACCGTGACCGACTCGCCAACGGCGAAATCGACGACCTTTGGCGCCTCGGTCCGCTTCGCTTCGGCGGGCTTCGGTGCCAGGAACTTGAAGACGTCCGCGTTGGACAGCGGCGTCGGGTGGGTGGTGCCGACGAAGCCGGTGACGCTCGGGGTGTTCTTCACGACCGACCACGACTCGTCGGTCAGATCCATGCGAACCAGAACGTAGCCAGGGAAGATCTTCGACTCGACGACCTGCCGCTTGCCCTGCTTGATGATCGTCTCGGGCTGGGTCGGGACCTGGATGTCGTAGATGAAGTCCTCCATATTGAGCGAGGCGATCCGCGACTCGAGGTTGGTCTTCACCCGGTTTTCATAGCCCGCGTAGGTGTGAACGACGTACCAGTCGCCTGGCAGCGAGGCCAACTGCAGGCGGAACTCCTCGACCTCGTCGATCTCGGCGTCGATCGCTGGGGCAGCGTCATCGCCCGCGACCTCAATGACATCGGCCACGTCACCTTGGTCGGTCGACTCGGCGCTGTCGGCACCGTCGGTCGATCCAGCGGCGTCGGCATCGGCATCGGCGTCATCGGCCGCGGCGACCGGCTCGTCGACCGCGGCGTCGGCCGCGTCAGCATCATCGGCAGCGCCCTGCACATCGGCGTCAACAACGGCAGCCACGTCGACCTCTGGCTCAGAGCCGGACTCGTCGGGCGCGGTGCCGTCGCCGGCGGCATGGTCGGGCGCAAACTCGGTCACAGTGCGAGGACTTCCTTGGGGTCAGGGCGGGTGGGTGTCTAGTGCTCCACTCGGTGGGTTCGGGGGTCTAGCCGAACACCGCGAAGATGAGCTTGGTGAACAGGTAGTCGAGCAGGCCGACAAAGGCCACCATGCTCGTCACAAAGGTGATGGAGACGATGGTGTAGGTGACGAGCTCGTTGCGGGTCGGCCAGATGACCTTGCGGAGCTCGCTGACGACCTGACGGTTGAACAGCGCGATCCGGGCGGGATACGCCGGTCGCTGGCCGCCGCGACCTCCGCCTGCCGGAGAGGGCCGTGGCCTCAGGCTCGGACTCACTCGTCTGCGTCACCGTCGTCACCTCCCTGTCCGTCATTGTCACTGATGCCACTACGTGCCGCGTACTAGCAGGGCAGGAGGGACTCGAACCCCCAACCACCGGTTTTGGAGACCGGGACTCTGCCAATTGAGCTACTGCCCTGTGGTTGCGCTTGTGAACGTCGCAGTGTACGTCCGAGCACCGGAGCAGGTCGAACGGGCGCGGCGGGCCGGATCGGCACCGAAGAACCCGTTGGACCAGCGTTGTGGCGGGTACGCGACGATGGGCCATGGCCGACCGATCCCGCATCTCTGCCCGAGTCGGCGCCATCGCCGAATCCGCCACGCTCGCCGTCGATGCCAAGGCCAAGGCGCTCAAGGCCGCCGGTCGCGACGTCATCGGATTCGGCGCCGGCGAGCCCGACTTCGCCACGCCCGAGCCGATCGTGGCGGCCGCGATCGCGGCCTGCAGCGACCCGGTCATGCACCACTACACCCCCGCGGGCGGCCTGCCGGCACTGCGCCAGGCGATCGCCGAGAAGACCCGCCGCGACTCCGACTACGAGGTCACCGCAGCGCAGGTGCTCGTGACCAACGGCGGCAAGCAGGCGGTCTACGAGGCGTTCGCCACGCTGCTGGACCCGGGCGACGAGGTGCTGCTGCCCGCGCCGTACTGGACGACCTATCCGGAGGCGATCGGGCTCGCCGGCGGTGTCCCGGTCGTCGTCGAGACCGACACCGCGAGCGGCTATCTCGCCAGCGTCGAGCAGCTCGAGGCGGCGCGCACCGACCGTACGAAGATCCTGCTGTTCTGCTCGCCGTCGAACCCGACCGGCGCGGTCTACCCGCCCGAGCGGCCGTCGAGGCGATCGGGCGGTGGGCGGTCGAGCACGACCTCTGGGTCATGACCGACGAGATCTACGAGCACCTGCGCTACGACGGCGGCGACCGCGCCATCGATGCCGGTCGTCGTCCCCGAGCTCGCCGATCAGTTGCGTCGTGCTCAACGGGGTCGCGAAGACCTACGCGATGACCGGCTGGCGGGTGGGCTGGATGATCGGCCCGACCGACATCGTCGCCGCCGCGACCAACCTGCAGTCCCACGCCACGTCGAACGTCTCGAACGTCGCCCAGGCCGCCGCGCTGGCCGCGGTCAGCGGTGACCTGTCCGCGGCGGCGATGATGCGCGCCGCGTTCGACGTCCGCCGCAAGACGATGGTGCGGATGCTCAGCGAGATCCCCGGCGTCGAGTGCCCGACGCCGCAGGGTGCGTTCTACTGCTTCCCGTCGGTGCAGGCGCTGCTCGGCAAGCCGCTGCGCGGGCGCACCCCGCACGACGTCGGCCGAGCTGGCCGAGCTCGTGCTCGATGAGGTCGAGGTCGCGGTCGTGCCCGGGCGAGGCGTTCGGCGCGCCCGGCTGCTTCCGGCTGTCCTACGCGCTTGGCGACGACGACCTCGTCGAAGGCGTCGGCCGGATCGCCAAGCTCCTCGGCGAGATCACCCTCCCTAGCCCCATCGCCGTTCGTATGTGACATAGGCGTCGCCCTGGCTGCGATATGACATGGGAGTCGCCCTGGCGACCCCCATGCACATACGAACGCTCGGGGGTTGAGCGTTAGGAAGCGGGCACTGCGGCTGCGGCGGCGTTGTCGCGGTCCTCGCAACGTCGGCGTCCAGCGGGCGGCGGATGGCGCTGGCCCGCAGCTCGGCGGCGACCATCGCGCGGCCGGCCTCGCGACCGGCCGCAATCAGCCGCGGCGTCTGGGAGAAGTCGCGCATGTCGTGACGGCCGATCGACAGCGGCGGCAGCGTGATGATCTGCTGGCCGGCGGCGACCGACCGGCGAGTGGCGACCCAGATGAGACCGTGAGATCGCGAAGCTCTCGAGCAGGACGTCGAGCGCCGTCATCCGCTCCTCGGCCCAGCCGTGGTATTCCCGGGACACGTTGAGCACCCAGACCCGAGCCGCGCCCAGATCGAGCGCGCGCTGGGTCGGAACCGGGCAGGAGACGCCGCCGTCGACGTGGAGCCGGCCATCGAGGCGGACCGGCGGGAACAAGCCCGGGCAGGCAGGCGCTCGCGCTCAGGACGTCGACCGGGTCGCCGCTGGTCCACCAGGTCGGCTCGCCGGCGATCAGGTCGGTCGTGACGACGTGGCACGGGATCGCGGTCAGCGACAGGTCGACGAGCGGCACGCACTGGGCGAAGATCGCCCGCATCGCGGCCGGGTTGTAGAGGTAGTTCGACCGCGAGATCAGCCGGCGCGCCACCCGGAACCGGCCGTCCGGGAACACCTCACGGCGCGACATCGAGCGCCACACGCCCTCCAGCGCGACCACCCGGTCGAGCGTGGGATCCATCGCGACGTACGCCGCGTTGATCGCTCCGACCGAGCAGCCGACGACCGCATCCGGGGTGATGCCCGCCTCGAACAACGCCTGGACGCGCCCCGACCTGAGCGGCGCCGAGGCTGCCGCCGCCCGAGAAAACGACGACCTCGCGCGGCGGCGTCGGCGGCAGGGTGACCGGGGCCGGCGACTCGCGACGGCCGCGGCGCAGGAAGGTCAGCACGGCCATGTCGCGTCACCACCTTCGTCCTCAGCCAGACATCGGTCGTCATCGCAGTAAAGATGAGGACTGTCTACCCAGGCACTACGACATCACGCCAACCGCGGCGACACAACCGCTACGCAGACAGGTGTGGCTCAGACTCCGACGGTGACCAGCTCGGCGTCGACGGGCTGTCGACTCGTCCGCTGGTCTCAGTCGCGACAGCCGGCTTACGGCGGGGCACGGCGAGCAGGACCAGCGCGGCCAGCCCGACCGCGACCGCTCCGACGTCGACGGCCGGGCGCAGGCCCAGCGCGAAGGTGTGCGGCGTGCCGTACCCACCGTGCGCGGCGAAGACCGAGGCGAGGATCGCGACGCCGAACACGCCGCCGACCTCACGCAGCGCGTTGGCGGCACCCGAGGCGATGCCCTCCTCGTCGCGACGCACCGTGCCGAGCACGAGCGCGGCGGTCGGCGCGAAGAACATCGCCATCCCGATGCCGCTGACGACGAGCGCCGGCACGAGGTGGGTGAACGGCACGGTCGGGCTCATGATCTGGGCCAGCCAGGCCAGGCCGACAGCCTGCAGCGCCAGACCGACGAACACCACCGGGCGGGCGCCGATCCGGTCGGCGAGGATGCCGGCGATCGGAGCGAACGATGATCGGCATGCCGGTCCACGGCAGCATCCGCAGGCCGGCGCCCAGCGGGCTGTAGCCCTGCATCGTCTGCAGCGCCTGGGAGAGCAGGAAGATCGCGCCGAACATCCCGAAGAACATCAACACGCTGGCGCCGTTCGCGGCGGCAGAACCCGCGCGACCGGAACAGCCGCATCGGCAGCATCGGCTGCGTCGGTACGCAGCTCCCAGCGGATGAACGCGGCGACCAGCGAGGCGCCACCGATCAGGGCGGTCAGCACGTAGGCAGAGGTCCAGCCGAGCGCGTTCGCCCGCACCATGCCGAGGACCAAGCCGAACAGGCCGGTGCTGGCGAGCAGCACGCCAGGGACGTCGAGCCGGCGTCGCCGGGCCGTGGCTCTCGGCCAGTCCGCGCCAGGCGATCGGGAGCAGGATCAAGCCGATCGGCACGTTGATCCAGAAGATGGTCTGCCAGGACCAGCCCTGCACGACCGCGCCGCCGACGAGCGGGCCGCTGGAGATCGCGAGTCCGGCGACCGCGCCCCAGGCGCCGAGTGCGGCGCCGCGGCGCGCGACCGGCACCGCGGCCGAGAGCAGCGTCAGGGTCAGCGGCGTGACGATCGCCGAGCCGGAGCCCTGGACCGCCCGGGCCACGATCAGCCAGCCGGCGCTCGGCGCGAGCGCGGCGGCGGCCGAGCCGGCGGTGAAGATGGCCAGGCCGATGAGGAACATCCGTCGGCGGCCGAACCGCTCACCGAGGCTCGCGCCGGTGAGCAGCAGGACCGCGAAGGTCAGGGTGTAGGCGTTGACCGTCCACTCCAGGGACGACAGCGACGCGTGCAGGTGCAGCCGGATCACCGGCAGCGCGGTCGTCACGACCAGGTTGTCGAGCGAGGTCATGAACAGCGCCACGCTGGTGATCACGAACGTCCAGATCGTGCGGCTTCTCGCGGTCATCGCCGGTCCTCTCTCCGTTTAGGTAGTGAGTCATCACTCACTTTGGTACCAAAAAAAATGGGGCTACTGCCCTACTCGCGCTCGTCGTCCCACGCCGTCGGCATCAGCCAGGCCGGCGGCAGGCAGGCCTTGATCCAGGCCGAGCTGTGGCTGGTCGCGTCCATCGAGGCGATGACGTTCATCAACATGCCGGTCGCGAAGAACTTCTGCATCTCCTCGTCGTCCGCGCCGGACAGGCGGGCGACCTCGCGCCAGAGCCGGCCGAACTCGTGCCGGGTGGCCTCGCGCGATCTCGTCGTCGTCGCACGCGCCGTAGAAGTGCATCTGCAGCATGAGCTCGTCGCGGTCGCGGAGCAGCTCGCTGTATGCCTCGCCCATCGCGTGCATCGCGTCCTCGCCGGTGAGGTCACCCACGGCGTCGACGAAGGCCTCGCGAACCCGGCCGAAGCCGTGGGCCACGAGCGCGAGGAACAGCGCCTTCTTGGTCGGGAAGAGCCGGAAGAGGTACGGCTGGCTGATCCCGGCGGCGCGGGCGACGTCCTCGGTCGAGGTGCCGTGGTAGCCACCCTTGGCGAACGGGGCAACCGCCGCGCGCAGCACGTCGGCACGCCGCTCTACAGCGCTCATCCGGGTCGCTGGGGCCATCATGGACATTAAGTTAAGTGATTACTCACTACATGTCAATGTCGGCAGGCGAGCTGGACGATGGCCCGCGCCTTGGTCAGTACCGTGGCGCCGAGCGCCTTCGCTTCGAGCGCGACCGAGACCTGGCGGTCGTCGAGCTTCGCTCTCGACCCAGCCCGACGACCTCGATGTCGGTGCCCTTGTCGTCATCCGGCACCGGGACCGGGGCCGAGAACCGTACGCCGTACTCCACGACCGCGCCTGGGTCGCCGACCCAGTCGGTGATGACCCGGCCGGCCTCGGCCATCGTGAACATGCCGTGGGCGATCACGTTCGGCAGCCCGACCGAGGTCGCGACCCGCTCGTTCCAGTGGATGACGTTGAAGTCTCCGGAGGCGCCGGCGTACATCACCAGGTTGGCGCGCTGGACATTGAACGTCTGGGCCGGCAGCTGGGTGCCGACCTCGACGTCGTCGTAACCGACCGTGGCAGCCATCGCATGGTTCCCGTCATCCGGACGCGGCCGTGGCCGCGCGAACTTTGGTTGGACGTTATCGCAGCCGCCAACCGACGGCCGTTTACGGCTGCTCTAGGAGCCGCAGACGGCGATGACCTTAAACCTAACCCTTGCCGGCGATCTCGTTCGCGCAGCGCTGGCCACTTCGCAGCGCACCTTCGATGTAGCCCTGGAAGTTGACCGAGGTGTGCTCGCCGGCGAAATGCAGGTTGCCCTCGCGGCGACCCTGCACACCGTTGAACCCGGTGTATTGCCCCACCTTGAGATAGGAGTAGGCGCCGCGGATGTGCGGGATCGCCGGAGGACCAGACGTAGAACGACTTGCCGTTGTAGGCCGATTTCAGGCCGGGATAGATCGCGTTGAACTGGTCCAGATAGTCACTCACCATCGTCGCCGGCGCGTTGCCGCGATAGTGATGCAGGTTGTAGCGCTGACCCCAGTCGGTGCCGATCGTGCCGCCGGGCAGCGCGGCGAGGATGCCCCTGTGACCCAGCTTGGTAGCCGCTGGCGTCCCAGGCGCCTTGGACGACGCCGGCGCAGTAGGCGTTGCCGGTCTCGTCCGCCTGGTCCCACACCCGGCGAGTGAACTGCAGGAACATCTTGGCGTTGCTGCCGAGCGGCTCGGTACGGATCGCCAGCCGGTGCAGCGCGGGGATCCCGGCGTGGCTCAGCTCGACATCGCGCAAGGTGGTGAACGGCAGCGCAAGAACGACATGGTCGGCGACTACCTCACGAGTTCCGTGGCCCTTGTGCAAGCGTGACGGTGTAGCGGCCATTGCCGCGGCTACGCAACGCGACGAGCTTCTCGCCGAACCGCACGACGCCAGCGGGGCAGCCGGTCGAGGATGCCGGTGATGAGCTGGTCGTTGCCGCCGTGGATGTGCCACTTCTCATCGGCGCCACCCAGCTCCGGCGCCTTACGCGGCTGGTTGCCGCTCTTCGTGCTGGCGTCGCCGCCGAGCAGGTAGATCAGGTTGAGCGCGGACTGCTCCTCCGGCGGGCCGCCGTACTCATCGAGCACCGCCGAGATGCACAGCTGCCCGAAGTCGCCGCCGATGCCGCCGGGCACGTGGGCGTCGATCCACTCCGAGACCGACATCCGGTCCCAACGCCGGCCCCACTTCGAGCTGTGCGTGTGCAGCGTTGGCCACGGCGCCTTGTTGATCGCCGCGTCGTGGAACAGCTTCCAGCCGAATTTGTGCCAGTCGCGGTTGAGGGCCTTCTGCGACCACAGCTTGCCGTTGAACTGCAGGCTGAGCTGGTCCTGATTCGGCTCCGGGTAGTGGTCGGTGTTGTCGAGGGTCAAGCCGAACCGCTTCGCCAACGCCAGCGTCGCGGTGTGCTCAGGGTTGATGAACTCCGCGTGCTCCTCGATCAACTGGCGGTCGTCAAAATGGCTGCGCAATGTCCTGATGCGACCGCCGGGCTGGTCGTTGTACTCATAGATCTCAGCGCGGATCCCGTGCTTGTGCCACAACCGCAATGCGCAGCCCAGCCCCGCGATCCCGGATCCGATGATCACCACGCGGTCGTGCGTCTTGGCCGCAGCGGCCGAAGGGGCAGCAGAGGCGGCAGGGGCGGCGACGGCGAGGCTCGCGAATCCCCACGGAAGTGCAGCGGCGGCGACGCCTGCACCCTGCAACAGCCGACGTCGGGTCAACCCATTCTCGACCGCGTCAGCCAGCCTCATCAACATCACACCCAGTTCGCCGGGCATAGGCGGAACTCAGCCGAGCATTAAGCAGCGCATCCCGAGCCGCTCCCGGCCGCATCCCACCCATCCGCGAAACGTATCAACGGCCCGCAAGTCAGCGAGAAACCCGCAGTGGCTCACCGAACGGGCGAAACTCGCTGAGCTGTGGGCTGGCAAGGCCCGACAGAGCGCCGCGGGCTAAGGCCCGCAAGCGAACGAGCACGCCGCCAGCGTCTAGTCGAACGGACGAAACTCGCTGAGCTGTGGGCTGGCAAGGCCCGACAGAGCGCCGCGGGCTAAGGCCCGCAAGCGAACGAGCACGCCGCCAGCGCGCAGCTCAGCGGGTTTCGCGGTGTATCTGGTGACAGCGGCAGTTAGGGCAAAACTTCTTGAGCTCGAGCCGGTCGGGGTCGTTACGGCGGTTTTTCTTGGTGATGTAGTTGCGGTGCTTGCACTCTGCGCATGCCAACGTGATCTTGGGGCGTACGTCGGTGGCTGCCACGGTGCTGACCCTCTTTCGACTGCTGAATGTCTGACTGCCGCGAATGGCCGTCTGGCCACCCAGGATAGCCCGACTGCTTACGGAGTAGCGGAGGCCGGATTTGAACCGGCGACACAGCGATTATGAGCCGCTTGCTCTGCCTGGCTGAGCTACTCCGCCGCTGGTCCACGAGGCGGACCCATGCTCCATCGTGCCACAGCGAGTGTCGCAAGGGCCGCTGTTAATCTGCCCGCCATGGGCATCCCGGCCGTCCATGGGTGAGGACCAGCAGGCGGGAAGCCTGCTGTCGGTCAACGTGGGGCTGCCTCGGGATGTGGCCTGGCACGGCAAGACGGTCTACACCGCGGTGTGGAAGAGCCCGGTCGCCGGACCGCAGCGGGTGCGCCGGCTGAACATCGACGGCGACGGTCAGGGCGACCTAGTCGGGCACGGCGGAGAACATCGCGCCGTGTTCGTCTACCAGATCGAGTCCTACAACTATTGGCAGGACCAGCTCAGCCGCAAGGATTTCGCGTACGGCCAATTCGGCGAGAACTTCACGGTGCAGGGCCTCGCCGATGACGAGGTCTGCATCGGCGATCAGTACCGCATTGGTGATGCTGTCTTCGAGGTCACCCAGCCTCGCGTCACCTGCTACCGCGTCGGCATCCGGATGGACGACTCGCGAATTCCTGCCCTGCTCGTCTCCCATCACCGACCCGGCTTCTACTTCCGGGTGCTCCAGGAGGGCACAGTTCAAGCCGGGGACGACATCGTCAAGATCGCGACCGGGCCCGAGGCAATGACGGTGGCTGAGATGGACGCCCTGCTCTACCTGCCCGGGCATCCCCGCGCAAAGCTGCGGCGGGCGTTGCGAATCCCGGCACTTCCGGCTGGCTGGAAAACCTCGTTCTCGGCGATGCTCGACCAGCCGAAAGGGTCCGGCGGCGCGTCGGGAAATGCGGGCTTGGCGGCGGAGAGCGCCCCACCGGCGTGGCAGGGGTTCCGCCAACTGAGCGTCACCGCCCTCGTGCCGGAGAGCGAATCAGTGATCTCGGTCGACCTCGCCGACCCTGCCGGCACCGCGGTCCCGGCTGCATTGCCGGGGCAGTTCCTCACCCTGCGACTCCCCGTCAATCCTGACGAAGCGCCGGTGGTGCGGAGTTACTCGCTGTCCGGGCCTCCTGGCGCCGACACGTACCGCATCAGCGTCAAACGTGAGGCTCACGGCATCGCCAGCCAGTACGTCCACACCAAGGTCGGCGTTGGCGATCTGCTCGACGTCGCCGCGCCGCGCGGCACGTTCATCCTCCGGTCAGGTCAGGCACCCGTCCTCCTGATCAGCGCCGGCGTCGGTGCGACTCCCGTGCTGGCCATGCTGCACGCTTTGGCGGCCTCCGAATCTCACCGAGACATCTGGTGGCTGCACGGCGCCCGAAGCCGGGCGGAGGAGCCGTTCGCGGCCGAATCCCGCCAACTGGTAGGCACGCTGCCCAACGGCCATCGGCACATCTGTTACAGCCGGCCTGGACCAGACGATGCCGAAGGCCGCGACTACCAGACGGCCGGGCGCCTCACCGCGTCCGTGCTTGACTCCTTGGACCTGCCCCGCGAGGCGGACGCTTACATCTGTGGCCCCACGGCCTTCATGACCGAGGCCTCCGCCGCACTAGTCGCGCTCGGCCTTGACGCGTCACACATCCGTACCGAGATCTTCGGCGCCACCCCGGCGCAAACGCCCGGCATCGCGCCAGTGCCGCTGCGCCCGCCACATCCCCCGGCGACCGCTACTGCGAACGGCCCGCTGGTCGCGTTCGCCCGCAGCGGCCTCACGGTGCACTGGGATCCTGACTACGCCAGCTTGCTCGAGTTCGCCGAAGCTTGCGACGTGCCGGTGCGGTGGTCCTGTCGTACGGGTGTCTGCCACACCTGCGAAACGTCCGTGGTGTCGGGAGCGGTGACCTACGATCCAGACCCGATCGATCTCCCCGCCGATGGCAGCACGCTGATCTGTTGCTCACAACCAGCCGGCGATCTGGCGCTGGACCTATGACCGGGCCGGTGAGACGAGCAGGGGTGAAGTGGAGCCCCCTTACGGAATCGAACCGTAGACCTTCTCCTTACCATGGAGACGCTCTGCCGACTGAGCTAAGGGGGCGGGCGCGACGAGGCTATAACGAGTCGCCGCCAACTTCGACGACCACCCCGTGGGGCCGGCCCGAGCATCCGGGCCGGCCATCCGTGGCGGCTGATGGGTTCGAACCATCGTAGGCTGAGCCGGCAGATTTACAGTCTGCTCCCTTTGACCACTCGGGCAAACCGCCTTGCACCACACCGAGGTGTGCGCGACGGTCAGGATAGCGGTCCCTCGAGGAGGTCGTCACATGGCAGATGCGTCGTTCGACGTCGTGAGCAAGGTCGACCAGCAGGAGGTCGACAATGCCTTGAACCAGGCAGCCAAGGAGATCGGGCAGCGCTACGACTTCAAGGGCACCGGTGCCGCCATCGTCTGGAGCGGCGACGACGGCGTCGTGATCACCGCGAACAGCGACGACCGGGTTAAAGCCGTGCTCGAAGTCTTCAAGGAACGGCTGGTCAAGCGAGGAGTTTCGCTCAAGGCGCTGGACCACAACGATCCGCAGCCGGCCGCCGGCAACACGTCCCGGCTAGCCGTCGCGATCCGGCAAGGCATCGACGCCGACAAGGCTCGAGCGATCGTGAAGAAGATCAAGGCGGATGGCCCGAAAGGCGTCCACGTCGCAGTTCAAGGCGACACCGTACGAGTCTCGAGCAAGAAGCGCGATGACCTGCAGACTGTCATCGGGATGCTGCGCGAATCGGATATGGGCATCCCCCTGCAGTTCGACAACTACCGCTAGCGGCGTCCTCACGGCGCCTGCACATCATTCGCCGCGTTACAGCCAGTCGCGCCGACGGAACATCATCCAGAGCAGCACTACCAGCCCGGCCATCAGACCAAGCGCGACATAACCGCCGGTGTTCGTGCCGGACTTGGGATAAGTCAGCACGTTCATGCCGTAGTAGCCGGTGATTACTGCGGGTACGGCAATGATCGCCGCCCACGAAGTGACCTGTTTCATGATCTCGTTCATCCGGTTGCCCTGAATCGTCAGATGTGTTTCGAGAATCGTCGAGACCAGGTCCCGCAGCGAGTCGGTCCAGTCCGCGGCCCGCAGCACGTGGTCGTACACGTCCTGGTAGTAGGGCATCAGGGCGTCGTCGACCAGGTTGCTCTCCCGCCGCATCAGCGCGTTGAGCACCTCGCGAGTTGGCAGAACCACGCGACGGATCCGTACGAGTGACTTGCGCAGCTCGAAGGACTGCCGCTGCACCGCGGTGCCGGTGTCGGTCGGCTCGAACAACAACTCCTCGAGACCTTCGATCTTCTCGTCGAGCTGCTGCACGGTCTGGAAGTGGCCGTCGACGACGACATCAAGCAGCCCCCACATCAAGAATCCGACGCCGTACTTCGACAGGTTTTCGTTGTCGTCCCAACGCGCAACGATCGGATCCATCGAATAACCGGGCGTCTTGCGGACCGTGATGAGGTAACGCTTCGAGGCGAACACCGCCAGCTCGTGGGCATGCAGCTGGCCGGAGTCATCGAGTGAGACGTCGTACAGCGAGACAAAGATGTGATCGTCGTAGTGATCGAGCTTGGGTCGCTGCCGCTCGGTCGTGGCGTCCTCGACCGCGAGTGGGTTGAGCGAGAACTCGTTGGCGATTAACGCGAGATCGTCCTTGTCGGGCGACTCGAGATCGAGCCACACCACACAATCCTTGGTCTCGAGGTGGTCGGAGATGCGCGCCGGATCGAAGTCCTCGTCGACACACTTGCCCTCGCGATAAAGCCGCGTCCTGATCACAGTCACCGACGGTACGACGGTTGCCCGCTTGGAGCCCGTTAGCGCGCCGCAGCCAAGCCAGTCACTCCTGGGGCGCCGAGACGGTCACGATCTCGCCGGTTGTGCCTCTCGCCCTCACCATCTCGACGAGCCGCTCGCCCGCGAGCACAGTCGCTCCCGGCCAGACGACGCATCGTTCGACGTGACCGTCGACCGTCGCACCACTGCCGATCACCGACTCGCCGCCAGAGAGCAGGAGGTTGGCGCGCAGATAGGCCGATGGATCGGCCGCGTCGACGTAGTGCGCGGTGGTGGTCACCAAGTCGAGCGGAGTACGTCGCCACAGCACCTCGTACAGCCCGCTCGGTTCGGCCGGCAACGAGGCCGCCATCGCTGCCGGGAGGAGCGAGACGCCGGCGAAGCGCCATCGACCGTCGAAGTCGGCACGTTCTCCACCGGCCTCGACGACGAGCAGGCGCGGTCGCTCGCGGTCCCAGCCCGAGACGAACTCGGCCAAAGCCGGTGCGGGGTGAAGCACGACGTCACCGTTGGCGATCAGGACGTCACGGCCGTCGAGCCAGCCCCGCAACGCGCCAATGGCCCCGGCGGTGCCCAACGCCTCCGGCGCCTCGACCGACAGGTGCACGCGGTCGCCGACGTGAGCCGCTATCTGCTCAGCGAGGTGATGGGCATTGACCGAGATCGCGCCGGCGGGGACGTGTGGGCGCACGCGGTCGAGGGCGAGGTCAAGGAACGTGGTGTCGCCCACCGGGCACAGTGGCTTCGGCCGGATCAGGGTGAGCGGGCGCAGCCGCTTGCCAACGCCCGCCGCGAGCACGACCGCAGCGAGGTCGTTGCTCACAGCAGCCGTACCCCGTGCAGGATGTCGAGCGTCGCATCGCTGACCTCCGGCAGCGCATCCAGTGCGTACCAGCCGAATCCGGTGACCTCGTCGCGGTCGTCACCCCGACGTGGCCGGTGGCCGTCGCCGTCGGCGCTGAGGTAAACGACGTCGACGCGTCGCACCCGAGGCGCGAGCACCGCGACCGGGAGCGGCAGCTGATCCCGGTCGAGCACGATCCCGACCTCCTCCTCGACCTCGCGCAGCAGGCCGTCGGCGGGCAGCTCGCCGCGGTGAAGCAGGCCGCCGGGAAGCGCCCAGCCGGGGCTGTGCCGTTGCTCGACGAGCAGGATCGAGCCGTCGGATCGCTGCAGTGCCAAGACCGCGCCGACGGTGTAGGAGGGGGTGAAGCTGCGAATGATCAGCCGTCGCAACGGGCGTGGCAACCGCCGAAATACCCGCATCGCCACCCGCTTCATCCACGCAGCCTAGGTTCGTATGTGACATAAGGGTTGCTGGGGCTGCCCTCATGTCACACCGGTGTCGCTAGGGCAACCCTTATGTGACATACGAACGTTGGTAGCGTCGCGGGCGTGGCGAGAGCGGTACGCATCGGCAACTGCTCGGGCTTCTACGGCGACCGGTTCGCCGCGATGCGCGAGATGCTCGAAGGCGGCGAGCTCGATGTGCTGACCGGCGACTACCTCGCCGAGCTGACGATGCTGGTGCTGTGGCGCTCAGCAGCCAAGGATCCCAGCCGCGGGTACGCCACCACCTTCGTCCGTCAGCTTGAGGACTGCCTCGGTCTGGCGTGGGAACGCGGCGTCAAAATCGTCACCAATGCCGGCGGGCTCAACCCGGCAGGCTGCGCGACCGCGGTGCGCGAGATCGCCGCAAAACTCGGTCTTCGAATCAACGTCGCTCACGTCGAGGGCGACGATCTGCTGCCTCGCCGCGAAACCCTCGCCGCGGCCGGCGTCGACCTTCCTGCCGAGACGATCACCGCAAACGCCTACCTCGGCGGCTGGGGAATCGCCACCGCGCTCGACGCGGGAGCACAGGTGGTCGTGACCGGCCGGGTCACCGACGCGGCGCTTGTCATCGGGTCAGCGGCGTGGTTCCACGGCTGGGCCCGCGACGACTACGACGCTCTCGCCGGCGCACTGGTGACTGGACACGTGCTGGAGTGCGGCGCGCAAGCGACCGGCGGCAACTACTCGTTCTTCACCGAGGTGCCCGGCATCGAGCACCTCGGCTTTCCGCTCGCGGAGATCGCCGCCGACGGCTCCGCGGTCGTCACCAAGCACGAGGGCACCGGTGGGCTGGTCGACGTCGGCACGGTCACCGCGCAGTTGCTGTACGAGATCGCCTCGCCGCTGTATGCCAACCCGGACGTGACTGCCAACTTTGGCAGCATCAATCTCGAGCAGGTCGGCGATGACCGAGTCCGCATCTCGGGTCACCTCGGCAACGTCCAAGGGATCGCGCCGCCGCAGACAACGAAGGTCGCCGTCAACACCCTCGGCGGCTTCCGCAACTCCATGACGTTCCTGCTCACCGGACTCGACATCGAGGCCAAAGCCGACCTGGTGAAACGGCAGCTCGAGCCGGTGCTGGCCGGGATCGAGACGGTCGAGTGGTCGTTGTCCCGTACTGACAAGGAAGACGCCGACACCAACGATCAAGCGGTCGCGCGGCTGCGCGTCACGGTGAAGGACCCTGACGCCACCAAGATCGGCCGGCCGTTCTCCAATGCGGCAGTCGAAATTGCGCTGGCGACCTACCCCGGCGCCACACTGACCGAGCCACCAGGCGATGCGGTGCCGTACGGCGTCTACCGCGCGATCTACCTGCCGAACTCCCTCGTTGAGCACCGAGTCGTCACTGAGGACGGCGGAGTCATCGACGTCGAGACCAACCCGGGCGAGCGCCAGGTCGACTCGCTGCTCACCAGCCGCGCCCGAGTGCCCGACCCGCCCGAGGACTGGGGCCCGATCTGGCGGGTGCCGCTCGGATCGATTGTGGGTGCGCGCAGCGGCGACAAGGGCGGCAACGCCAACCTCGGCCTTTGGGTCCGGACCGACGCCGCCTATCACTGGCTCGCGCACGAGCTCGACGTCGATTGTCTGAAATGGCTGTTGCCCGAGACAGCCGACCTGAAGGTGGAGCGATTCGAGCTTCCCAACCTCCGCGCCCTCAACTTTGTCATCGAAGGCCTCCTCGGTGAAGGCGTCGCCTCCTCAACTCGCCAGGACCCGCAGGCCAAGGGCCTGGGCGAGTGGTTGCGGTCCCGGAACTTCGAGATTCCGATTTCGCTGCTCGAGGACTAGGGCACCGCTGCGGATGAGCTCCAACGTCTGGTCCACTGATGAACGGGTCGCCCTTCGAGCGCTCGCTCGCGACTTCACCGTCAACGAGGTGGTGCCACACCTCGACGAATGGGAGCGCGCCGGCGAGGTGCCACGATCGTTGCACCGCGCCGCCGCCAACATCGGCCTGCTCGGCATCGCCTTTCCGGCTGAGGCCGGTGGGCAGGGTGGAGACACCGTCGACGCCACGATTGTGGCCGAGGAAATGCTTTATGCGGGAGCCTCCAGCGGCCTGCTCGCCGCACTCTTCACGCACGGGATTGCCTTGCCCCACCTGGTCAAATCGGGCAGCATCGACCTGATCGATCGGTACGCCAAGCCGACGCTCAATGGCGAGCTCATCGGATCCCTCGCGGTCACCGAACCTGAGGCCGGCTCCGATGTCGCCGCCATCCGCACCCGAGCGGTCCGGGATGGCGACTGCTACGTCGTGAACGGCGCCAAGACATTCATCACCTCGGCGACCCGGGCGGACTTCGTCACGACGGTCGTCCGCACTGGCGACGACCCGCACCACGACGTCTCTCTACTCGTCGTCGACACCGGCTCGGCCGGCTTCTCGGTCGTCAGACGGATGGAGAAGATGGGGTGGCTCTGCAGCGACACCGGCGAGTTAGCCTACGTTGATGTGCGGGTGCCGGTCGCGAACCTCATCGGATCGGAAGGCAGCGGATTCGTCCAGGTCGCGCAACAGTTTGCCGGCGAACGGCTCGCACTCGCGGTGCACGGTTACGGCATCGCCCAACGCGCGCTCGACCTGACAGTTGCGTGGACGCGAGCAAGGATGGCGTTCGGAAGAGCGTTGATTGGCAAGCAGGTCGTGCGGCACAAGCTGGTTGACATGACCCGCGCCGTCGACGTTTCACGCACTTACGCCCACGACATCATCACCCGCCATGCCGCTGGCGAAGAGGTCTTCGCGCAAGCAGCGATCGCCAAAAACCAGGCGGTCGAAGCGTGCGCATTCGTCGTCGATGAAGCAGTTCAGCTTCACGGCGGCGCCGGTTACATGCGCGGCACGGAAGTCGAACGCCACTACCGCGATGCGCGAATCCTCGGCATCGGCGGCGGCGCGACTGAGGTCATGAACGACCTGATCGCCAACGCCCTCTTCGGCTAGCCGCGCACCGAGCGGAGAGGCGGGACCTGCGGCCGGGCTTGCTTGACGGGTATTTCGGTTGCGGGGCGATGTTTGACTTGGGTATGCCTGAGCTCGTCCTGCCGACCACTGTGGTCCATGCGTCGTTCCTCGAGGCGATGGCTGAGTTCCGGGCCGAGGGCCGCGGCGGCCCTGGCGATAACTCGATGATCGGCCACGAGCATGAGCGGTACGCCGCGACGTGGACGACCGCCGAAGGATTCGCCGCGTTCGTCCAAGCGGTCTTGTTGGACTCGCGGGAGGACAGCCCTCGGCCGGTGGGCTATGTGCCGCAGACGACCTGGTGGTACGTCGAGGGCGAGGAGTATCTCGGCCGGATCTCGCTTCGACACCGGCTGACCGAGCACCTGCTGGAGGTGGGCGGTCACATTGGTTACGACGTCCGGCCGACTGCGCGGCGGCGCGGCTACGCGACCGCCATGCTGCGAGGGGTGCTGCCCTACGCTCACGCCTTTGACATCGACGAAGCCCTGGTGACCTGCGACCTCGACAACATCGGCTCGCGAACCGTCATCGAAGCCGCCGGCGGCGTGCTCGAAGACAAGCGAGGCGGCAAGCTGCGCTACTGGGTCCCGACAGTGGCTAGTTGGTGCGGTTGACGACGAAGTCGCAGAGCGACTCCAGTGCCGCGCGGACGTTCGTCGCTGGCAGCGGCGCAAGGGTGGCACGGGCGTCCTCGGCCCAACCGGCCGTGACGGCTCGCGCCTCTGCCATCACCGGATGGGTACGTAGCTCCGCCAGCACATCGGTCAGGGCGGAGTCGTCCGACAGGTCGCCCGCAAGCGCCGCCAGCAACCTCGCGTCGCCAGGCTGGTCGTTGCGGCGCAGCAACAGGACGGGCAACGTGGGGACGCCCTCGCGAAGGTCGGTGCCGGGGATCTTGCCGGACTCCGCCGCATCGGCGGCGACGTCGATCAAGTCATCGGAGAGTTGGAACGCGACGCCAATGCGCTCGCCCCACTGAGTCAGCAGCTCAGTCTCGGCCGCAGAAGCGCCGGACAGCAACGCGCCGAAGCGGGCCGACGTGCCGATCAACGAGCCGGTCTTGTCGACCAGCACCCGCAGATAGTGCTCGACGGCGTCCTCGGTCCCGGCCGGGCCGATGGTCTCCCGGATCTGGCCGTGCACCAGCCGCTCGAAGGTCCGAGCCTGCAATCGCACTGCCTCTGGGCCGAGGTCAGCCAGGATGTCGGACGCGCGCGCAAACAGGAAGTCGCCGATCAGGATCGCGATCGAGTTGCCCCAACGGGTGTTCGCTGAGGCGGCGCCGCGACGCAGCACCGCCTCGTCCATGACGTCATCGTGGTAGAGCGTCGCGAGATGGGTGAGCTCGACGACCACAGCAGCGGGAATGACGCCCGGCGCTGCTCGGTCACCGAACTGCGAGGCGAGCAGAGTCACCAGCGGACGAAACCGCTTGCCGCCCGCGGTCAGCAGATGAGCGGCCGCCTCGCTGACGAACGCGTCGGCCGACTTGACCTCGTCGCGCAGCTTTGACTCGACCGCGGCGAGACCTTCGCGAAGGACAACCTCGAGCGCAGGATCGATCGTCAGCCCGAGGGTGCTCATGTCGCTCATTCGCGTCCCTCCGGTCGGCCGATCCGGCACCTCGTCGGATCCTGCCTCAGTGGTAGAACGGCAGGGCCTGGTTGGCAAGGTTCAACAGCGGTTGCGGGAAAACCCCGAGAACCACGGTAGCCGCTACTGCCATCGCGAGCGCGCTCGTCGTCGCACTCCCCGGCGTCACCACGATCGGGCCGTCCTCAACCGGCTCGGCGAAGAACATCATGACGATGACGCGGACGTAGAAGAACGCCGCCATCGCGCTCGCGATCACGCCCACCACTACCAGCGGCGTCGCACCGCCCGAGACGCCAGCCGCAAACACGGCGAACTTGCCGGTGAAGCCGGAGGTGAGCGGGATGCCCGCGAGGGCGAGCAGGAACAGCGCGAACACACCCGCGACAAGTGGCGAGCGACGACCGAGCCCAGCCCAGCGAGACAGGTGAGTGGCTTCGCCATCCGGGTCGCGGACCAGAGTCAGGATGCCGAAGGCGCCGATGGTCGTCACGCCGTACGTCACGAGGTAGAACAGCGAGCCGGACAATCCTGCCTTGTTGAGCGCGATCACGCCGATCAGGATGAAGCCCGCGTGCGCGACCGAGGAGTACGCGAGCATCCGTTTCACATCAGTCTGGGTGATGGCAAACACCGAGCCGACGACCATCGTCAGGATCGCGACTCCCCACGCGACCGGGCGCCACTCCCAGCCAAGACCACCGAAGGCGACGTAGAAGACGCGCAGCAGCGCGCCGAAGGCAGCCACCTTGGTCCCGGACGCCATGAACGCCGTGATCGGCGTCGGAGCGCCCTGGTAGACGTCGGGGATCCAGGAGTGGAACGGCGCCGCGCCGATCTTGAACAGCAGGCCGACTGATAGCAGCGCCAACCCCAAGAAGAGCAGCGTGTCGTTATGCGTGCCGGCGACCGACGCCGCCTGGATGCCCGCGAGCGAGATGCCGCCGGAGTAGCCATAGAGGAGGGCGACGCCGTACAGGAAGAACGCGGAGGAGAAGGCGCCGAGCAGGAAGTATTTGACTGCCGCTTCCTGGCTGAGCAGCCGCCGCCGACGAGCAAGTCCGCAGAGCAGGTAAAGCGGAAGCGAGAGAACCTCAAGAGCGACAAACAAGATCAGCAGATCGTTCGACGCCGGGAACAGCATCATGCCGCTGACCGCGAACATCATGAGCGGGAAGACCTCGGTCTGCACCCGACCGCCGACGGTGCCGGCGCGCTCCTCCGATGACCCGGGTGTCGTCGCGGCCTGGGCGACGAACGAGCCGCCATCGAGAGCCGGCGAGCGGTCCGCAACAAGCAGGACGCTGCCGATACCGAGCACTGCGATCGTCCCTTGGAGGAACAACGTCGGCCCGTCAACGCTGACCGCGGTGCTCGCGGTGACAATGTGGTCACCAGCAAGGGCGGCCGTGGCGATCAGTGCGCCGAGCAGACCTGCCAGGGCCACGCCGACCTGCGCCCGCCACCGCGCAACGACGGGAACGAACGCGTCAACGAGCACGCCCGTCATCGCGGCGCCGGCCGGGATGATGATCGGCAGCAGCGCGTGGTACGCGATCGACGGTGACTGGAAGTCGCTCATTTGGCGCTCCCGCTGAACGAGGTGACATGACCGAGCGTGTGACACGTCTCGATGGTCAGGTGGTTGGTGATCAGGTTCGGCAGCTCACACGCGGCGTTCGTCGGGGAGTTCTCAAACACACTCGCCGGCGGATCGGTTGGGCGGACCACCGAGTTTGTGCTTTGCACCGAGGGGTTGATGATGTCGAGCAGCGGCTTCGGATAGATGCCGAGCGCGACGATCACGACCATCACCGGCGCGATCACCCATGCTTCGCGCAGACTGAGGTCCTTGAAGCCTTCGACCGCTGTCGCGACCGGGCCATGGATCGTGCGCTGCACCATCCACAGCACATAGACCGCCGCCAGGATGATGCCAAAGGTGCCGACGACAGCAAACCAGCGATGCGTGGTGAATGTGCCTAGCAAGACGAGGAACTCGCTGACGAACGTCGACAGGCCAGGCAGCGCGAGCGCAGACAACCCGGCGACCAACACCATCGCGCCGAGCCAGGGGGCGACGGTCGCGACCCCGCCGAAGTCATCGACGAGCCGCGAGCCGCGGCGCGAGGCCATGAAGCCCACGACCAGGAACAACGCGCCGGTCGAGAAGCCGTGGTTGACCATGTAGAGCGTTGCGCCTGAACCGCCTTGGGTGGTGAATGCGAAGACGCCGAGGGCGATGAAGCCGAAGTGCGACACCGAGGAGTACGCGATCAGCCGCTTCAAGTCCTTCTGCCCGATCGCGAGCAACGCGCCGTACAGGATGCCGGTGACGCACAACCCGAGGACATACGGCGCGAGCAGCTTCGATGCGTACGGGAACAGCGGGATGCAGAACCGCAGGAAGCCGAACGTGCCGACCTTGTCAAGCACACCGACGAGCATCACCGCGGTGCCGGTCGGCGCCTCGCTCGCGGCGTCCGGCAGCCAGGTGTGGAACGGCCACAGCGGTGCCTTGATCGCGAAGGCAATGAAGAAGCCGAGGAACAGCGCGACCTGCTCACCGTGGGCAATGTGCAGCTTGCCGGAGATCAGGACGCGGTAGTCGAACGTCCCGGTGCCGAGCTGGTGGATCGACACGACATACAGCGCGATGACCGCGACCAGCATCAGCAGGCCGCCAGCCAGGGAGTAGAGCAAGAACTTCACGGCTGCGTACGAGCGACGCGGCCCACCGAATGATCCGATGAGGAAATACATCGGGATGAGCATTGCCTCGAAGAGCACGTAGAAGAAGAAGACGTCAAGCGCCCCGAACACCCCGACCACAAGCGTCTCGGTTGCGAGCAGCAGCGCGAAGAACAGCCGCGGCCCGCGAGCGCCGGTGGCGTCCGGGTCCGCGTCCGGGCCGCGGTCGGCGTCGTGCCAGGAGGCCAGAATGCAGACCGGGGTCAGAACGGTCGTCATCAAGATCAGTGCGAGCGCGATGCCGTCAACGCCGACGGCGTAGTGGGCGCCGAAGGCCTTGATCCAGGTGTAGTCCTGGGTGAACTGGAACCGCGCACCGCCGACCTTGTACGCGAACGCCATGATGATCGAGGCGACCATCGCCGCGAGCGATGCCACCAGCGCGATGAGCTTGGCCTGCTCCTCACGCGCCTTCGGCAGCGAGATGATCGCGAGGACGCCGACCAGCGGCAGTACGCCGATGACGGTGACCCACGGGAAGCCGGTATGCATCGCTCAGCCCACCCGGACGAGCACGAGGGTGGCGGTGATCGCCACGGCGCCGGCGAGCATTGACAGCGCGTACGAGCGCACGAATCCGGTTTGGCTGCGGCGTAGCCGGGCGCTCGTGCCGCCGATCCCCGCGGCCAGGCCGTTGACCACGCCGTCCACGCCACGGTTGTCGAAGAAGACCAGCGCACGCGTGAGGTATTGGCCGGGGCGCATGAACACCGCCTCGTTGAGTGCGTCGCCGTAAAGCGATCGACGGGCGGCGATCGTCAACGGGGTGACGTGAGTCGGTGCCTCCGCAGGGACTGGCTTGCGGCCGACCAGCAGGTACGCGATGCCAACGCCGATCAGGACGATGACGAGGGCGAGCAGGCTGAGCTCGGTCGGCGACAGTGGCCGCGAGGCCGGCGCCGCCAGTTTGCCAACACTCGGGGCCAGGAAGTGCTCCAGCCCGCCATGCAGGATCAGCAGGTAGCCCGAGACCAGCGAGCCGAGGGCGAGCACGGCCATCGGAATGAGCATCACATTCGGCGACTCGTGTGGGTGCACGTCCTTCGGCCAACGCTTGTTGCCGAAGAACGTCATCAGCATCAGCCGCGTCATATAGAAGGCGGTCATGCCGGCGCCTGCCAGCGCGACCGCACCGAAGATGTCACCGGACGCGCCGCCCTTGTCGAGCGCAGCCTCGATGATCTTGTCCTTCGAGAAGAAGCCGGCAAACGGGATGATGCCGATGATCGCGAGATAGCCGAACGCGAACGTGCCGAACGTCCACGGCATGACCTTGCGCAGCCCGCCGTACCGACGCATGTTCACTTCGTCGTTGTTGCCGTGCATCACCGAGCCGGCGCCGAGGAACATGTTGGCCTTGAAGAACCCGTGCGTCAGCAGGTGCAGGATGCCGAACGCATACGCCGGTGGGCCGATCCCGACCGCGAGCATCATGTAGCCGATCTGGCTCATCGTCGAGGCGGCGAGCACCTTCTTGATGTCATCGTGCGCGCAGCCGATGATCGCGCCGAACACCAGCGTGGTGGCGCCGACGATCTCGACGACCAGCCGCGCGTGCGGTGCCACATCAAAGATCGCGTTGGACCGCGCAATCAGGTAGACGCCGGCGGTCACCATAGTGGCGGCGTGGATCAGGGCGGAGACCGGGGTTGGGCCCTCCATCGCGTCGAGCAACCATGACTGCAGTGGCACCTGGGCGCTCTTGCCGCAGGCACCGAGCAGCAACAGCAGGCCGATCGCGGTCATCGTGCCGTTGTGGGCGTGGCCACTCGCCGCTCCGTTGAAGACGCCGTCGAACGCGACCGTGCCGAAAGTGGTGAACATCAACATGATCGCGAGCGAGAGCCCGAGGTCACCGACCCGGTTGACCAGGAACGCCTTCTTCGCGGCCGCCGCGGCACTCGGCTTGTTCGACCAGAAGCCGATCAGCAGGTACGACGCGAGACCGACGCCCTCCCAGCCGACGTAGAGCACCAAGTAGTTGTCGGCGAGCACGAGCAGGAGCATCGCCGCGACGAACAGGTTGAGCTCACCGAAGAACCGTCGCCGGTTCGGGTCGTGCTCCATGTAGCCGATGGAGTAGATGTGGATCAGCGACCCAACGCCGGTGATCAGCAGCACGAAGACGATCGACAGCGGGTCGAGCAGCACATTGGCATTGACGTGGAAGCCGGCAACCGGCTGCCAGGTGAACAGATGCTGGTCGAGCTGGCGGTTCTTGCCGCCGTCGCGCGCAATCAGCGCGAAGAACTCGATCACCGCGATGACGAACGCGGCGATCGGCGCGGCGCAACCGAGCAAGTGACCCCACGAGTTGGTGCGCCTGCCACCGAGCAGCAGGACGGCAGCGCTCAGCGCTGGCAACAACACCAGCAGGAAGGTGAGGTCGAAGACACCGGTCGCGGCGGCGTAGTGCACCGATGGGTCATTAGCCGCGCCCTCAGTACTTCAACAGGTTGGCGTCGTCGACGGAAGCAGACCGTCGTGACCGGAAGATGGACATGATGATCGCCAAGCCGACGACAACCTCGGCGGCCGCCACCACCATCACGAAGAAGGCGATGATCTGGCCGTCGAGATTGCCGTTCAGCCGAGCGAACGTCACCAACGTCAGGTTGACCGCGTTGAGCATCAACTCGATGCACATGAAGACGACGATCGCGTTGCGACGGACAAGTACGCCGATCGCGCCGATGGTGAACAACACCGCGGACAGGTAGAGGTAGTAGTCAGCGATCATCGGCGCTACCTCTCCAACTCGTGTTCGGTGGTGTCGACATGGGGTCGCGCGGCGGAGACCTGCAGGTAGTCGGGAACGCTTCGGGGCGACATCTCCCCGTCCGGCAGGAGCGCCGGAGTGTCGACCGAGTCGTGGTCGGCATAGATGCCAGGGCCAGGCAGCGGTGCCATGCCCGACCCGCCGCGCGCGACTCGGCTCTGCATCCGTTGCTGCTGAGTTCTGCTTGCCGCCGATTGGCTCGCGGTGAGCCAGCACCATCGCGCCGACGCCCGCCGTCACCAGCAAGGCGCTGGTGCCCTCGAAGGCGAAGACATACCGGCTGAAGAGCAGGTTGGCGATCGCCGCGACGTTGCCCTGGCCGGCCTCAGCCGCACCAACGCCCTTCGGAGCGAATCCGGCGAGCGAGCCCGCCAGCGCGGCGACCAGCAGCACCGCGAATCCGAGACCAATCACCAAGGCGGCGATGCCGTTGACCGCGAAGCGTCTCGACCAGCGAGTCCATCGAATCGACGCCAATCAGCATCAGGACGAACAAGAACAACATCAGCACGGCGCCGGTGTAGACGACGACCTGCACGACCGCGAGGAACGGCGCGTTCTCCGCGGTGTAGAACGCCGCCAGGCACAACATGACGATTGCGAGGAGCAAAGCGGCGTGCACCGCGCTACGCGCAAGCACCATGCCGAGCGCCGCCCCTACGGCGATCGGGGCGAGGATCCAGAACAGAAACGCCTCGTGCAACGGCGCGCCGGTCGAGGCGGTCGACGCGGCGGCCAGCACTAGCCCGTTCACCGGCGATCCTCTGTCGGTGTCGGTGCGACCGGTTGGCCGGCGTAGTACGCCTTCTCATCCGGGCCGAGCCGCATGGGGTGGGGTGGCGCTTCCATGCCCGGAACGAGCGGCGCAAGCAGCTGGTCCTTGGTGAAGATCAGGTCGACCCGGCTGTCGTCGGCGAGCTCGTACTCGTTGGACATCGTCAGCGCGCGGGTCGGGCAGGCCTCGATGCACAGCCCGCAGAAGATGCAGCGCAGGTAGTTGATCTGGTAGACGCTGCCGTAGCGCTCGCCCGGGTGAGAAGCGCGCTTCCTCGGTGTTGTCGGCGCCCTCGACGTAGATCGCGTCCGCCGGGCACGCCCACGCGCACAGCTCACAGCCGACGCACTTCTCGAGGCCGTCGGCGTGCCGGTTGAGCACGTGGCGACCGTGATAACGCGGCGCCGTCGGCACCTTCTCCTCGGGGTATTCCTCGGTCACCGGCTTGGTCAGCATGGTGCGGAACGTGACGCCAAAGCCCGCGACGGGCGCGAAGATCTCCTTCAGCACGGACTGCTTCGCGCCTCGGGCGTCGTGGCGCGACAACTTCGGGGTCGAAGCCAGGCCTGGCTCCGACGCCTCGTCACCGCCGTGCGAGTCGCTCCGTCTAGCCATCGAGCACCTCCGTCGAGTCCGCGGTCGACACCGAGATAGGTGCCACATCGACGGTCGGTGCGCCGGTCAGGACCGGGACCGGGTAGCGATCGGCCGGGCGGCCGATGAGCTCGCGCGTCGGCGCACTCGGCCTCGCCAGCTCCGCCTCGGCCGCCCTGGTTGGCGCGCGACTCCGAGACGAACGACCAGATCAGGACGATCGCGGCGAGCGGGATGCCGACGAAGGCGAGGGTCTGCAGGCGGGTGCGACCCTCGTTGGTCAGCTCGCGGAACGACGCGACCACCAGCAGCCAGACCAGGCTGAACGGGATCAGCACCTTCCAGCCGAGCCGCATGAACTGGTCGTAGCGCAGCCGCGGCAGCGTGCCCCGCAGCCAGATGAAGCCGAACAGCAGCACGAAGACCTTGCCGAGGAACCACAGCACCGGCCACCAGCCGTGGTTCAGCGTGTCGTTGCCGACGAGCGAGAGCGGCCACGGCGCCCGCCAGCCGCCGAGGAACAGCGTGGTCGCGAGCGCGCAGACGGTCGTGACGTTGACGTACTCCGCCAGGAAGAACAGCGCGAACTTCAGCGACGCGTACTCGGTGTGGAAGCCCGCGACCAGCTCGCTCTCGGCCTCCGGCAGGTCGAAGGGGGCGCGGTTGGTCTCGCCGACCATCGACACGAGGTACATCAAGAACGACGGGATCAGCGGCAGGGCGTACCAGAGCTTCTGCTGCGAGCGCCACGATCTGGCTGGTCGACAGCGAGCCGGCGTAGAGGAAGACCCCGGCGAGCGCGAGGCCCATCGCGACTTCGTAGGAGATGACCTGAGCCGCCGACCGCAGCGCACCAAGCAACGGGTACGGCGACTGGCTCGACCAGCCGGCGAGCACGATGCCGTACACCCCGATCGACGCCATCGCGAGGATGAACAGCACCGCGACCGGCAGGTCAGTGATCTGCAGCGGGCTGTGGTGACCGCCGATCGACACCACCGGGCCGACCGGGATCACCGCGAAGGACAGGAAGGCCGGCGCGCAAGCGACGACCGGCGCCAGGATGTAGAGCGGCTTGTCGACCATCGCCGGGATCAGGTCTTCTTTGAGCGCCAGCTTGATGCCGTCGGCGAGACCCTGCACGACACCGAACGGGCCAACGCGGTTCGGACCTTGCCGGGCCTGCATGCGGCCGATGACTCGGCGCTCGGCCCAGATCATCAGCAGCGTCGTCACCACGAGGAAGACGAACACCACGATGCACTTGACGACCGTCAGCCACCACGGGTCGTTGCCGAAGGCCCCGAGGTGGGTGCCACCGGTGGCGGCGTGCCGCGAAGACGCGCATCACGACCCTCCCGCGGACGTCCGGCGAGCGCCAGCCGACAACCGGACGATCGCGCCGGAGCGTGGCACCGAGCGAGGACTGCACGTGCGAGCCCGGCGAGCAGGTGGGCAGCCACACCACCTGGTCCGGCAGATCGGTGATCGCGAGCGGCAACGTGATCTCGCCGCGATCGGTGCTGACCGTGACCGGACCGCCGCGGCCACACCGAGCGACGCCGCCGTCGCTGGCTCAATCGCGCGACCGGCTGGCTTGCGCGTGCCAGCAAGGTAGGGCTCGTCGTCTTGCAGCCGGCCCTCGTCGAGCAGGTGGTGCCAGGTCGCGAGAACCGCCTCGCCTGACGCCAGCTTGCGGTGCCGACCGGCGGCGTGGGTCGGCGCGGCCGGCCGCGCGCCCTGCCAGTAGCCGAGCGCGCCGATCGCCGCGTCGATGGTCTTCGGGTCCGGCGGTGCCCAAGTCGACGCCGAGCTCGGCGGCGAGCGAGTGCAGCACGCGGTGATCCGCCAGCGCGCCGGTCGACTCGAGCGTCGCGTCGAACGGGCGCAGCCGACCTTCCCAGTCCAGGTAACAGCCCGACTTCTCGACCGACCGGCGCGACCGGGAAGCACGACATCGGCGCGATCGGTCACAGCCGACTCGCGAAGCTCGAGGCTGACGACGAACGGCGCCTCTTCAAGCGCCCGCAGCGCAAGCCGGATCGGCAAGATCGCCAGGGTCGACCCCGCCACCACCAAGCGCGATCTTGCCCGCAGCGGCGGCGGCGATGATCTGCGTCGGCGTCCCGTCCTGGCCGGCGGAAGGCTCGCACCCCACGCGGCCGCCATCTCCTCGCGGGCATGCGGCGTCGAGGATCGGGCGGCCGAACGGCAGCAGGCCAGGCAGGCAGCCGGCCTCGACCGCACCGCGATCGCCGGCCCGGCGTGGCACCCAGGCGAGCCGCGCACCCGTCTTCTCGGCGAGCGAGACGGCCGCACTCAACGCGCCTGGCGAGGATGCCAGCCGCTCGCCAACGAGGATCACCGCGCCGGGCTGGCGCAGCGCCTTGGCGGCCGCCGTCGCCGCGTCATCGGAGGATCGCCGGCCGCCGAGGGCGGCCAGTACGTCGGCCTCGGCGCTCGGCAACGAGGTGAGCAACCGGCCGCCCAGCTTGGTCAACCCGGTCGTCGCGTACGGCGCGATTGCGAAGACTGACAGGCCGCGCTTGTCGACTGCCTTGCGCAGTCGAAGGAAGACGATCGGCGACTCTTCTTCTGGCTCGAAGCCCACGAGCAGTACGGTCGGCGCCGACTCGAGGTCGGCGTACGTCGTCTCGAGGTAGCGGCCGGCGACATGGCTGCCGAGGAACTCCTGCTCCTCCAACGAATGCGGGCGGGCACGGAAGTCGATGTCGTTGGTGCCCAGGGCGACCCGGGCGAACTTCGAGTAGGCGTAGGCATCCTCGACGGTCAGCCGCCCGCCGGTGAGCACGCCGAGCCTTGCCGTGCCACTCCCGAGTCCGGCGGCGGCACGAGTGATCGCCTCGCTCCACGACGCCTCGACCAAATAGCCGTCGGCGTCACGGACCAGTGGTGTCGTCAAGCGGTCACGTGCGGTGGCGTAGGAGAAGGCCCACCGACCCTTGTCGCAGTTCCACTCCTCGTTGACCGCGTCGTCCTCGCCGGCGAGACGTCGCAGCACCTTGCCGCGACGCCAGTCGGTGCGCTGCTGGCAACCCGCCGAGCAGTGCTCGCAGATCGACGGGGTCGAGACCAGGTCAAACGGCCGGGCGCGGAACCGGTATTGCGCGCCGGTCAGCGCGCCGACCGGACAGATCTGCACGGTGTTGCCGGAGAAGTATGAGGAGAACGGCTCGCCGTCGAAGATCGCGACCTGCTCCAGCGCGCCGCGCTCGAACAAGCTCGATGAACGGGTCGCCGGCGATCTGCTGCGAGAACCGCGTGCAGCGCGCGCACAACACGCATCGTTCGCGATCGAGCAGCACCTGCGAGGAGATCTCGATCGGCTTCTCATACGTCCGCTTGACGTCGTGGAACCGGCTCTCCGCGGCACCGTTGGCGAGCGTCTGGTTCTGCAGTGGGCACTCGCCGCCCTTGTCGCACACCGGGCAGTCGAGCGGGTGGTTGAGCAGCAGGAACTCGAGGTTGCCTTCCTGCGCCTTTTTCGCGACCGGCGACGTCAGTTGGGTTTTGATCTCCATGCCCTCGGTGACCGCGACGGTGCATGAGGCGACCGGCTTGCGCTGCCCTTCAACCTCGACGATGCACTGCCGGCACGCACCGATCGGATCGAGCAGCGGATGGTCACAGAACCGGGGGACGTCAATGCCGACGAGCTCAGCCGCCCGGATGATCAGCGTGCCTTTGGGGACACGGATCGCGAGTCCGTCGATCGTCGCATTGATCATCTCGACCGGCACCACGGCAGCGTCGACGACGTCGGGCGTGCTCATGCTTTGGCTCCGGCGGTCTCGAACAATGTCGAGGCATGGGGATCGAACGGGCAACCACCCTGCTCCCAGTGCGCGACGTACTCATCGCGGAAGAACTGCACCGAGGAGATCACCGGGCTGACCGCGCCATCGGCGAGCGCGCAGAACGCGCGGCCGAAGATGTTGTCGCAGACGTCGAGCAACGTCTCGATGTCACGATCATCGGCATTGCCGGCCTCGAGCCGCTCGAGGATCTGCACCATCCAGTAGGTGCCCTCACGACAAGGCGTGCACTTGCCGCACGACTCGTGCGCGTAAAACTCCGTCCAGCGCAGCACAGCACGCACTACACAGGTCGTGTCGTCGAAGATCTGCAACGCCTTCGTGCCGAGCATCGAACCGGCCGCGACCATGCCTTCATAGTCCAACGGCGCGTCGAGGTGCTCGGCGGTGAGCAGCGGCGTCGAGGAGCCGCCCGGCGTCCAGAACTTCAGCTCATGCCCTTCGCGCACGCCGCCGGCCAGGTCGAGCAGCTCTCGCAGGGTGACGCCGAGTGGCGCTTCGTACTGACCGGGACGCGTGACGTGACCCGACAGTGAGTAGAGCGTGAAACCGGGCGACTTCTCGGAGCCGAACGAGCGGAACCAGTCGACGCCGCGGTTGATGATCGGAGGCACGCTGGCGATCGACTCGACGTTGTTCACAACGGTCGGACTGGCGTACAGACCCTCGACCGCGGGGAACGGCGGACGAAGCCGCGGCTGGCCGCGATAGCCCTCGAGCGAGTCGAGCAGCGCCGTCTCCTCGCCGCAGATGTAGGCGCCCGCACCAGCATGAACAACAACTTCGAGGTCGAAGCCCGACCCGAAGATGTCCTTGCCTAGTAGGCCTGCCGCGTACGCCTCGGCGACGGCCGCCTGCACTCGACGAACGATGTGCAGCACCTCGCCGCGGACATAGATGAAGGCCATGTTGGACCGGATTGCGAAGCAGGTGATGACCACGCCCTCGACCAGCACATGCGGGTTAGCCAGCATCAGCGGCATGTCCTTGCAGGTGCCGGGCTCGGACTCATCCGCATTGACCACCAGGTAGTGCGGCTTGGCGTCACCTTGCGGGATGAAGCTCCATTTGCCACCGGTCGGGAAGCCGGCACCGCCGCGACCGCGCAGGCCCGAGTCCTTCACCATCGCGATGACCGCGTCGGGCTCCATCGTGGTCAATGCCTTGCGGGCAGCCGGGTAGTCACCGCCGTAGCCCTCGAGGGTCCACGGCCTCTCATCGCCCCAGTTGGCGCTGAGCACGGGGGTCAATTTCATTCGGTCTCTCCGCGCTCATTGGCAAGGTTCAGGCCCTCCAACGTCGCCGGGCCGGCGGCGACGCCCTCGTCGGCGCGGCCGTCGGGGAAGCCGGCGAGCACCCGCTCTGCCTCTCGCCAGGTGCAGACCGAATCGGCACCACGGCTGGGCTTGACCGGCTCGCCCGCACGCAGGGAGTCGATCAGCGACCGCGCGGACGAGGGGGTCTGGTTGTCGAAGAACTCCCAGTTGATCATCACCACCGGAGCGAAGTCGCACGCGGCGTTGCACTCGACGTGCTCGAGCGACACCTTGCCGTCCTCGGTCACGCCGTTCTGGGTGGTGATGCCGGTGTGCTCCTGCAGCGCCGCGTAGATCTCGTCGCCACCCATGACCGCGCAGAGCGTGTTCGTGCAGACGCCGACGTGGTAGTCACCGACCGGCTTGCGCTTGTACATCGTGTAGAAGGTCGATACCGCGCTGACCTCTGCCTTGGTCAGGCCGAGCAGCTCCGCGCACATCGCGATGCCCTCCGGGCTGACGTACCCCTCGTCGCTTTGCACCAGGTGCAGCAGCGGCAGCAACGCCGACCGCGGCTTCGGATAGCGGGCAATGATTTCCGGCGCGAGGCGACGCGTCTCGTCAGACAAACCGGTCGGCGTCATCGGTCCACTCCACCCATCACCGGATCGACACTGGCCACGCTGGCAACGACGTCGGAGATCATCCCGCCCTCAGTGAGCGCCGGCACTGACTGCAGGTTGACGAAGCTTGGGTCACGCAAGTGGACTCGGTACGGCCGGGTCCCGCCGTCGGACACGACGTGCGCGCCGAGCTCGCCCCGCGGTGACTCGACCGGCACGTAGGCCTGACCGGCCGGCACCCGGAAGCCCTCCGTCACCAGCTTGAAGTGATGGATCAGCGCCTCCATCGACGTCCCCATGATCGTGCGGATGTGATCGAGGGAGTTGCCCAGCCCGTCGGCGCCGAGCGCGAGCTGTGCCGGCCAGGCGATCTTCTTGTCCTCGACCATCGTCGGTCCGGGTCGCAGCCGGTCGAGGGCCTGTTCGATGATCCGCAGCGACTGGCGCATCTCATCAAGGCGGACCTTGTATCGCGCGTAACAGTCACCGCCATCGTCGGTGATCACGTCGAAGTCATAGGTCTCATAGCCAAGGCACGGCATCTCGCGGCGCAGGTCCCACGCCAGGCCCGATGCCCGCAGCAACGGCCCAGTGACGCCGAGCTGCATGCATGCCTCGGTGTCGAGGTAGCCGACACCCTGGGTTCGCGCGATCCAGATCGGGTTGGCTGACAGCAGGTCTTCGTACTCGTCGATGCGGCTGCGCATCACCGGCACGAACTCGCGAATGGCGTCGACCGCGCCGGGCGGGATGTCCTGCGCGACGCCGCCTGGACGGATGTAGGCGTGGTTCATCCGCAGCCCGGTGATCATCTCGAAGATCTTGCTGATCTCCTCGCGCTCGCGGAAGGCGAGCAACATCGCGGTCAGCGCGCCGAGCTCGAGGCCGCCGGTGCCGAGCCAGACCAGATGCGAGGAGATCCGCTGCAGCTCCAGGACCAGCACGCGCAGCACGAGCACCCGCTCGGGGATCTGGTCCTCGATGTCCAGCAGCCGCTCAACGCCGAGGCAGTAGGTCGCCTCGTTGAACATCGGAGCGAGGTAGTCAGCGCGCGTGATGAACGTGACGCCCTGAGTCCAGTTGCGGTATTCCATGTTCTTCTCGATGCCGGTGTGCAGGTAGCCGATCACCGGCCGGGTCCGCATCACGGTCTCGCCCTCGAGCTCCAGCACGAGTCGGAGCACGCCGTGCGTCGATGGGTGCTGCGGCCCCATGTTGACGACGATGCGCTCGCTCTCGGCAGGGTCGATCGCGTCAACCACGTCGTCCCAGTCGCCGCCGCCACCGACAGTGAAGACGCGGCCCTCGCCTTCCGGCTCGGCGCCGGCGTACGGGTCGTTGTCGTTGTAGGTCGAGGTATAGGTCGCTTCGTTCGTGGTGTCAGTCATCTACGCGTACGACCTCCGCTCGTCCGGAGGTGGCACGGTGGCACCCTTGTATTCGACGGGCACACCACCGAGCGGATAGTCCTTGCGCTGCGGGTGACCGGGCCAGTCGTCAGGCATCTCGATCCGGGTGAGGCCCGGGTGACCGTCGAAGACGATCCCGAAGAAGTCCCACGTCTCGCGCTCGTGCCAGTTGGCGGTCGGATAGACCTCGGTGACGCTCGGGATGTGCGGATCCTCTGCACTGACCGAAACCTCGAGGCGGATCCGACGCCGGTAGGTCATGGACAGCAGGTGGTAGACCGAGTGCAACCGGCGTCCGGTCGGGTCGTCGAGGTAGTCGACACCCGAGACGCTCGCGCACATCTCGAAGCGAAGCTTCGGGTCATCGCGCAACGTGCTGACCAGCTCGAGCAGCGACTCGCGCTTGACGTACAGCGTCAGCTCGCCGCGATGCACGACCACGCGCTCGATCGCGTCAGAGAACGCCGGGTAGGCCTCCTCGAGTGCGGTGGTGGCGTCGTCGAACCATTCGCCGTACGGCTTCGGGCTCGACAGCAGCTGGGGCGGGCGCACCACCAACCCACCAAAACCGGAGGTGTCACCGAAGCCTGACGCGCCGAACATGTCGTGGCGGGTGCCACCGGTGCCGGACGGCTCGATCGGTTGCTCGGCGCTGGTGTCCGTGGCGTCCGTGGTGTCGGTCGGCTCGGTCATGTCGCCGCTCCGGGCAGCGGCGCGGTGAAGGGCCCGATCTCGGCGTCAACGGCCAGGCCCTTCGACACCCGGGTGTCGCGCTCGATCGGCTTGGTGTAGGGCGCGTTGCCGATCGTGGTGTGCTCGGGCTTTCCGGTGATCGGACCGGTGCGGATCTTGTCGTGCAGCTTGAGGATCGCGTCAAGCAGCATCTCCGGGCGCGGCGGGCAGCCCGGGAGATACATATCGACCGGCACCACGTGGTCGACGCCCTGCACGATCGCGTAGTTGTTGAACATCCCGCCGCTGCTCGCGCAGACACCCATGGCGAGCACCCACTTCGGCTCGGGCATCTGGTCGTAGATCTGGCGAAGCACCGGCGCCATCTTCTGCGACACCCGGCCGGCCACGATCATCAGGTCGGCCTGGCGTGGTGACGCGCTGAACCGCTCCATGCCGAAGCGCGCGATGTCGAAGCGCGGACCGCCGACAGCCATCATCTCGATCGCGCAGCAGGCCAGTCCGAACTGGGCCGGCCAGACCGAGTTCTTTCGCGCGATGTTGAGCACCTTCGCGACGGTGGTGAGCAGGATCCCGTCGGGGATCTTTTCCTCGATACCCACGTCAGATCAGTCCCACTCGAGGCCACCGCGGCGCCACACGTAGAAATAGACGACGAAGATCGCACCGATGAACATCACCATCTCGATCAGTCCGAACAGCCCCATGGCGTTGAAGTGCACGGCCCACGGATAGATGAAGACGATCTCGATGTCGAACAGGATGAACAGCATCGCGGTCGTGTAGTACTTCACCGGCAGCCGGTGCCCGCGGAACGCTTGCGCGGTCGGCTCGATCCCGCACTCGTAGGACTCCAGCTTGGCCCGGTTGAACCGCTTCGGACCGGACAGCGACCCAGCTACCACGGAGAACAGCGAGAAGCCACCACCGAAGATGGCCAGAATCAGGATCGGGACCACGGTGTCGTCTCCTTCACTGTCGCGCTATCGGTGTTCTGGTGTTGCGGGTCAAACCGTCGAAAGTCTAGGTGGCAGCCTCACATCCGGATCAGGCGGCTGGGGTCAGCCGGTTGAGACCAGCGATGATCCGGTCCATCGCGTCGCCTCCTTGCGGTTCCGCGAGGTTCGCCAGCAGCTTGAGGCAGAACCGCATCAGCGTCGGGTGCGGCAGGCCGTGCCGCGTGCACAGCTTCATCACCGAGGGGTGCCCGATCGCCTTCACGAACACTCGCCCGATCGTGTAGTAGCCGCCGTAGGTGTCGTTCAGCACCTTCGGATAGCCCTCGAGCACCCGCTCGCGCCGACAGCGGTGGGCTCGGCGAGCGCCTGCGCGACGATCTCAGCCGCGAGCCGGCCGGACTCCATCGCGTACGCGATCCCCTCACCGTTCATCGGGTTGACCATGCCGCCGGCATCTCCCACGAGCAGCGCGCCGTCGCCATAGTGCGGCTTGCGGTTGAACGCCATCGGCAGCGCGGCGCCCCTGGTCGGCCCGGTCGCGTTCTCCTCGACGAAGCCCCACTCCGGCGGCAGCGATGCCAGCCAGCTGTCGAGCATCGCGCGGTAGTCGGTCTTGCCGAACGCATCCGAGGTGTTGAGGATGCCGAGCCCGACGTTGCTCGTGCCGTCGCCGACGCCGAAAATCCAGCCGTAGCCGGGCAGCAGCCGCCCTTCGCGCTCGCCGGCACCCTGTGGCCCGTCCCAGAGCTCGAGCCACGACTCGAGCCAGTCGTCATCGTGGCGCGGGCTGCGGAAATAGCGGCGATAGGCGACGCCCATCGGCCGGTCCTCGCGCCGCTGCCGGTCGATTGCGAGCGAGAACCGGGAGCTGTTGCCGTCAGCCACGAGCGTGATGGGGGCCCGGACGATCCGGCCGTCCTTGGTCGTGACGCCCTCGATGCGGCCGGTGCGGTCGTTGCGTACCGGTCCGAGCACCGTCGTCAGCTCGTGCATTTGTGCGCCGGCCTTCTGCGCAGTCCGGGCGAGCACCTCGTCGAAGTCCTGCCGTGGCCGCACCAGGCCGTAAGACGGATAGCTAGCGAGGTCCGGCCACGGGATCTCCACCCGCATGCCGCCGCCGAGGATCCGCAGGCCGCGGTTGGCGATCCAGCCGTTCGCCGGGCTGGTCTCGATGCCCATGGCGATGATCTGCTTCACCGCGCGCGGCGTCAGGCCGTCGCCGCAGACCTTTTCCCGCGGGAACTGCGACTTCTCCAAGACGATGACGTCCAGGCCTGCCTGAGCGAGCCAGTAGGCCGCGGTCGAGCCGGCAGGTCCGGCGCCGACAACGACGACATCTGCGTCGTAGTCAGCTGCTGCGGCGGTCATGGTCTCCGACTCGTGAAAGCGTTCACATGCAGGTACGACCAGATTCTAGCGACTGCCCAGTTGGCTCTCCGTCTCGATTCCTCTCGATCACCGCGAAAAATGTGAGCGGACGGCGCGATGCAGGGCTACCGCGCCGAGCAGCAGCTGGCGCCAGCTCACGGCCGACCAGCCGGCGGCCGCGATCTGTTCGGCAAGGGCAGCCGGCGCCGGCCAGTCGGCCACGGACTCCGCGAGATATTCGTACGCCTCGCCGTTGCTCGCAACGAGGCGGGCCAGCCTGGGCAGCACGCGATCGACGTAGAGGTCGTGTCCGGCGCGCAGCGGTTGACGCAGCGGCGCACTCGTCTCGAGGACGACGAGGCGGCCGCCCGGCCGGGTGACCCGAGCGAGCTCGTGCAGCGCGGCATCGACGTTGGCAACATTGCGGAGCCCAAAGGAGATCGTGACGGCGTCAAAGACGGCATCGCGAAACGGCAGCCGCAACGCATCGCCAGCAACGAACTCAAGTTGCGGATGGCGTCGATGGCCGACCTCGAGCATGCCTTGGGAAAAGTCACAGGCCACGGTGAGCGCGCCGAGAGCCTCGATCGGAACTGAGCTCGCGCCGGTGCCGGCTGCCAGGTCGAGCACCCGATCATCTTGGTGCACCGAAAGCGCCCGAGCCACCACTGCACGCCAGCGGCGCTCCTGGCCGAGCGTCATCACGGCGTTCATCCGGTCGTAGCGGTCCGCGACGGCGTCGAACATGCTCGCGATCTCGCTCGGTTGCCGATCGAGATGCGCGCGCGCCATGGCTACATCTTCACGGCAGCGGGCGGTCGCACTCCGACCGGGGCGCGCGTGGCGAGCCGGTGACGCTGTCTAGCCGGCGATCGGGCGGCCACGGAGGTCGCGCAACAGGTCGACCATCTGGGTGACGCTCGCGCCTTTTTCGAGATAGGCGTCGGCCCCGGCGGCCATCGCCTCCTCGACCAGCGCCGTCTGCTCGAAGCCGGAAAAGATCACGATGATCGAGGTGGGCAGGCAACGACGCATCTGCGGCAGCGCCTGCATGCCGTCCATCACGGGCATCGCGAGGTCGAGCAGCACGACATCTGGCTGCAGCGCCTCAGCCACGAGCAATGCCTGCTCACCGTCGCAGGCAGTCCCGATGACCTCGAAGTCGTCCTCGGTCTCGAGCAGGAGCGTGAGCAACTCACGAAGGTTGGCAGCATCGTCCACGACGAGCACGCGGTCGCGCTTAACGCCTGAGCTCACGACGCTGGTTGGTCACCGCGAGCAGAGCTGGGCGATGTCCGGTCGGCCGGCTCCGGGGCCTTGACCACCGCCTCCTGCTGGGCGAGCACGCTGTCCACATACCCATCTTCAGCCGCCGCACGCGCCGCCATCCGGGCCTGCCCCCTGGCAACGGTCCGCTCGACCGCTTCACCCATCGCCATCCGCTGCCGGCGGAGCAAAAACCAACTCAACACCCCTGAGACCAACAAAGCGGTCACAATCAATGGGAGAGTTGGCAGACCAATCAGCCAACCGATTCCCAGACACACCGCAAGGAGGCCCAGTCGCCAGACGTTGTAGATGAGCACGGCGCGGCTCGCGCCTCGCTGCGCGTTCATCTCATCGGCCACAAAAGCAGGGTACGACGCGCTGCTGTGGACAGGCGATTGGAAACGATTCGGGTCGACGGGAGACAATGGCGGTCGTAGGGGGCAAACTGATGGCGTCCGTATCGCGCACAGGCACATGTCGAGGGGGTTTGTGGTGGTGGAGTCCCGGGATCGGTTGCTGACCCCAGGGGAAGTGGCCAGTCTGTTTCGCGTTGACCCGAAGACGGTCACGCGTTGGGCCGCTGCGGGTCGGATCAACAGCATACGAACGCCAGGGGGTCACCGGCGTTTTCGAGAATCGGAAATACGTGACTTGCTGCGCCAGGACGGGTCGAAGCCCGCAGCGGGCTCGGCGACGCCTTCGCAACGGCAAGCCACCGATGACGAACAGGCAACGCACCAATAGGCGGACCACGAAGGACTAGAGCGTCGCGTTAAACGATGCCGCTACGCCAGGTGATCGAGCAGGGGGGCTAGGAAATCCCGGCGTAGGAGTGCAGGCCAGTGATCACCGTGTTGACGACGTAGTAGTCGACCATCAAGCAACCGAACGCGATCAAGGACAACGTCGCAGCACGCCGGCCGCGCCAGCCTGCGGTGGCGCGCGCGTGCAAGTACGCGGCGTAGCCCAGCCAGGTGATGAACGACCAGGTTTCCTTCGGGTCCCAGCCCCAGTAACGACTCCACGCCTGCTCTGCCCAAATCGCACCAGCGATGATCGCGAAGGTCCACACCGGGAACGCGAACGTGATGATGCGGTAGGCCAACCGGTCAAGTGCGGCCGCGGACGGCAGCGACTGCATCAACCCACTGCTCGCGGCGTTCATCTCGGCCACCGCGGCGGTGCCCGGCCCGAGGCTCACTCGCTGCGGATGCATCGGCGAGCGCAGCCGCCGGACCAAGGCGACCCGCACCGGTGGCAGGCCTCGCTCCCAGCGTTCCTTGAGCAGGTACAACGCGGTGACGACGCCGGACACCATGAACGCACCGGTGGCCGTGATCGCCGCCACGACGTGGATCTTGATCCAGTACGAGTCCAACGCCGGCACGAGCGGACCAGGTGCGGCGTAGAGCAGGGTGCCGGCCACGCCGAGATACAGCACGACTGGCGCCATCAAGAAGGCCCCGAGGTAACGCACGGATTCGCGTGAGCGCCAGCTCATCGTGTGCCTGGATGGCCGGCGGGTCAGGATCGCCGCAGTGCGACGGATTGGTTGGCTCATCAGCAAGCCGAGGTAGATCGCGACGGCGACGAGCGTGACCATGCACGAGAACTCGTACATGTTTCCCCACGGCACCCGATGCACCGCGAGACCGCGGGTGGTCACCGACGCGATGTGGAAACCGAACCCGATGATCGTCAGCGCCACCGCTGCCTGACCGAGCCGACGGCCATTGCGCGAACCGACCTGAACGACCGCCTGACTGGCCTCGCCCGCGGCCTGCACCGCGGCACGGCGAGTCGCCGCGAACTCCGCGGCATAACCGAGCATCGCGAACGCGTAGAGAAAAACCGTCCACGTCAACAACACATCGGAGGTGTGTGCAAGGGGCAGATTTGGTGCCACGTCAGTCCCTCTCGGTCTCAGTTGCCCCGTTCGGAGGCCGACCGATCTGACCGACCAGATCGTCGAGCTCGTCGACAAAACCGCCCACATCGCTGCGTGCAAGTCCTGCCGCGCTGACTACCGTACGCCCGTCGTCATTGCCGGTTGGAGCCGGGACCGCGCGGATCCAGAAGCGCCGCCGCCGGACCCGCAACGATCCGAGCAGGCCGGCGACGATCAGGACCGCGGCCGCCAGAACCGTACGCTTGCCCGGCTCGTGCGCGACTTGGAACGTCGCCCACTGATAGACACCTTCGAACGTGACGGTCGCGCCGTCCGGCAGCTTCCAGCTTTTGCCGGGCGTCAGTTGCGTGATGCCGATGTTCTTCAGACCGTTGACCGGTAGGGAGTAGTCAGACTGCGGCACACCACTGTTCAGCCCGAGGTTGCCTTTCCACGCTGCCAGCGAGAGCACTGGGTTGTTCACCGCCGGAAATGTCGAGACCAGCCCGCCAGTGGAGGTCACGGCTGCCGTCGGATAGAACTCGCCGGTCAGGCCAAGCTGGCCGTCGCCGCCACCGAGGAACGGCACCTTGACCACGCCATGCGAGGCAAACAGGCTGTTGTCAGGCAAGAACGGTGTCTGCCCGTTGTATTCGACCTGACCATGGCTGTTGGTGATCTTGAGCAGCAGTGAATAACCGTGCCCCACCAGGAAGATCTTCGCGCCGGGCAGGTTCAGCGGGTGATTGACCTGGATCACGTACGGCTTTGCCGGTGCGCTCGGTGAGGTCTTGTAATGGACATCTGCCTTGAATGTCAGCGGCTCGCCGTTGGTCGGGTTGTAGGTGGCGGCGAAGTTCTGCAACGTGAACGAGAACGGCGCGAGCTGAGAGTCCGAGAACAACCGGGCGGGTTCGAAGACGTCGTAGGCCTCGCGCGAGTTGCCGAACGACCCACCCTTGTCGACCAGCACGGTGCCCTTGTAGCCGAACAGCCCGCTCAGCGCGATTCCGAAGAGCAGCACCAGCAATGCGACGTGGAACACCAGGTTGCCGGTCTCCCGCAGGTAGCCCTTCTCTGCTGCGACCGTCACGACCCCGTCGGGCTCGGTGCGAACGTCCGCCCGCCAGTGGCCCTCGCGTAACAGCCGATGAACTCGTTGCGCGATTTCCGCTGGCGACTCGGTGGTTTCCCACTGCGTCGATGCGGGCATGCGGAGCAGGTTGCGGGGCGCGTTCGGCGGTCGCCGGCGCATTGCCTTCGCGTGCAGCCGGATCCGAGGCACGAGACAGCCGACGAGGGAGATCGCCAGCAGCAGGTAGATCGCGGCAAACCACGGCGCGGCGAAGACGTCGAACAGCGACAGCTTGTCCATCAACGGCCCGAGGTGCGGGTGCGCCGCGAGGTAGGAGTTGACCTTGACCGGATCCAGCCCACGCTGCGGGATGACGGTGCCAGGGATCGCGGCAAGGGCGAGCAGCGCCAGCAGCAGCAAGGCGGTACGCATGCTCGTGAGCTGCCGCCAGAGTTGGCGAAGTGTCGGGATCGGCCCACGACCGGCCGGTCGGCTCGGCGCATCCGGCTGGGTCGACAGCGGCGCGGCGCGCTCTTCGTCTACGACGACGTCGGTCACGGCATCACACCGGCGCGGTATAGGTCGGAAGCGAGTCGCGCAGGTCAATCGACAGCGTTGTCCAAGCGCCGGTCACGAGCAGGATGCCGACCACGATCAGCAGCAGCCCGCCGCCGCGGACGACAAGTCCGTAGTGGCGCTTGACCACCTCGAAGGCCCCGAGCGCGCGACGAAAGCCCAACCCGGCGAGGACGAACGGCAGGCCGAGCCCGGCACAGTAGACGGCGGTTAACAGCGCCCCTCTTGCCGCGGTAGCGGTGTGGGGATCGCCCGCCAACCCGAGCACGACACCGAGCGTCGGTCCGGTGCATGGGGTCCAGCCGACGCCGAACGCGACACCGAGCAACGGCGCACCCGCGAGGCCCACCGCTGGCAATCGGTGGAATCGCCATTCCCGTTGGAAGCCCGGCACCCATCCCATGAACGCCAGGCCCATGGCGATCGCAACCCCACCCGCGATCCGATCGACCGCGGTCGCATGTGCGTCGAGATGGGCGCCGGCGTAACCGAAGAACGCACCGAAAAGCACGAACACCGCGGAGAACCCGCCCACGAACAACAACGACCCAAGCAGCACGCGGCTTCGGCGGTGGCCAGTGTCGAATCTGGCTGCCTTGGCAGCCTCGGTAGCAACCGCGGCCCCGGGGCCATCACTGACGAGTGGTCGCTCGGCCGCGAGATCCGCCGCCGACATGCCGGTGACGTATGACAGGTACGCCGGCACAAGCGGCAGCACACAAGGTGACAGGAACGACACCAGCCCGGCAAGGGCGGCGACCGGAATTGCCAGAAGCAACGTGCCTGACGCGGCGTGCTGGAACGTCGTTGCAGCGCTCGCGACCAGGATGGTCGGGCTCACGTCGACTCCGAGCGGACCGCGTTAATCAGTTCCTTGAGGTGGGTGTAATCCATCGAGTCGGGCGCCTTGGCCGCGATCCGGCCCTGCGGATCGAGGATGATCGTGAACGGCGTAGTCGAGGGCGTCGCACCCGGAAAATCAAGCGTGAACGCGTCCGTACGGTCGTACAGGCTCGGATAGGTCACGTGATACTGCCGCTCGAAGCTGAGCGCGGCGTCGCGGTTGTCCCGCTCGTCGATGCCGAGGAACCGCACCCCCTTCGACGGCATCCTCGGTGGCGAGCGCCTCGAAGCCCTGCTCCTCGGCGTGGCAGGGCCCGCAGTCGTAGGACCAGAAGTTGATCACGACGTATTTGCCGCGGAAGCTCGCCAAGCTCAGCGGCTGGCCCTGCAGCGTCGTCCCGCTGACGTTGCCGGCCAGCTCACGATGACCGGTCTTGTAGATGTAGGCGCCACTGCCGCCGTACTGGAAACCGAGACTCGTTGCAACTGAGGTGTTGACGTTGCCCGTGCCGGCGCATCCGGCAACGCTGAAGACCACCGCGATCGCGGCGACCAGGAGCCGAGCGTTACGAGGCATTGCAACCATTGTGACGGGTGGACCTAGACCGTTTTCACGCGCCGCCCACTCGGTGGCGACCGCTGTCCCCGGCCGGCTCAGAGTAATCGACCCGCAGCAGCCGATCACCGTCGTAGACCAGCGAGGTGATCGAGGCAAGCGCACATTTGCGCCGGTCGGGCCGATGCCAGAGGTGGTCGCCCTCGACCTTGCGCCGGGCCACCTCGATCGGGAGCTGGTGGCTGACCAACACCGCCTCGTGCCCTTCGGCGGCGTCGCGAGCCGAACCAACCGCTTCGAGCACGCGAGCCGCTACCTCTGCGTACGGCTCCCCCCAGGACGGTCGGAAGGGGTTCCACAGGTATCGCCAGACCGAAGGATTCTTCAGTGATCCGTCGCCGACTCCGAAGGTCTTGCCCTCGAAAATGTTGTCGCTCTCGATCAGCCGGTCATCGGTCGTCGGCTCGACGTGGAACTCCGCGGCGATGGGCGCCGCCGTCTGGACTGCCCGCTCGAGCGGCGAGGACCGTACGACGGTGACATCACGGCCACGCAGTGCTTCCGCGTCCAGCAGGGCCATCGCCTCGCCCGCCTTGGACAGCACGAATCCGGGCAGCCGGCCGTAGAGCACGCGACCGGGATTCTCGACCTCACCGTGACGGACCAGATGGACAACGGTTTGGCTCACTCGGTCACCGCTGCCGCCGCACGCGCGGCGTAAGGGAGCGCGGCCGCGATGCGTTCGAGCGCCGCGTTGTCATGGCTCGCACCGACGAACCACGCCTCAAAAGCCGATGGCGGCAGGTAGATGCCGCGATCGAGCATCGCGTGAAAGAAGGCGGCGTACCGCGCGACCGACGTGCGTTTCGCAGAGTCGAAGTCGGTGACCTCGTGATCGGCGAAAAACACCGAGAACAGATTGCCGGCAGTGTTGATCCGATAGGGCACCCCGATGTCGCTCAAGGCCGCCGCGACGAGGTCAGCGACCGTCGCCGCGGTCGCATCGAGGTGGGTGTAGATCTCGTCGGTGCAGTGCTGCAGCTGGGCAATCCCGGCGGCCATGGCGACCGGGTTTCCCGACAGCGTGCCGGCTTGGTAGACCGGACCGGCAGGCGCCAGCTGCGCCATCACCTCGGCCCGCCCCCCGAACGCCGCCGCCGGCAAGCCACCGCTCATCACCTTGCCGAAGGTGAACAGGTCGGGCGCCACGCCCTCCAGCCCGAACCAGCCAGCCCGGCTCACGCGAAATCCGGTCATCACCTCATCGAGGATCAGCAAAGCGCCATGCTGCTGGGTCAACTCACGCAGCCGGGCGTTGAACTCCGGCGCAGGTGCGACGACGCCCATGTTGGCAGCGGCGGCCTCGGTGATGAGGCAGGCGATCTGGTCACCGTGTTCGGCAAATGCGGCCGCGAGGGCCTCGAAGTCGTTATACGGCAGCACAATCGTGTCCGCCGCGGTGGCTCCCGTGACGCCAGGTGAGTCTGGCAACGCGAAGGTTGCGACACCACTGCCCGCGCTGGCGAGCAGCGCATCGACATGGCCGTGGTAGCAGCCGGCGAACTTCACCACCTTGCTTCGCTGGGTCACCCCCCGCGCCAGCCGGACCGCGCTCATCGTTGCCTCTGTGCCGGAGTTGACCAAGCGAACCTGCTCGACCGGTCCGATCCGGTCGACGATGATCTCGGCGAGCTCCACCTCGCCTTGCGTCGGCGCCCCAAACGACAGGCCGTCGCCGGCGGCTCGCCGCACCGCCTCGACGACTGCCGGATGGGCGTGCCCGAGGATGGTTGGACCCCATGAGCAGACGAGGTCGACGTACTCCACTCCGTCGGCGTCGTAGAGATAGGGCCCGTCGCCTCTGACCATGAATCTCGGCACGCCGCCGACCGCTCGAAAGGCGCGCACCGGGGAGTTGACGCCACCTGGTGTCACCGCCTGAGCGCGGGCAAACAACGCAGCGGAGACTGGCGCATCTTCAGGGGGCACAACACCTATCCTCCCAGCACGTGCTGGCGGGTTCATGCGAGGCTTGGATCTATGACGGACTTTGGCATTGACGTCGACCCCGACGAGGTCGGAATCGACGCGTCACGGCTCGCCCGGATCGACAAGCACTTCGAGCCGTACGTCGACGACGGCCGGCTCGCGGGCTATCAGATCGTCGTCAGCCGGCGAGGTCGTATCGCGCACCTGTCCTCATACGGCAGTGCGGATATCGAGGCGGGTCGCGCGGTCGAGACCGACACGATCTGGCGGATCTACTCGATGACGAAGCCCATCACGTCGGTCGCGGCGATGATGCTCTACGAGCAGGGCGCGTTCGAGCTGACCGACCCGATCAGCCAGTGGCTGCCGGAGTACGCCGCACCACAGATCTACGTCGGCGGCCCGGCCACGAAACCGTCGACGATCCCCGCCACCGAGCCGATCCGGGTCTGGCATCTGCTGACCCACACCGCGGGGCTCACGTACGCGTTCCATCACATCCACGTCACCGACGAGATCTACCGCAACGCAGGTTTCGACCTGGAATCGTCGAACGGCCTCGATCTTGCCGGCTGCGTGGCGGCCTGGGGAGCGTTCCCGCTGGCGTTCGAGCCAGGAACCGAGTGGCTGTATTCGGTCGCGACCGATGTCCTCGGCCGGCTGATCGAGATCTGGTCGGGTCAGCCGCTCGACGAGTTCTTCCGCGAGCACGTCTTCGGTCCGCTTGACATGACCGAGACCGGGTTCTCGGTTGCGCCCGAGAACTACGACAGGCTTGCCGCGCTCTACGCGATCGCGCCCGGCCTGGCTGAGAAGGTTCGCTACGACGTGCTCGGCGAGACTGTCAAAAAGCCGCCGACCTGGCTCTCCGGCGGGGGCGGCTTGGTCTCAACCAGCCGCGACTACACCCGGTTCTGCCACATGCTGCTCAACGGTGGCCAGCTCGACGGTCAGCGACTCCTCGCGCCTCGAACCGTGACATACATGAGCCGCAATCATCTGCCGGGCGGCGCGGACCTTGCCAGCTTCGGCCGACCGCTGTTTTCCGAGACGAGGTACGACGGAGTCGGCTTCGGTCTTGGCCTAGCCGTGACCGACGACCCGGTCGCCGCCAAGGTGCTGACCGGTGCGGGCGAGTCGTACTGGGGTGGAATGGCAAGCACCGCGTTCTGGATCGATCCAGCCGAAGAGCTCGCGGTCGTCCTCATGACACAGCTCGTGCCCTCGAGCACCTACCCCCTGCGCCCCCAGCTCCGCCAACTCGTCTACCAATCCCTGATCGACTGATCTTCGGTCACCATTCGATTTGTGAACCCGGGAAGGGTCGGAGCAATCACGAAAGGCGGGCGGCGACTTCGGTGGCCCAGTATGTGAGGACGATGCCTGCGCCGGCTCGTTTGATCGACGTCAACATCTCCTCGATCGCGCGCTCGCGATCGATCCAGCCGTTCGCGGCGGCCGCCTCGAGCATCGAGTACTCCCCGGAGACGTTGTAGGCCGCGAGCGGAACATCGACCGCGGCCGCGACTGCCCGCACCACGTCGAGATATCCGATCGCCGGCTTGACCATCACCATGTCGGCACCTTCGGCGACATCGAGCAACGCCTCTCGGACGGCTTCCTCGGCAGAGCGCGCCGGATCCTGCTGGTAGGAGGACCGATCACCGAACTGTGGCGCGCACTCGGCCGCGTCACGGAACGGCCCGTACATGGCCGAGGCGTATTTCGCGGAGTACGCAAGGATCGCCACATCGGGAAAGCCGTTGCTGTCCAACGCGGTTCGGATCGCGCCGACCTGACCATCCATCATGCCGCTCGGCCCGACAACCTGGGCTCCCGCAGCCGCCTGCGCGACGGCGATTGCGGCGTAGCGCTCGAGGGTGGCGTCGTTGTCGACAGCGCCGTCGTCAGTGAGCACGCCGCAGTGGCCGTGATCGGTGTATTCGTCGAGGCACAGGTCGCTCATGACCACGACGGCGTCGCCAACCTCCGCGGCCAGGTCCCGCAATGCCTGCTGGACGATGCCCTCGGGGTCGTCTGCACCACTGCCGCGGGCATCCTTCACCGCCGGAATCCCGAACAACATCAACCCGCCGACGCCGGCTTGCGCGGCCTCGTTAGCCGCCTTGAGTACCGAGTCGCGCGTGTGCTGCACGACGCCGGGCATCGAGGCAATCGGCACCGGCTCGACCACGGACTCCTTGACGAACAACGGGAGGACGAGGTCAGCCGGTGACAGCGATACCTGCGCGGCAAGGCGCCGCAGTGCCGGCGTACGGCGCAACCGTCTCGGTCGCGCCGCAGGGAATCCGCCGGCGAACTGCGTCACTTTGCCTTCTTGGCCCGTGCCACCGCCCTGGCGCGGTTGGCCTTGCCCGGAGGCAACAGCTCGCCCTCCTCTCGACGGCAACGGCCGAAGCCGGCCAACCCTTCGGCGAGCGCAGCCGCCGAGGGCGTGTCTGCCTGCACGTCGACCCGCAACCCGAGCTCGATCGCCGTCTTCGCGGTCTGCGGACCGATGACGGCGATGATGCTCGAGGCGTGCGGCTTCCCGGCGATGCCGACCAGGTTTCGCACCGTGGATGACGAGGTGAACAACACCGCATCAAAACCACCGGTCTTGATCGCCTCACGCGTCTCAGCGGGGGGTGGTGCGGCCCGGACAGTTCGATAGGCGGTCACGTCGTCGACCTGCCAGCCGTGCTCGAGCAGGCCGGCCGAGAGCGTCTCGGTGGCAATGTCGGCCCGCGGCAACAGCACCCGGTCGAGCGCGTCATAGCCCGGCTCGTACTCCGGCCAGTCCGCCAGCAGGCCCTCGCTCGACTGCTCGCCGCTCGGCACGAGGTCAGGACGCACGCCCCACGCGACCATCGCCGCCGCGGTTTGCTCGCCGACGCAGGCAACCTTCACCCCCGCTAGGGCCCGAGCATCCAGCCCAAGCTCTTCGATCTTTTCGCGGATCGCCTTTGCGGCGTTGACCGAGGTCAATGCCAACCACGCGTACCGCCCGCTCACGAGTCCCCTGATGGCGCGGTCGACTGCCTGCGGGGTGCGCGGCGGCTCGACCGCAATCGTCGGAACCTCGACGGGAATCGCGCCGTAGGACGTCAGCTGCTCAGAGAGCTTCGCGGCCTGCTCCTTGGTCCGCGGCACGAGCACCTTCCAGCCGAACAGCGGCTTGCTCTCCCACCACGACAGCTTCTCGCGCAGCTTGACCACGTCGCCGACAACCGCGATCGCCGGCCCGTCGAGAACGGCAGCATCCCGCTCGACCGTGTCGAGCGTCGACACCACGGTTCGTTGACTCGTGGTCGTGCCGGACACCGTCACGGCAATCGGCGTGTCACCGCGACGGCCGTGCTCGACCAGAGCCGCGGCTGCTTTGCCAACGGCGCTGTCGCAGTTCAACAGCACCAACGTCTGGTGCGCGCCCGTAGCCGCCGACCAATCCGGCTCCGGCCCATCAGGTGAGAGGTCGACAACATGCACCGCACGAGTCCGCTTGTCGGTGACCGGGATTCCGGCATACGCCGGGACAGCTACCGCAGAGCTGACACCGGGTACGAGCTCGAAGTCGAGCTTGGCCTTCGCGCAGGCGTCGGCTTCCTCGGCGAAGGCGCACAGCACTGTCGGGTCGCCGGCAAAGACACGCACGACCTGCTTACCTGTCCGTGCCGCCGCGATGACGGACTTTCCGGCGGTCGCGTCGACGCAGGTCGTATCGATGATCTCCACGTCGTCACGGCAGTGGACGAGCACAGCGTCCAAATGTGGACGCGACAACGCGACGACGTCGGCGCTGGCAAGCACCTCGCTCGCCCGCAGCGTGAGCAGGCCGGGGTCGCCTGGACCGCCCCCGACAAACGTCACGGTGCCTGGTTTGGGCTTGCTCCGGGTGGTGGTCACGCTGGATCTCCGATCTTGCTTGGGCTGCCGTTCATCATTGGGGGTCTCCCCATCAGGTCGGCGGCACCCGCGTTGAGCAGGTCATCCGCCAACCGTTGCCCGAGGACCTGCGCGTCATTGAGCGGCCCGGTAATGGAAAGTCGAATGGTGCGGTCACCGTCAACAGCGGCGACAACCGCACGCAGATAGATCTCATCAGCCCCGTCGTCTCCTGTCGAGACGTCGGCTAACGCGCCAACCGGCGCGCTGCAGCCGGCTTCGAGCCGGCCAAGCAGCGCTCGTTCAGCGGCGACGGCAGATCGAGTCAGGGGGTCATCGAGTGCCGCGGCCAGAGCGCCCACCAATGCGGCGTCCTCAGCACGACACTCGACTGCCAGCGCACCCTGGCCCGGCGCCGGCAGCATCTGACCGGGATCGAGGATCTCGCTCGCCTCGTCGAGGCGACCGAGGCGCTGCAAGCCGGCTGCAGCCAGCACGACCGCGTCGTACTCGCCCTGTTCGATGCGACCCAGCCGGCTATCGACGTTGCCACGGATGGCCACGACGTCAAGCCCGAAGCCGAGTGCTCGAAGCTGAGCAGTGCGACGAGGCGAACCGGTCGCCACGCGAGCCCCGGCCGGCAGCTCAGCCAGCATGAGGCCGCCGCGCGCAACCAAGGCATCGCGCGGGTCAGCACGATGAGGTACGGCGGCGAGCGCGATGCCCTCGGGTGGTGCCGTCGGCAAGTCCTTGAGCGAGTGCACCGCGACATCGATGTCGCCGGCGAGCAGCCGTTGGCGAAGCTCGGTGACGAAGACACCTGTGCTGCCGATCTGAGTCACCGCCGCGGCCGAGCGGTCGCCTTCGGTCACCACCTCGACGATCTCGACCTCGTGGCCCGCGGCGCGAAGCACATCAGCGACCAGACCAGACTGGGCAAGAGCCAGCACCGACCGGCGGGTGCCGAGCCGCAGCGTGCCCAATGCGACGGCGGTCATGAGTCGGACTCCTCGACCACGACGACGGCCCTGGCAACCGCCTCGGTCGCGGCCGGGTCAAGCGCGAACAGCTCACGCAACGCGTCGGCGTAGGAGTCCCCACCTGGTGCTTCGGCGAGCTCTTTGACCCGCACGGTTGGCGCGTGAAGCAGTTTGTCGACGACTCGCTCGACCGTCGTGCGAACCTCGCGAACTACCTGCTCGTCAGCATCAGGAAGGCGGCCAAGCAGCCGTCGCAGCTCCGCATCAACCACCTGCTGAGCACGCTCTCGCAGCGCAACCACCGTCGGCGCGACGCGATCTGCGCGCTGCTTGGCGAGGTAGGCGCCGACCTCGTCGGTCACGATCCGGCGAACCGCTTCGACTTCGGCCTCAACCGCCGCGCCTTCAAGGACGGCCCCGAGTGCGTCGAGGTCGGCGACCGTCACGCCCGGCAATCCGGCCGCTGCCGGATCGACGTCGCGGGGCAACGCGAGGTCGAGGACGTACACCGGTCGATCGGCCCGGTCCGAGAGCGCGGCCGGGCTCACGACGGTGCCGACCGCGCCGGTGCACGACACCACGACATCGGCGCCAGCGATGGCAGCGTTGAGGTCGGCCATCGAGACCACCTGCGCATCGACCTGCGCAGCGAGCCGGCTGGCTCGCTCGACCGTCCGGTTCACGATCGTCAGCGAGCCGATTCCCCGAGCCCGAAGCTCGGTCGCGGCGAGGGTGCTCATCGATCCGGCTCCGACGACGACGGCCGTCCGGCCACCGAGGCTGCCGACCGCCCGCTCGGCCAGCCCAACGCCAACGGACACCAACGAGCGACCGGCACGATCGATGTCGGTCTCGGAGTGCGCGCGCTTGCCGACCCGCAGCGCGCTGTCGACGACGGAGCCGAGCGACCGGCCCACCGCGTGCTCGCCGCGGGCGGCGTTCAGCGCCGCGCGCAGCTGACCAAGAATCTGCTGCTCGCCGACCACCATCGAGTCGAGGCCGGCCGCCACCGCAAACAGATGCTGCACGGCGCGGTCTTCGTAATGGACGTAGAGGTGTTCGGTCAGCGTGTCGAGATCGACGCCGGTGTGCGCCGCGAGCTGCTCACTGACCTCTTGCACCCCACCATGGAACTTCCGCACCTCAGCGTGGACCTCGAGCCGATTGCAGGTGGCGAGCACCAGCGCCTCGTCGACGTGGTCTGAGCCGACGAGGTCGGCCAGCAGCTTCGTGATCGACTCCGGGTCGATCACGACCTTCTCAAGCAGGTCCACCGGAGTCGATCGATGCGACAACCCGATCGCGAGCAGGCTCATGGCTGCTCCTGCAGGACGACTGACTTGCGTTGCTCGTGGAATGCCAGGATCTGCAGCTCGATCGAGAGGTCGACCTTGCGCACATCAACACCATCGGGCACCGAGAGCACGACCGGGGCGAAGTTGAGCACGCTCGTCACGCCGGAGCGGACCAACCGATCGCAGACGTCCTGTGCCGCCGATGCCGGAGTAGCGATAACCCCGATCGACACCTCGTGCTCGGTCAGGATCGACTCGAGATCGTCGACGTGACGGACCTCGACGCCGGCGATCACCTGACCGACCCGGGCACGGTCGGCGTCAACCAGCGCCGCTACCCGAAAGCCGCGGGTGCCGAAGCCGCCGTAGCCCGCCAGTGCCTGACCAAGGTTGCCGACGCCGATGATCACGACGCTGTAGTGCTGAGTCAGACCAAGCGCACGAGAGATCTGATAGGTCAGGAAGTCGACGTCGTAGCCGACTCCACGCGTCCCGTACGACCCGAGGTGTGACAAGTCCTTGCGCAGTTTTGCCGGACCGACACCGGCCGCGCGTGCCAGCACATCGGAGGACACCGTCGCGACGCCGCCGTCAGCCAGCGATGACAACACCCGCAGATATACCGGCAGTCTTGCGACCGTTGCCTCAGAGATGCCCACTCGCCGCCCAGGGCGGGCTGCCAACTTCGAGTCGGCCGCGCCTGGCGTGGCGGCGCCGTTGGAGTTCGAGGTGGAGCGGGCGATTGTCATGCCGGCTCCCAACCCACTGCATATGTTCGTGCGGTGTTCCGATTTGCACCGTGTCTCGGTGTGCTCGAATCCGACTGTAACGCGCTTGTGAAGAAGTGCACAAAACGGTTGTGCGGTTGTGAAATCGCGGGCGCTCGACATCGCCGTCGAAAACCGGCGGGTGATGATCATCGAGCGGTCTCGAAGCCTGCGGCCTACCGCTTGTCCGCCCGCCATGTGAGGATTCCTCACGATGAGCAGTGAGTGGGGCCGCATCGACGATGACGGCACGGTCTATCTCCGCACCGCCGACGGCGAGCGCGTGATCGGCTCGTGGCACGCCGGCACGCCCGAAGACGGCATCGAGTTCTATGCCCGCAGATACGCCGAACTGGTCGCCGAAGTCGCGCTGCTCGAGGGCCGGGTGAAGTCCACGGCAAGCGATCCCGCCGCGGTGGGCACCGCGGCCCGCAAGCTGCGCGAAGTCATCCCGTCGGCGGCCGCGCTCGGCGATCTCGATTCCCTGATCACGCGGCTCGACCTCGTGCTCAGCGCCGTCGCCGAGCGTCAAGCGGCCAAGGCGGCCGAACGCGCCAAGGCGGCGACGGCGGCGGCAGACCGCAAGCGCGAGCTTGTCGCGGAGGCCCAGCGACTGTCAACGAGCGACAGCTGGCGAGCGACCGGCGAGCGCTACCGCGCGATCGTGGACGAGTGGAAGACGATCCGCGGCGTCGACCGGCGCACAGATGCCGCCCTATGGGAGCAGCTTTCGCAGGCCCGCCGGCAGTTCGACTCACGCCGCCGCGCCCACTTCGCTCAAGTTGATCAGCAGCGAGGAGCGGCCGCTGAACACAAGACGAAGCTCGCGAGCGAGGCGGAGAAGCTCGCCGACTCAACCGAATGGACACCGACAGCCCGGCGCTTCCGTGACCTCATGACCGAGTGGAAGGCGGCCGGGCGAGCGGCTCGCGAAACCGAGGACGAGCTCTGGACGCGGTTCAAGACCGCGCAGGATGCCTTCTTCACCCGTCGTTCCGCCGCTTTCGCTGCGCGCGACTCCGAGCTGACGGCCAACCTCGAGGCGAAGCAGGCGTTGATCAAGGAAGCTGAGTCTCTCGACGCCTCAGCCGATCCGGACGGCGCGCGCAAGCGGCTTCGCACCATCCACGACCGTTGGGAGAAGATCGGTCAGGTCCCCCGCGACGCGAAGGACCGGATCGAAGACCGGCTCGCCGAGATCGAGCGCGGGATTCGCGACGCGACGGCTGCCGGGCGCAAGGTCACCGTCACGGAATCGCCGCTGGTGATCCGGCTACGCGAATCCGTCGGGAAGCTCGAAGCCCGGTTGGGGCGGGCCAACGCCGCCGGTGACGAGAAGTTGGCCGCTGAGACCGAGGCGACCCTCACCACGCAACGGGAGTGGCTGGCACAGGCCGAAGCCTCGAGCGAATAAGGCTCGCTAGGCGAGCGCGGCGTGGAGCCGATCGGCGCTCACCCGGAAGATGTCGTGGACCTCGCCATCGACCAGCACCACCGGCACGTACTCCCGCCATCTGGCGCGGCTCGCCTCGTCGACCTCGCTCAGATCGCGTGCTGACCAGCTGACGGCGCTCTCAGCACAGACCGTGCTGACCACACCGCACGCGTCGTCGCAGAGGTGGCACCCGGCCGTGACGAGCACGACGACGCGGGGCTCTCCGTCGCTCACTGCGGCTGGTTGCCTGGCTCGCTGTGGCGCTCCGCATGCTCCGCCGCGGTCGCCCGAAGCTGACCCTTCGAGACCTTGCCGGTCTGTGAATGCGGCAACGAGTCGCGAAACTCCACCGACGTCGGGCACTTGAATCGGGCGAGCCGCAGCGATGCAAAATCAATCAGCTCGTCGGCAGTTGCGGTCGCCCCCGGCCGAAGCACGACGAGGGCCTCGACGGTCTCGCCCGTGTGCAGGTTGGGCACGCCGATGACCGCGACTTCTTGCACCGCCGGGTGCTCGCCCAACACGGCCTCAACCTCACGCGGGTAAACATTGAAACCGCTGACCAAGATCAGCTCGCGGGTGCGATCGACAAGGTAGAGGTCGCCGTCAGAATCGGCGTACGCGACGTCACCGGTTCTGAACCAGCCGTCGTCGTCAGGACCACCCTCGCCGTCCGGCCAATAACCGGAGAAGAGGTTGTCGCCACGCACGATCAACTCGCCGGGATCGTGCTCGTCAACCTCTTCCTCGGCGTCGTTGAGGATCTTGACCTCGACCCCAGGCACCGGCCGGCCGACACTGCCCGGCTTCGCCACCGGGCTGCACAACGTGGAGGTCAGCACGGGCGCCGTCTCCGTCAAGCCGTAACCCTCGAAGATGTGATGACCGGTCGAGTTGAGCACCGCTGAGACCACCGTCGTCGGCAGCGGAGCCGCTCCGGACAGCGCAAGTCGCACCGAGCCCAAGCTGTCGCCGAGGTCGGGCATCATCGACCACTCGACATACATCGGTGGCGCGCCGACGATGCAGCTGATCTGCTGGTCACGCACCAGCGCGAGCGTCTCGGCCGGCTCGAAGCGCCGGGCCAGGACCCCGGTCGATCCGGCCTTGGCAACCAGTCCGAGCCCGGCGTTGAGCCCGTACACATGAAAGAGCGGGAGCACGAGCAGCACTCGATCATCCGCGGCGACCACCGGCGGCTGGATCGCCACAAGCTGGTCCAGGTTGGCGAGCAGCGCTCGATGGCTCAACATCGCGCCACGTGGTCGCCCTGACGTGCCTGACGTGTAGAGCAGCAGGGCAAGATCCTCGTCGTCCACATCAAGGTCGTTATTGGCCTCGGCTGCCCGGCCGGCCGCCAGCAACTGCTCCCACGAATCCGACGCGCCACCGACAACCACGATCGTGTCCCCGCGCGAGGCTTGCAACCGCTCGACGTGATCAGGGTCGGTCACGACGATCTTCGACGCGGCGTCTCGCAGTTGGAAGCTCAGCTCGTGGGCGGTGTACGCGGTGTTGAGGGGCACGGCAACAAACCCGCCACGAAGCGCGCCGAAGTAGGAGACCGCGAACTCGATGCTGTTTGGCAGCAGGATGCCGATCCGGTCACAAGGGAAGGCGCCGGCCGCTCGAAATCCACTCGCCGCGTCGTCAACGAGGGCGTCGAACTCGCCCCAGCTCAGCGTCCGGTCGCCGTCGACGAGAGCGTCCTTCGCGGCATCGTCTTGGGCCGCGACACGAACGAGATCGGCGAGATTCCGGGCGGCCATCCCGCGAGTGTTTCACACTTGCAAGCACCCGCAGCGGCTCACTGAGGCCCGTGGTAGCCGGCGAATGTCGCCGCAAATAACTCGGCTGGGAGCGTGCCGCCGAGCACCGGAGCACCGGCAGAATCTCGCAGCTCGCGCGGCTTCGTGTCACCCATCCACACCGTGATGCACAGCGTGCGAGTGCACCCGGTGAACCATGCGTCGGTGGAGTGCTCGGTGGTGCCCGTCTTGCCGTACACCGGGAACGGCTGTCGCGCCGCGCTGCCCGTTCCCGAGTCGACGACGCCCCGCATGGCCGCCGCCACTTCGCTCGCAACGCCCGCCGGCATGACCCTCGTGCCCGGCGGCGACGAGGTCGCCCGGAACAACTCGCCCTGGCTTGGAGTCCGCACCGCCAAAACGCTTCGCACCGAGTGATGGACGCCGCCGTCGACAAGGGAGCCGTACGAGTTGGCTTCGGAGAGCGGGCTGACCGGCACCCCGAGTGAGTAGGACGGGCAGATCGCTCCCGGTTTCGCGCCACACGACCTACCGGTGGCGAGCCGGCCAACCTGCATGCCTGCCCGCTTCGCCAAGTCGAGCACCTTGTTGAGCCCGACGCTCACGGCCAGTGGGGCATAAACAGTGTTGATGGACTTCTCGAGCGCGGTCTGCAGCGTGTAAAAGCCGGCGTTTCCCTCGACGTTGCACGGCCGGAAGCCGACCGCGACGGTCACGCATTCAGGCGCGTCCTGACCCTCGTCGAGCGATCGACCGTGCTCGAGTGCGACCGCGAGCGTGAAAGGCGCGATGGTCGAAGCCGACGACCTCGTGATCTCCGACTTCGGCGGATCGGCGAGATCCTCGCCGCCGGCGACGTAGCCACCTGCCTTGTGCTCCGCGACGGCGCGAAGGTCGCCGTTGCGCGGATCGACGGCGACGATGACCGCGTTGAGGCCTTTCTGCTTCGGCAGCACCTCACTCAACGCCTGGGTCGCCGCCTGCTGCAGGCTCAGATCCAGCGTGGTCTTGACCTCCATGCCGCCCGAGTCAAACAAGGTCGAGTCCCCGTAGTGCGCCAACTCCGCGGCGACGAGATCGCGAAACTCCGGCGCGATCGTTTGCGCTTCGGGCTCGGCGGCCGCGACGATTGGCGGCAGCGCCGTGCCGTACGCCTCCCCGGCCTGCTCGGAGTCGATGTCGCCCGCGAGCTGCATCCGGTTGAGGACGAACAACTCCCGCACCCGTGCCTGCTTGGGATTGGTCAGCGGGTTCCACACCGACGGCGCCGGCGCGATGCCGGCGAGGGTGGCAGCTCTGGCGAGGCCAAGCGACCGATCCTGGCGGCCGGTGGCGGTGTTCAGGTCGAGTGAGGAAATCGGAACCCCGAAGTAGAACCGGCTGGCCGCCTCAACACCTGCAGTGCCATTGCCGAGGTAAAGGGTGTTCAAGTAGCGAGTGAGGATCTGGCTCTTGCTCAGATGCTGCTCGAGCCGGATCGCCAGTGATGCCTCGCGCAGCCGCCGAAGGGCGGTGCGCTGCGAGCCGGTGTAGACGTTCTTGACGTATTCCTGGGTGATCGTCGACCCGCCCTGCAGCCGGCCCGTGGTGAGGTCACGCCAGGCCGCCCGCGCCATCGCGACCGGATCGCTCCCCGCGCTTGAGTAGAAGCTCGGGTCGTCTGCCGCCACGATCGCCTGGCGCATCACGAGCGGGATCTGGTTGGCAGCGACCGGATCCTCGACTTGAGGAGATCGGATCGTCGCGAAGGGCGCACCGGTCGAATCGAGCAGCAGCACCGACTTTGGCGGCACCGGCTCGAAGTTGTAGTTCATCGGCGCGGCCACGAGACCCGAGCCAAACGCCACGACCACCACGACGACGGCTGCCAACAGCCACAGCACCACCTGCCGGCGTCGGCGCCTTACCTGCTGCGACCGGGACTGCCGCGCCGCGATCGCCGCGGTGGCACTTCGCCGCGTGAGCGGCGTACGTCCAGCAGGCAGCCGGCTCGACGAGCGCGTGCGGGGCACGCACCCGACGATAACCAGGTCTGCACGGCGCGGTCGCTGACCGAACGTCCCGCACTAGTCTGCGGGGTATGGCCGCCCGGTCGCGATCGCGCCGCAGTGCCGTCGAAGCCGGCATGGCCTCGGCCGCGGCGGCGGAGGTTGAGGCCAGCCTTGAGATGCCGGCCGACCCCCACGTCGCCGCCTTTTTCGACGTTGACAACACGATGCTGCAAGGCGCGTCGATCTATCACTTCGCCCGAGGTCTGGCCGCCCGAGACTTCTTCACCTGGCGGGACCTCGCGGCGTTCGGCTGGAAGCAGGTGTCCTTCCGGCTGCGCGGGATCGAGGATCTCGCCCATATGGAGCAGGCGAAGGAAGCCGCGCTGGGCTTCATCGCGGGCCACGCGGTGTCGGAGGTCACTGAGCTTGCCGAGGACATCTACGACGAGCTGATCGCGGACCGGATCTGGTCAGGCACCCGGGCACTCGCGCAACTGCACCTCGACGCCGGGCAACGGGTGTGGTTGGTGACTGCCGCGCCCGCCGAGCTCGCGTCGCTGCTCGCCCGCCGACTCGGTCTGACCGGCGCGCTCGGCACGGTCTCGGAGGTCAAGGACGGCATATACACCGGTCGCCTGGTCGGTGAGCCCCTGCACGGTCCGGCCAAGGCAGAGGCGGTGCTCGCGCTCGCTGCCAACGAAGGGCTCGATCTGTCGGTGTGTTCGGCGTACTCCGACTCCTCCAATGACTTGCCGATGCTCACGACCGTCGGACATCCGGTGGCGATCAACCCGGACGCGAAACTCAAGCGAATCGCCCGGGAGAACGGCTGGGACGTCCGCGACTTCCGCACCGGTCGCAAGGCCGCGAAGGTCGGCGTGCCCGCAGCTGCCGGCGCCGGAGCAATCGCCGGCGGCATCGCGGTCGGGTTGGCGATGCATCGCCGCAACAACCGCCCGATCGCGCGGATGAAGCGAGCCATCCGAGGCTGAAATCTCTCGCTTTAGAAGAAGACGCTGCGGCGGGCGAGCAAAAGTTTGTAGAGCGTCTGCTGGATGACTTCGCGGATCTGGTCGGTCAGGTTGAAGACCAGCATCGGATCCTCTGCGCCGCTTGCACCGATCTTGTCAGTCTCGATCGGCTCGCCGAACTCGATGATCCACTTCGACGGCAGTGGCAGCAGGCCGAGTGGCCCGAGCAAGGGGAAGAACGGCGTGATGGGGATGTACGGCACGCCGAGTGCACGTGCAAGCGTCGGGATGTTGCCGATCAGCGGGTAGATTTCCTCCGCGCCAACGATCGAGCACGGGATGATCGGCACGCCGGCGCGCAGCGCCGCCGACACGAAGCCGCCACGCCCGAAGCGCTGCAGCTTGTATCGCTCGCTGAATGGCTTCCCGATTCCCTTGAAGCCCTCAGGCCAGACCCCGACGAGCTCACCCCCTCCGAGCAGCCGCTCCGCGTCCTCGTTGCAGGCCAGCGTCGAGCCCGACTTGCGGGCCATCGGCGCGATGACCGGCATTGTGAACACGAGATCCGCGGCCAGCATCCGCAGATGACGATGAGCCGGATGATGGTCGTGCAACGCCAGCTGCGTCATCGCCGAGTCGATCGGGATGGTGCCGGAGTGGTTCGCCACGATCAGCGCACCGCCCAAGACCGGGACGTTCTCCATGCCCCGGACCTCGACTCGGAAATACTTTTCGTACAGCGGTCGGAGCAGTCGCAGCAGCACATTGTCGGTGAGATCAGGGTCGAAGCCGAAGTCGTCGACCTCGTAGTCGCCGGTGATCCGGCGGCGCATGAAGGCCATCGCGCCGGCTAGCTTGCGTTCCCACTCCGATGGCTCGACCAACTCATCCGGTTCGTCGATCGGCAGCTCGACGGCGGGCGGCGGTTGCGGCGGGCGCACCTTGCGGCGGCGCGCAGACGGCCCCTCGCCACCGTCTAGGGGGATCACCCGGGCCTCAGGCATTGGCGGCGATCAATCCACCGACGAGTCCCCGGGCGGTTGCCACGGCTGCCTCCACCCGCGAGGGGTCAATGATCGGCCGCAACCCGCTACCGGCCACGAAGTCATCAAAGGCCTCGAGAGTTGTGTACTGCGCGGTGTAGCCGAAGTCCTCCCGCAGCCGGGTCGTGTCGACGCCGCGGCCGAAAAGCAGGAACTGCAGCTGCTCGGGCGAGAAGTCGACCAGCCCGGTACGCCGGAAGATCGACCCCACGGCCGTCACTGCCGCCGTCGGAAACTGCAGGGAGGTGCGGCCGGCACGACGGATGGCCTGTGACAGGAGGATCACGCCGTCGCCGGCGACGTTGAACGTGCCGCGATGGTCCTCGACCACGGCGCGCCGCAGGATTTCCATGCCGTCGGACTCATGCAGCAGCTGCAGCCTTGGGTCGAACCCGAAGACTGTCGGCACCACCGGCAGCGAGAAGTAGCGGGTCAGCGGGGTGTCGATGTTCGGGCCGATGAAGTTGGCGAAGCGCAGCAGCGTGACGTCGACGTCGGGCCGCCGCCGGCCGAGCCCGCGCACATAGCCCTCGACCTCGACCGAGTCCTTGGCGTAGCCGGAGCGCGGCAGCGCGCGAGGCTCCATGTTTTCGGTGAACAACGCGGGATCGCGCGAGGACGAGCCGTAGACCGCGGTCGTCGACTTCACCACGAGCTTGCGCATGCTGGGCGCCTTCTGACACGCCGCGAGCAGCTGCATCGTGCCGATGACGTTGATCTCCTTCATCGCCGCGCGGCCGCCGGCCCCGAAGGGCGTGGCAATGACGCTGAGGTGCGCCACCGTGTCGACCTTCGCCGACGCGATGACCTTCGCGATGATCGGATTGCGGATATCAGCCCGGACGAACTCGGTACGCCCGACATCGGTCTTCGGTGGCTCGACATCGACCCCGATGACCCGCTCAATCGACGGGTCCTCGGACAGCGTGGCCGCGAGCAGGCCGCCCTGATATCTGGAGACGCCAGTCACCATCACGACGCGAGTTGCCACAACGCGATGTTAGTCGCGACGGCAGGTCGAGCTTAGTTGAGCGAGCCCGGCCGCGCTGATTGCTGCGGTAGCCGCGCGATCACGACCGGCTCGCCGCGGGCCACGCGCAGCTCGCGGCTCGCATGCCCCGCGTTGACGGCCAGCATGATCGCCCGGAACGAGTCCTCGCACAGCACGAGACGACCACGCGCGACATCGCCATAGGTCGCTGTGAACGGCACCAGCAACGTCCGGCCATTGCAGCGGAGCTCGACTGTGTCACCGAAGCTCATGCCGGCCGCTTCGAGGTCGGCACGGGCGAGGTTCAGCGAGACGTTGCCGAAGTGGTCCACCTGGTTGATCTCAGCGTGGACGTGATCGTCATCGACCACGACCGTGCGTACCGGTAGGCGGGTGAGGACGCTCGGGTCGATCACCGGCCCGACATCGGCGAGAGCCTGGCCGTTGGCGAGGTGCGCGGCGACCGGCGCGAAGATGTCGCGACCCCGGAAGGTCGGGTGCACCGTTTCGCGCCACAGCGCCGGGTTGACGATCTCGATGACCTGCTCGATGCCGCCACGCTCTTCCCAGGCGAAAGACAAGATGCCGTTATCCGGCCCGATCAGCAGTGAGCCGTCGCCCGTCTCGATCACCAGCCCACGAGACGACGAGCCATGCATCGGATCGACGAGCGCAAGATGCACCGCCACCGGCAGGAACGGGATCGCTGCGGCCAGGCTGCTGGCGCCCTGCTCGACATCCTGCGCCGCGATCAGATGGCAGACGTCGAGGATGCGGACGTGCGGCGCAATCTGGGCCACCACGCCCTTACAAACGCCCACAAAGACGTCGTCAAGGCCGTAGTCGGAGGTGAAGGTCACCCAGTCGTAGCGACGCTGCTTCGACGGAGACACGCTAAGTACCCCTTTTCGCTACTTCTTGTTACGCCGCTGAACGCGTGTCTTCTTCAGCAACTTGCGATGCTTCTTCTTCGCCATACGCTTACGGCGCTTCTTGATGACCGAACCCACGAGGAGCCTCTCCGACTGCAGTCTGCAGAACCTGGCAACAGGCTAGCGGCCCGCGCGAGCAGCAGTCAGCCGGCTTCGACGTAGGAGTGCTGGAGGTAGTCGTGAACGGCCTGCTCGGGCACTCGCACCGAGCGACCAACACGCACTGCAGGCAGGGTCGCCGCGTTGACCAGTCGATAGACGGTCATCTTCGAGACCCGCATCAATGTGGCGACCTCGGCAACGGTCAGAAACCGCAACTCACCGAGCCGCTCCGGTGACGCACCAGCACTTGCCGACAGACCGGGGTCCGCAGCCATGGAACAACCGCCCTCCCACGTCTGCGGCGCGCCGGCTTCCCCTCCGGCGCACGCACCGCATACGTGCTCATAGGACTGTATCGGCTGAGACAGCACCACGTCACTGTTACGCGTGATACTTCACCCGTTCGAGTGACACCTGCATTTTTCAGCGCAAGCCGTCGAACAGATCGGCTTCCGGCAACGCTGCGCCTGTCGTGTCATGGATGCGGACGAAAGTCTCGACGCCCATGATCTCGGTGAAGCGCTTCTCGCCCATCCTGAGGAAGAAGATGTTCTCGCTCTGGCTGGCATGTGCCGCGAGCGAGGCGAACTTCTGCGCGCCGAACTCAGTCGTGTCGACCCAGGTGGTGATCTCCTCGTCCGGCAGTCCGATCTCCTCGGTCGAACCCTCGTCGTCATCCCAGTCGCCGCCAAGCTCGCGAATGACCGCCTCGAGCTCTCCGATCATCGAACGCGGAGCGGTCGTCCAGTAGACCTTCGCCGGGAGGCCAGCGAGCTCGAGTGCTGCCATCGTGACGCGATTGGCCTGGATGTGATCAGGATGGCCATAGAAACCGAACTCGTCGTACGTCACGACGACATCGGGCTGGTAGTGCCGCATCAGCTTGGCGAGCCGCTCGGCGGCCTCTTCGATCGGCGTCTGCCAAAACGAGTCAGGGGCGTCGTTCGTCGCCCAACCCATCATCCCCGAGTCGGCGTACCCGAGCAGCTCGAGGTGGCTGACGTCGAGCACGGCGCAGCTGGCTTCAAGCTCGCGCTCACGCATCGCGACCACTGCAGCGGGATCGTGACCCGGCTCACCCGGCTTGACTCCGCCTTCGCCGTCGCCGCACCCACCGTCGGTGCACGTCACGAGCACGGTCTGGATGCCTTCCGCGGCAGCCTTGGCCAGCACACCACCCGTGCCGGTCGCCTCGTCGTCGGGGTGGGCATGGACCGTCATCAACGTCAGGGGGCGAGTCGTCACATCACAACCCTAGGCGTGACGTACGACAGGCCAGGGTTCGAGCCGCGTGAACACCTAGCCCGCAGTGGCGGCGACGGCACGCGCGATCGCGTCGACCGAGCGGCTGATGTCCTCGCCCTCCGTCGTCCAGTTACTCACCGAGATGCGCAGCACCTGCTGACCTTGCCACCGGGACCCGCTCATCCAGGTCGTCCCGTCCTTGATGACGTGATCGGTCACGGCAGCCGTCCTGGCATCGTCGCCGAAGGACAGGCACACCTGGGTGTAGACGACATCGTTCAGCACCGTCGCGCCGTCGATCTCGCCAATCGCTGCCGCGAGCTCCCGGGCATTGCGAGCGAGGCCCTCGACGAGATCGGCCACACCTTGGCGGCCGAGGCTGCGCAGCGCCGCCCACACCGGCACTCCCCGAGCGCGTCGCGACATCTCCGGCGTGCGGTCGAAGGGATCGGCATGTGACCCCTCGGTGATCAGATAGCTCGCACTCACCCCCATCGACGCGTGCAGCGGCGCCGGGTCTGCGACGAACGCCAGGCCACAGTCGTACGGCACGTTCAGCGTCTTGTGGGCATCGGTTGCCCACGAGTCAGCGGCTCCCATGCCCGCTGCGAGGTGGCGAAGTGCCGGCGCGGCCGCGGCCCACAGCCCGAAGGCACCATCGACGTGCACCCAGGCACCGTGTCGATGCGCGACATCGATCGCCTCAACCATCGGATCGAAGGCACCGGAGTGCAGATTGCCTGCCTGCAGCCCGACGATGACTGGGCCGTCTGCCGGCCCAGCCGCAAGCGTCTCAGCCAGCGCATCCACGCGGATGCGGCCCTGGTCGTCGGCGGCAACCCGCTCGGCGGCGCCAAGCCCCAGGTAACGCAATGCGAGATCGACCGAGGTGTGGCTCTCCGCGCCGACGAGTACGCGAATCGGCGGTGCGCCGATCAACCCCTCACGTTCGACGTCCCAGCCGATGCGGCCGAGCGCCGCGTTGCGCGCAGCTGCCAGGCAGGTGAAGTTGCCGGCCGTGGCCCCCGTGACGAACCCGACGTCCGCCGTCGCCGGGAGCTCGAGCAGGTCAAGCAACCACGCACCAGCAGTTTCTTCCGCGGCAACGACCGCGGGAGTCGCGTACCGCATACCGGCGTTCTGATCCCAGGCGCTGACCAGCCAGTCGGCGCCGAGCGCGGCCGGGAGGGTGCCACCCATCACCCAACCGAAGAACCGGCCCGCCGGGATCGCCATCAACCCGGGCTCGGCGAGCCGCACCAGCTCATCGATCACGTCCGCGGGCGCGGTCGGCCCCGCCGGTAGCGGCTGAGAAAACCGTGCCAACATCTCGTCCGCGTTCGCCGACGGGCCCATCGGGCGGTCGGCCAACGAGCCAAGCCAGTTGTCGGTGTGCTCGGCGACCCGGGCGAGCACACCGTCGTAACTCGCCTTGTCTACTCCCACGTGAGTGCCCCCTAGCTCCTGCAGTGGACGCCGCCCAGCCGGCTGAGGCCGACTCAAACGTACCTCGCGACCGCCGTGTCGCTAACTCTCTTGGCCGCCGATCTGGGAGTTCGGAACTACCAGTCGAGCGGACGCGCCACCCGCCCGCAGACCGCGGTCAGCCCCTAGGGCGCAGTGATGTTGCCGTCGCGACTCAGATGCGCGCGATGAGCACCGAAGTCTTCCTGGGACAACGTCCTGACGAGCGCGATCGAGCCGCCGCCGAGGCTGGGATGCCCTTCGCTGTCGAGCTGCACGGCGTGCAGCCGGGCCGACCGAAACCCACCATCGGCCGTCAACGTCACGTGCAGGATGGCTGAGTCGGACAGGATCCCGCCGCCCCCAAAGTTGTGGAAGTTGGCGAAGTTGCCAAGGCTGTAGGCGATCAGGTGGTGGCGGTAGAACTGCATGCCCCGCAACACGTGAGGACCGCTGGCAATCACCAGGCTGGCGCCGTTGCGCACGGCCATGTGCGCGAACTTCTTCGGGTTGCCGCGATCCTCTCCGAGGTAGAACTCCTCGTGCCCGGTGACGTGATCGGCGTCGCTGCCCTCGGCTCCGGCATGCATGTACACCACGACGACCGGGGCCTCGCGATGCGCCTTACGGATCAGCGCAGCGGCGGCGGAGAGATGAAGCAGGTCGGCGGTGTTGGGGTACGGCGCGAACGCAACAAACGCCACTGGCACTGTGCCGGCATGCACGACCGTGATCTCGCCGGCGAGCCCGGTCTGCTTCATGCCGGCCCGGTGAATCGCGCTGATCGTCTGGTCGAGGCCGGCCTGGCCGAAGTCATGTGAGTGATTGTTGGCGTCGTTGAGCACCGTGAAGCCGTCAGCTGCAAGGTATTTCGCATAGTGCGGCGGGTCGCGGAACGCAAAGCAGTCGCCACCGTTGCCGCTGCCGCACTTCCCGGAATCGACAGTTGTCAGAGTGCCTTCGAGGTTGGCGAAGACAATCTGCGCCTCGCCGCGAAGCGTCTTGTCTACGGCGTCCAGATAGCCGCCGGGTCAGGCGGCAGGTCAGGGGTGTCGCCCAACATCGTGTCGCCGACCGCGGCAATCCTGACCAGATGCTTTGTGGCAGCACGAGCGCCGGTCGACCCAGCCGCGGCCGGTGAGGCGGATGTCTGGACCGCCGCGGTTGGTTGGGCGCCGGCTGATCCGCCCTTGGCGCGGGGCGCCGCGATGCCCGAGCTCGAACCCGATGCGCACGCCACTGCCACCAGACCGAGGACCGCGATGGCAAGAATCCCGGAACCGCGTCTATACGGCGTCATCGTGACTGCCTCGGATCGGTTGACGTCGGGTGGTCGGTCATCGTGGTCGGCGCAGTGCGACCGGTCCTCGTCTTCACGAACTCTCGCCACTCCTCTGGAGCGCGGATCTGCGGATCGATTGGCTCACCGGTCGCGATCGCCAGCAAATGGGTCCAGGTGCGCGGCACGACCTGCACCAACTCATACCCCCCACCCCCGACGGCAAGCCACCGGCCGTCACACTCCTCGTGCGCGAGGTCATGCAGTTTCACATGGGCGGCACGCTGTCCATCCACGCTGAGCTGCAGGTTGGCAAGCGGGTCGAGCGCGTGCGTGTCACAACCATGCTGGCTGACGAGATAGTCAGGCGCGAAAGCGCGCACCGCCGCCGGCACTGTCGCATCGAAACCGGCGTGCCACTCGGCGTCACCCGTACCTGCTTGATAGGCCACGTTGATAGCCGCGCCCCTGGCGTTCGGTCCTCCGACATCGCCGGGATCGCCGGTGCCGGGGAACAGCGTGCGGCCGGACTCATGCAGGCTGATCGTCAACACTCGAGGGTCGTCCCAGAAGACCGCTTGGACCCCGTCACCGTGATGAACGTCGACGTCGACGTACGCGACCCGCTCGACCCCCTTGGCGAGCAGCCACGCAATCGCGATCGCCGGATCGTTGTAGACGCAGAAGCCTGACGCCCGGTCTGGCATGGCGTGGTGCAACCCGCCGGAGATGTTGACCCCGTGTTCATGCGAGCCTTCGAACACGGCACTAACGGCAGCCACCGTCGCTCCAGCAACCAGCGCGCTCGCCTCATGCATCGACTCAGAACACCGGGTCATCGGCTGTGCCGAGTCCATGGACGGGTCCGGCAGCAACGTCTCACCGGCGCGTTGAACGGCTGCGATATATCCAGGTGTGTGGACCAACTGGAGCAACTCGTCGGCGTCGCCGAGTCGAAGCCGATCACATCGATCCGGTCGAGCACGCCGAGCTGCTCGGCAAGCGCCATGGTCAACTCGACCCGCACCGGCTTGAACGGATGCGAGCACCGAAGTCGTAGTCGAGCAGCCTGCGGTCCCAGGGCGCGGCAACCGTGCACGCCACGCGGCTAACCCGCTCCGCCGGCAAGCTCGCGCGAGCGGTCGCGCGCGGCCTCGAGTGCGGACAGCAGCGCCGCCCGCACGCCGTGATTCTCCAACTCGCGGATCGCGGCGATCGTCGTGCCGCCCGGGCTGGTGACCGCCTCACGAAGCTGCACCGGATGCTCGCCGCGAGTCGCGCAACATGACCGCGGAACCGATCGCCGTCTGCACGATCAGCTCGGCCGCGATCGCTCTCGGCAGGCCGAGCAGGATGCCGGCATCGATCATCGCCTCGACCAGAAAGAAAAAGTACGCCGGACCACTGCCCGACAGCGCGGTCACCGCGTCGAGCTGAGACTCCGGCACCCGGATCACCTTGCCGACCGGCTTGAACAGTCTTCGGTGCGGGCCAGATGCTCCTCGCCGGCATGCGTGCCCGCCGAGATCGCACTCATCGCCTCATCGACGAAGACCGGCGTATTGCTCATCACCCGCACGACCGGCGTGCCGTCAGCCAGCCGCTTCTCGAACAACGTCGTCGGGATCCCGGCCGCGATCGTGATCACCAGGTTGCGAGGCGTGACGGCGTCCGGCTAGTCATCAAGCAGCGCAACGATTTCCTGCGGCTTGACCGCCACCAGCAACGTGTCTGCCCGCGCAGCCGCCTCGGCGCTCGATGACCGACTCGATCCCGAACTGTTGCGGTCAGCTCCTCCGCCCGATCCTCATGGCGCTCAGTGAACAGCAAGACTCGATGCCGGCCGTCCCGCCCGCAACATCCCCGACAGCAGCGCCTCGCCCATCTTCCCTGCACCTAGAACCGCAACTGTCTCGCCCACTACGTCATCGTCCCATGTCTGGCGTGTGGGTCAGGCGCCCGACCGCTGCGCACCCTGGTGCGCTCGTCGGAACCCGGGGCGCCCGGGTGCGCGATTGGGTCAGGTGCCCGGACTCGCTGCGCACCAGGGCCGCTCGCGCAACCCCGGGGCTCCCGACACACGGGTGCTCAGCGGTCCGGGCGCCTAACGACCCGCGGGTCTAGGCTGAAGAACTTCACGTTGGCTGGGCGCTCGGCTAGGCGGCGCATCAGGTAGCCGTACCAGTCGCTGCCGTAGGGCAGGTACACCCGCACGGTGCGGCCCTCGCCCGCGAGCCGCAAGCTGCTCGTCAGGACGGATGCCGTAGAGCATCTGGAACTCGTAGCTAGCTGGCTTCCGGTCGCTCATCTTGACCAACGCCGGCGGCCGGTGGTGACGAGCGCCGGGTCGTGAGTCGCGACCATCGGGTAGCCATCGCCGGTCATCAGGACTCGCAGGCACCGGGTGTAGGACTCGTCGACATCCTCGCGATGTTGGAACGCCACCGACTCCGGCTCCGTGTATGCGCCTTTGCAGAGCCGTACCCGGGAGCCAGCGGTGGCCAGGTCGCGGCAGTCGGCCTCGGTGCGGCGAAGGTAGGACTGCACCACGGCGCCGACCCACGGGAAGTCGGCGCGCAGCTCGCGCAGGCTCTCCAGCGTCGAGTCGGTCGTGGTGTGGTCCTCCATGTCGAGGGTCACGGTGGTGCCCGCGGCTGCCGCCGCTGCGCAGATCTGGCGTGCGTTGTCGATCGCCAGCGAGTGGTCCAACGCCTGGCCGACGGCGGAGAGCTTGACCGAGACCTCGGCATTCGCTGCGAGGCCGGCGTCGGACGAGTCGCTCGAAGCAGCAACAGGTAGGCGTCGGTCGTGGCCTTCGCGTGCGCGATCTCGGTGGTGTCCTCGCCGAGATGATCGAGGGAGACGTGCAGGCCGGCGTCGATCGAACTCACGGGTGGCTCGCACGGCGTCATCAACCGAGTCACCGGCCACGAAGCGCTTCACGACCCGGCTGGAGATCGGCGCATGCTCGATGACCCGGCGGACGCTGTTGCGGCGCGACGCAGCCTGGCAACGCGGCCCGCATACCCGACTGCAACACGACGCAGAGCGTACGGCGATCACCACCCCACCCGCTCCATTTCAGACACACCGCGCAAGCGGGAGACCCGCCAACAACAGCTCGCAAGCCAGTGGCGTCAGCCACTCGCGTCGCGCAGCGCCCAGGTCCGAGCCCGTTCCGGGCTCACGCCGCCACGGCGCACAGCAATGCGACCGGCACCACGAACGACGGGTGGTGGGTCGGGTGGCTGCGCCACTGAGGCCACCAAGAAGCCAGAACCGTCAAAAGCGGGCGACGATCAGCGGCCCCCATAGGCGTTCGGTCATTACCGGCCACGGCTGCAGCGCTTTCTCGATCTCGGCCAGCATCGCCCGCCGGTCGTCCTCTGGCCGAACCAGATTGCTGGAGTGGGTGCCGAGCGTGCGCAGGTGCTGTTCCAGCGTCACCTCTCGCGACCAGTTGAACTCCTGGTTGAGCACCACGTCGATTCCCCGGGCTTCGAGATCAGCGGCGGCATCACGCGGCGCAATCCCGCGAGGCGCCGGCTGGTCTCCGCCGACGCGGTCCCAGCGCTCGAAGATGGCGCTTTGCCGGTCCTCCCACTCGATGCCATCGGCCCACGGTTGTGCACCCACGACAACGCCAAGTAACCGTGCGGCCGCAGCACCCGACGAATTTCGCTGACGGCGTCGCCCGGCAGCAGCCAGTGCCAGGCAGTCCCGCAAACGACGAGATCCGCGACCGCGTCGCGCAACGGGAGTTGCTCGCCATACGCCGCAACGCTAGGAATCTCGGGTACCTGAGTCCGGAGTCGGCGAAGCATGGCGAGGTCGGATGGCCGCGACGACCCGTGCGCCGCGACCTGCCAGCGCTCTGGTCTGCAGCCCCGTGCCGGCCGCAAGATCGAGCACGTCTTTGCCCGCTACCGGTCCGACGGTCGCCTCGAGTACGTCGTACAGCTCATCGGGGTAGTCGGGGCGGACCTCGTCGTACAAGTCCGCGACCGTCCCGAAGAGCCGGCCGAGTTCGGGCGACTCGCTCATTGCCGCGCGGCGGGGGCAGCGAGGTAGAGCCGGGTGTAGGCCAGTGCCTCGGCGAGGTCGGCCTCTCGCTCGGCGCGGCTCTCGGCCCGGCGGGTGTTGATCTCGACAACCACGTGCCCGTCGAAGCCACGCGCGGCCAGGCCCTCGAGCAGCTCGGCGCACGGCTGGTCACCCCGACCGGGCACGAGGTGCTCGTCTCTGGCCGTGCCGAGACCGTCTGCAATGTGGACGTGCGCGAGTCGATCGCCCATCCGCGTCCGCCATCGCAAAGCATCGTTCTGCGCGACCGAGGTGTGCGACAGGTCAAGGGTGAAGTGGCGGAAGTCCTCGTCGCTCGGGTCGTAGTCGGGCGAGTACGGCACCACCGAGCGTCCGCGGGCGCGAAGCGGAAACATGTTTTCGACCGCGAACCGCACCTCGGTCTCGCTCGCCATCCGCTCGATGCCGGTGATGAAATCGCGGGCGTACTCGCGTTGCCAGCGAAACGGCGGATGCACGACAACCGTTGATGCGCCAAGGGTTTCGGCGGCCACTTGCGCCCGCACCAGCTTGGCCCACGGATCCGTCCCCCACACCCGTTGCGTGACGATCAGGCAGGGCGAATGGACCGCGTGGACGGCAACCGCGTGGTAGTCCGAGAGGTGCCGCAACGCGTCGATGTCCTGGCTGATCGGGTCGGTCCAGACCATGACCTCGATGCCGTCATAACCGAGCCGCGCGGCCAGCTCGAATGCGGTCGCGGTCGACTCGGGATAGACCGACGCAGTCGACAACACGACCTTGGCATCCGGCACTCGCACAACCGCCACGGCCCGAGCGTATGCAGGTCACTACAGTTAGCGCGTGCCCGAGGTCGACCTGAATTTTCCCAGACAATGGATCGAGTTCATCGATCCCGCCGACGACGAGCAGATCTTCCGCTGCGATCTCACCTGGTTGCTGTCACGGTGGACCTGCATCTACGGCAGTGGCTGCAAGGGCATCATCGCCGGGCGCGCCGATGACGGCTGCTGCTCGCACGGTGCCTACTACTCCGACAAGGACGACGAGAAGCGGGTACGCCGGTTCGCCAAGGAGCTCACGGCCGATGAATGGCAGTACCGCAAACAGGGCTTGAAGGGCGGCATCAGCGAGGTCGAGGACGGCAACCGTCGCACCCGCCGCCACAACAACGCATGCATCTTCCTGAACCGGCCGGGGTTCTCCGCCGGGGCGGGATGCGCCCTCCATCTGCATGCACTTAACACCGGACGCCACCCGCTGGAGACCAAGCCGGACGTCTGCTGGCAGCTGCCCGTCCGGCGCAGCTATGACCGCGTCACCCGTCCTGATGGCACTGAGGTGCTGTTCACGACGATCGGCGAGTACGACCGCCGAGGGTGGGGGGCGGGTGGCCATGACCTCAACTGGTGGTGCACCTCCGCGACCGAGGCACACGTTGCCGCCGAACCGCTCTATCTCGGTTACGGGCCCGAGCTGATCGAGCTGATGGGTCAGGCCGCGTACGACGTGCTGGTCGGCATGTGTGAGCAGGCTTTGACGGCTCGCGTCGCGGTTCACCCCGCCGACCCCAGCTAGGAGTCATCCACAGCCGCGCGTCGGAAGCGCAAACCGTCGTATACCCGATCTAGCGTCAGCCCCATGGTGACCAAGGCCGCGCAACGGCCGGCATATCGCTGCGAAGACTGCGGCCTCGAGGTGTCGAAGTGGGTCGGCCGCTGCCCCGAGTGTCAGGCGTGGGGCACCGTGCTCGAGCTCGGCGCCCGACCAGGGTTGGCGATCGTGGCTGGCCCGGTCAGTGCTGCAGCCCAGCCGATCGCCGATGTGGCAGCCGACGGCGCCGCGCATCGGTCTACCGGCGAGCCTGAGCTCGACCGTGTCCTCGGCGGCGGCCTCGTCCCGGGTTCTGTCGTGCTGCTCGCCGGCGAGCCGGGCGTCGGGAAGTCGACGCTGCTGATCAGCGCCGCCGCGAAGATCGCCGACGGCGGCATGCGATGCCTCGTCGTCACTGGTGAGGAGTCGGCTGCGCAGGTACGGATGCGAGCAGGCCGGATCGGCGCACTCGCGGCCGACCTCTACCTCGCCGCCGAAACCGATCTCGCGGCAGTGCTCGGCCACGTTGACGCAGTCGTGCCCGACGTTCTCATCATCGACTCGGTCCAGACCATCGCGTCCGCGGCGATCGACGGGTCAGCAGGCGGTGTCGCGCAGGTGCGCGAGGTGGCGAGCACGCTGATCCGGGTCGCGAAAGCACGCGGCATCGCGGTGCTGCTCGTCGGCCACGTCACGAAAGACGGCGCCATCGCCGGGCCGCGCACGCTGGAGCACCTTGTCGACGTCGTGCTCTCCTTCGAAGGCGATCGACACTCGCGGCTGCGGCTCGTGCGAACGGTGAAGAATCGCTTCGGGCCGGCCGACGAGGTCGGCTGCTTCGATCTGCGCGATGACGGCATCGTTGGTTTGCCGGACCCGTCCGGACTCTTCCTCGCTCACGGCGCGACTCCGGTGCCGGGCACCTGCGTGACGGTCACGATGGAGGGACGTCGGGCCCTCGTCACTGAGGTGCAATCTCTGGTCGGATCACCGCAAGCAGTGACGCCACGCCGCGCCACGAGCGGGCTCGACAGCCAACGAGTCGCGATGCTGCTCGCGGTCATCGAGACCCGGCTCGGCCTCAAGCTCTCAGATCGTGAGGTCTACACCGCAACCGTCGGCGGAGTTCGACTGGCAGAGCCCGCCGCTGACCTCTCGGTCGCACTCGCGATCGCGGGCGCCCTCGGCAACGTCTCGCTCGAGTCTGGTCTGATCGCGATCGGTGAGGTCGGTCTGGCCGGCGAGCTTCGGCCGGTGTCTGCGGTGCGGGCACGCCTCGCCGAGGCAGCCCGGCTCGGCTTCACGGCAGCGATCGTGCCAGCGAACTGCGGCGCGAAGATCCCGCAGATGCAGACGATCGAGGCCACCGATCTTGCCCATGCAGTGCGTCACGCGCTGCCGCTCTACCGAGGCTGAGCCGTCGCCGAGGCGCGGCGCCCGTACACTCAAGGCCGCCTGAATCGAGCGCGCGACGAGGAGTCTGGTGGCAACCTCCGACCGACCCGACGGTGACCAGCTTCGCGCCACGCTTGCCCAGATCGCCCCAGGCACGCAGTTGCGCGATGGGCTCGAGCGAATCCTGCGCGGGCATACCGGCGCGCTGATCGTCTTGGGATACGACAAGGTGGTCGAATCGCTGTGCACCGGCGGCTTCCCGCTCGACGTGGAGTTCGCCTCGACCCGGTTGCGTGAACTCGCGAAGATGGACGGCGCCATCGTCCTCGACGACACCCTGACGAGGATCGTGTGGGCGGCGACGCACCTGGTGCCGGACCCCACGATCCCGACCGATGAGTCCGGCACCCGCCACCGCACCGCGGAACGGGTCGCGAAGCAGACCGGCTACCCCGTAGTCAGCGTGAGCCAGTCGATGCGCATCATCGCGCTCTACGTCGAAGGCCGCCGTTACGTCCTGGACAACTCGGCGGCAATCCTGTCGCGCGCCAACCAGGCCCTTGCCACACTCGAGCGTTACAAGATGCGCCTTGATGAGGTCAACGGGACGCTTTCGGCGCTCGAGATCGAGGATCTGGTCACCGTCCGCGATGCGGTCGCCGTCAGCCAGCGGCTCGAGATGGTGTTGCGCATCGCCTCGGAGATCGAGGGGTACGTCGTCGAGCTCGGCACCGACGGGCGGTTGCTCTCACTGCAACTCGACGAGCTGATGGCGGGCGTGGTGCAAGAACAGGAGCTGATCATCCGTGACTACATCCCGGCTCCACACGGCCGGAAGCCGCGGACCTTCGTCGACGTACGCGCCGAGCTCGAGAATGTGTCGGCGACCGAGCTGCTCGACCTGACCGTCATCGCCCGGGTGTGCGGCTTCGGCACCAGCATCGACGTCCTCGACAACGCGGTGTCGCCTCGCGGCTACCGACTGCTCGCGCGCGTGCCGCGGCTGCCACCGGCAGTTGTCGACCGCCTGGTCGAGCATTTCGGCGGCCTGCAGAAATTGCTCGCGGCATCGATCGACGACCTCCAACTGGTGGAGGGCGTCGGCGACACCCGCGCGCGCTCGGTGCGAGAAGGACTGTCGCGACTCGCCGAGTCCTCGATCCTCGAACGCTACGTCTGAGCGTCGCGAGCAGACTCGCCAACCGCTACGGCAGCAAGTGCCGGCGCGGTGCTGACGGCAGCTACGGGCGCGCCGTTCTGCCGGACCCGCGCCCAGACATCGATCACGACGGTGCCCGCGGCGCGGTCATGCAGGCCACGGCGTCGGCTGTCCCGCCAGGCTGGCGCGAAGGCAAGCAGCCCGGTGGCCGGAAGTGGAATGAGTGCGGGCACCTGCGGCACTGCCCACCGCTTCCATGACCGCGCCCAGCCGGGCGTCTGGACGCCACCACCGCCGGGCACATCAACGACAACCTGCAGCCCGAAAAGCGTCTTGCCTAGCCCCGCACCCCACTTCGCGGTCGTCCCGACCCGATAGGCCACTGTGCAACCGAAGATCACGGACACGATCGCCAGCAGCCCTAGCAGCGGCCGCAACGCGGCGAGGCTGGCCGACGCCGGACTCATCGCCGTGCTCAGCTGGCGACCGGTTTGGCCACCCACGGATTTGAACGCGAGCAGGTGCCACATCGTGGTCAGGTCGTGCTGGCCACCGGCGGCCTTGACGAAGCACGCCGCCAGCAACGTGCCGATAGCAGTGTCCAGCAGCCACGCCGCGCTCCGACGGCCGAGCGGCGCCAAGGCGTACCCAGCGTTGGAGGTCACACTTCAACATCGGCCGCACGCAGCGGCGAACTAAGCGAAGTCGACACTCAGGACGCGAGGACGGCAGCCCCACCGCTCGCGAGTGACTGGATCCAGCCCTCGGCCGACACATCAAGCATGCGCTGCAGGTTGACCAGCAAGACTGGCGCTCCTGCGCTGCGCCTGATCCCGATCACGTAGGGCGGCAGCGTCTTCGCCGGCGCTTCGTCCGCTTCGGGCAGGTCAGCCGCGGAGACGACAGCAAGCACCTCATCGACGGCGACGCCAACCGGGTCGCCCGCGACATCCATCACGAGCACGTCGCCTTCATCGCCCGGAGCGCCCGGGGCGCGCAGGTCGAGGACCGGCAACGGGTTGCCCCGGAGCACGATGACGCCTGCCATGGGCGGCCGTGTGCCTGGCAGCTGCTCAAGGCCATTCAGCCGGACGATCTCGCGCGCCTCGTCGAGAGAAAGCGCGAAAGTCTGCGTCCCGAGGCGAAACATCACGTACCCCGGGATCATGACGACCGCTCCGCCCGAGAGCTCGCATCTGCACGCTGGGCCAGCTGCATACACAGCGCCGCCAGCTCGGCGACACTCCGCCCGCCCAGCTCAGTCGCCACACTGTCCAGCGGTCGGCGGCCAAGCGTGCTCGCGGCAGCCCGGTAGGACCGCGACGCCGCAACTGGCTCGCCGGACCGCTCGAGCGCACCGCCTAGCAGGAAGTGAGCGAAGCCGTGATCGGGATCGAGATAGACGGCCTTGCGCAGCACGACAAGTGCATCGGCATCGCGCCCGAGGTTGGTAAGCGCGACACCTTGGAGGTAGTGGGCTTGCGCCCACAGCGGTGTTGCCGCAACGACCTCGGCGGCGACATCGGCTGCCTCGTCGTACTGGCCCAACGCCAGCGCCGCTCGGACCGCGTCGAGCGGATCGCGCACCGGGCGCATCCGCGCGGTGGCCTCCACGGGCACCGCCGGAGACTCGATCGCAGCCGGTCGCTGCAGTCGGGACTCGCTCGAGATCTCACCTTCGGCTCGGTCCCGCCGGTCGGAGTCGCTGCGGCGGCGGTCGGCGCGAGTCGGACGAAGCTCGTCCTCGGTGCGCCGATCTCGCAGCACCCAGCGACGCTTCTCGCCCTCGTTCGGCTCGTCGAGCCGACGGTAAACGAAGGCATCCCCGAGCGGGACGAGGGAGAAGTCATCGCTGATCTGCCACAGCGTCTCGGCGTGGCCGAGGAAGAGGTAGCCGCCATCGCGCAACCGCGTATGCAGGCGCTTCATCAACCGGCGGGTGGTCTCGCGGTCGAAGTAGATCGTGACGTTGCGACACAAGATCAGGTCGATCTGCTCGGAGTCGAACGGCGGCGGGTCGGTGACCAGGTTGTGGTGGCTGAACTCCACCAGGTCGCGGACCTCATCGCGGACGACCCACGACCCGTTCGTCGCGTCGAGCACAAACCATCGGGACAGATCGAGGGCGTCGGTCATGACGAAGGATCGCTCGGAGTAGTGCGCCGCGCTCGCGGCAGCCAGTGCGCGCTTCGACACATCCGTCGCGAGCACCTTGATGTCCCAGTCGACGTGAGGTGGCAACAGCTCGCGGATCAGGATGGCCACGGTGTAGGCCTCTTCGCCGGTCGAGCACCCGGCACTCCAGATCCGTAGCTTCTTCCCACTCGCCGCCTGCCGCAACAACTCGGGCAGTACGTACTTACGCAGCGCTCGGACCTGCGGCGGGTTGCGGAAGAAGTGGGTCTCCGGAATCGTCACTTCGTCCAGCAGCGCCTGTCGTTCGGTGATGCCATCCGGTCCGGCGAGGACGGCAAGGTAAGCCTGGACATCGGCGGATTCGGTCACGCCCATTCGCTCCGCGACGGAGTAGCACAACGAGTCACGCCGCGATTCATCAAAGGTCAAGCCGGCCGCGTCGTGAAGCAAGCTGGCAATCTCGGCAAACTCAACATCGGTCAGCGCCACGCGAGTCACGATTTGCCTCCCGCGTCGCTGGGCCCCGCATCGGTCTTCAGCAGCCGGTAGACCGCCGAACAGATCTCAGGCAACGGTAGCTGCAGGTCGACCGCGTCGGCGGACATCGCTGCCGCCGGCATGCCGTAGACCGCGCTCGTCGACTCGTCCTGGCCGAGGGTGAAGGCACCGTAGTCACGCATCCGCTTGAGCCCGAGCGCACCGTCACGGCCCATGCCCGTGAGCAGCACGCCGACTGCCGAGGCGCCGTACGCCTCTGCGACGGAGCTGAAGGTCGCGTCGATGCCAGGCACGTGAAACTGGCCAGCGGCCGGCGGGTGGGTCGTCACTCGAAGCCGGTCGTGGACGATCAGGTTGAGCCCGCTGGGTGCGATCGTCACCGTCCCCGGCGACATCCGCCTGCCGCTCATCCCGAGCATGACTGGTAGCGGACACACATCGTCCAGCCAGGTGGTCAGGCCCTCCATGAAGCCGTCTGCCATGTGCTGGACGACGACGATCGAGGCGGTGGTCTCGGGCGCTAGACCCGAGAGCAACGTGGCGAGGGCCTGCGGCCCGCCGGTCGACGCGCCGACCGCGAGCACCTTGACCTCTTGGACCTCACGCAGCTCGAGTGCGTCGACGCTGCGGATGCTCGTCGTGTCGCGGGTGGGGGCCGGCTCGCGATGTTCGGTCGCCCGAGCGTGGCCACCGCCCTTGGTGCCAGCCGCACCGAGCCGCAATGTGGTGAGCGCGTTGCCGGACATCCCGAGTCGGCCACGTGGGTGCGTGATCACCTTCACCCGGCCGGCGACCTTCAGCCGCTGCCGGAGCACCTCCGCGTACTCCTCGAGCCGCCCGCTGTCATGTGGCCCGGGCTTCGCGATGACGTCTACCGCTCCAGCCGCGTACGCCGATGCCGCGTTGGCACGGTCGACGCCATCGACGAACGAGGAATAGACCACGATCGGGGTGGGTCTGATCGCCATGATCCGCTCGATCGCCTGGATCCCGTCCATGACCGGCAGGTGCAGGTCCATCAGCACCGCGGTCGGCCGCAGCCGCTCGACGAGCGCGACGGCATCGCGACCCGTGCGTGCCTCGCCGACCATTTCCAGCGTGGGATCGGTGGACAGCGCGGCGCGGATGAACCGTCTTTGGGTCGCGGAGTCGTCAACGACGACGATGGTTACCGGAGCAGGGCTCTCCGGTTGAGCAGTCACCTCTGAGGTGTCGTCGCTCAAGCGTTCGTGCTTAAGCGAGCGGAGCGCTCTGCCTGACGCTCAAGCCCAGCCAATCCCGCTCCCTCCCGGGCCAAGCGAGGTTTGTCCGGTTCTGTCCTAATACCCCGGTGATCTTGATCGGAGCGAGGATTCGGGGTTAGGAGGTGACGTGGAACACCGCCAGCTGACCTTTGACCCCGTTAAGCGTTGCGTGCAACACATACTCGCCCGGCAGCACGACGCTGCCCGGGGTACATCCTGATTCGATCCGGCGGCCATCCCAGCTGATCGACACCATCTTGGTGCCGCCGGCCTTGAGCTTGAGCTGCTTGGACGCGCCGGCCGTCGTGCACCCCTTGTTGGTCCAGATCTTGTCGGTCCCCGAGGTGATCCGCCAGATCTGCTGGCTGGGCGACGTCGTCAACGTGCACGCGCTCGAGGAGGAGTTGGTGAACTCCCCGATGAGTGTCGGGGTCTGACCCGCGGTGTAGGTGTCGCTGTCGGTCGAGAGTACGAGCTTGAGCGAGCTCGGGTCGCAAGCGGACGTCTGCTTGGTCGGGGGTGGGGACGACGACGTGGTCGTCGTCGGGTGTGTAGGCGGCGGCGACTTCGCCTTCGGCTTGCCGGATCCGCCTGAGAACACGACGATCACCACAACGACGAGGACGACAACCACGCCGATCAGCACCGCGCGCCGCAACCAGTAGACCCGTGCGCCGAGCGGGCCCACCGGATGCAGCACGGTGCTCATGATCGTGATCGTAAGCGCCAGCCGCCCAATGCCGGGCGTCGTCGTGGCAGACTCACCGAGCGATATGGCTACCTCGTCGTTCTCCGCCACACTCATCGAGTGGTATGACGCCAACGCCAGGGACCTCCCATGGCGCGCCGCCGAGGTCACGCCCTGGGGCGTACTCGTCAGCGAGGTCATGCTCCAACAGACCCCGGCTGCACGCGTGTCCCCGGTCTGGCTCGAGTGGCAGGAACGCTGGCCGACACCAGCGTCATTGGCGGCCGATTCGCCCGGCGAAGCGGTGCGCGCATGGGGTCGACTCGGTTACCCGCGTCGGGCCTTGCGGCTGCACGACATCGCGGTTGCGCTCGTCGCCCGGCACGGTGGCGAGGTCCCCGACTCCTACGACGAATTGCTGGCGCTTCCGGGCATTGGCTCGTACACCGCCGCAGCAGTCGCGACGTTCGGGTTCGGACAGCGGCACGCCGTGCTGGATACGAATGTCCGACGCGTGCTTGCTCGCGCACTTCGTGGCCACGCCGATGTCACGACAAGTGCGCCAAGCTCCGCCGAGCGGACCGAAGCCCTCGACCTCGTGCCGATCGAGGCAGCAGCGCGCCACAGCATTGCCGTCATGGAGCTCGGCGCACTCGTCTGCACGGCGCGGTCACCACGCTGCTCGGCCTGCCCGCTCCTCACCTCATGCGCCTGGCAGCAGGCTGGGCGACCGCAAGGCCCGTCCGCCCGACGGCCGCAGACCTATGCGGGCACCGATCGGCAAGTACGGGGACGGCTGCTCGCGGTGCTCCGAGACAGCGCTGAGCCGGTCGACCGGAGCGCGCTCGACGCCGCGTGGGAGGACGCAGAGCAACGGGATCGGGCGCTCGCCGGGCTGATTGCCGACGGACTTGTCCAACCCGCCGACCCTGGTCGCTACCGGCTGCCGGCGTGAAGTATGGGTTCGCCCACCGCGGTGGATCGCCTGGGCCCGACAACACCCTCGCGGCATTCGCGGCCGCGTTGGCCAACGGCGCCCGCGGGCTCGAGACCGACGCGTGGCTCACCCAGGACGGCGCGGTCGTCTTCGACCACGATGGCCTGGCCGGCCCTGGCTGGCGACAGCCGATAGCGGAAGTACGACGCGACGAGTTGCCGGCACATATGCCGACCCTAGACGAGCTCTACGCCGCGTGCGGCACTGACTTCGACCTCGCGATCGACGTGCATACCGCCGCGATCGCGAAGGCGGTCATGGCAGTCGCCGATCACCACGACGCTTCGGACCGGGTCTGGCTTGTCGCCCCGGCGGCGTCGCAGCTGGAAAGGCTTCACGGTGGTCACCGCGCAGTCACCGTCCGTGGCAACGTGCTCCGATCGCACCGGCGACATGAGGTCCTGGCCGAGGCACGCGACGCCGGTGTCGAGGCGATCAACGCCCGCTGGATGTGGTGGTCCCGAGCCATCGCGGACGAGGTGCACGCCATGGAGATGCTCGCGTTCGGCTATGACGCGCAGCGGAGATCGTCGCTTGACCGATCAGTGTCGATCGGCCTCGACGGCATATTCAGCGACCACGTCGACCGGATGGTCGCCGCAATCTCCGCCGCTGAACGCTAGCCCTCGCTTGCGGGTGCCTCCGCGGATGCGGCCGCGCCGCCTGGCACGACTTCCTCGACCGGCAACGCGTCCGGCGCGACTGGCTTGACCTCGCCCCGGAACGTGAACCGCTCCTCGTCGTCGACAGTTTCGACATCCACCACGACGATCTGTCCGGCCGTGAGCTCGCCGTACAAGATCTTCTCGGACAACAGGTCCTCGATTTCGCGCTGGATGGTTCGCCGTAACGGCCGCGCACCAAGCACCGGGTCGTAGCCCTTCTTGGCGAGCACCCGCTTCGCGTCGGCGGTGAGCTCGATCGCCATGTCGCGGTTCTTCATCTGAACGTCGACCCGGCTGATCATGAGGTCGACGATCGTGACGATGTCTTCCTCGGTCAGCTGGTGGAACACGATCGTGTCGTCGACACGGTTGAGGAACTCCGGCTTGAAGTGCGCCTTGAGCTCTTCGTTGACCTTCATGCGCATGCGGTCGTAATTGTTCGCGTCGTGGTCACCCGCGGCAAAGCCGAGGTTGAGGCCCTTCGCGATGTCCCGGGTGCCGAGGTTGGTGGTCATGATGATCACCGTGTTTTTGAAGTCGACCGTACGACCCTGGGAGTCGGTCAGCCGGCCATCCTCAAGCACCTGCAGCAGCGTGTTGAAGACATCGGGGTGAGCCTTTTCGACCTCGTCGAAGAGCACGACCGAGAACGGCTTGCGGCGCACCCGCTCGGTCAGCTGGCCACCCTCTTCGTAGCCGACGTAGCCGGGAGGCGAGCCCACCAGCCGCGACACACTGTGCTTCTCCATGAACTCGCTCATGTCGAGTTGGATCAAGGCGTCCTCGTCACCGAAGAGGAACTCGGCGAGCGTCTTCGACAGCTCGGTCTTTCCGACACCAGACGGGCCGGCGAAGATGAACGAGCCACCTGGGCGCTTCGGGTCCTTCAGACCTGCACGAGTCCGACGGATCGCCTGCGAGACGGCCTTGACCGCCTGCGCCTGCCCGACGACCCGCTTGTGCAGCTCGTCTTCCATCCGCAGCAGGCGCGCGGTCTCTTCCTCGGTCAGCTTGAACACCGGAATGCCGGTCCAGGTGGCCAGAACCTCGGCGATCTCCTCATCGGTGACCTCCGCGACGACATCCATGTCGCCGGCCTTCCACTCGCGCTCCCGATCGGCCTTCTGCGCCAACAACGTCTTCTCGCGGTCGCGCAATGACGCGGCCTTCTCGAAGTCCTGCGCGTCGATCGCGCTCTCCTTCTCCCGGCGAACCGCGGCGATCCGCTCGTCGAACTCGCGAAGGTCCGGCGGCGCGGTCATCCGACGGATGCGCATCCGCGAGCCAGCCTCGTCGATGAGGTCGATCGCCTTGTCAGGCAGGAAGCGGTCGGAGATATAGCGATCAGCGAGCGTTGCCGCCGCGACCAATGCCGCATCGGTGATGGAGACCCGGTGGTGCGCTTCGTAACGGTCGCGCAGCCCCTTGAGGATCTCGATGGTGTGAGCAAGGGAGGGCTCACCGACCTGAATCGGCTGGAAACGGCGCTCCAGCGCGGCGTCCTTTTCGAGATATTTGCGGTATTCCTCAACGGTGGTCGCACCGATGGTCTGAAGCTCGCCGCGGGCAAGCATCGGCTTGAGAATGCTGGCGGCGTCGATTGCACCCTCGGCTGCACCCGCACCGACCAGCGTATGAATCTCGTCAATGAACAAGATGATGTCGCCGCGAGTACGAATCTCCTTGAGGACTTTCTTCAACCGCTCCTCGAAGTCACCGCGATAGCGGCTGCCGGCAACAAGTGCACCGAGATCGAGCGTGTAGAGCTGTTTGTCCTTGAGGTTTTCCGGGACCTCGGCTTTGACAATCGCCTGCGCCAGGCCCTCGACCACGGCGGTCTTGCCAACGCCGGGCTCGCCAATCAACACCGGATTGTTCTTAGTACGCCGCGACAGCACCTGCATGACGCGTTCGATTTCCTTTTCCCGGCCAATGACCGGGTCGAGCTTGCCCTCACGAGCGGCCTGAGTCAGGTTGCGCCCGAACTGATCGAGCACGAGGCTCGTGCTGGGAGCGCCCTCGCCGACTGCGCCCGGGGCCACGGGCTCCTTGCCCTGGTAGCCGCTGAGCAGCTGGATGACCTGCTGGCGCACCCGGTTGAGGTCCGCGCCGAGCTTGACCAGGACCTGAGCGGCAACACCTTCACCCTCGCGAATCAGGCCGAGCAGGATGTGTTCGGTCCCGATGTAGTTGTGGCCGAGCTGCAGCGCCTCCCGCAGGCTGAGCTCAAGAACCTTCTTCGCTCGTGGCGTAAACGGAATGTGCCCACTGGGCGCCTGCTGGCCCTGACCGATGATCTCCTCGACCTGCTGGCGCACGCCCTCGAGGGAGATGCCGAGCGACTCGAGAGCCTTCGCGGCGACGCCTTCACCCTCGTGAATCAGACCGAGCAAAATGTGCTCAGTGCCGATGTAGTTGTGATTAAGCATCCTGGCCTCTTCTTGCGCCAGGACAACGACCCGCCGTGCGCGGTCGGTGAAACGTTCAAACATGCTTGCTCCTCGGCCGAAGCGGGGCGGGGGAACCCGCTTGTCCCACTCCCCGCATGCTAGCCCCGGCACCTGTGCGTACGGACGCCATTTGCCAGAACCGCTATACGGGTTACAACCTCTTCGGCTCGATCACCATTCCGGTTCAGCCCCTGGCTGAATCTGTCTTGGCGAGCACGTTCGCGAACCGTTCGGGACACTCACCCCCAAACGGCTACTTCTTTGCCGCCGCATAGCGCGCGAGGAGCTCGGCGCTGATGCGACCGCGCTCGCTGACCCTCACGTTGTGCGAGCGTGCCCAGGCCCGTACGGCGGCCGGGTCGACGCCACCGGAGGACCGCTGACCGCGCCGGCGCCGCGCCGCGCCGGCGCCACCACGACCGGCCCGCCGGCCGGCGGCAACATAAGGCGCAAATGCGTTACGCAACTTGGTGCCGTGCTGCTCACATACATCAATCTCATACGCCACTCCGTCGAGCGCGAAATTCACCGTCTCGACGCCCGGCGTCTCATCGCCATGGAGATCGCACACCAACAGAACCTGAAAACGCTGCGCCATTGTGAATTGCTCCTTTTGAGTGCGCCTTTTCAGTGACGTTAGCGCAGTGGCAGCATCCGGGAAAAGTAAATCCCTGAATTAATCGGTTTTGTTATTCCGGACGTACCATCGGGAAGGTAATCGTCTGGCGGATGTTCTCCCCAGTCAGAAGCATCAGCAATCGATCAACGCCGAGACCTAATCCGCCCATTGGTGGCGCACCGTGTTCGAGGGCACGAAGGAAATCCTCATCAAGCTGCATTGCCTCGGTGTCCCCACCAGCAGCTTTTAACGACTGCTCCGTCAGCCGTCGCCGCTGCTCAATCGGGTCGACCAGCTCGGAGTAGGCAGGGGCGAGCTCCACGCCATTCACGACGAGATCCCATGCCTCGGAAAGGCGGGGGTCATCACGATGCGGACGGGCAAGTGGACGCACCGAGGCGGGGTAATCACAGACGAAAGTCGGTTCGATCAAGGTGTGCTCGACGAGCTGCTCCAACAACTCGAGCACGATCTCGCCCTCGTCCCAACCCGGTTGAAGCGCGACGTCGTTTGCCGCCGCAATGCGCCGGAGATCGTCAATGGACGTGTCCGGAGAGACCGGCTCGCCAACCGCGTCGCTCACCGCGCCAAACACCGTGACCCGCCGCCACTCGGTGTCGAGGTCGAGGACTCCGCCGCCGGCCCGCGGCACCGCGGTCGACCCAATCGCCCGCGCCGCGTCGAGCACCAAGGCGCGAGTGAGGTCAGCCATAGAGTTGTAGTCGCCGTACGCTTCGTAGGCCTCGAGCATCGTGAAGTCGTTTGCGTGAGTCGTGTCCACGCCCTCGTTGCGGAAGTTGCGGCCGATCTCATAGACCCGCTCAACGCCGCCCACAACGAGTCGCTTGAGATAGAGCTCGATCGCGATCCGCAAGTAGACCGGCATGTCGAACGCATTCATGTGGCTGACGTACGGCCGAGCGGAGGCGCCACCGTGCAACGGCTGCAGGATCGGCGTCTCCGCCTCGACAAAGCCTCGCAGCCGCAGCGTCTCCCGCAGTGACGCGAGGACCTTCGCGCGAGTCTCGAACAGCTGGCGGGCGGCTGGGTTGATGATCAGGTCGAGATAGCGCTGGCGGACGCGGGTCTCCTCATCGGCCAGGCCATGCCATTTCTCCGGGAGAGGCCGAAGCGCCTTGCTCGCAAGGGTCCACGACTGGGCCATCACTGAGAGCTCGCCTCGACGGCTGGACACGACTTCGCCATCGACGCTGACGTGGTCACCGAGGTCGACGTCACGCTTCCAGTCGCTCAGGCGCTCCTCGCCGAGCCGGTCGAGCGAGAGCATGACCTGCAGATCGCCGGTCCCGTCGCGCAACGTGGCGAAGCAGAGCTTGCCGCCGTCGCGCTTCAGCAGCACCCGGCCGACTACCGACACCTGTTCGCCGGTCGCGGCGTCAGGCTCGAGGTCAGGGAAGCGAGCCCGCAGCTCGGCGTTCGTCGTCGTCCGCCGGACGGTGACCGGGTACGGGTCGACCCCCGCGGCCTGCAGTCGCTCGAGCTTCGCCCGTCGGACGGCCTCCTGCTCGGAAAGGTCGTCCTCGGAACTCTGCGCCATGAGGCAGCAGGCTACCGACCCGCCAGCTCACACCTGGTTTCGGTCGAAGACAAGGCGCAGCCCGATCAACGTCAGGTCCGGCTCGTGTTCGGTGACTGTCTCGCATTCATCGATCACGAGCTCGGCGAGACCGCCGGTGGCGATCACCACCGGATCGGCGTCGAGCTCCTTGCTGATCCGGCGGACCATGCCGTCGATCTGGCCGGCAAAGCCGTAGATCATGCCGGACTGCAGGCATTCAACGGTGGTCTTGCCGATCACAGACCTGGGCCGAGTCGAGCTCGACCTTGCGCAGCTGAGCACCCCGTGCCGCAAGGGCATCGATGGAGATCTCGATCCCCGGCGCAATAGCGCCACCGAGGTATTCGCCCTTCTCACTGACGACATCGAAGTTGGTGGCAGTGCCGAAGTCGACAACGATCGCCGGCCCACCGAACAACGTGTGTGCGGCCAGCGTGTTGACCACGCGGTCGGCGCCCGCCTCTCGCGGGTTGTCGATCAACAGCGGCACACCGGTTTTGACGCCCGGCTCAACAATGACCGCCGGCACGTCCGCGTAGTAACGCGAGAAGACGCCACGCAACTCGTGCAGCACCGCCGGCACGGTCGAGCAGGCAGCGATCCCGTCTGGCGCTGCGCTGTCCGCGAGCAGACCGCGCAGCAACAATGCGAGCTCGTCTGCAGTCGCACGCGTATCGGTCTTGATCCGCCATGACTCGGCCAGCTCCTCGCCGTCGAAATGGCCGATGACGGTGTTCGTGTTGCCGACGTCGATGGTCAGTAGCACTGCCGTACGCTCCTTCAGCCCACGCCGTGATCGCGATGGTGTTCGGTGCCGAGGACTACCGACACATTGTCGATCAGATGAGTGGACCCCACCCTGCCGGCGACGAGGATCCGGGCCGTGGTCGTGCTCGGATCCGGCTCGAGCCAGGTGCGCTCGTCAACGATGGCCAGATACTCCACCTGGATCTCCGGGCTGGACGTGAGGAGCGCCCTCGCCTCGGCGAGCGCTGCCGCGCCGCCATCGTGCGCGGCGCGCGCCCCGGCCTTAAGGGCCTGCGAGAGGGCCAGCGCCGCGTCGTGTTCGCTCGGGCTCAGATAGCGGTTGCGGCTCGACAACGCCAGGCCGTCCGGCTCGCGGACGATCTCGACGGCCACGAGCTCGACCGGAATGCCCTGCTCGGCGATCATGCGGCGGATGAGCTCGAGCTGCTGCGCATCCTTTTCGCCGAACACGGCGACGTCAGGCTCGGTGAGCCGCAGCAGCATTGCCACGACGGTGAGAACACCGTCGAAGTGCGTCGGCCGGATCGTTCCCTCGAACCGGGCACCGAGAGCGCCGGCGTGCAGCCGCCTGATCGTCTCGCCCCGGGGATACATCACCTCGACCGAAGGGGCGAAGACGAGATCGACCCCGTTCGCGTCACAGATCGCGAGATCGGCATCGAGATCTCGGGGATAGCGGTCAATGTCCTCGCCCGCACCGAATTGAAGCGGATTGACGAAGATCGTGACGAGCACGCTGTCTGCGTGCTCGTGCGCGGTCTGGATCAGCCGGACGTGGCCCTGCGTGGAGCGCGCCCAACGTCATGACGACGGCCACCCGGCCAGGCAGCTCAGCGCGCGCGGCGAGCCAACTCTTCGCGGCTGCCGACGACCTTCACAACTCCTCCGGTGCAGCCAGGACGTCGAGCAGCGCCTCCGCGCTGTCCGCCGTCAACGTGCCGGCGGCGAGCGCGCGAACCGCGGTCAGCCGTGACATTTCGATGTAGGCGGCAGCGGCTTCCGGCGCGTGCGCTCGGATTGCCGCGAGGTGCGCCTCGACCGTACCTGCGTCCCCGCGCGCGACCGGGCCGGTCAGAGCGCGGTCCCCGTGACGCAGCGAGTTGTCGAGGGCAGCTCCGAGCAGCGGTCCAAGCATGCGTTGCGGATGTTCGACCCCGGCTTGGCTCAGCACATCGGCGGCTTCGGCAACGAGGGTGACGAGGTTGTTGGCGCCGAAGGCCAGACCAGCGTGGTAGGTCGCTCGGAACTCGCCCGCGATCCACACCGGCTCGGAGCCCATCTCGATCACGAGTGCCTCCGCGACCGGCCGGAGCGCCTCGGTCGTGGTGACGCCGAAGCACGCACCGTCGAGTCGCTGCACGTCGACTTCTGTCCCGGTGAAGGTCATGGCCGGATGCAAGGCGAGCGGTAGCGCGCCTCGGGCGGTCAGCGGCTCGAGCACCTCGATGCCATGCGCACCGCTGGTGTGCACGACCAGCGTGCCCCGGCCCACCGCGTCGGAGTTCGCGAGGCCGATGACCAGGCCCGCCAGCGCATCGTCAGGCACGGCGAGGAGCAACAACTCGGCCGCCGCGGCCACCTCGTCCGGTGGCAAGACGGGCGCCGACGGCACCAGCAGACGGGCCCGCTCCAGGCTTGGCTTGGACACCGCGGCGACGGCAACCACCCGATGACCGGCCTGGGCGAGCGCAGCCGCCAACACCGCCCCGACCCGGCCGGCGCCCACAACGCCGACAGCAAGCCGGGCGGGCCGCTCTGACGGCGGAAGCAGGCTCATTCGTCGTTCCAGTCCTGATCAAGCGGTACCGGACGCGATGAGCGTACGCGACTGGCCTTGCGCGGCGTCGTTGGTGCTCGCGCAACCCCAAAAGGCGCTGGCTGCGAGGAGCCTCGGGCGTCTGGTCGCGTCACCTCCGATTCCTCGGTGAGAAAGCGGTCGCCAGGGCGTACTACCGGTCAGGTTTCGCGAGTCCTGACCGGAATGCCCAGGAGACAGCAGCGGCACGGTCGTTGACGTCGAGCTTGCCGAACACGTTGTTCACATGGGTCTTGACGGTGGCCTCAGTCACAAACAGGCGCCTGGCGATCTCGCGGTTGGACAGTCCCTCAGCCATCAGCCGCACCACCTCCGTCTCACGCTCGGTCAGCGGGCCACCTGGCGGTGCGGCTGCGGCTACGGACGCACCCGGGCCGGAGGTGACCATCTCCACGAGGCGCTGCTGCACCGCCGGGTCGAGGCGGGTACGGCCGCACACGGCGTCGCGCAACGCACGCTCTATCTCCTCTGAGCTCGCGTCCTTGGTCAGGTAACCGCGAGCACCCGCGCGTAGCGCCGCCACGACCGACTCGTCGTCGGCGTACGTCGTCAACACCACGACCTCGACCAGCGGCGCCTGCGCCCTGATCTGCCGGGTGGCCTCGATGCCATCCATGCGGGGCATCCGCAAGTCGAGCAGCGCCACCTGGGGTGCCTCCGACAGGACCAGCGCGACCGCCTGCTCGCCATCTTCTGCCACGCCAACGACCTCAATGCCGTCTAGCAGCCCGAGCATCAGTGACAGGCCCTCACGGACGAGCGTCTGGTCGTCGGCGAGCACGACCCGGATCGTGGCGGCGCTCACGCGGGCAACCTCAGCTCGACCGCGAACCCGCGGGACGTCGGGCCAGCGTCGAACTGTCCGCCCGCGAGCTCAGCGCGCTCACGCATGCCGCGCAGACCGTTGCCGCCGCTGCCACCGCCGGAAACCGCGATCGCCGCACCCAGGCCGTCATCAATGACCCGAAGCGTGACGCGGTCGTCATCCCACTCGAGCCGCACGTCGACCCGGCTCGCGCTGGCGTGCCGTCCGATGTTCGTCAGCGCTTCCTGCGCGCCGCGAAACAGTGCCACGCTGGCCTCGGGGGTGAGCGCGACCGGCTCCCCGAGCTGCTCGAACCGGCACTCGACCCCGGTCAACCGCTCGAAGTCGGCAATCAAAGACGGCAGCCGGTCGGGCCCAGGCAGCGCGTCGTCACGCAGGGTGCCGACCGCATCTCGGGCTTCGACAAGGCCATCGCGGGCAAGCGATACCGCGCGCTCGATCCGAGCCTGCACGTCCGCGTCGATGTGGCGCGACTGGCCGAGCGCCCGTGTCGATTCGAGGTGAAGTGCCAAGCTCGACAACGTGTGCGCGAGCACGTCGTGAAGTTCGCGAGCCACTCGCGCTCGCTCGGCCATCACCGCGCTGCGTTGCTCGGCGGCGCGGCTCTCTTGCAACTGCTCGACCAGCTGTGCGTTGCGTTCGGATGACCGAAGCACCCGGCCCCAGAACCACGCCGCAACACCAAAGAACGCAGCGCCAACGCCATTGCCGATGCCGCCGGCAACGTCGGTCGTTCCGACGAACATCGACGACAGCGTGACCGCAGCGACACCACCAACAGCTGGGATGAGCGCATGCGATAGCCGATACCAGAACGGCGCAATGAACAGAGCGGCGTAGCTCGCGACAAACACTTGGCCGTTGCCCGTCAACACATGCAGCCATGCGCCGGCCCCGATGACCACGATCAGTGCGATGACGTCGCGACCATCGCCACTGCGTCGGGTCGTGACGACCGCCCATCCTGCGCCGAGCATCGCCACCAGCACGAGAGCCAGGACCCGGGTCCGATCCGAAAGCGGTCCGAGCCCGGCCAGCGTCTGCACCAGCGTGATCAGCGTGACGGCCTGGCGGATGAACAGCCTCGTCTTGGGCGGAAGCTTGTCACCCATCGAGGGCAGTTCGGCCGCACACATCTCCACGTCGTCAGCCACGGTTTAGACGGTAGACGCCAATGCGTCCAGGCGAATCGGCTCAGGGGTGGAGACCGACCTCCACCCTCAATCCACCTCGGATGTGACGACGGTGGACTTTATGGGCACGTAGCGTCAGGGCATCAAGCGTGAAGAGACAACGAAAGGCAGCTGAGATGGCAGCGATCGTCGTCGACGACTTGCACAAGAGCTACGGCAATACGCATGCCGTGCAGGGCGTCAGCTTCTCCGTCGAAGAGGGTGCGTGCGTCGCGCTGCTGGGACCCAACGGCGCGGGCAAGACCACGACGCTGGAGGTTCTCGAGGGTTATCTCAACGCGACTCGGGTCGCGTTGAGGTGCTCGGCAAGGACCCGCAGCACGGCACCCGGGCCTGGCGTGAGGGCATCGGCATCGTGCTGCAAGGCACGGCGGTCGATCCCGTACCTCACGGTGCGCGAGACGCTCGCGCGGACGGCCGGCTTCTATCCGAAGCCGCGCGGGGTCGATGAGGTCATCGACGCTCGTCGGGCTAGGAGAGAAGGCGAACTCACGAGTCAAGAAGCTCTCGGGCGGGCAGCAGCGTCGCCTCGATGTCGCGTACGGACATCATCGGCAACCCGCGGCTGCTCTTCCTCGACGAGCCCACGACCGGCTTCGACCCGTCAGCCCGCCGCGGCGCCTGGGACATGGTGAAGGATCTGCGCAGCTCTGGCACCACGATCATGCTGACCACCCACTACATGGACGAGGCGCAGGAGCTCGCGGACAACATCGTCGTGATCGGCAACGGCAAGGTCGTCGCCGAGGGCACGCCCGACGACACTCGGCGGCCGTGACACCGCGGCGCGCACATTCGGTTCCGGCTGCCCGGCGGTGTCGATCCAGCTTCCTTGCCGGTCGAGGTGACCCTCGACCAGCACGGCTTCTGCACCTCACCAGCGATGACGACATCCGGGTGCTGCACGCGCTGACCGGCTGGTCGCATCAAGTACGACGTACCCCTCGAGGGTCTGGTGTCGACCCGACCGAGCCTCGAAGACATCTACCTCTCGCTCGTCGGTCGACGACCTGCTGACCGAACCAGACCGAGCCGCAAGCCACAGGAGCCTCTCGATGAGCAGCGAAGTCGCTCTGGTCGGCACCCAGATCCGTTACGAGCAGAAGAGCTACTGGCGCAACCCGGCGGCGGCGTTCTTCACGTTCGCGTTTCCGCTGGTGTTCTTCTTCATCCTGGTCGGCGTCGCCGGGCGGCGGTCACGACGCGGACATCTCGGCACCGGCGTGAAGCTCGCGCAGTACTACACGCCGAGCGTGCTCGCCTTCGGCATCATGAGCGCCTGCTTCCTGAACATCGCGCTGACGCCTGGTGCGCCAGCGCGAGTTCGGCGTGCTCAAGCGCATGCGCGGCACGCCGCTGCCGTCGTGGGCGTTGATCGGCGGCATCATCGGCAACGCGGTGATCGTCGCGACGCTTGCTCTCCGTGCTGTGCATCGTGTTCGCCATCATGGTGTACGGCGTTTCGCTGCCCGCCTCCCACATCCTGCCGGTCATCGTGACGATCGCGCTGGCAGCGCTGGTGTTCTGCGCGCTCGGCGTCGCGGTGTCGTCGCTGATCCCCAACCTGGACTCCGGGCCGGCGATCATCAACCTGCCGTACTTCATCATGGTGTTCATCTCGGGCACGTACTTCCCGATCAACGGCGGGCTGGCGAAGGTCGCGGCCTGGCTGCCGCTGCGACCGTTCATCGTCGCGATGTACAACGCCTTCAACCCGCTCACGACCGGCAGCGCGCTGGGCGCCACACCAGCTAGGCAGCCTGGCGATCTGGGGCGTCGTCGCGACGCTCGTTCGCGGTACGCCACTTCCGCTGGACGCCGCGTCGAGGCTGAGCCCACCCGACAGTGCGCCTACGTCAGGCCCTCCTGCGACAGGAACTCGGAGGCGACCTTGGCCGGCGTGCCGTGGTCGATCTCGACGGCCTTGTTGATCTGCACCAAGGTGGCCTGATTGAGCTTCGCGTCGACCGCATTCAGCGCACTGGCGGCAGCGCCGGAAGCGAGCGACTTCGCCACCAGCGGCACGATGTTGTCCGAGGCCTGCAGGTGCTTGTCATCGGTGAGGACAACGAGCCCGTGGGCGGCGATAGTCGGGTCAGAAGTGAAGACCAAGCCGACGTCAGCCTTGCCGCTCGTAATGGCCTTCTCGGTCAGCGGGCCGCCCTCGTCGGTCTGCTTGAACGACTTGATCTTGAAGCCGTACGTCGACTTCAACCCTGGCTCGCAGAACGGCCGAGTCGGGCACTCCGGTGGGCCGGCGAGGACCAGCGGGTGGGTCTTGGAGTAGGCCCCGAGCTGCGACATCGTCGTGATGTGGTGTGCGGTCGCGAAGGCCTTTGTCACCGCGAACGCGTTCTTGTCGGTTGCGGTTGCCGGGGTCAGCACCGCGAGGTTGCTGGGCAGCTCCGCGGTCAGTGCGGTCATCGTCTTGGTGATATCGCCAGATGCCTTGCTCGGCGCGTTGGCACCGTTCACGGAATCATTGATGAAGTCGGTCAGCGTCGCGGCGTACTCCGGAACGACCTGCAGATCACCCTTCTTCAACGCGGGGTAGTAGACCTCCCGACTGTCGAAGGTCTTCGTCGAGGTGGTGTAGCCGCACTCCTTCAGCGCGGCGGCGTAGATCGCCGCAAGAGTCTCGTTCTCGGAGAAGCTTGCCGAGCCGACGACGACCTTGCCGCTTCCCTTCTGGCCACCGCACAGCGCTGGGAGGCTGGCCGCAGTGGTGCTCGCGCTCGGTGAATTCCCCACACTCACCCCGCTGCCGCCGCTGCTGGACGAACCGCACGCAACAGCGCCGAGGGCCAAGACGATGGCCGCCGCGCTGAAGCCGATCAGGGAACTACGACGAGATCGTGTCATCTAGGAACTCATCCGCCTCTGGTGTGCGTGCGAAACTCTCGGTCCGCGCGACTGTTGTGGGCTAATCCGCACCGGTCGATACTGGCATGACCTACCGACAGCACCTACTCTAATACTCTAGTAAACCACTATTGATACATCACTGTGACTCAGCAGCCTGCCCGAACCGCCGGCGCAACAGAGATTGCGCACGCGCGAGGATCCCGTCAAGTAACAATGCGGTCACGATGACGATCGCCACGCCGCCGTAGACCTCGCCGAAGTTCTGGGTGGCATAGCCGGTGGTCACCAGCTGACCCAGCCCACCGCTGCCGACGATCGCTGCAATCGTGGCTGTGGCCCAGATCTGGGCCGCCGCAAGGCGCACCCCGGTCGCGATCAGCGGGATCGCCAGCGGGATCTCGACCCGGCGGCTCACCTGCAGTCGCGTCATTCCCATGCCGGTGGCGGCCTGCGTCAACTCGCCGTCAACGCCCCGAATACCGGTGAAGGTATTCGTCAGCACCGGCGGGATCGCAAAGATCACGAGCGCGACAATCGCTGCACTCGTCCCAACTCCGAGCGGCCCGACCGCAAGCAGGATGAGCACTCCCACGATCGGGATCGCCCGGGCCGCATTCGCCAGGCTTGTCACGACGAGCCCACCCTTGCGCCAACGGGCAAGCCCGACCGACAGCGGGATGCCGATGGCGCACGCCAACGCCAGCGAGGCGCCCGAGATCCACAGATGCTGGACCAGAAGATGCAGCGCGCCACCTGAGCCGGTCCAGCTCGAGCCGGTGCTGAACCACGTCGTGATCTGATGCCACGTCGAGTTGTTGACCTGCGGGAGGCTGGCCGCGACCGGGAGGCTCATGCCGCCCCCAACCCTCGCCGCCACGGCGTGATCCATCGCTGGATCAGCAGGATCAGCAGGTCACAGACCAGCGCGAGCAACACTGTCAGCAGGACGTAGGTGGTGATCTCTGCCTTGTAGAAGTTGTTGTTGAATCCTTGGAAAATCATCGCGCCGTAGCCGCCCTGGCCCACATACCCGCCGATCACGACAAGCTCGATCGTCGACACGACCGCGAGCCGTAGCCCGGCGATGATCGTCGGCACCGCCATGGGGAGGCGCACATGCCAGAAGATGCCGAGATCGGTGAAGCCCATTCCGCGGGCGGCCTCGACCGCCTCGCCAGAGACCTCGTCGAGGCCGGTGAGGATGTTGCGGACCAGGATCACCAATGAGTACGCCGCTAGCGGGATGACGATGGTCAGCTTGCTCAGGTCGAAGACTTTGAACAACGCAACAACGAACGCCAGCGACGGCACCGCGTAGATCGCAGTGCATAAGCCATAGACCAGCGCTCTCAGCCACGGAGTCCGGCGAGCGAGTGCGGCCAGCGGGATCGACGCCAGGATGCCCAGCGCGATGGAGGCGGCGGTCAGCGTGACATGTTGTTGAGTAGCAGTCAGAATGTCGTGACCGTGAGAGGTCACGTAGTGCCAGCTGAACCACGGATTCCCCGTCTTGTGGAACGTGAAACCGCCAGGAGGGCGCATCCGTGAAATCTAGCGACTCTTCCTCAGCAAGCAACTCGATGATCACGATCGAGAAACTCCGCAAGGAGTATCCGGACGGAACCGTCGCCGTACAGGACCTTTCACTCGAAGTCTCCGAAGGTGAAATCGCGGTGCTGGTTGGACCCTCCGGATGCGGCAAGACCACGACCATGCGGATGATCAACCGCCTGGTCGAGCCATCCTCCGGCCGAGTCCTGCTCGACGGCGAAGACGTGATGAGCGTCGACCCGGTCAAGCTCCGGCGTCGGATTGGTTACGTCATTCAGCAGGTTGGTCTCTTCCCGCATCAGACCGTCGCGGCCAACATCGCGACCGTGCCGCAGTTGCTGGGTTGGGGCAAGGCGCGCTCGAAAGCGCGCGTCGCCGAGCTGCTCGACCTGGTCGGGCTCGAGCCGGAGCGGTACGCCTCGCGCTACCCGCACGAGCTGTCTGGTGGCCAGCGCCAACGGGTCGGCGTCGCTCGCGCCCTCGCCGCAGACCCACCCGTCCTGTTGATGGACGAGCCATTTGGCGCCGTCGACCCGGTCGCCCGGGATCGGCTGCAAGCGGAGTTCTTGCGGCTACAGGAGCAGGTGCGCAAGACGATTGTGTTCGTCACCCACGACATCGACGAGGCGATCCGGCTCGGTGACCGGATCGCTGTCATGCGCGAAGGCGGTCATCTCGAGCAGTACGCCGACCCTGCGACCTTGCTCGCCGACCCCGCCACCGACTTTGTCGCCGACTTCGTCGGTGCCGAACGCACGCTGCGTCGCCTTTCCGTCGTGACCGTCAGGGGGACGGGTCTCATCCAGTGGCCCGTCGTCGCACCGGGCGACCGTCTCACCGACAGCGGTGCGGTGATGGACGCTGCAGAATCCTCTTGGGCAGTGGTGGCCGACGACACCGGCGTCATGGGCTGGCTCGCGCGCTCGGACGCGTCCGGCGACGGAACGGCTGCCGACCGGTTGGAGCCGGCAACGGCGATCGAAGTCGGCGGATCGCTCGAGAACGCCCTCGCTGCCATCCTGGCGGGCAACGCGCCCGGAGCGATCGTCACGGATGGCGGTCGCTACGCCGGTGTGCTCAGCCCCGCCGACATCGTCACCGTCGCCCGCTCGCGGAGCTGAGCTCGCTGATCGCTGTCGAAATCAGCCGGAAGCCGCCATCAACTTCGCAGGTAGTCGATATAGCGGGCGCGCAGCAAGGGCTCGAGCGAGCCATCGTGCTTGCCCAGCAGTTCAGTCACGAGCTCGATCGCGCCGCTGATGCTCTCGCCAAGGCCGCCGGCCGACCCGTCATCCGCGCCGAGACTCTCGCTGGAGCCCAGATGCTTCACGAGGTCCCAGAAGAAGCCGGCGTCGTGGCGGTGCTCGGCCGCGGCGAAAGCGCGCTGGCGCAACTCGTGGGTCGACAACGCGTCCAGATCGGTGACGCTGGGCGGGGGTTCAGTCGACTCAGTGGACATGGCAGCGCAGCCTACCGTCCGCACCTCAGACCTCGACCTGATCTGGCCAGTCGTCATCATCGTCCTGCTTCGGCACCCGGCAGACATGTTCGAGCACCATCGCCGCCGTGACGAGCAGCAGGGAGAAGCCGACCCCGAGCGCCGAGGTCCGCGTATCGGTGCTTGCCGTTGGGGACGACAGTCGCGCGACCCAGATCAAATATCCGGTGTACCCGCCGGTCGCGATCGAGCCCACGACCGACGATGCCTTGGCGAGCGCCACGAATCGCGCGACCACGAGCGGGTTGATCGGACGGGTGCCGGGCCTACCCGCCAGTCGAGCACGCGTGACGAACGCTAAGTAGAACTCCACGATTGCCAACAACGCCAACGACAACAACGCGTAGATGCTGGGCGACGGCAGCGAGGTGAAGTCCGCTCGTGTCACGAGGTAAGCGACCCCGCCCCCAACGAGTGCAAGCAGGACCAGCACCGAAAAGCTGGTGGGTCTCATCAGGGGATGGGCAGCGCATCGGCGAACCGGTTGTACCCCCTGCGGCGGCAGCGCAGCGAGCAGCGCCCGCACCGACCCCAGACCGGGCAGAGCCGCGGTCGGGTCGATGGCAAGCCATGGCACCAGCACAAAGCCGCGCTCGTGAGCGCGCGGATGGGGCAGCGTCAGTCGCGGGTCATCGGTGACAACGGCGTCGACGGTGATGACGTCGACGTCCAGGGTGCGCGGCCCCCACCGCAGCGAACGCAGCCGGCCCTGCGAGCATTCGGCGGCCTGCGCCCCGGCGAACACCGTCTCCGGATCATCCGTGTCGAGGATCGCGATCGCGTTGAGATAGGCAGGCTGATCGACGCCACCGACCGGCGCCGTCTCATACACCGGCGACACCGCCCGCACCGCCACGTGTTGCGCCAACACTTCGAGGCCACCCCGAAGCCGCGCCATACGGTCACCCAGGTTTGCGCCCAGCGAGACCACTGCGCTCACTCGCGGCGCTCGCGCGTGATGGTCACCATCACGTCGCTGACCGGCAGGCCCACCGGTGCATCCGGCTTGTGGACCGTGACCTCGACCGCGCTCACCATCGGGTCGCCGAGACAGACATCGGCGAGGCGCTGCGCGAGGGTCTCGATCAACGCGACCGGCTGGCCACCGACGACCTCGGCCAGCAGATGCGCAAGCGTCGAATAATCGATCGTGGCGGCCAGATCGTCACCGGCGGCCGCGGCAGTCGTGTCAACCGACAGCCGTACATCGATAACGAACAGCTGCCCGACCTGACGCTCTTCGGCGTGCACGCCATGAAATCCGCGCACCCGCAGGCCTTGCAGCGTAATCGTGTCCGTCATGTCATCTCCCCGTCGTCGCTTGCCGTCATTACAGGTGAAGCATGGTGGGCCCATAGTCTCCAACCCTGCGGGCGGCGCCGAAAGACATTCGTGGCGACCACGCGAGCAGTCTCGCCGAGCTCACTCTCGCCCTCGCCCTCGGCCTCGGTGCTCCCGGCGAGCAGACTGTGCTCGCAGGCGACCACCGCAACGTCGCCGGTCACCGCCACGTCCACGCCGGTCGGAAAGAACTGGATGTAGGCAGTATTCGCCATGATTACTGCCCAGGATCGAAGCACCCTCGACCGGCCTCGTACGGGCGGCCACCCCGGGTGTACGCAAGAAACATCGTCGCCGTGGTCCCACAACGCCTCGATCCGGCCGACGTCGCCGGACTCGATCGCGGCGTAGAACTCTGCATTGGCGACCATCACGTCCTCGACATCGGTCATCGCGTCCGCCGAGCTTCGGCGAGAGCCCCGACCACGCGCACCGCATCGGCGTTGCCTTGCACGTCATGCACCCGCACGCCCCAAGCGCCTGCGGCAGCAACGAGCGCAGTGATCGCGACCGTCGCATCGGCCCGCTCATCGCTGTCGCGCGGTTGGCCGTCGGCAGCGAGCAACGTGCCGAGGAAGGACTTGCGGCTGGCGCCAACAAGCAGCGGCCGGCCGAGCGCGATGAGCTCCTCGAGATGCGCGAGCAGCGTCCAGTTGTGAGCCGGTGTCTTGGCGAAGCCGATGCCAGGGTCGAGCACGATCTGATCGAGCTCAACACCGGCGTCGAGGACGGCCTCGACGCGTTGCGCCAACTCCTTTCGCACTTCGGTGACGACGTCGGAATAGTCGGCGAGCTGCTGCATCTGCGCACTGTGGCCGCGCCAGTGCATCACGATGTACGGCACCCCGGCGGCCGCAACCAGCCGCGGCAGCTCTGGATCGGCCGCGCCACCGGAGACGTCGTTGACGATGGTCGCACCAGCCTCGAGCGCGGCAGCCGCGGTCTGCGATCGCATCGTGTCAATGCTCACTCGCACGGCGGCGGCCGCGAGCTCGCGCACCACCGGGACGACCCGGCGAATCTCCTCGGCCGCATCGACACGTCCTGCTCCCGGGCGGGTCGACTCACCTCCGACATCCACGATGTCCGCGCCCGACGCGACGAGTGACAGCGCCGTGGGCGATCGCGGTCGACGGTTCGAAGTGTCGGCCGCCGTCACTGAATGAATCTGGCGTCACATTGACGACGCCAACAACTGCGCATCGCCCAAACTCCGGCAACCCCCGGACGGTGGCTGCGGTCAGCCCGTCGTCCCAGGCGCCTGCCGGCCACGGCCGTCGGTGGGCTTCCTGGTGCGCCGCGTGGCCGGTGGCTTCGCCGTTTGGTTGGCCCGGGACCGCGATGACGCGCCGGTGCGAGAGCCGTTGGTCCGGGCGCCGTTGGTCTTGGTCCCGTTTGACTCAGCGCCGTTGCCGAGCGCCGCGATCTCGTCGGGGTCGAGCTTGGCGATCTCACCTGGGGTGAGCACCGGCGGCCGGTTGGCCGGCGGCTTGCGGCTGGAGGTAAACGCCCGCGATGGCCGCTTGCCGACCGACGCGAAAATCTCGGTCAGGTCGGCCTTGGTCAGCGTCTCCTTGTCGAGCAGCTTCAGGACCATGTCGTCGAGGACATCGCGGTATTTGACCAGGATCTCCCAGGCCTCGTTGTGCGCCCGCTCGATCAGGCTGCGAACCTCGTCGTCGATCTGTGACGCCACCTCTTCGGAGAAGTCACGCTCGTGACCGAGGTCGCGACCGAGGAAGACATCGCCCTCGCCGCGGCCGAACTTCAACGGCCCCAGCTTCTCGCTCATGCCGTACGTCATCACCATGGCGCGGGCCGTGGCAGTCGCCTTCTCGATGTCGTTCGAGGCGCCGGTGGTCGGCTCGTGGAAGACGAGCTCCTCAGCCGCCCGGCCGCCGAGGGCGTAGGCGAGCATGTCCATCATCTCGGAGCGGGTCTGGTTGTACTTGTCCTCTTCAGGCAGCACCAGCGTGTGGCCAAGTGAACGGCCGCGGGCCACGATGCTGATCTTGTGGACCGGTGCCGTGTCCGGCAGTGCCCAGGCGACGAGCGCGTGGCCGCCCTCGTGATAAGCGGTGACCTTCTTCTCCTTGTCGCTCATCACCCGGGTCTTGCGCATCGGGCCGGCGACAACGCGGTCGATCGACTCTTCGAGGATCAGGTTGGTGATCTGCTTGCCGTTGTCGCGGGCAGTGAGCAACGCGCCTTCGTTGATGACGTTGGCGAGGTCCGCGCCGGTGAAGCCCGGCGTGCGGCGCGCGATCACGCCGAGGTCGACGTCTGGCGAGAACGGCTTGCCCTTCGCATGCACGCTGAGGATCGCCTTGCGACCCTCGAGGTCGGGCCGGTCAACGACGATCTGGCGATCGAAACGACCCGGCCGCAACAGCGCAGGGTCGAGGATGTCGGGGCGGTTGGTAGCCGCGATCAGGATGACCCCGCGGTTGACGTCGAAGCCATCCATCTCGACCAACATCTGGTTAAGGGTCTGCTCCCGCTCGTCATGGCCGCCGCCGAGGCCAGCGCCACGATGGCGCCCGACGGCGTCGATCTCGTCGACGAAGATGATCGCCGGGGCGTTGGTCTTGGCCTGCTCGAACAAGTCGCGGACGCGGGAGGCGCCGACGCCGACGAACATCTCCACGAAATCCGAGCCTGAGATCGAGTAGAACGGCACCCCGGCCTCACCCGCGACGGCCCGGGCAAGCAACGTCTTGCCGGTGCCTGGCGGACCGTAGAGCAGCACGCCCTTCGGGATCTTCGCGCCGATCGCCTGGAACTTCGCCGGGTTCTCGAGGAACTCCTTGATCTCCTGCAGCTCTTCGATCGCTTCGTCGACACCGGCGACGTCGGCGAACGTGGTCTTCGGCGTGTCCTTGCTGACCAGCTTGGCCTTCGCCTTGCCAAACTGCATGACCCGGCCGCCGCCGCCCTGCATCTGGTTCAGGAAGAACAGCATCACGAAGATGATCAGGACGAACGGCAGGAAGTTAACGAGCAGCGAGACAATCGGGTTGGTATGGGTCCGGACGATCTTGGTGCCCTTGAACCCCGACCTCTGCAGCTCGGTGTAGAGCGCGACGTCGTAGTTGCGCGTGTAGGCCGACTCAAGCTTCGTCGCACCGTCGAACTTGTTGGTGCCCGAGAGCGTGACCTGAATTTCCTGATTGGTGTCGTTGATGGTCGCCGCAGAGATCTGGTGGTTCTGGATCGCCGTCTGGATCGCCGGCAGCGGCACCGACTTGTAGCTCCCGCCGGCGGTCGCTACTTCGAGCAGGCCGAACACGACCAGGATCGCCACGATGACCCACAGAATGGGTCCACGGAAGGTCCGTCGAAGGTTCATGGCTCCTGCTCGACGCTGCTGACGGGATTATGAGCGGAGGCAAAAAGCCCTCCCCCGCAAGTACTGAAGGTACACCGCTTACCTGTACGGCGCCGCCTGCATCCGGGTGCTGTGGAGCACGCCAGGGTTGCGAGAGTGGCTCCTAGTCGGCGTAAACCTCGGGCCGAAGCGTCCCCACGTAGGGCAGTTCGCGGTAGCGCTGCGCGAAGTCGAGCCCGTAGCCGACGACGAACACGTTCGGGATGTCGAAGCCCATGTAGCTGACCGGCACCTGCACCTGGGCGGCGTCCGGCTTGCGAAGCAGAGCGACCACCTCGACCGACGCCGGGTGACGCGAGCGAAGGTTGCGAAGCAGCCAGGACAGTGTCAGGCCGGAGTCGATGATGTCTTCGACGACGAGGACGTGGCAGCCCGCGATGTCGCGGTCGAGGTCCTTGAGGATGCGGACGACTCCGGACGACGAGGTCGAGGAGCCGTACGAGGACACCGCCATGAACTCCAGCGACACGGGCAGTTTCAGCGCGCGGGCCAGGTCGGCCATCAACATCACGGCGCCCTTGAGCACCCCGACGAGCACGACCTCGCGGCCGGCGTAGTCCGCGCCGATCTTCGCGGCAAGCTCGACAATCTTCTCGGCGATCTGCTCCTGGGAGACCAGCACGGCCTCGATATCGGGGTGCAGATCGGCTGGTTGCTCAGCCATCGATTCCATGGGCAGCAGTGGCGCGGTCATCGAAACGAGAGCCTGTCATATGACCGCTCGGCCACCAACCCCCCGGGTAGGCTCACCGCGCCCTGGCCGTGCCAATGAGTGACCAGTCTGTCCATCTCGTGGACATGATTTGCGGCTAGTTGGCCCGCCGGCACCCCGGCAGCGAACGCCAAGTTGCGCAACACCCGGCTGCGCACTGCCCCCGGAAGTGCACCGAGCGTCACGACGTCAGTCGGGTCCTCGACGGCGCCTGCCCACTCGTCGAGGGCGTCGGCGTCGGCCCGCAATAGCGAAGCCGTCCGCGCGAGCGCCTCGGGCATCCCTGCACCCAGCGCGTCGATCAGAGCCGGCAACGCGTCCTGGCGCACGCGGGCGCGAGCGAAGGCGGGATCAGAGTTATGTGGATCGGCCCACGGCACCAGCTCAAGCGCCTGGCAGGCCTCGTTGGTGGTGACCCGGCGAATGCCGAGCAGCGGACGGCGCAGCAGATCTCGACGCGGCGCCATTCCGGACAGCGAGCGCGCGCCGGAGCCGCGAGCCAACCCGAGAAGCACGGTCTCGGCCTGGTCGTCGAGGGTGTGACCGAGCACCACCGCATGTGCACCGGTGCGCGCCGCGACGGCGTCAATCGCGGCATAGCGAGCCTCGCGAGCCGCACCCTCCGGGCCGCCCGACTCGCCAACCGTCACCGTCTCGATGACCACGGGATCGAGGCCGAGATCGGCGCAGGTCGCCGCGACGTCGCTGGCCCGTCCCGGTGAGCCCTCCTGCAGGCCGTGGTCCACGGTGACCGCACCCGCCCGCAGTTCGAAGCGAGGCGCCTCCAGTGCCAAGCCCGCGGCCAGCGCCAACGAGTCGGCGCCACCGCTGACGGCGGCGAGAACGAGGTCCCCGCTGCTGAGGTCTTCGAGCGCCTCGCGCACCGCGAGCCGGATCGCGGCTACCGCGGGGTCCATGCGCATCTTCAGCGGCTGCCGATCAAGCGCTCACGGCCGGCGGCACGCCGGTGCGTTCCAGCCACAGCTTCGGATCGCGGATCTCCACGCCGGTCGGCAGCCTCGATGGTGAGGACCAGACGGTGTTCAGTCCCGACATTCCCACCTCGTCGATGACGACCCTGACGAATTGAGCGCCCTCGGCGTACTGCTTGAGCTTCATCTCGACACCCAACAGCCGGCGGATGAAGCGGGCCAACGGCTTAGCGTCGCGTCGCCGCTGGTCGAACCGGCGGCGGATTGTCCCGACGGACGGCACCACCGCTGGCCCAACCGTGTCCATGATCACGTCAGCATGGCCTTCGAGCAGGCTCATCAAACCGGTAATCCGATCCAGGATGACCTTCTGCTCCGGAGTCTGGATCAGCTCGACCAGGCTGACATCCTCGCGACCGCGGGCAGCGCCGGTCAGGCCCGACGCAGCTTGACGCAACCGCCCGAGGAGTGCGGTCGCATCGAGGTCGGAGGCGAGCAAGAACTCGCGCAGCAACTCCTGAACGTGGTTGTGCAACCACGGCGCCGCGGCGAACTGCGTCCGGTGAGTGACCTCGTGCAGGCACACCCACAGCCGGAAGTCGCCCGGGTCGACACCGAGGGAGCGCTCGGCAGCGACGATGTTCGGGGCGACGAGGGTCAACCGGCCCGGCGCCTTCTCGTCGCCTGCGGCGCGGGGCGGACCGAGCAGCTCGAATTGGCCGAGCACGCGGGTCGCGAGATAACTGAGCACGACGCCGATCTCCACGCCGGCGGCCCGCGATCCGACAGAGGTCGTGAGCGCGCCCGGAGCGGTCACCGACTTCTTGGCCAACAGGCTGTCGATGATCGGGTCAGCCAGAAGCTGGAAGCTCTCCACGTTCGCCCGGATCCAGTCCGGGCGGTCAACCACGACGGTGATCGCACTGCCAGCGGCCGGGTCCAGCCCGGTCACATTGGCAACATGCTGATCGGCTTCGTCGGCGCGCTTGCGCAGGTCCTCGACCGTCGCGACCGCGTCCGCCAAGGCGATCTTCGGACCCGGCGGAACCAGCCTGGTGCCGACAGCTGCCGCGAGGCTCCAATCAACGAGTTGCATCGCTAAAACGTACGCCCCGATTCTGACGGCTCAGGCGCCGCAGCCGCACAACGCGAGCCGAGAGGCGAGCTGGTCGAGGGCGGGGACTGTCAGACCAGGCAACGGCGCGTGCGCGGCGAGAAAGGCGAAGATCAGCAGCCGGCCGCTGTGGTCGACGACCACCCCGGCAAGGGAGTTGACCCCGGTCAGCGTTCCCGTCTTCGCCCGCAACACCCCTGCAGCGACTGAGGTCGGCTTGTCGGTGTAGCGCATGGCCAACGTGCCGGTCAGCCCGGCAATCGGCAAGCCCTCGACGATTGCCCGCAGCTGTGGGTGGGCCGGCGAGACGGCTGCTCTCAGCACGGCGACAAGTGCCCGGGGGGTCACCCGGTCCAGGTGCGAAAGCCCGCTCGTGTCCTGCAGCGATACCCCCGTCATCGGGACACCGAGCGACGCCACCTCCGCCGTCACCGCAGCCGCAGCGCCCGCGAAGGTCGCTGGCTGGCTCTCCGCCCGGGCGACAGCTCGGCCAAGTGCCTCCGCGAGATCGTCGTCGCTCACGGTCAACATCCGCTGCACTAGCTCAGCGAGCGGCGGCGAGGTCACCTCTGCCAGTGGCGTCGAGTCGGTGCTCGCAGTGCCGCTCGCGACCGAGCCGATCACGTGGACGCCATCGGCCTCCAACAGCTCGGCGAAGGCATCGCCTGCCTGCAGAGCGGGGTCCTCGGTCCGCGCAGCGAACTCGTCCTGCGGGTTGACTCGCCCCTCATCGAGCTCCAACGGGCTGGGTGGGGTGACGTCACCCTCGGTGACGTAGTTCGCCTTCCAGCCGCGCGCCATCGATGGCCCCGACCACGCGCTGGTGTCCAGGCGCAGCCGCACTCGTCGCCGGCTTCCGAGCGCGGCCACGGTTCGCCGGGCCAGCGCCGACAGCGTCGCGGGCGGCGGGTAGGTCGGCGAAACATAGGACCCCGGAGTACGGATCAGGGTCGGATCGCCGCCACCGACCAGATACACGGTCCGGCCGGCGCGCCTCGTGGTTGTCGCGATCCGGTAGTTCGGGCCGAGCGCCTGTAGTGCAGCCGCCGCCGTCAGCAGCTTGGTGGTGGAGGCCGGCGGCTGCGCCCGAGCCGCCTCCCGGCTCCACAACTTCGCGCCGGTGTCAGCGTCGATGACCTCGCCGACCAGACCGGCATTGTGGGCAACCGCGCTCGCCGCCTTCGCGAGCTCCGTCGTCAGGCCGTGCGCAGTCGGCACTGGCGCTGAGCTCTCGAGACCTGCGAGGACGGGCGGCCGTGGGGCAATCGACGCCACTGGCGAGACCGATGGCGCCGGCGAAGTGGTCCGGCGGGCGGGGTGGTGATGGCGGTCAACGGCGTACCCTCCCGCCACACCGGCGGTCACGATAATTGCCACGGCGAGGGCCGCTGCTTGAGAAGTACGCACCTCGCGCGACACTACGTTGTGCCCGTGACGTCCTGACAGGGAGCCCGCGTGGAGTTCGACGTTCTTATCGAGATTCCGAAGGGTTGTCGGAACAAGTACGAGGTGGACCACACGTCCGGCCGGATCCGGCTCGACCGCACCCTGTTCACCTCGACGCAGTATCCCGCCGACTACGGCTACGTCGAGGACACCCTCGGCGAGGACGGCGATCCGCTTGATGCGCTGGTACTGCTCCCCGAGCCCACGTTTCCCGGTTGCCTGATCCGCTGCCGGACGATCGGGATGTTCCGGATGACCGATGAGAAGGGCGGCGACGACAAGGTCATGTGCGTGCCGTCCAACGACCCGCGACAGGAGCATCTGCGCGACATCCATCACATGCCGGAGTTCGACCGCCTCGAGATCCAGCACTTCTTCGAGGTCTACAAGGACCTCGAGCCGGGCAAGAGCGTCGAGGGTGCCCACTGGGTGGGCCGCACCGAGGCGGAGGCCGAAATCACCGCCTCGCGGCTTCGCCTGATCGACGCCGGCCCAGACGCACTCGGCGCTCATCACTGACCTCGCGCAGGGCACGCGTGGGCATCACGCCGTAAACGCAAACCGCCCGCCGTACCGGGGAATCGCAGTACGGCGGACGGGGCTGGCTGAGCGGTGCCAGGTCAGCGAGCTACGCGGTCTTCGACTTGGTCGCAATCGAGATGCTCAGACCGAGGTTGCCCACGATCGCGCGGATGGCGGCGCCCATGCCCACCAACACGACGCCGGTGGCCACAGGGTTCATCCAGGCCTCACGAAGTGGCTGACCGAAAGCGCGGAAGACCGACCAATCCAGGGCCCACGCGACACGAGATCGCGATACCAACCGACAACGTGGTGGTCAGTGCCTTCGGTGCCTTGACGGGGAGCACCTCGTCGAGCACCTCACCCACGACGGCGAGCGCGAGCGCGAGACCCACGAACACGACGAATGCGTACATCGGACTACTCCTTCTCCGCGACGCACGGCGCGCCGCTTCACCTGATTCGACTTCGCGGCGCAGCCTTGGTTACCGACCAATCTTTTCGGTAACGAGATCGAGCGTGGAGGAGTCAAAGAACTCGTATGGACGTCGACCCGGCGCTGGTGCGGGCATGCCAGCGCGGTGAGGCAGGCGCGCTGGACGCGCTCATCCGGGCGACGTACGCCGACGTCTATGCGCTGTGTCGACGGATGCTCGCCGATCCGGACGAGGCCGCCGACGCGACCCAGGAGGTGTTCGTTCGCGTGATGCGCTCCGTCCTCGGCTTCCGCGGCGAGTCCGCCTTCGGCACCTGGCTGCACCGGGTCACGGTGAACGTCTGCCTGACGATGCTGCGCAAACGCTCTCGGGCGCGCGAAGCCGGGCTGGTGGCCGGGTCACACCGCGTTCGGGCTGCCCGACGAGCAGCGACGCTGGCGGCACGCGGTCCGCTGCCGGACGAGATCGCCGCGACCGCCGACTTGGCGGCGCGCTCGGAGGCGGCGTTGGCGACCCTGCCGGAAGATGCCCGGGCGGTGGTGGTGTTGCGTGACATCGAGGGGCTGTCGACGAAGGAGGTGGCCGACGTTGCTCGGTGTCACCGAGACCGTCGTGAAGGTGCGGCTGCATCGCGCCCACACCCGGCTGCGCACGCTCGTGCTCGGCGACACCACGTGTGGGGAGCCCGCATGACCGGCAGCAGCGACGAGAGCGGCGGAGCCGAGCTGCCTCGGTTCTGCCGCGAGGCTCGGTCCAGTGCCCGGCGATTGGCCGCCGATGAGCTCTCGGGCTGGCCGCTGCACGTCGTGCGTGCGCACCTGCGGCGGTGCGCGGACTGCTCGGCTGAGCTGGAACGCCAGGATCAGCTGGCCGCCGCGCTGGCGACGCTGCGCGAGCAGCCGCCCGAGCCGCCGCCTGGCCTGCTCGACGACCTGCTCGCCGCTGCCGAGGCAGCGCGGCGTGCGTGCCCGTGCTGCGGTACCGGCGCGAGGCGCAGTCAGCGGCGCGCGGCCCGGCCTGTCGATCGCGTTCCTGACCGTCGGCGCCGTCGCATCGACCGGAGTCGGCTACGGCCTCTGGCGAGGCGCAAAAGCCCTCCGCCGCCACTAACCCGTTCGTATGTCACATAGGGGTAGCCATAGCCGCACCGATGTGACATGAGGGTTGCTATAGCAACCCTCATGTCACATCGAACGGGCTACGGGTGGGTGTCGACGACGGTTTGGCGGGTGTCGGGCGCGAGGAGGCGACGCGCGTCGGCGTTGGCGTCGTCGGTCTGCTCCTGAGAGAGCCGCTCGGCGTCGACCCGCGCGATGTAGGACGAGACCTCACGCTCGGTGACCTCATCGTTCCAGCCCAGCACTGAGGCGAGCAGCGCCGCCACCTGCCGCGCCGACTCGACGCCGCGATGCGTGGTCTCGATCGAGATCCTGGTACGCCGCGCCAACACGTCGTCGAGATGCAGGGCCGCCTCGTGCGTGGCGGCATAACGAACCTCAGCCATGAGATAGAGCCCGGCGCCAGGCACCGGCTCGAGCAGAGTCGGGCTCATCCGCCGCCGGAGCCAGCACGTCATACAGCATCGCGCCGTAGCGGTTCAGCAAATGATCCACCCGCCAACGTGGCAGGCCGAGATCGTCGGCAAGGGACTCCACCTGGTTGGCCAGGGCGTGATAACCGTCAGCACCGAGCAGCGGGATGAGCTCGGTGACGCACGGTGGCGTATGCCGGCCGAGATCAGCAACGGCAGCATCGACCGCGTCCCGTGCCATCACCCGGTAGGTCGTGTATTTGCCGCCGGCCACTGAGACCATGCCGCGCGGGGACCGGCTGATCGCATGTTCGCGAGACAGCTGCGACGTCTCCTCCTGCTCGCCGGACAGCAGCGGGCGCAGGCCGGCATAGACGCCGGAGATGTCCTCGCGCGTGAGGGGAACGGCCAACACCTCGTTGACGTGGCGCAACAGGTAGTCGATGTCGACACGGCTAGCGGCGGGGTGGGCCTTGTCGTACTTCCAGTCGTCGTCAGTGGTCCCGATGATCCAGTAGTCGCCCCACGGAATGACGAACAGAACCGAGGTCTCGGTCCGCAGGATCAGCCCTGTCTCCGAGGAGATGCGGTCGCGCGGCACGACGATGTGGATGCCCTTCGAGGCACGGACCTTGAACTCCCCTCGGGAGTCGGCGAGCCGCTGGACGTCGTCGGTCCAGACCCCGGTCGCATTCACCACGACGCCAGTACGGATGGTCGCGGTCGCGCCGGTCTCGGTGTCGCGCAGCTCCGCACCGGTGATGCGTCCGCCCTCACGGACGAACCCCACCACCTCAGTCGAGGACCGTACGGTTGCGCCGTAGGCCGCCGCCGTGCGAGCAAGGGTCAAGGTGTGACGAGCGTCATCGGACTCTGCGTCGTAGTAGCGAATCGCACCGACCAGCGCGTCGTGGCGCAACGCCGGCGCGAGCGCCCTGGCGCCGCGTCGGGTGAGATGGCGGTGGCGCGGCAGCGACCTCGCACCGCCGAGCGCGTCATACAACGTCAGTCCGGCGCCCACGTACACCCGCTCCCAGCCGTGACGGGTGAGCGGGTAGAGGAACGAGACCGGCTTGACGAGGTGAGGTGCGAGCCGGGTCAGCATCAGCTCGCGCTCGTGCAGTGCCTCGCGCACCAGCCGGAAGTCCAGCTGTTCGAGGTAACGCAACCCGCCGTGGAAGAGCTTGCTCGACCGCGATGACGTTCCGCTCGCCAGGTCTCGGGCCTCGACGAGTACGGTCGACAACCCCCGGGTGACCGCGTCGAGCGCGACGCCAGAGCCGACGACGCCGCCGCCGATGACGAGGACGTCCACACTGCCGCCGTCAAGGGTCTTCCACGCGTCCTCGCGTGCTTGCGGCCCGAGCTGCGACGACCCTCTCACTGCTCGGAGGTTACTTCGTGGTGATGCGGAAGACCGGGTGTTGCGGCGCGATGCGGTCGAGCTCCGGGTCAGCCGAGGTGGCGGTGACGCCGTCGAAGAAAACGCCGACTTCTGCCTTCCAACGCTTCAGATATGCCCGCAGCACCTCGGGCTTTTCGCCATCAGGCAACTCTTCGGCGGTGAAGGTCTCCCGGCGCCTCCCGACGAGCAGGGCGCCGTCCCCGGCCACGCGCAGGTTGCGAACCCACTGAGTTTCGCCGCGCGCGGCGACCAGATATTGCACCCCGTCGAAGCTCAGCAGGTTGACCGGAGTTCGTCGCGGCTCGCCACTCGTCCGACCGCGCACCTCGAGGACTCGTGAGCCCCAGACGCTGATGCCCATCCGGGTCAGGCCGGCGACGATCTGGTTGAAAACGTGTGTCGTGAACCAGCCTGGCTTCTTGTAGTGCGGATCTGTCATGTCGACCTCCCTCCGCAACTGCGCAGCGAGCGTGTGGTCGCTGCCACCGGATGGAGCCGCCTGTCGGAGTCGAACCGACGACCTATTCATTACGAGTGAATCGCTCTACCGACTGAGCTAAGGCGGCGTACGCCGGCGAGCGGCGCAACGCGAGCGAGTCTAGCCGGGTGGGGCCGGCAACCCCGAGGGAGTTAGCCGCAACGCGTGCCTGGTTTCGGGAGTCATGAGGTCGTCGATGTAGCTCTTCACGGCGGCGTCGATGCAGGGGTTCTGGCGCAGGTAGGCGGTGTGGCCGTCGCCGACGTAGGTGAGCAGGACACCGGAGGACAACTGCTTGGCGAGCGCTTGGGCCCAAACGTAGGGCGTCGCGGGATCCCGGGTGGTGCCGATCACCAGGATTGGCGGCGCGCCCGGCGCGGTCACTGGGTGCACCTGCTCGACAGGTGGCACGCGCCAGAACGCGCACGGCAGTGAGCCGTACTCAATCGCCGCGCCGAAGTCCGGCGCGGTCTTGGCGAACGCCTTGGCGTCGCGGTCATAGACCGCCACCGATCTGGGGTAGGGCCGATCGATGCAATTGATCGCCATGTTCGACTCGATCAGGTTGGTGTAGCTGCCGTTGCTGTTGCGTTCGGTGAGCGAGTCGGCGAACAGCAGCAGGTCGGTGCCGTTGCCGTTCTTGGCATTGCCGAGCGCGGTCCACAACTCGGACCAGTCCGCTGGGCTATAGAGCCCGTCTGCAAGCCCCTCGAAGAACTCGCCGGCTCCGAGCTCGCGGCCGTTGACGTTCTCGGGGTGGGCAGTCACGCTCGCCTTCAACGCCTCGAGCCCAGCCTGTGCCTCGGCATCAGTCGAGCCGAGGGGGCACGAACCCGACTTCACGCAGGCCGCGAGGAAGTCCTCCAGATCGGTCTGGAACCCGCCGGCCTGCACCTCGTTGATCTGGGTCGACGGCTCGTCGGGATTCAACGCGCCGTCCAGCACCATCGCCCGGATGTGCGTCGGGAACAGCTGGGCGTACTTCGCACCGAGGTACGTGCCGTATGACGCGCCGTAGTAGGTGAGTTTCGCGTCGCCGAGCGCCGCCCGGAGGACGTCCATGTCGCGAGCCTGGTCGATCGTGCCCACGTGCTCGAGATAGTTGCCGTTGCGCGCGTAGCAATCGTTCGCGAACAGCTTGGCCTGGGCGACGAGCTGTGCGTGTTCGGCTGGGGTGTCGGCACCGGATCGGTATTGATGAACGTGTCGAGCTGGGCTGACGTGAGGCACCTGATCGGATCGGACAGACCCACGCCCCGCGGATCGAATGACACCAGGTCGTAGTGATCGGTCAACTGGGAGAAGGACGAGGCGGCTTCCTCCTCGAAGGTGACACCCGAGCCGCCCGGGCCACCCGGGTTGATGATCAGCGAGCCTTCGTGGCTGCCCGAGGACGAGCTTGCGGATCACAGCGATATGCAAGGTCCGACCACGCGGGTGGCTGTAGTCGAGCGGCACGAGCAACGTCGTGCACTGGAAGCTGCCGTCGCATGCGTGCCACACCAGGCGCTGTCTGTAGAAGCGCTGCAACGCGGCCGGCGACGCGGTCACGGCAGCCGGTGCCGGTGTCGATGTCTCAGCGGCTGGCGGCGAATGAGACGACGTCGATGAACAGCCACCGAGCACAGTTGCTGCAACAACGACGAGGCCAGCGGTCAGGCGTCGGATGACGAGTCTCCCTCGACGGTCGAGTGCGGTTCTGGCCGAGCGGAGTCGTACGCCTTGCGGGGAGCACACACATCAGCGCGCGAGCAACGGCAGGCCTGGCCAGACGCTGACAGCCGCACGACAACGGCGTCTCGCGGCACCTCGTGCGCAACCACCCGGCCGTCGCCTTCCGGGGTGCCAATCGTGTCGCCGACCGCGGGCGCCGCTGCCTTGAACTCCTGATAGAGCGGGTGCTCGTACTTCAAGCAGCACATCAACCGGCCGCAGGCGCCCGAAATCTTCAACGGGTTGACTGCAAGGTCCTGGTCCTTGGCCATCCGCACACTGACCGGCTCGAAGTCCTTGAGGAACGTCGCACAACACAGGTCGCGACCACACGGCCCGATTCCTCCCTGGACCCGCGCCTCGTCTCGCGCGCCGATCTGCCGAAGCTCGATCTTGGAGTCCAGCGTGCGTGCGAGGTCGCGCAGCAGATCACGGAAGTCGACCCGGTGGGGTGCGGAAAAATAGATCACAATGCGGGGCGGCGTCGCGCGGTCGAGCACGTCGACAGCCACCGGCTTCATCGGCAAGTCGTGTTGGCGAACGAGCCGCTTCATGGCCACCTTCGCCTCGGCACGCCGACGGCGATTGTGCTCATCGCGATCGAGGTCCGCGTCGGTGGCGAGGCCGGCGAGCTGCGGCAGGCCGCCGATGTCCTCGGTGACGTACTGCGGCGCCCACACGCACTCGGCGACCTCGGTGCCGTCATCGGTCGGGACGAGTACGCGGTCGCCGACCTTCGGCTCGAACGCTGCGGGGTCGAGGTAGTACAGCCGGCCATAGCGCGTAAAGCTCACCGCCATGACCAACGCCATTAACGAAGCGTACGGCGAGCTCAGCCGACGTGAAGTGAGACCGCCATCGCCTCTACCGCGAGCAACGGCGCAACATTGGCGTCGATCGCCTCTCGGGCGGCCAGCACGGCCTCAATCCGACGCAGAGTTGCCTCGGGCGTCGTCGACGCGGCGAGGTGCGACAACGTGCGCTCCAGGTCGGCGTTGACCAACTCGACGGCAGCACCAAGCTGCACCACGAGCACATCGCGGTAGAACGCTGCGAGGTCGACCAGCGCCCGATCGAGCGCATCGCGCTGGGTACGCGTGGCGCGGGAGCGCTGTCGCTTCTCGAGGTCTGACAACGCACCCGCGACGCCTCGTGGCTTGGCCACTCCGCGTCCACCGATGTCACCAAGCGCTTCCCGTAACGCCGCCTTCTCGTCGCCGTCAAGCGCACCGCTCACCGCGGCGGCCTCTTCCTTCGCGGCTGTCACGAGCCGTTCAGCCGCGGCAAAGCAGCCGCCGATGGTGGCCAGCTGGGTCGGCAGTTCAAGAACCTCGCGACGTCGCCGTGCCGCTTCAGCATCGACCGCCAGCCGGCGGGCCCGCCCGATGTGGCCTTGGGCTGCTCGCGCCGCGAAGTCGGCCGCCTCCGGCGCCACACCTTCCTGCTGGAGGTAGCGGGCGACCGCGTCGGCCGGCGGGATCCGCAACGTCACGAGCCGGCAGCGCGACCGGATTGTCGGCAACAAATCCTCGACCGATGGCGCACATAGCAGCCACACACCTCTTGGCGGCGGCTCCTCGAGTGCCTTGAGCAACGCGTTCAACGCCTGCTCGGTGAATCGATCGGCGTCCTCCACGATGGTGACTTGCCATCGCCCTCTGGTCGGCGCCAGAGCGGCACGGGCAACGAGCTGACGCGTCTCAGCGACGCTGTAGGACAAGCCGCTGGGCATGACGATCTCGATGTCGCCATGAGCGCCAGAAAGCGCGGTGTGGCACTCATGACAATCACCGCAACCGCCGTCCGCACATTGCAGCGCCGCGCCAAAGGCACGAGCGGCGACCGAACGACCCGAGCCCGGTGGACCGGTGAACAGCCACGCGTGCGACATGCCTGTGCCCGGGCCACCGCTGATCACCTCGTTGGCAGCAGCGACGGCTGCCGTCGAGCTCGGCGACAACTCGGTCCTGGCCGACCAGCGCATCGAAGACGGCGGGTGAGTGATCCGTACTCATGGACGGACGTCGGCAAGGGTCGGCACGGGCTGATTGGCGGTCACCGGCGCCGGCAGCAAGGGAGTGGCTCTGGCAAGGACGACCGCGAAGATCTGGTCGGCGGTCAGGGTGGCGTCGATACGGACGTAGCGTTCGCGACTTTGGCTGGCCAGGTCGAGGAACGTCCGCCGGACGCGCTGATGGAACTCCAGCTTCTCCGACTCCAGCCGATCGGCTGGACCGGTCAGTCGAGAAAGACCGATCTCCGGCGGGATGTCGAGCAGGACGGTCAGGTCCGGGCGCAGCCCGCCGGTCGCCCATGTCGAGAGCCGACGAACGTCACCGATCGGCAGCTGCCGGCCGCCCGCTTGGTAGGCGATCGAGGAGTCGACGTAACGGTCGGTGATGACGATCGCGCCACGCTCGAGCGCAGGACGCACCACGTCGCTGACATGCTGGCCGCGATCGGCGGCGTAGAGCAGCGCCTCGGACATCGGTGCGAGGGCACTGCTCGAGCGGTCGAGCAGGACCTCGCGGAGCCTGGCACCAATCGCCGTGGCGCCCGGCTCGAAGGTGACCACGACCTCGTGGCCGGCCGCCTTGAGCGAATCGGCGAGACGGTGCACCTGGGTGGACTTGCCGGCACCCTCGCCGCCTTCAAAGGCGATGAACAGCCCCGCGGTCGTGCCTCGACCGAGCTGCGGCCGGTGCCGGCGAGCAGCGGCCACGAGATCAGTCCACAGCGGGACGTCCGGGCGGTCATCCATCAACCGATAACACGCAAATCCGAGGACGACGGCGAGCAAGCCCGAGCCGAACAGCGTGACGACCACGCCGTCGAGGCGCACCTGCGAACCCGCGACGGTCACGGAGTTGTTGCCGATCAGACCGGCGATCGTCGGCGCGGCGACCACCATCCCGAGCAGCACGAGTCGCATCAGGTTGTAGATGAAGGCGAACGTCCGGCCGCGTAGCTCGTCGGTGACCTCGAGTCCGACGAGAGTCAGCGCTACGACCCAGACCAGGCCGGCCCAAAAGCCCATCAGGCCAGTCGTCACAAGCGCGAGCGCGAGGTTGGGCACGAGCGCTTCGATCGACAGTGTGAGGCCGCACGCGATGATCCCCAGCCCGACAACGCGCCGGCGTGAGAACGGCCCGATGAGACGAGGGCCAAGAAACATACCGGCCGCCAGTCCGACGAACACCGTGCCGAACAACGTGCCGTACGCCGCGTCACCGCCCTTCAGGTCAGCGGCAAACCGCTGGGATAAACCAATCACCGCAGCGCCCGCGCCGGTCGCACCGCAGATGCCGAGCACCAGACCCTTGAGCCAGCGCTGCGTCCCGAGGAACTTCATCCCCTGGGTGATCGACCTGAACAATCCGACCTGCTCGCCTGCGGAGTCATCGGCACCGGAGGATGGCAGCACCCGATTGATCTGGTGAAGATTGATGATCGTGAGCGCCGACACCATGAAGGTCGCGGCATCGATGTAGAGCGCAAGGTTCACCGGGTTGGTGCGGAAGAACGACAAGTCGTGTGCGAGCACCCGGTTGATGAACGCGAGCGCCGCAAACACCGCCGCCGCAACGGCGCCGAAGCCATAGGTCGTCACCAGGTTGAGCTGGTTCGCCGACTCCAGCTGATTGCGCGGCACGAGGTTGGGGATCGATGCTTCCTTGGCCGGGATCCAGAACAAGCTCGCGCACTCGATGAGGAAGGACGCGGTCAGCAACCACCAGAGATGCAGTTCGAGGGGGATGGACAGAAACAACAAGAACCGGATGACATCGGTGACGACCATCGTCGTGCGCCGGTTGAACCGGTCTGCCCACGCGCCCGCGATCGGGCCAATAAACAGCGCCGGCAACAGCCGCACGAACAGCACACCAGCGACGGCGTAGAGCTTCTCGGAGTAGGAGTTGACGAGCTCACTCGCGAGTGACGTGGTCGCAAGGAAGCCCAGCCAGTCGCCGAGACTCGATAGTGACAGCGAGATCCACAACCGCCGGAACGGCTTGATCGCGAGGACGCTACGGACCTCGAGCTCCTGCGGCGGAGCAGTCGCGACCTCGCTGAGGTCACGGACGTGCGACCCGCTGCGGATCAGGCGCCGTGGTCTTGGGATGTCCCGCTCCTAGCTAGCAAGGGCGTACCAGCCGATCGTATCCAGCCACACCGTCAGCGACTGCGCCGATTTCCGCTGGCCGTGGACAGGGGCGCAGTGTTAACCCGAAACGCGTTGACTAGCAGGTAGCTCTGGCGTTTTGTCCGGTCGCGTCTGATTCTTCGGCGACCGTCGACGATTGCAATGTCACATTGGTGTAGCCAGGGCAGCCCCTATGTGACATACGAACGTTAAGGAAACAGACGTAATGGGACAAAACACCGAAGCCGCTTGCAGCTAGCGCTCTTTGGTTGCTTTTTTCGCAGCGGTCTTCTTGGCAGCGGTCTTCTTCCCGACCGTCTTCTTGGCTGCGGTTTTTTTGGCCGGTGCCCGTTTCGCCGCGGCACGCTTCTTGGGCGTCGCGGGGCCACGCGCACGGCGCTCGGCAAGCAACTCAGCAGCCCGGTCGATGGTGAGCGACTCGATGTTGTCACCCTTGCGAAGCGAAGCGTTGGTCTCGCCGTCCGTGACGTACGGCCCGAACCGGCCCTCACGCACCACCATCGGCTTGCCGCTGGACGGATCGGCCCCGACCTCTCGCACTGGGGCTGCAGCGGCTCGGCGACCTCGGGTCTTCGGCTGGGCAAGCAGGCCCAGCGCCTCCTCGAGCGTCACAGTGAACAACGCCGGCTCGCCATCCAGCGACCGCGACTCCGCACCCCGCTTCACGTACGGCCCGTAGCGGCCGTTCTGCGCGGTCACCTCCTCGCCGTTTGCCGGGTCGACGCCGAGGGTGCGCGGCAGCGAAAGCAGGCGCAACGCGTCGTCGAGGGAGACCTCCTCGACCGACATGTCCTTGAACAGGGACGCGGTCTTGATCTCGCCGCCGTCCAGTGGCTGGGTGGTGACGTACGGTCCGTACCGACCGCTACGCACCAGGATCGGCTCACCGCTCGCTGGATCCTGACCGAGCAGACGCTCATCACTGGTCTTGTTGAGCAACGACATCGCGCGCTCGACCGTGAGCTCGTCCGGCGGCATGTCGTCGGGGATGCTCGCGCGCAGGTCGCCCTTCTGGACGTACGGTCCGTAGCGACCAACCCGGGCGACGACGAGCTCGCCGTCCTCGGCCTCGCCAAGTGGCAGCGAGTTGACCTCGCGGGCATCGATCTCGCCCAGGCGGTCATCGACGAGTTGCTTCAGGCCGTGCGGATCCGCCACGGTCGAGGTCTCGTCGCCGAAGTAGAACCGCGCGAGCCACTGCGCCGACTGTGCCGAGCCGTTCGCGATCGCGTCGAGGTCGTCTTCCATCGACGCCGTGAAGCCGTAGTCGACAAGGCGCCCGAAGTGCTGCTCCAACAAACCGACAACCGCGAACGCGGTGAACGAGGGCACCAATGCCGTGCCGCGCTTGAAGACGTAGCCGCGGTCCTGGATCGTTCCGAGGATCGATGCGTAGGTCGACGGCCGGCCGATGCCCAGCTCTTCGAGCGCCTTGACCAGGCTGGCCTCGGTGTAACGCGGCGGAGGCGACGTCGCGTGGGACTGCGGCTCGATCCCGGCCGCGACAAGCGTTTGTGCTTCCTGCACCTGCGGCAGCCGCGTCTCGCGGTCGTCGCGCTCCTGTGCGTCGTCGTCAGTCTCCTCGACGTACGCACGCAGGAATCCAGGAAAGGTGATGACCTTGCCGCTCGCCGAGAACTCGGCGTCCTCACCGGTCGAGGACGTGCCACCGACGCGCACCGTCACCGAGCGACCGACCGCGTCGGCCATCTGCGACGCGACCGTGCGCTGCCAGATCAGCTCATACAACCGGTACTCGTCGCTGCCCAGCTCACCCCGCAACGACGCGGGCGTCCGGAAGCTGTCGCCCGCTGGCCGAATCGCCTCGTGCGCCTCCTGCGCGTTCTTGACCTTGCGCTCATAGCGCCGCGGCGCGTCTGGCACGTAGTCGTTGCCGTACAACTCCCGTGCCTGGGTCCGCGCCGCCGTCAACGCGGTCTCAGACAACGTGGTCGAGTCGGTTCGCATATAGGTGATGTAGCCGTTCTCGTACAACCGCTGAGCCAGCGACATGACCAGGCGGGCGGTCAGCCGAAGCTTCCGACTGCCCTCCTGCTGAAGCGTGCTTGTCATAAACGGGGGGTACGGCGAGCGGCGGTATGGCCGCTCGTCGACACCACGCACGGAGAACGCGCTGTCGGCCAGTCGGGCAGCAAGGCCGACAGCGTCGTCCTCGCGCAAGTGCACGACATCGCGGGTGAGCGTGCCGCTCTCGTCAAAGTCGCGACCGGTCGCGACCCGCTTCCCGTCAACCGCGAGCAGGCTCGCCTCGAACGACGTGGGATCACCCGGCGTTGCCGGCTCGAGGCCAGTGTCGAACGTGCCCTGGAGATCCCAATAATCCGCCGATCGGAATCGGATCCTGGCGCGCTCGCGCTCGACGAGCAGCCGCGTGGCGACCGACTGCACCCGACCGGCCGAGAGCCGCGGCATGACCTTCTTCCACAGCACAGGTGAGACGCCATAGCCGTAGAGCCGGTCAACGATCCGGCGAGTCTCCTGCGCGTCAACCAGTGCCCGGTCGATCTCCCGCGGGTTGGCAACGGCCTCGCGGATCGCGCTCGGCGTGATCTCGTGGAACACCATCCGGCGAACCGGCACCCGCGGCTTGAGAACCTCGAGCAGGTGCCAGGCGATGGCCTCGCCTTCGCGGTCCTCGTCAGTCGCGAGCAGGAGCTCGTCGACTCCCTTGAGCGCGGCCTTGAGCTTGGCTACCTGCTGCCGCTTGTCGGCATTGACGACATAGACCGGCGCGAAGCCATGATCGACGTCGATGCCATAGGTCTTCCACAGATGCTTCTGCTCGGCCGGCATGTCGCCGGCCCCGCCGGGCAGGTCACGGATGTGGCCGATCGAGGACTCCACGATGTAGTCGTCGCCGAGGTAACCGGCGATCGTGCGAGCCTTCGCCGGCGACTCGACGATGACGAGCCGACGGCGACCATCGCCATCAGCTAGTGCCACCTCGGTGTCGCTTGCCACGCCTGTCCTTCCTGCTATTGCGGTTGCACCTGTTCTCGGCCGGAGCCTGGTCTGAGTTCAACCGCTAGGTCTCGTTGTCTGGTCAAGCCTCATCCGTGTGTTCACGCCTTATGCGGTTGTGCGGTAATGCCCTCTGCGGTCAAACCTGTCTAGCGCAGCGCCGGCCAGGCATCGTCGGGGACGCCAGCGGGTCGGTCACCGACGAGCTCCAGCAACCGCACCAGGCGCCGCCGACCAACGATCCGGTACGCCGGACCATCGGCACGCGGCCCTACGAGCACACCCGGAACTCCCGCCACGGCGAGGGCCGAACCGACCGAGAGCCAGGCGTGCTCATCACTAGCACCGAGCGCAAGGGTATACATGCCCACCCCCTGCCGGCCCTCCGCCAGGCACCACCACCGCAGTCGGGACCCGTCCAGCACCCATCCGTCAGGCGGCCGTTTGACCGCTCCGCGGGTCCACGCGTCGGCGATCGGACGAAGCTCCGCGGTCCATGGTGTGCCCACAGCCCGGCCGGCTTCTGCCGCCGTCACGTCAGCGGTCAGGCCGAGGGAGTCGGCCATCGAGGCGACGAGAACGCTGACCCGCCAGTCCTCCTCAACGACGATCGACAGCCGCGCCGTGTTGCCGCGCCGCACGACCTGACCGTTGCCGGCAAGGAGTCCTTCGAGGTCCCCGAGCGTCGGCTCACGCGCCGCCGCACCGAACAGCGACAGCTGGCTCATAGCCGGAGGTTACGGCGCGGCGGCACCATCCGAACTTCGCCGGCACCGCCAATCCCGCAGCGTGTCGTCGCTGTCCTCACCGCCGCGACGACGATCTCCGGTCAGGCAACGGCCTTCTCGGCCGCCGCCTCCGCACTCATGTCGACGTGGCGCCGCTTGCTCACGATCACTGCAGCGATGATGCCGCCGAGGGCAAGCACTCCGACGATGACCCGCACCGCGGTGTTCTGGTGCGGACCGTGTACGCCGTACTTCACCACGGTCGGGGCGATCAGCAATGCGACGAGGTTCATGACCTTGATCAGGGGGTTCAGAGCCGGTCCGGCGGTGTCCTTGAACGGGTCACCGACCGTGTCGCCGATGACCGTCGCTTCATGGGCGGCCGAGCCCTTGCCACCGTAGTTGCCGTCCTCGACGAGCTTCTTGGCGTTGTCCCAGGCGCCGCCGGAGTTCGCGAGGAAGATCGCCATCAGCACGCCCGCGGCAATCGCGCCAGCGAGGTAGGCGCCGAGTGGCTCCCAGCCCAGCCAGAATCCGGTGGCGATCGGCGCGAGCACGGCAAGCAGGCCGGGCGTCGCGAGCTCTCGCAGCGAGTCCTTGGTGCAGATGTCCACGACGCGGGCGTAGTCGGGTCGGACAGTGCCGTCCATGATTCCCGGGTTGTTGCGGAACTGGTCGCGTACCTCGATCACGACCCGACCAGCGGCGCGCGCAACGGCACTGATCGCCAAGCCCGAGAACAAGAACACGACTGAGGCGCCGATGATCAGCCCGAACAGGACGTTCGGCTTGTCAACCGCGAGCGCGAAGTGGAACGAGGAGTTCTGCTGGAGCTTGATCGCCTCGACCGACGTCGCGAACGAGCCGAACAACGCGGTCGCAGCAAGCACGGCCGTCGCGATCGCGATGCCCTTGGTGATCGCCTTGGTGGTGTTGCCGACGGCGTCGAGGGCGGTCAGCACCTCGGCACCCTCTGGGCTGATCTCGCCCGACATCTCCGCGACGCCCTGGGCGTTGTCGGAGATCGGCCCGAAGGTGTCCATGGCGACGATGACGCCAACCGTGGTCAGCAAGCCGGTCCCGGCAAGCGCGACCGCAAACAGTGACAGCACGACGACACCGTGACCAAGCAGGAACGCGACATACACCGCGCCGCCGATCAGGATCGCGGAGTAGACCGCTGACTCGAGGCCGATCGAGATGCCGCCGAGGATGACAGTGGCCGCGCCAGTAAGCGAGGCACGGCCGATGTCCTGCACGGGCTTGCGCTCGACCTCGGTGAAATAGCCGGTCAGCACCTGGATCGCACTGGCGAGCACAAGACCGACGAGTACGGCGAGGAACGCCATCACCCGCGGGTCGCCGTGAAGGCTGGCGACATCGCCTTGGGCACCACCAATGCCGAGCTTGGCAAAGGACGAGGGCAGGAATGTAAAGGAAACAATCGCGACGAGGATCGCAGCCGCGACCGCGGAGATGAAGAACCCACGGTTGATCGCGGTCAGGCCATTGCGGTCACCGTCGCGGGGCGAGGTGACGAGCACACCGAGGATTGCGGTCAGCACGCCGACGGCGGGGATGAGCAACGGCAGGACCAGCCCGTCACGGCCGAAAGCGACCTGGCCCAGCAGCAGCGAAGCCACGAGCGTCACGGCGTAGGACTCGAAGAGGTCGGCCGCCATGCCGGCGCAGTCGCCGACGTTGTCACCGACGTTGTCCGCGATCGTGGCGGCGTTACGCGGGTCGTCCTCGGGGATGCCCTGCTCGACCTTGCCCACCAGGTCGGCGCCGACATCGGCTGCCTTGGTGAAGATGCCGCCGCCGACTCGCATGAACATCGCGAGCAGGGCCGCGCCGAAGCCGAAGCCCTCGAGCACCTGCGGGGCGTGCTCCTTGAAGATCAACGTGACGACACTGGCGCCCAGGAGGCCGAGACCGACGGTCAGCATGCCGACCATGCCACCGGACCGGAACGCCACCCGAGTCGCGGTCTTCGTCCCGGTGGCCTGGGCAGCCGCCGCGGTCCGGACGTTGGCCCGCGTGGCCAGGGTCATTCCGGCGAAACCCACGAAAGCAGAGAACGAAGCCCCGACCAGGAAGAACACGGAACGGCCGATCCGCGAGCCGGTCGTGTCCGCCGGCAGGATGAACAGCAGCCCGAAGATGATGAGGGCGAACGGCGCGACCGTCGTGAACTGCCGACGTAGATAAGCGCTCGCGCCTTCCTGCACCGCTCGGGAGATGTCCTGCATCTTCGGGGTGCCCTGGTCATAGGCCAGGACCTCACGCGCGAAGTAGGCCGAGACTCCAAGTGCGAACACGGCGAGCACGGCGATCACCGCGACGATGCTCAGATCGTTGTTGGACAACGAGGCAGAGTCGGCAAGGGTCTTGGGTACAGCAGCAGCCGGAACTGCCAGGGCAAGCGGGGACATTCGTGTCCTTCGGGTCGGCGTCAGCGACAGGTAGCGCCCGACCACAAGCAGGCGCACGGCCGCGCAGAGTCTAGTAGGAGCCGAAGGGCTCGTGTTCCTTAACCGGCTAAGTGCTCGTCTTCCGGGCGCCGGAAAACGTGACGATCGGCCCGAAAGCGGCCCCGATCACGGGCCTGCCAGTGCGGCTCGTGGGCCTGCCGGCTGTCCCTATGGGCCTGCCGGCCATGTCATCGTCACGTGCGTACCGCGCTCGTCGCCCGTCACGACGACTTCCTCGACGAGACCACCAATGACGACGAGTCCGAACCCGGATGGCAACGCATCAATCGCCCCATCACCGCTAACGGAATTGGAGATAGTCGCTGCATCGAGCGAACCGAACGCCGACCCACCTGGGTCTTCATCCAGCGGGCCGACGTCGGTGACCTCCACGGTGAATCGGCGCTGGTCGTCGGACAGGCGCATCAGGACGGGGGCGTCCGGCGCGAGCGAAGCATGCACGCCTACCGCCCGCGAACAGGCCTCCCCGACCGCCAGGCGCACCTCGTCGAGCGTGTCTTCCGACACTCCGACCCGTCGCGCCATCGCGAGCGCGACAAGCCGAGCCGTCCGCACGTGGGCGGGCAGCGCGGTGAAACTAACGTCAACAGTCGCCATCGCCGATACAGCTAGTCGGCGGCAGCGAGTGCTTCGTCCACGGTGGCGTGGATCGGGAAGACCTTCGTCAAGCCGGTGATGCGGAAGATCTTCAGGATCCGGTCTTGAGTGCAGACCAGATGCAGCGAGCCTTCGTGCGAACGCACCCGCTTGAGACCTCCGACGAGCACGCCAAGGCCGGTCGAGTCCAGAAAGTCGACGTTCTCCATGTCGATGATCAGGTGGTAGCTACCACCCGAAACAAGGTCGATGATGTGCTCGCGAAGCTTAGGTGCGGTGTAGACGTCAATCTCGCCCCCGACCGCAACAACTGTGCGGTCGCCCTCAACCCGGGTCGACAGTGTTAGGTCCACGCGTTCCTCCAGCGGCCGGTGACGCCTCATTGCAGGATCCGTTCCCATCCAACCATCACGTCAACTCAACGCGCCGGTTGCCGTACAACGAACAAGTCCTACCCCGCTGGCACACTCTTAACAGTGATCGCAGCACCCCGATGAAGTTGCCTCGATGAACGCGCACCTGATGACCGAGACCATCACGGCGACTCAAGCGCCCGAGTCGCCGCTCGATGGGCTGCTCCGCAGCGCCAGCCATCGCGGCCGGGTCACTCACGTTGAGCGCATAGACGCCCGCACGAGCATTCACGTCGATTGGCCCACATGGGTGCCCCCCGAGCTCATTGCGGCCCTCCGGCGCGCTGGAGTGCAGCGTCCGTGGGCGCATCAGGCGGCCGCCGCCGAGCTCGCCTGGTCAGGCCAGTCCGTGGTGATCGCCACCGGGACGGCATCGGGCAAGTCGTTGGCCTACCTCTTGCCCGCCCTGCGCAGCGCGCTGGCCGGCGAGGGCACGACCCTCTACCTCGCGCCCACGAAGGCTCTAGCCGGTGACCAGCTCCGAGCGATCGGCGAGCTAGGGCTCAGCGACGTCCGAGCGGCAACGTACGACGGAGACACGCCGTTCGAGGAGCGTGACTGGGCTCGTCGCCACGCCGACATCGTGCTGACCAATCCCGACATGGCCCACCATGCGCTGCTGCCTGGGCACGTGCGCTGGTCGACCTTCATCAAGCGGTTGCGCTTCGTCGTGATCGACGAGTGCCACGGCTATCGAGGAGTCTTCGGCTCCCATGTGGCCCAAGTGCTCAGACGCCTTCGCCGGGTCGCTGCGCACTACGGCGCGGACCCGGTCTTCATCCTGGCCTCCGCCACAGTCGCTGACCCCGGCACGACAGCTCAGGCGCTGCTCGCAATGCCAGTCGCCGAAGTCACTGCCGACGCCTCACCGCGCGGTGCGATCGACATGGTGCTGTGGGAACCGCCACTGTCCGACCTGCACGGCGAGCACGACGCGCCAGTGCGGCGCGCAGCGACCGCGGAAGCCGCGAGCCTGCTCGCCGACCTGGTCGCCAACGGTGTACGGACGTTGGCGTTCGTGCGATCCCGCAGAGGTGCGGAGTCGGTGGCGCTCGGCGCTCGACGCGCCTTGCTCGACTCCGTGCCTGAGCTGGCCGACCGGATCGCTGCCTACCGCGCTGGATATCTGCCGGAGGACCGCCGCGCGCTGGAGCGAGCGCTGCACAGCGGTGACATCCTGGGCATGGCGAGCACCAACGCGCTCGAGCTCGGGGTCGACGTCAGCGGCCTGGACGCGGTCCTCATCACCGGCTGGCCGGGCACCCGAGCGTCGCTGTGGCAACAAGCCGGCCGGGCCGGGCGATCTGGGGGGCATTCCCTCGCGATCCTGATCGCCCGCGACGACCCGCTCGACACCTACCTGGTCCACCACCCGGACGCGATCTTCGGCCAGCCGGTCGAAGCCGCCGTCCTCGACCCCGACAACCCATATATCGTCACCCCCCACCTTGCCGCCGCCGCTGCCGAGCTGCCGCTCACCGACGATGACATTCCGCTGTTCGGTCCAGCCGCGCCCGCCGCCATCGACGAACTCGTCGCGGCCGGATTGCTACGCCGCCGGCCAACAGGGTGGTTCTGGACCCGGCGAGAGCGAGCCAGCGGCCTCGCCGACCTGCGCGGCACCGGCGGCGAGCCGGTACGGATTTGCGAAGCCGACACTGGTCGGCTGCTCGGCACTGTCGACGCGGCAGCGTCCCACTCGACCGTGCACGAGGGTGCGGTCTATCTGCATCAGGGCCAGACGTTCCTGGTCCGCTCGCTCGACCTCGACGATTCCGTCGCGCTCGTCGACGCCGAGACCCCTGACTGGTCGACCTCGGCGCGTGACCTCACCGACATCTCGATCGTCGCGACCTCCCGTTCGGTGTCGCGCGGCGGCGTCACGCTTGCCCTCGGGATCGTGGATGTCACCCAACAGGTCGTGGCCTTCTTGCGCCGCCGACTCGGATCGGGCGAGGTCATTGGAGAGGAGCCACTGAACCTCCCACAGCGTCAGCTCCGCACCACCGCGGCCTGGTGGACCGTCACCGACGAGTTGCTGGAACGCGCACAGATCGACTCAGCCCAACTGCCAGGCGCTGCGCACGCGGCTGAGCATGCCTCGATCGGCCTGCTGCCGCTCGTTGCCACCTGCGATCGCTGGGACGTCGGAGGGGTGTCGACCGCGCTGCACCCTGACACCTGCTTGCCGACGGTATTCGTCTACGACGGCCACGCCGGGGGTGCCGGATTCGCCGAGCGGGCGTACTCCCGAGCACAACGTTGGCTCACCGCGACCCGAGACGCCATCGCAGCATGCGAGTGCGAAACCGGCTGTCCATCATGTGTGCAATCACCGAAGTGCGGCAATGGCAACGAGCCGCTGGACAAGGATGCGGCGCGGCGCCTGCTCTCGGCGGTCATCGCCGATTGCTGGGCCTGACGTCGCCTAAGGATCGGCCGACGCCGGGCCGGCCCTCGCTCGAGCGGTCGCTGAGCCCAAGCGGGCCAAGACGCCTGGCAGCCGGACCGAGACCGTGACGTCGGAGATCGGCCCTTGCACCTCGCAACGCTCGACATCGCCGCCGTCCAGCCGGCCGAGCAGGGCGCCCGCGCGACAGGCGGCGGGCTGGCCATCGATAGCCCGCAGCGCGACCACGAGTGCGACCGCGTCAGCGGCCGCACCGGCGCGATGTCGCTGCACGATCGCGGCCCCGTAGCAAAGTGCGACCGCTGCGGCCGCCGCGACGAGCGCCATCGCGGTGACCACCCACACCGTCGCGAAACCGGCATCGTGATGAGCGCTCGTGGCCGGTCGACACCTCACCCGCTCACCTCGCTCCGTCGCGCGGCGCCGCACTCGACGTCGGCTCAAGCGCATCGGTGACGTGCGCATGCACCGTCACCGTCGGAAGAAAGCTCGTCAGCCCTGGCAGCGACAGCCGCGCCGAGACCGTCGCGGTCACCAGCGTCGCAGTCCTCGTCACGTCGAGCCGCGCGTTGCCGGGCGCGCTGCCCATAGTCACCGCGTGAGTGACCGACGCACTGTCGCCACGAGCCGCCATTCGCGCCGCCACGTCCGCCGCATCGATGCACCGCAACTGCGCCATCATCACGGCCACCGCGCAAAGCGCGGCGAGCACGACGAGCACGAATGCCGGCAACGCCACCGCGAACTCAGCAGTCACCATGCCGGCCTCACTCGACCTATGCGCGGACACCGCCGGTCCGGCCGTGGCTGCCCGGGCACGGCCGGACCGACGGCTCACAGCCCGAGGTGCAGCGCGCGAGAGATGAGACTCTCGAGCAAGCTGGTCGCAAAGCCACTGGTCAAGATCTTGAAGAGCAAGGCACCGAACCCGCACGCCGCGACCGTGCCGACGGCGTATTCAGCCGTCGACATCCCGTCGTCCGGCCCGCCGACGTCGCGTCTTCGCAGCGCTGCGCTCAATCGCCGCATCGCAATCTCCCTTCTCGCCGGTCACCGACCGGCTCGGACCCCGACTTCGCCGAGGCAGGTCGAGCCTGCGGCAGCCGCGCCCGCCCGGGGCGGCATCGCGAACAGGTGTGCACAACGGCGTCGACCGGCGGTTGTGTGGACGCCGGGAGCACTACCGAAGCGAAGGCACCAATCCGACAACTAGCGGCACGACGGCGACCAGGACGAAGGCCGGGAGAAAGCAGAGGCCCAGTGGCACCACGAGCCAGACGGCCGCCCGCCTCACGCGATGCTGCGTCTCGGAGCGGCGGCGGGCTCGAAGCCGGGTCGCCGTACGGCTGAGGTCATCAGCAGCAGCGGCCCCGGTGCGGGCCGTTCGCACCGCGGTCCTCGCGACCGGCGCAAGCCACGGGTCGGACAGCCACGCCTGCCAAGCCTCCTCGGGTGCGGCACCCGAGCGCAGCGCGGCCACCACGACATCGCAGGCCGCGCGCACGACATCGTCTGCTGCGACGGCGGCAATCTCGAGCGCATCGGGCAGGGTTGCGCCGGCGGCAAGACAGCCCGCGACGAGATCGACAACGACCGGGAGGTCGTCAGGATCGACGCGGACAACTGCCGCCGTCGGTCGCACGAAGAAGACGACCGCGGCACCGACCCCGCCGAGCGCAACGCCGCCCGGCCCGCCAACGGTAAGTGCACCGGCAAACAGCACGACGGCGGACACTGCGGCTCTCGCGATGGATCGACCTGGCCGGCCGGGCGGCGGCTCATTCGGACCGTCCGGATCGGACGCGCCGGCAGGCAACATCCCGCCGAGTCGGTGTCGTGAGATCGCGAGCACTCGGTGACCCGATCCCCGGCGCGAGCCGCCCGCGCATGCGGCTGCAAGCATTGTGGTGATGACGCAAGCGACGATCATCCCCGCAGCGCCGCGCGAGCGATCGTCCTGGTGACCAACACCCCAACAGCATCGAGAACGGCGGCGGCGGCGAGCAGACCCCAGCCGAGCGGCCGGTGCAGCAGCAGATGCAACGGGTGAGCGCCGACCGTCTGGCCAAGCACGAGCCCAAGGAGCGGGAGACTGGCCAGCAGAAACATCGTCGCGCGTGGGCCCGCCATCGCGGCGTCGAGCTCACGCCGCAACTCCTCCTCGCTGTCCATCGCGTCGCTGAGCCGCTCGAGCACCACCGCGACTCGGCCGCCCGCAGAGTCGGCGACCGCCCACGCCGCGGCGACATAGCGCAGTCGCTCCGCGCCGGGCAGCCGCGCTGCCCGAGCCAGCTCATCGGCGGCGTTCGCGCCGACCGCCACGGCGCGGTGCGCGGCCTCGAGCGCGGGTCGCAACGGCCCGGCGACGCCGGCAACCGCTGCGAGGGCTTGCGGCGGAGTGCGGCCGGCCCTGAGCTCGCCTGCCAGCGCAAAGGTCACCTCGACCGTTGCCGCTGAGCATTCTTGCCGGGTCCGGCCGGCGGTGAGCGCACGGCGCACTAGGCGCTGAACCGCGCAGGCCTTGTCGGTGAGGATGAGGAGAAGTGCGAATCTGCCGGCGCTGCCGGGTGCGTCGTGCAGGGCAGCCAGCCGCACCGCCGGTGGTCGTCGACGTCCCGACAACGCGATTGCGGCGGCCATCGAAGCCGCGGCCAGCCAACCCGTCACCCGTCGCGAGCCAATCGGCGATCCAGCGCGTCCGCGCCCGAGCCGCGGGTGATCTCGTCGATCCCGAATCGGTACGCCGGACGCACTGCAGCGTGCCCGGAATCGTCCGGCGTCAAGACCGCGACGCCCGCGACTCGACGAGCACCGTCACCGGCGCGAACCAGGTGGACAACGGCATCCACCGCAGCCAGCAACAGACTGTGCGCGGCCGCTCGCGGCACGCCCGCCCGGCCACAGAGTGATTCGATCCGGGCCGGCAGGTGTTCGGGCCGGTTGGCGTGCACCGTGCCCGAACCACCCTCGTGGCCGGTATTCAACGCGGCCAGCAGATCCAGCACCTCCGCACCCCGGACCTCACCCACCACCAACCGGTCGGGGCGCATGCGCAGTGCCTGCCGCACCAGCACATCAAGCGTCACCGCGCCAACCCCCTCGGCGTTGGCCGCGCGAGCCTCGAGGCGAACAACATGTGGATGGTCAGGGCGCAGTTCCGCGGCGTCCTCGACAAGCACCAGTCGTTCCATGGTGTCCGCGTTTGACAGCAACGTCGACAAGACGGTCGTCTTCCCCGTGCCGGTGCCGCCAGTCACGAGAAAAGCCACTCGCGCGGTCACGAGTTGTCGGAGCAACCGTGCGCCTGCCTCGGGCATCGAGCCGAGGGCGACGAGTTCGGCGAGGGTGAACGTGCGGCGCGGCGGAACGCGCAGGGAGATGCAGGTCCCGTCCGGTGACAGCGGCGGCAACACGGCGTGGACTCGGGTGCCGTCGGGCAACCGCGCATCGGCGTACGGGGACGCATCGTCAAGGCGGCGGCCGCCGGCTGCGACCAATCGCACCGCCAGCCGCCGTGCGGTTGCCTCGTCCGGAAGGGAGATCGCTGTCCGCTCCGGTCCGCGCCCTCGATCGACCCACACTTCACCAGTGCCGTTCACGAGCACGTCCGTGACGATGGGCTCATGGAGCAACGGCTCGAGCACCCCCGCGCCGCCGATCTCAGACATCAGCGTGCCGGCGACCTCAAACAGCGTTGTCGCACCTGCGGTGGGAGCCTCATCCCGCAGCGCGGAGGCCAAGGTCGTCGCGTCATAGCCGCCTGGAGTCGCCAGCAATCGCCGGCGCACTCGCCCGAGCAGTGCGTCCTCGGTGCTCACGCGGCTGGCTGAGCTGTGGACGCCGCCAACACCACGCCGCACGCTTCGGCCAGCGAGCCTCGGGGGCGTCGCAATGGTGGCTCACCGCGCTCCGCGGCCGCGACAACAGCCGCCTCGCTCTGCACGACCGCCACGACCTGAAGACCGAGCGCGCCAGCGATCTCAGCGACAGTGAGACGGCGATCGCTGGGGTCGCGAACGACAAGGTGAACCGCGCCACAATGGCGCAACACGTCGGCGCCCACGACGGCGGCCGCCGCGGTCGCTCGCACCGTTGCCGGGACAACCATCACGACAAGGTCGGCGGCGGCGGCGAATACCGTCGATGCGTCGTCCAGACGGCGTGGCAGATCCACGATCACCCGCCGGAAACCCCGGGTCGCCGCTGCCAAGACAGCAGTAGCGGTCTCTGCAGAGAGCTCCGCCGAACCGCCTCGATCCCATGACAGGACGGCTAAGCCGTCCAGCTGCACCAGCGCCTCGGTCAGGGCCGCGGCGCTGAGCCGACCGCGGGTGCCGACGAGGTCGGACCAGCGTGCGCCGGGTTGCTGTTCGGCGCCGAGCAGGACGTCGAGGCCCCCGCCGTACCTATCGCTATCGACGAGCAGGGTCGAGCCGGCCCGCGCACTTGTGACGGCCAGCGCGGCCGCGACCGTCGATGCCCCCGCGCCGCCGCAGGCACCGATGACGGCGATCAACGAGCTGCCGGCGGTCCGCTCCTCGACGGCATCGCTGAGCAACTCGACCAGCTGCTGTTCGTCCGCCGGCAACGACAGCAGGTGAGCCGCGCCCAGGTCGACAGTTGCGCGCCATAACGCCGGATCTGGCTCGTCGCCCGCGACGACCACCACGTCAGGCCGACGGGGCAGCCCGGTAGCCGCGAGCGCGGCGGCGAGGTCGGAGCCGACGACGACGACAGCTGCCGACCGCCATACGACGGGTACGCCCGTGCTTGCGGTCACCACCTCGACATCTGCTCCGGCGAGCGCCCCGAGTCGAAGCACCCCCGCACGCAAGTCCTCGCGGGCGGTCACCAGCACAATCCGTCGGGTATCGGCCATCTCCCGACCTTGGCCCGAAGCGCCCACCCGGCCAGCCCGAACCACCGACCTGTGGACGGTGCCGCATCCCACAACCCCTGTGCACCACCCCACAAATTCCCCGGTGAATGTGGGTCCGACAAAGGGGCTGGGCGGCTGGGCGGGGAATCAGGCGGCCGATGGCAAGGCCGAGGAAGAGCCGATAGCGAGCTATTGGCGACGACGAGAACGCCGCCAGTGGGCGGCTGAGCCCCGTCCAGCCGCACCAGAGACATAGGACGGCCCCCGCTGGGGGGGTAGCGGGGGCCGTCGCAGGGGTCCAACTCCGGGGGGTGAGTTAGACCGGTCCACGGGTCATCTCCGGTGACATCTGCTCCAATTCCCCGCTCGGACGGAGTTAAACCTGCCAGGCAAGAACTTTTTTTGAGTTCGCCGGGGCGGATCTCACCCGACCCATATCCTGGGACACATGTCCGAATCTGCGGCCTTTTTCGACCTCGACAAGACGATCATCGCGACGTCGAGCACCCTCGCGCTTGGCCGCGCTTTCTACGCCGCCGGATTGATCAGCCGCCGAGAGGTGGCAAAGGGCGCTTATGCCCGGTTCGTCTACCACCTGGGCGGCGTTGACGAGTGATCGGATGGAAAAGCTCCGCGATGGCCTGGCGAGCACGGTCACCGGTTGGGACGCCGATCAGGTCCGGACGATCATCGCCGACGCGCTGATCGAGGCGATCAATCCGCTGGTCTACGACGAGGCGGCCGCGTTGATCGAGGAGCACCAGCGGCCGGACGCGCCGTGGTGATCGTGTCGAGCAGCGGCGACGAGATCGTCGCGCCGATCGGCCAGATGCTCGGTGCCGACCACGTCGTCGCCACGCCGCATGGTTGTGGCGGACGGTCGTTACACCGGCGGCATCGACTTCTATGCCTTCGGTCCGTTCAAAGCCGAGGCGATGCACGAGCTCGCCGACACCTACGGCTGGGATCTCGACGATTGCTACGCCTACACCGACTCCTGCACCGACGTGCCGATGCTCGAAGCGGTAGGCCACCCGTACGCGGTAAACCCGGACCGGGGCTTGCGGCGCGAGGCGACTCAGCCGAGAATGGCCGGTGCTGGAGTTCAAGCACCCGGTGCCGCTACGTTCACGCTTCCCGACGATCTCCGACCCCGAGCCGTCCGGTCGCGGTGGGCATTGCCGGGCGCTGTCGTGGCCGCTGCGGCAAGCTGGCACGCGGTGCGAATCCACGGCCGACGCGCCGGCTAGCGGCCAACGCGCGACGAAACCCGCAACGGAAACGATCACCAATGGCACACAACAAGGAGGGCAGCGTGGCGTCAACTCGCAGCTACGGCGGCAATGGCACCCCGGTCGACGAGCAGTCCCTCGGCGAGCTGGTCGCCACGGCCACTCGCGACATGTCCGTGCTGGTCCGCCAGGAGATGGAGCTGGCGAAGCTCGAGATCGCCGCACAGGCGACTCGCATCGGCGTCGGCGCGGGCCTGCTCGGCGGTGCCGGCGTGTTCGGTCTGTTCGCTTTGTTCCTCGCGTCGTTCGCTGGCGGCTTCGGCTTCGCCGACGGGCTCAACATCGCGCTTGTGGGCAGGTTTCTGTGCATGGCCGGGGTCTATGTGGTGATCGCGGCAGTGCTGGGCGCCTCGGCGTGTCCCGGATGAAGGGGGTCAGCGGCCCAGAGCGCACGTCACGCACGCTCAAGGCAACCTCGCCTGGGCGAGGCATCCCCGACAGCAAGCCGACGTCGGCCGAGGCCATGATTAGTCGTGGCGATCGTGCGACGCTGCAAGCATGCGGGTGAGCGGCCACTGATCGAGGAGTCGACGGTCCTCGTCGATGGGCCATGGGCGCATCGAGACATCAATGCCAACGGCATCCGCTTTCACGTCGCCGAGGCCGGCAGTGGCCCGCTGGTGCTGTTGCTCCACGGTTTCCCAGAGTTCTGGTGGTCGTGGCACCACCAGCTCGTCACCCTCGCGGACGCCGGCTATCACGCTGTCGCACCCGACCTGCGCGGATACGGCGCGAGCGACAAACCACCCCGCGGGTACGACGGACCAACCCTCGCCTCCGACGTCGCCGGCATGGTTCGCGCCCTCGGCGAACGGGACGCAGTCGTTGTCGGTCACGACTGGGGCGGGCACCTCGCCTGGTCTGTCGCGGCCCTGCACCCGGCGGTCGTGCGCCGCCTGGTCGTCGTGTCGAGCCACATCCGCTGCGCTGGTTTCCGGCACTGCGCAAGAGACGCCGGCAGCGCACGGCAAGCGGTCACGTCTTGCGGTTCCAGGTGCCGTGGAGGCCCGAGCGCTGGCTGGTCGAGGACGATGCTGCCAACATTGCCGGGCTATTGCGGACATGGGGCGGCCCGGGATTCCCGGACGCCGAGACCGAGCGACGCTGCCGCGACGCCATGCAGATCCTCTACACCCCCAACCGCGCACTGGAGTACTTCCGCTGGTCCGGCCGCTCGACCACTCGGACCGACGGTCGTCGTTATCGGCGGGACATGACGACGCCGATCACGGCTCCAACCCTGCAGCTTCACGGCTCGCTGGACCCGTACGTGCTGCCGCAGACTGCTCAAGGGTCGGGGCAGTACGTCGCGGCCGACTACGAGTGGCGGATGCTTGACGGCCTCGGTCACTTCCCACCTGAGGAGTCACCCGATCTTGTCACCGGCGAGCTGTTGAGGTGGTGCAAGGACTGATGGACCAACCGCTCGCTTCCGATCGCGACCGCGATCAGGCCGGCCGAGCCCGCAACGCCCGCTCCCGCGATGACCTCGGCCGACCGCTTGACCGAGTCGACGGTGCGCCGCCCGTCGTCACCGGACCGCCAGCGCTGCCGCCCGCCGAAGCGCTGCGAGCGGGGCAACGGTTGCTCGATGCCGGCCGGCCGTTCACTGCTCACGAGGTCTTCGAGGCGGTCTGGAAGGACACCGACGCCGCGGATCGCGAGCTGTGGCGAGGCCTCGCACAAATCGCCGTCGGCATCACTCATTCGTTGCGGGGCAACGAATCCGGCGCCATGACGCTGCTCACACGAGGAGCCGACAACTTGGCCGGCTTCGCCGGCACGACGCCCTTCGAGATCGACATCGACGGCATCCGCTCGTGGGCGCAGGAGGCTGCAGACGATCTGAGCCTGACGGCACGACCACCGAGGCTGGTGCTTGAGAGCTCCTGATCAGGCAGCGAACGCGCGAGCTTGGGCGCGTTCGGCGAGCAACGCAAGGAACCCGACGCCTGATCGTTCGACGCCGCGCGCAACGCTGCGATCCGGGACACGGATCACCAGCCGGATCTCGCAGCCGGTGTCCAGCGCCGGGGTCACGGTCAGCTCGCCGGTGACCAGGCGACCCCACGGCTCGGTGACCTCGACTGTTGAAGCAAAGCCGTCCATTGCGCGATGTGGAGGCGCGACTAGCCAGGTGTGATCGAGCTGGATGGGGTCCGACCACATCGCCGGCTCAGCAAGCAGAAGCGCAACGCCCGCCGGGTCGGCGGTGACGTGCCTGATCACCTCGATGCGAGTCATGACCGCCCTCATTCGTTGGTGCGACTAGGCTTTGCTAGTGCTAACTATAGCAAGCACTCAGTAATTCCATCGGAATTGACGGAGTTAGTCGCACCCTTGGGTCGAGACCGCCTGGGTCGCGCTCGCCCCAGCCGCGGCGTCGGGCGCGACCTCGTGGGCGGTGAGGGCATATCCGGTACGCGCGTTGTCAACCGCAGCCGCAAACACCACCCCGGCGACGCGACCACTCGGCGTGAGCAATGGGCCACCGGAGTTGCCTGGCCGCACCACCGCGAACAATGAGTAGATCTGCCGGGTGACCTGCCGGTTCTGGTAGATGTCAGGGCCTCGGGCGTTCTGGACCGATCGGACCCGAGCCGCCACCGCCAAGAACGGCCCATCCTCGGGGTAGCCGACCACGATCGCGCTCTGGCCCCGGCTGATCGGATCGGCAAATTGCAACGGCGTGCCGCCAAGGCCAGGCACCGAGAGGACAGCGACATCACGCTCGGGGTCGTAGAGCACGACGCGCGCGGACAGTGTGCGCCCGTCGCTGGTGTGAACCGTCGGCGACGTCACTCCAGCCAGCACGTGTGCGTTGGTCATCACGCGGTCGGGCGCAAACACGAACCCGCTGCCCTCGAGCTGCCGCGAACACGAGTCGGCAATACCGGTGATCTTGACCACATCGGGCTCTGCGAGCCGGACAGCGTGGCTTCTCGCCAACTTCTGGTTTGGCGGAGCAACCGGCTGGATGCTGTTCGGTCCGATTCCGCCGAAGACTTCGGGCAGTCCGTCCTGGTCGAGCAATCGCCGGAACGACCCGAACCAGGTACGCGCATCCGAGGGCATCAGTACGTCGACGCCGTGCAGCACGCTGGAGTTGCGGACCTGCCGTGACACGCCCGCCGATGACGCATTGGCAAGTGCGGTGCCGAGCAGCCAGGCGACGAGCAGCACCGACACCACGCTGATCAAGCCACCCGCGAGCGAGTCAGCGGTACGCAACGGCCGCCAGGTCATCTCTCGACGAACCGACGCACCGAGCAGGCTCGCGATCAGCTGGCCCACCAGCGCGCCCACGACGACGACGAGCAAGCCGAACAAGGCGGGATCCATGCCGACGTGCAGCCGGGCGTGCAGCGAGTTGGCGTACTTCGCACCGAGCGCCCCCCCACCGAGGAAGCCGGCGAAGGACAAGAAGCCGACCAGGAATCCTTGGCGGTAGCCGCTCAGCGCGAAGCCCAGGCAGACGACGATCAGAACGATGTCGAGGGTGTCCATCAGCGCCGTAACCCAGGCAGCGGCTCAACGACACTGCTATCCCATTCGCGCTCCCACCCCGCGAGCCGGATCAGCCAGCTCAGCACGCCGGCGGTGAAGCCCCACACCAACATGTCGGCGACACGGAACGCCGGTGACTCGAGCCCGCTCGGATGCCGCACGATCAGCCGGTTCGCCGGATCAGTCAGCTCCGCGATCGGCACCCTCGCCACCGTTTCAGCCTCAGCCGGGTCGACTGCCGCGACCTCACTTGGCTCACGCCACCAGGCGACCACTGGCGTCACCAGATTGCCGCTCGGCGGCAGCCACAGCTCAGGCAGCGTCGCCAGGACCTCGACACCAGTGGGGTCGAGACCGGTCTCCTCGTTCGCCTCCCTTAGCGCGGCGCCAATGGGTCCGTCATCGCTTGGATCGATCCGGCCGCCGGGAAATGCCGGCTGCCCGGCGTGAGTACGCATGTCCTGGCTGCGCTGGAGCAGCAATACGTCGGGCCCTTCCGGACCGTGTCCGAAGAGCACGAGTACGGCGGCGGCGCGAAAGCCGTCGACAGCGTCAGCCGGTGGGACGAGGAACGGCACGTCGCCGGGTGTGCGCAGCCCGTCGATCAGCGGCTGCAACCAGGCAGGCGGCTGCGGCGGGCTGGCCTGGCTCACGCTTTGACGTGGAGGTAGGTCGCGATGTCCGCTTCGACAGCGGCCGCGCTGAAGTACTGGCTGCGATGTACATGGACGATCCGACCAGCGCTGTTGATGTACAACGTCTCAGGCGGACCCTGGAAATGAAGATCGAGCAACACCGTGGTCCGAGGATCCACTACCGACGGAAATCGCACTGGCGGTTTCACGTGCGCGACGAAGTCCAGCGCGCTGTTGTTGGAGTCCTCGGTGTCGACGCCCAGGAATCGCACGTTGCGGCGGACCTTGTCGTAGGCCTTCGACAAGAAGCCCTCCTCGGCCTGGCACGGCGGGCACCAAGATCCCCAAAGATTGACCACGGTCGGCTTGCCGGTCAGCCCGGCCAGGTGAACGCCAGGGCCGTCGCCGAGGCAGGCGAGTGTGACGTTCGGGAGGCCACCGGGTGACGGTGTGCTCGAGGACGCGGGGCACGGTGCGAGGTCGGCCGTCGCCACCAGTTGGGCGTGGGTAGGGCCGCCGCCGAAGTTTGGACCGACCGCGGCGGGATGGGAGGAGGCGCAGGAAGTGCCGGCGGCAAGGACGAGTGCCACAGCCCCAACCCACCGCCACCTCACTACGCTGCCGCCATCTGTGACGCTGGGCGCAGCAGTTTCGCCGCTTCGACCGGGTCGGTCGGGCCCAGACCGTAGGACGGGCACCACTTCGCGACCGGGCAGACGCCACACGCCGGCTTGCGGGCGTGGCAGATCCGCCGGCCGTGCCAAATCAGCCGCTGCGACAGCGCCGTCCAATCACGCTTCTCGAACAACGAACCGACCTCGTGCTCGACCTTGACCGGGTCGTCTTGCGTGGTCCAGCCGAAACGACGAGACAGCCGGCCGAAATGGGTGTCGACCGTGATGCCCGGCACTCCGAACGCATTGCCGAGCACGACGTTCGCCGTCTTGCGCCCGACACCGGGCAGCGTCACGAGGTCTTCGAGGCGGCCGGGCACCTCGCCGCCGTACCGTTCGGTAAGTGCCTGGCCGAGCGTGATGAGGCTGTTGGTTTTGGCCCGGAAGAACCCGGTCGGACGAATCATCGCCTCCATCTCGGACCGATCCGCAGCGGCATAGTCAGCGGCAGTCGGATATCGCCGGAATAGTGCCGGTGTGACCTCATTAATCTTCTTATCGGTGCTTTGTGCCGACAGCACGGTGGCGACCAATAGTTGAAGCGGCGAGTTGAAGTCCAGCTCAACATGAGCGTCGGGATAGGTCTCGGCGAGGACGCGGTTTATCCGTCTCGCCCGGCGGACCAATGCGGTTCGAGATTCGGCCTCCGACACATAGATGAGCCTACGGGGGGTAGCCCGTAGGGGTGACGCGCGGTCCCGATGCCTCAAGCACGATTGAGTGCCCGCCGATGCCGCGATAACAGTTGCGGAGAGTGACGATGCCCAACCGGCCCACAGCGGACCGATCACATGCGCCACCTGAGCGCAGCGCGGACTTCGACCACCTTTCGCTGGACGGACTCCGGCACTACCGCATGACCCTCACCGGCGAAGAAAGCCGCGTGTCTTACTGGCGTCGCATCATCCAGGCGCGGCTCGACCTGGTGCGCGCGGCCGAATCGGGGACGAGCGCGACGGTCGACGATCTGCGCAACATGTTCACCGAGGACCGAGTCAGCGGAACCCGCACCGCGCTGCTCACGATCGTGCCGGTCGACGACATGCCACCGCTACCGGATCTCGCCAGCTTGTGGTCGCGGCAGCCTGAGCCCGACGACCAGGTGGCCAACACCGAGCTGATCCGCGACCTGGTTTCGGCGGAGACCCAACTCTCCGCCTACCGTGCCGCGCTGCATCGGCGACTCTCGAGTGCGACAACCGAGCTGATCGCCCGCTATCGCGAGCACCCAGATCTGTGCTTGAGTGTCCTGCCGACGCGTGAGACGGGCAAAAACGCCGCCTCACAGTAGTGCCGGCCGTACCGAGCAACCCGAAACGGCCACGATCGTGATCGGCCGCGATAATCCGGTGATGGATCCGACCGTGCACTTCATCACCCTCGGCGTGCCCGATCTTGACCAGGCGCGCGCCTTCTACGTCGACGGCCTCGGCTGGCAGCCGGTCTTTGAGGTTGCTGGGGCCATCACCTTCATCCAGGTGGGCCACGGACTGTTGCTTGGGTTGTTCGGAGCGGACGATCTCGACGCCGATATCGGCCAGAGCGGTCACGCCGTGGGGCCATCACCGTTCACGCTGGCACAAGTGCTGCAGACCGAAGCGGAAGTGACGGCAACGCTTGCCGCCGCGGCAGCCGCGGGCGCCACCATCCTCAAGCCGGCGCAGCACGCAGACTTCGGCGGGTTTCATGGCTATTTCGCTGACCCGAGTGGCTTTCGCTGGGAGATCGCCACGAATCCAGGCTGGTCGGTGGCGGCTGACGGGACGGTCAGCATCGGTCCGATCGGCGCTTAGACAGCCGATCCGCAGCCGATGTCGGCGTGGCCCGCGGCGCGGGAGTGCGGGAGACTCCACACCACTCGGCCAACGCCAACGGAGGAAATCGTGGAAGATCTGCTCGCGCGCGTGCCGCTTTTCGCGGCGCTCGATGACGAGTCAGCAGCGCATCTGGGAGCGACGATGACCCGGCGGACACTCGCGCGCGGTCACGTGGTCTTCAGCGAGGGTGACGCCGGCGACCGGCTGTTCGTCGTACTCGACGGCAAGGTCAAGATCTCGCGCGCGGCCGCGGATGGGCGCGAGAACCTGCTCGCCGTGCTCGGTACGGCCGAGATGTTCGGCGAGCTGTCACTGTTTGATCCGGGGCCTCGGACCGCGAGTGTCACCACCATCACTGAATCCACGCTCGCCTCGCTCGACCACGATGACCTTCGCCCGCTGCTGATCGAACGCCCGGCGGTTGCGGTTCAGCTGTTGAAGGCGCTGGCGCAGCGACTGCGTCGCACGAACGAGGCAATGGCTGACCTGGTCTTCACCGACGTGCCCGGGCGAGTGGCGAAGGCGTTGCTCGATCTCTCAGCGAAGTTCGGCGTCGTCGAGGGCAACGGCACGCGAGTTCGTCACGATCTCACCCAAGAAGAGCTCGCACAGCTCGTCGGCGCCAGCCGGGAGACCGTCAACAAGGCCCTATCGGAGTTCGCCCACCGTGGCTGGCTCCGGATCGACGGACGCAGCGTGCTGATCTTGGATGCCGACCGCCTGGCCAGACGGGCGCACTAGCCATCAGCTCGCGCCAGCCACCAGATAGTCAAGTTGAGCCAGTACGGAAAGCTTCGCGGCCGGCCACAGCACCTGGTCGACGTCGGCGTACACCCGACGCACGATCGCGTCCGCATCCTCATCGCCGGCAGCGAGCGCCGCGCGGACCTGATCGAGGCGCTCCTGCCGGTGCGCGAGGTAGTAGTCGAGAACCGCCAACGGCTGGTCGACGACCGGGCCATGTCCCGGAAGCAGGACGCCCACATCCACCGCAGCAATGTCGCGAAGTCGCTGCAACGAATCCAGGTATTGGCCGAGCTGCCCATCGGGATGCGCGACGACCGCGGTGCCCCGACCCAGTACGGTGTCGCCGGTCGAGTAGTGCCCGATCGGCCTCGAGCAAGAAGCAGACCGAGTCGCTCGTGTGACCGGGAGTCAGGATGGTGAGCCAGTCGAGACCGGCAACCGCGGAGCGGCCAGTGGCCGCTGACAACGGTGCGGCATCGATGCACAGCGAGGGATCACCGGCGGTCACGGGGGCGCCGGACAGCTCGTGCAACCGCGGTGCGGCCTCGGAGTGGTCAAAATGACCGTGGGTCAAGACGATGAGCTCGATCGGGCCAAGCTCGGCGAGTGCGTCGACATGGCCATTCTCAAGCGGTCCGGGATCGATCACGACGCAGCGTTCGCCGGCCGGCTCACGCAGCACCCAGGAGTTCGTGCCGTCGAGGGTCATCGGCCCAGGGTTGGGCGCGAGCAGTCGCGAGGCGTGACGCGTGACCGGCTCAAGGCTGCTCACGGCGCCGTCTCCTTCGGATAGTCAGGATCGCGGGGGAGCAGGAACCGGATTCGGTCCTCGGCATCGACAACCAGTTTTGGCAGCACCGGCTCGACGTCGAGTCGATCGGCGACCGCCAGCACCTCATCGACCGACCTGCACGGCGCCAAGTTGGTCAAGGCGGCGAGAGTAGGTGGCAGCATCGCCAGCTCACCGCGCTCGTTGGCGGCCAGCGCGTCGGCGGGGCGCAGCCAGGCCACCCGGTCGGCCTCGCCGCCGACGTCACGGGTGCGTTGGCCAGCCGGCATCGCCGCGACAAAGAACCGGGTGTTAAACCGCTTGGGCTCCACCTCCGGGGTGATCCAGTGCGACCAGGCACGCAACAAGTCGGCGCGCAGCACCAGACCGCGCCGGCGCAAGAGTTCGGCGAGGGACAACGAGCGATCGAGCAACGCCAACCGATCCGCCTCCCAGTCATCGCCGCTGGTGTCCGCGACGACGGAGTCCGGGCTCGTTCCGGCGAGCAAGACACCCGACTCTTCGAACGTCTCGCGCACTGCGGCGCAGACCAACGAACGCGCGCGGGGTACGTCGCTGGTGAGTGACTTCGCCCACTCGCCAGGTGGTGGCCCCACCCATGACTCGTCGGCGAAGTCCTCGTCACGGGCATCGACCGAACCGCCTGGAAACACAAAGAAACCCGCGGCAAATGCCATCGATGCGGTGCGCCGCAACAGATAGACCTCGAGTCCGCCGCCAGCGTCGCGAAGCAGCACGACCGTGGCGGCGTCTCGTGGCTCGGCCGGCTGCTGCTCGCCACTGGCTAGCCGCTTGACCGTGTCGACCATCCCCGCGAACATCTCGGGAGTCGCGCGGTCGCCCATCAGCAGACCGTCGCTCAGAACGGCATATCGGAACGCACCTGGACGAGGAGCTCTACCTCAACCGGGGCGTCGAGCGGCAGCACAGCCACGCCAACCGCCGATCGTGCGTGCTTGCCGGCGTCGCCGAACAGCTCACCGAGCAACGTGCTGGCGCCGTTGACAACGGCGGGTTGGCCGGTGAACGACGGCGCACTCGCCACGTAACCAACGACCCGCACGACGCGGACGATCGCGTCGAGGTCGCCGATCTCGGCCTTGATCGCAGCCAACGCGTTGAGCGTGCAGGTCCGCGCCAGACCGGCGGCCACCTCGGGATCAACCTCGGCGCCGACCTTGCCCGTCGCCTCGAGCTGGCCGTCGACGAACGGCACTGGCCGGCGGTCCACACCAGGTCGCCGCTGCGAGCCGCCGGCACGTAGGCGGCGAGCGGCGTGACGACAGCCGGCAACGTCAGCCCAAGCTCGGCCAAGCCGGGCTTCGTACCCGGCTCATGGCAGCGGCCGCTTCATGTAGGCGACCAGCTGGTCGCCGCCGCCTGGGGCCGGAACGACCTGGACAAGCTCCCAGCCGTCAGTCCCCCAGGTGTCGAGGATCTGCTTCGTCGCGTGGACAAGCAGCGGAACCGTCGCGTACTCCCATGTCTGCACGGCCAGAGCGTACGACGATTCCTCGGTGATCTTGACGTAGGTTCCCTTGGCAGCCTCCTGCAAGGGAACCTACGTCAAGATCACCGGAAAGAATTCACATCCGCGGCCCTACGCTCGGTGGGGTGAGCGACTTCCCCGCGGTCAAGCTGCATGTCGTCAGCGGGAAGGGCGGCACCGGCAAGACGACCGTCGCCGCGCGCGCTGGCCCTGGCGCTCGCGGCCGGCGGCCGGCAGGTCCTGCTCACCGAGGTCGAAGGCCGGCAGGGGATCGCCCAGCTCTTCGACACGCCCCCCGCTGCCGTACGAGGAACGCCGGGTGGCGGTCGCCCGCGGCGGCGGCGAGGTTTACGCGCTCGCGATCGACCCCGAGCAGGCGCTGATCGAATATCTCGAGCAGTTCTACAACCTGCGCCGGGCCGGCTCGATGCTGAAGAAGATCGGCGCGATCGACTTCGCGACCACGATCGCGCCCGGGATGCGCGACGTGCTGCTGACCGGCAAGGTGATGGAGGCCGCCACCCGCGAGCGCCGCGGCGGCGGCAGGTTGTACGACGCGGTCGTGCTTGACGCACCGCCGACCGGTCGGATCGCGCGGTTTCTCAACGTCAACACCGAGGTCGCGGCGCTGGCGCGGATGGGTCCGGTCCGCAACCAGGCGGTCAGCGTCATGGCGCTGCTGCAGTCGCCGAAGACCGCTGTGCACATCGTGACGGTGCTCGAGGAGATGCCGGTGCAGGAGACGACCGACGGCGTCGCCGAGCTGCGCGCGACCGACCTGCCGGTCGGGGCGGTGCTCGTCAACATGGTGCGTACACCGCTGCTGCCCGCCGACCGGCTCGTCGAAGCGGCCGCCGGCAAGGTCGACACGCGCGGAGATCGCCCGAGGGCTCAAAGCCGCCGGGCATCGACGCCGATGCGCGCAACGGTCGCGGCGCTGGCCGGCGAGGCGGCCGACCATGCCGGCCGGGTCGCGCTCGAGCAGCAGGAGCGCACCATCGCTCGAGGCGCTGGACCGCCCGACGTATGAGCTGCCGCTGATCCCCGACGCCACCGAGCTGGCCGGCCTGCACGAGCTCGCGCAGCAACTCCACGACGTCGGGATGGTGTGACCGTGGCCGCCGCGACCAAGGCGCTCGACGTCGACGCCCTGCTCGCCCGGCGCGAGATCATCGTGTGCTGCGGCTCGGGCGGTGTCGGCAAGACGACGACCGCCGCCGCTCTCGCGCTGCGGGCCGCCGAGCAGGGCCGCAACGTCTGTGTCCTGACGATCGACCCGGCACGGCGGCTCGCGCAGTCGATGGGCCTCACCGAGCTCGACAACACCCCGCGCGAGGTGCAGAGGCATCGACGCGCGGCGGGCGGCCGGCTCGACGCGATGATGCTCGACATGAAGCGGACGTTCGACGACATCGTCCTGACGCACTCGGACAAGGCCCGAGCCGAGGCGATCCTCGCCAACCCGTTCTACGTCTCGCTGTCGTCCAGCTTCGCCGGCACGCAGGAATACATGGCGATGGAAAAGCTCGGCCAGCTCAAGGCCGAGGGCACGTGGGATCTCATCGTCGTCGACACCCCGCCGAGCCGCTCCGCGCTGGACTTCCTCGACGCGCCGCAGCGGCTCGGGCGCTTCCTCGACGGCCGGATGATCCGGTTGCTGACCGCGCCGGCGCGCGCGGGTGGGCGGGCCTACCTCAAGGTCTTCACGATCGGGCATGAAGGTCTTCACCGATGTCCTCAACCGCATCCTCGGCGCGCAGGCACTGAAGGACCTCAGCCTGTTCGTCGCCTCGCTCGAGACGATGTTCGGCGGCTTCCGCGAGCGCGCCGACCACACCTACCAGCTGCTCAAGGAGTCCGGCACGTCGTTCATCGTCGTCGCGGTCCCTGAACGGGACGCGCTGCGCGAAGCGGCGTACTTCGTCGAGCGGCTCGAGACCGAGCACATGCCGCTGGCCGGGCTGGTGCTCAACCGGGTGCACTCCAGCGCCGCCGCCGAGCTGTCGGTCGAGCGGTCACTGGCCGCCGCGGAGGCACTCGACGAGACCGGCGACGAGCCGCTGGCGGCCGGGGTCCTCCGGGTCCACGCCGAGCGACTCGCCGCGGCATCGCGTGACGGCCGGCGCGCCTCCCAGTTCCACTCGGCGCATCCCAGCGTGCGGATGGTCGCGGTGGCGGCGCAGGCCGGCGACGTCCACGACCTCGACGGCTTGCGGGAGATCGGCTCTGAGCTCTCCAACGGCCCGGACGCCTCAGCGCCGCGGGCGAAGAAGCCGAACTGAGCTCACTGACGCGCGCAGACTGCAGAGCTGCGCAAGACGATCACTAGCTACGCGACTGATCGCACAGCTCGCGTCGGCGCCGGGGCGCCGTTCGAACTCGGCCATCGCGGCCTGCAGCAGGTTCTGCCAGGACTCGACATCGGGCCGGCGCCGCAGCAGCGACCGCCGCTCCCGCTCGGTCAGGCCACCCCACACGCCGAACTCGACCCGGTTGTCCAATGCGTCGGCCAGGCATTCGGTGCGAACCGGACAGCCCCGGCATACCGACTTCGCCCGATGCTGCGCGGCGCCGGACGTGAACAGCTCGTCAGGAGCGACACCCCGACAAGCGGCTCGAAGCGTCCAATCCTGAGTCCACGGCATCTCGCTAACAGTACGAACCGGACAGGACGGGCAACAGGCCCGTTCGCACCCTTTGGGTATAGTCCAAAAGGACGGTCAGATTCACCCGTTCGGCCGATCAAGTCAGCCGAACACGCGGCAATCGCCGGTCGCGACGGCTCTGGCGCGCCTACCCTGACTGGGTGGCGCGCCCCTCCATCGATCCAGAGCGTCGGCGTGCTGGTGGCCGTCAGCATCGTCGCCGGCATCCTGATGGCGGGCATGCTGCTGCCGTTCGTCGGCGGCGTCGGGCTCGCCGCGCGGACGCCACGACCGACTTCGCCAACCTGCCGGCCGACCTCAAGCGCCAAGCCGCTGCCGCAGGTGTCGACGGTTCTGGCCGCCAACGGCAGCACGATCGCGACCTTCTATGACCAGGACCGGGTCAGCGTGCCGCTGTCGCAGATCCCGCTGCAGATGCAGACCGCGCTGATCGACGTCGAGGACGTCCGGTTCTACGAGCACGCCGGCATCGACATCAAGGGAACGCTGCGGGCGCTGCTGGCCAACGGGTCGACCGGCTCGGTCTCGCAGGGTGGCTCGACGCTGACCCAGCAGTACGTCAAGAACGTGCTGATCGAGAACGCCCATACCAAGAAGCAGCGCGAGGCGGCGATCGCCGACACCTTCGCGCGCAAGCTCAAGGAGGCGCGGTACGCCCTCGAGCTCGAGAAGAAGCTGACCAAGTCGCAGATCCTCGACGACTACTTCAACATCGCCTACTTCGGCGACGGCGCGTACGGCATCGGCACCGCCGCGCGGCACTTCTTCGACGAGCCGGTGAGCAAGCTCGACGCTCGATCAAAGCGCCCTGCTCGCCGGCCTGGTGCAGTCACCGGAGGCCTACGACCCGCGCTACTACCCGAAGCTGGCCCGCGAACGACGCGACACCGTGCTCGGCCAGATGCTCAAATACCACTCGATCACGCAGGCGACTTACGACCAGGCGATCGCCCAGCCGATCCGGCTGCACATCCACAACCAGCCGGCCGACTGCATCGCCTCGAAGTACCCCTACTTCTGCGACTACGTGAAGAACGTCTTCAAGCACACCCAGGGCCTCAGCCTGTCGATGCTGCGCGCGGTGGCCTGACCGTCACGACCACCCTCGACCCAAGGTTCAGAAGGCCGCCGAGCAGGGCATCCATCAGTACGTCCACGCGCGCGAGCCGACGTCCCACGTCGTGTCCGCCGAGGCGGTGGTCCAGCCGGGCACCGGCGAGGTCAAGGCGCTCGCGGTCAGCACGCCGTACGGCAACAACTCGAAGAAGGGCGAGAACAGCATCGACTACGCCGTCGACACGAAGTACGGCGGCAGCCCCGGCTTCCATGCCGGGTCGACCTTCAAGCTCTTCGTGCTCACCGCCGCGCTGAAGGAAGGCATCCCGCTTGTCGACGACGATCAAGTCGCCCGGCGACGATCACGATCAACGGCCTGACGAACTGCGCCGGCAGCGCCGGTCGCACCGTGGCCGGTCCACAACGCGAGTGACAGCGAGAGCGGCACCTTCAACCTTGAGTCGGGCACCTGGTTCTCGGTCAACACGTTCTTCGCCCAGCTCGAGGCAGCGCACCGGGCTGTGCGAGCCGGTCAAGCTCGCCGAGGCGATGGGCGTGCACGCAGGGCACCGGCAAGCCGCCCGAGCAGATCGGTCCATTCGTCCTCGGCGCCGGCGCGCAGTACGGCTTCACCCCGCTCGACCTCGCCGGCGCGTACGCGACGATGGCGGCGCACGGCAAGTACTGCTCGCCGATCGTGATCACGTCGATCGTCGACCGCACCGGCAACAGCTATCCGGTGCCGAAGTCGAACTGCCAGCAGGTCGTTCCGCCCCGGCCTGGCCAACACGGTGACCTCGATCCTGGAAGGCGTGCTGACCGATCCCCGGCGCCACCGGCACCATCGACACCCTCGACCGACCGGCCGGCGGCGGCGAAGACCGGCACCGTCGACAACTACGACGGGTCGTGGTTCGCCGGCTACACCCCGCAGCTCGCCTCGGCAGTGTGGGCCGGCATTCCGGCCGAGCCGAACAAGACCCTCGACGGGCTGACGATCGGCGGCGTCACGTACGGCGGAGGTCTTCGGCGCCACCATCGCCGGCAAGATCTGGCAGGCGACGATGAACGCCGCCCTCAAGGGCGACCCGGTCGTGCCGTTCAGCGGCCCGGACAGCTTCTACGAGATCGGCATCAAGACCAAGGTCCCGGACGTGACCGGCGACGATCCGGCCGACGCCGAGCACGACGCTGAGCCAGGCCGGCTTCAGCCCGCGAGATCGAGGCCAAGACCGTGCACAGCACCGAGAAGGCGGGCACGGTCGCGCGCACCTCGCCACCGGCCGGGTCCGAGGCGTCGATCGGCGCGCACCGTCAAGATCTACATCAGCGACGGCAGAGCGCCAAGCCGACAGAAGTCGCCGAGCCCACCGCCGACCTCGCCGCCACCCGCTCGCCGCCGCCGACGCCACCCGCCGTCGACCTCACCACCGGCCGACCCCGACGAGCCACGCCGACACACGCGGCCACGGCACCACCACCACCACCACCGCCAGCACCGGGTAGCGGCCGACGCGGTCCGGCGGCTCAGCCGGCGAGCTGGCGGCGTACCTCGGCCGCGACCCGACCACCCTCGGCGCGGCCGGCGACCTGCGGCTGCACGACCTTCATGACCTGACCCATCGCCTGCGGGCCGGCCGCGCCGGAGGACGCGATCGCCGCGGTGACGATCGCCGCGAGCTCGTCGTCGCCGAGCTGGGCCGGCAGGTATTCGTCGAGACGGCGCCCTCGGCCCGCTCGCGGTCGGCGAGCTCGGTCGCGCCCGGCGCCGTCGAACGCCTCGGCCGCCTCTCGGCGCTTCTTCGCCTCGCGCGCCAGCGACCTTCAGCACCTCGTCGTCGGAGAGCTCGCGGGCGGCTTTGCCGGCGACCTCTTCGTTCGTGATCGCGCTCAGCACCATCCGCAACGTCGACAGGCGCAGCTCGTCCTTGCTCTTCATCGACAGCGACCATGTCGGCGCGCAACTGCTCCTTGAGGGCCATGCACTCAGCCTAGGCTGGCGACGATGCGCCCTGCTCTGGCATTGCCGCTCGGACTCGCGGCAGCAGGTGTCAGCGCGGCGACGTACGGCTGGGCGTACGAGCGCAAGGCGTTCCGGCTGCGCCGGGTCGAGGTGCCGATCCTCGCGCCCGGCAGCCCGCGCCTGACCGTCCTGCACGTCTCCGACCTGCACGCGACGCCCGGGCAACCGTGGAAGGTCTCGTGGGTTCGATCGCTCGCCGAGCTCGAGCCGGACCTCGTCATCAACACCGGCGACAACCTGGCGTCGATGCACGGCGCGCCGGTCGTGCTCGAGGCGCTGGGTCCACTGCTCGAGCGGCCGGGCGCGTTCGTGCCGGGCTCGAACGACTGGTTCGCGCCGGTCCCGAAGAACCCAGCCCGCTACCTGCTCCCACACGACGACCGCGCGACAACGGCGCGCCGTTGCCGTGGGGCGCGCTGCGCTCATCGTTCACCGCCGCCGGCTGGCTCGACCTCACCCATCGACGTACGACGATCGTCGTTCGCGGCGTTCACGGTCGAGCTCGCCGGCGTCAGTGACGCCCACCTCGATGCCGACCACTACGACCGGATCGCCGGCGCGGCCACCGGCGACGTCGCGATCGGGCTGTCGCACTGCCCTGAGCCGCGGGTGCATCGACGCGTTCGCCGCCGACGGCTACTCGCTGGTGATGAGCGGTCACACCCACGGCGGCCAGCTGCGAGTGCCGGGGTTCGGCGCGCTGGTGACGAACTGCGGGCTCGAGCGACGCCGGGCGCGAGGCCTGTCGCGCTGGCCCGCCGGCGGCTGGCTGCACGTCTCGGCCGGTCTCGGGACCTCGCCGTACGCGCCGGTGCGCTTCGCCTGCCCGCCCGAGGCGACCTTGCTGACCCTAACTCCGCGAGGGCAGTGAGGGATCTGCCCTAGACTCACGAGCGCTTCGGGATGTAGCGCAGCTTGGTAGCGCACCTCGTTCGGGACGAGGGGGTCGCAGGTTCAAATCCTGTCATCCCGACAAATATAGGACTGACGGACATCGTTGACACCGAGGTCTCCTAGCCACTAGGAGATCGTCATGAGCGATGTTCTTTCTGACCGTCAGGTGAAGCGCCGCCTGGCTATCTTCCGTCACGCCGAGGAAGTCACTGGCAACGTGGCGATGACCTGCCGCTATTACGGGATCAGCCGGCAGCCGTTCTACACGTGGAAGCGCCGCTATGACGAGCTCGGGGAGGCTGGGCTGCTCGAACAGTCCAGGCGGCCGCACAACAGCCCGAATAGCCACCCACGTCGACGTCGTCGGAAAGATCACTACCTGCGGCAGAACTATCACTTCGGGCCGGGCAAGATCTCGATGTATCTCAAGCGCTACCACGACGTGGAGATCCCCCAGTCCGGGGTGTGGCGGATCCTCAAGCGCCTTGAGCTGAACCGGCTCCTGGACGGCACCGTCATCGACGACGCCAAAGTGTTCAACAACAAGCTCCGAGAATGGGAGGACTACTACAACTACGATCGCCCCCACGAA
>CAWFEP010000007.1:0-384362 GCA_963814845.1 uncultured Actinomycetota bacterium
GCCGACATACAGACGCCCGTTGGAGCTGAAACGATCCTGTCTAACCCATCGAACTTCTTCGGAGCTGTATAGATCGTCTTCTGGGTCTTGAACGTCGTACCGTTCCAGCCGGTCCACTTGAGGAGTCGCCAGGACGGACCTTGGCGGTGAGCACACCGCCACTGACATACAGCGCGTTGTTGTGCCAGGCAAGGCCGCCGACGAACACCGGGGATCCCGGGATCGCGGTCGCGGTGCCGTTCTTCAGTACGTAGACCGCACCGTTGGGCGGCTGGGAACCTTCTGAATTGCCGCCGTCACCTTCGAAGACGCTGCCGTCGCCGAACGCGAACGACGTCGGTGTCTTGAGACCCGATGCGAACAACTGCACCGTGTGGCCATTCGTCGAAACCGGCAGCGGCGGCGCCGATCCGGCTTGAGCAGTCGCCGCGGATCCCCCCACGGTCAGCGCGGCGAGCACTGCGGACAAAGCAATAGTGCGAGAAAGCATGTCTACCCCCATGAACGTCGGAGACACCTATCCCGGCAAAGTACCACCATGCGCAACCCCCGCAACTGAGGCCACTGGAGCGCTCAAACCCAGACGGTTGCTGACAGACTTTGTCATCGAATGTGACAGATCGTGTCATCCACTTCGTCAGATCCGGCGGCGTGCCCGCCGGATCTGAGACGGCCGACGAGCCACTGCGAGCCTGTCTACGAGCCCGACTGTGAGGCTGCGCCGCGACCGCTGAGACGCCGCTCGACCGCGCCGGCGGTCGAGGTCGCCGCTGCCACGATCGCGCGCCGATCCGCATCCGACATCGTGTCCGCGGTGTACGTCACAGCAATCGCCGCCACCGGGTGATTCGTGTGGTCGACGACGGCGATGGCGACCGACTCGAAGTCTGTCGACACCTCGCCGTCCTCGTGGGCATAGCCGTCGCGGCGCGCTTGTGCCAACAACTTCGTCAGCGCCGACAGCGATCCTGGGCCACGACCAGTGCGTGACACGAATGCCGACGGATCGGGATACAGCGCGAGCACCTGCTTGGCAGGCATTGCCGCAAGCATCGCGCGTCCCGACGCGGTCAGGTGGGCGGGCAGTCGCACGCCGACATCGGTCACCAGCGGCGCTCGACCGGGCGCACGCTCTTCGATGACGTAGATGACCTCGTCGCCATGCAACACGGCAAGGTGCGCGTTCTGCCCGGTCCGATCAACCAACTGCGCCAGCGGGATCCGGGCAAGCCGTTGAAGTGGCAGCTGACGGGAGTAGCCGGTGCCGAGCTCGTAGGCGCTCACCCCTAGACCCCAGCGCTGCGCATCCGGCAGGTGCACCACGAAGCCCTGTCGCGCCAACGTCGAGAGCAGCTGATAAACGGTTGACCGCGGCAGCTCAAGCTCGCGGGCGATCGTGGCGGCCGGCACAGGTGTCGCCTGGCTCGACAGATACCGAAGGATTGCCAATGCCTGCGCCGCTGCCGGGACATCCGCCACGTTGCTCAAGCCTAGCCACTGTCTGGGATCTCAGACAGCAACTACGGCTCAGATATAGCGGTCTTCTCGCGCAATGGCTTTGATGAAGGCAGGTCTAGACGGGTGAGAGGACAGCTCATGGAAGGTGCACGACCGGTACGCGCGGCGCGCGGCAGCAATCTGACCGCGGGTTCGTGGCAGACCGAGGCTCCGCTTCGAATGCTCATGAACAACCTCGACCCGGAGGTAGCGGAGCGCCCGGACGACTTGGTGGTGTACGGCGGCACGGGACGCGCTGCCCGTAACTGGGCGAGCTTCGACGCGCTGGTCCGCACGCTGACCACGTTGCGTGACGACGAGACGATGCTGGTGCAGTCCGGCACGCCGGTCGGCGTGATGCGGACGCACGAGTGGGCGCCTCGGGTGCTCATCGCCAACTCCAACCTTGTCCCCGACTGGGCCAATTGGCCGGAGTTCCGCCGGCTCGAACACCTCGGGCTCACGATGTACGGCCAGATGACCGCAGGTTCCTGGATCTACATCGGCACCCAAGGAATCCTGCAGGGCACGTACGAGACGTTCGCCGCGGTCGCCGCGAAGCGATTCGGCGGCACGCTTGCGGGCACCTTGACGGTGACCGGCGGCTGCGGCGGGATGGGCGGCGCGCAGCCGTTGGCCGTCACCCTCAACGACGGCGTCTGCCTGGTGATCGATGTCGACCCGGCGCGGCTCGAGCGCCGGGTCGAGCAGCGTTATCTCGATGAGATGAGCGACGACCTCGACGACGCGATCGCCCGCTGCCTGGCGCGAAGCAGGCCCGCGTCGGGCGATCGATCGGCCTCGTCGGCAACTGCGCGAGCGTGCTGCCGGAGCTGCTCCGGCGAGGCGTCGAGGTCGATGTCGTCACCGACCAGACCTCGGCACACGATCCGCTGTCGCTACCTCCCGGAGGGCATCGACCTGGATGACTGGCAGACCTACGCCGAAGCCAAGCCGGAGGAGTTCACCGACCGGGCGCGCGCGTCGATGGCCAAGCACGTCGAGGCGATGGTCGGCTTCATGGACGCCGGCGCCGAGGTGTTCGACTACGGCAACTCGATCCGCGACGAGGCACGCAACGGCGGCTAGACCGCGCGTTCGACTTCCCCGGCTTCGTGCCGGCCTACATCCGGCCGCTGTTCTGTGAAGGCAAAGGCCCGTTCCGCTGGGCGGCGCTGTCCGGCGATCCGGCCGACATCCACGCCACGGAGCCGCGATCCTCAAGCTGTTCCCGGACAACGACCACCTGCATCGCTGGATCCGCGCTGCCCAGGACCGCGTGGCGTTCCAAGGACTTCCGGCCCGGATCTGCTGGCTCGGGTACGGCGAACGCGACCGCGCCGGAGTTGCCTTCAACGACATGGTCGCCTCGGGCGAGTTGTCCGCGCCGGTGGTTATCGGTCGCGATCACCTCGACTGCGGATCGGTCGCCTCGCCATACCGCGAGACCGAGTCGATGGCGGATGGCTCCGACGCGATCGCCGACTGGCCGTTGCTCAACGCGATGGTCAACACGGCCAGCGGTGCCTCGTGGGTGTCGATCCACCACGGCGGCGGGGTCGGGATCGGCCGGTCGATACATGCCGGTCAGGTCTGCGTCGCCGACGGCACCGACCTGGCTCGTCAGAAGATCGAGCGAGTCCTTACTAACGACCCCGGCATGGGCGTCATTCGCCATGTCGACGCCGGCTATGAGGCGGCAGAGGCGGTTGCCGAGGCGCAACACGTCCGAGTGCCGATGCGCGAAGCGCCGACGTCAGCGAGTGAGCCGTTGGCGCGCGACTGATTAGCCGGCTCAGACGGGCGACCTCAGCGATTGCGGCTGAGGTCGCTCACGAGATGGCCGATCACCTCTCGGGCGTCGTCCTCGATGCCGTGAATGAACGTGGACTTGCGCCGAAGCAGGACCGGCAGCCCAAGTGCATACATCCCCGGGCTGTCGACGACGCCACCTTGATGCAGCAGCTGCCCCTTTGCATCGAGGACAGGGACGTCGAGCCAGCTGTAGTCCGGCCGGAAACCGGTCGCCCACAGCACCGACCGAATCTCGCCACTTCCAAGATCCAGCTGCAACCGGGTCGGCTCAGCTGCCGAGGTCGGCGCCAACCGCTCAGGCTGATCAACCTGGTCCTCGCCTTGGCCGCGGGCCCACTCGTCGAATCCATCCAACAAGCGATCCATCTTGAGGTCCGCCAGCGAAAACAGGCTGCGTAGGCCGCCGGAGAACAGCGCCCGACCATCGCGCACCGCGGCCCAGCGACCAACCATCTCGACGTCCATCGCGGTCAGGGCATTGATATCGAGCGTCACCCGCTCGGGCGTACCGACGAGCTGCGGCGATGGCAGCCGCCGGGCGCGGGAGAGGTCCTCGACCTCGTCGTAACGCTGATCCCAGACGCCGGACGCGTCCATCCACCACAACACGTCGCGGCCGCGGTAGACCCGCGGCAACCGTACGTGCTCCCCCACCGAAAGCGTGACCGGTCGGCCGGACCGGCGCAGCTCCGCGGCCAGCTGTACTCCGGTCGCCGATGCGCCGACGACAAGGACACCGCCGGCTGGGAGCTGCTCGGGTCCGCGGTAGTCGAATGGCGTGAGCTGCGTGATGGAAGGTGGCACCGCCTCAGCAAACGCCGGCGTGGCCGCCACATTGCAGGCTCCGCTCGCGATCACCACCGCACGACAGCGCAGCTCACCCTGAGTCGTCGCGAGCTGGTAGCCGTCGTCGATGCGTCGGACCGAGGTCACGTCAACGCCGGTTCGCACCGGCGCAGATGAACGGCTGGCGAAGCGCTCGATGAGCTCGACCACCTCGGCCATCGTCATGTAGCCGTCGGGATCCGAGCCCTCATACCGAAGGCCGGGCAAGCGACTCTGCCAGTTAGGCGTGAGCAGCCGGAGCGAGTCCCAGCGGTCCTGCCGCCAGGAGTTCGCAATATCACCGCGCTCGAGCACGACGTGGTCGATCGAGGCGTCAGTGAGAAAATAACTCGCCGCGAGGCCAGCATGCCCCGCGCCGATGACGACCGCAGTGACGTGCTCGATAGCGACTGTTCCTGACCGGCGACTGCTCGAGGTGGCGCTCTCAGGCGACGACGACGGAGACGTCCGTGGGATTCGTGAGGGCGTCGAACACAGCGGAGCGCTTCTGCGACTGGGCAACCAGGGCGTCGATCTCCTGCTTCGATGCATCCGCGTCGATCGTGAACGTGACCTTGACATCGTTGAAGCCGTTGCGGACGTCGCTGTCAGCACCGAGGATCCCCCGGATGTCGTGATTGCCTTCGACGGTCGCCTCGATCGAACGCACCTGGATGCCGCGATTCTGGGCGACAGACGCGACGCCCGCGGTCAGGCAGCTAGCCAGGCCGACCAGAAGGTATTCGATCGGGGTGATGCCGTTATCCGTCGCCGCGAAGACGGCCGGGTGGTCAGCATCGAAGACTGCCTCGGTCTGGTGGCTCTGCTCCTCGCCGAGACCAAAGAAGTTCTGGATCTTGGTGGTGCTGTGCACGCCGTTCTGCCAGGTGGAGGATGCACGCCAGGTGAACTGGGCGGCCTCGGGCGCGCCTTTCAACACCTCGCGCGCGTCGAGCAGCGCCTGCACGTTGACTCCGTTATCGACCGTCGTCATGCGGGTGACCTTTCGCTCGGCTCCCTACCGACGTGATAGGGATACTCGATCATATATGGCAAGCCAATCGAGATTCACTACTTGCCGATCGCGATTGACTACTATCGGTGCATGGCGTCAGCCTCGACCGTCGCGGCCGGATCGATCGGTCAAGTCGAGACCCACTACCTCGAGCTCTCGGAGCCGGTAGCCCTCGAATGCGGTCGGCAGCTGCACCCGGTTCGGGTGGCATATGAAACCTACGGCACGTTGTCCCCCGCGCGCGACAACGTCATCTTGGTCTGCCACGCACTGAGCGGCGACGCTCATGCTGCCGGGCTGTCCGCAACACCAACGGAGGCGAGCACTCGGGACGGCTTCGCCGCCGAGGATCGCGACGGCAGCGTCGGCAAGGCGCTCGGCTGGTGGGACGGCATGATTGGTCCCGGCAAAGCGTTCGACACCGACCGTTTCTATGTCATCTCGACCAATTTGCTCGGCGGCTGCCGCGGCACGACCGGGCCGGCCTCGATCGACCCGTCGACCGGCCGACCGTACGGCTCCGACTTCCCGGTGATCACGGTCACCGACATGGTGCGGACGGAACGCGCTTTCCTGGACGCACTCGGGATCGAGCGGCTCGCCGCAGTCGCGGGTGGCTCGCTCGGTGGGATGCAGGCATTCGAGTGGGCGATCCTCTTTCCCGACCAGGTCGACGCCGTCGTCGCGATCGCGAGCACCCACGCCCTGCATCCCCAGGGCCTGGCCTGGAACGCGATCGCCCGAGAAGCGATCATGCGCGACCCGGCGTGGCAGGACGGCGACTACTACGGCACCGGGCGTGCGCCTGAGGCCGGCATGGGCGTGGCGCGAATGGTCGGTCACGTGACGTATCTGTCAGCGGCCGCACTCAACGACAAGTTCGGACGGCGGCTGCAGTTCGCCGACGACATCCGCTACACGATCACCGATGCCGAGTTCGAGGTCGAGAGCTACCTGCGCCACCAGGCCGACTCCTTCGTGCGGCGGTTCGACGCCAACACCTATCTCTACACATCGCGCGCGCTGACGTACTTCGATCTCGCCCGGCAATACGGCGGCGGCTCACTGGCCAAGGCGCTCGAAGGCGTGTCGGCACGGACGTTGCTCATCGCGTTCAGCTCCGACTGGCTGTATCCGCCGTCCGGATCGAAGGAGGTCGAAGACGCGCTGAATACGCTGGGCAAGCCGGTCGAGCTTCACGTGATCGAGGCGCCGTATGGTCACGACTGCTTCCTGCTCGAGGAAGCCCGGCAGACACCCATCATCCGACGCTTCCTGGGCGACGACGAAGGCGGTGCGTGACATCGACGACGAGACCTCCGTGAACCGTAAGGCCGCTAAACCCGAACAGGACCGGGCGTATGGCTTCGAGACCCGGCAGCTGCACGCCGGTCAACGGCCCGACCCGAACACCGGCGCGCGCGCAGTGCCGATCTTTCAAACCACCAGCTACGTGTTCGAGGACCCGGAGTCGGCGGCGGCGTACTTCAACTTGCAGGAGTACGGCAACACCTACTCCCGCATCATGAACCCGACGGTCGCGGTGTTCGAGGAGCGAGTAGCCAACCTCGAGGGCGGCGCCGGCGCGGTCGCATTCGCGAGCGGGATCGCCGCACAGGCAGCCGCGCTGTTCACCCTCCTAGAGCCCGGTGACCACGTGGTCTCCTCAGCGGCGCTCTACGGCGGGACGGTGAATCAGTTCAAGCACCTGCTTCGCAAGATGAGCGTCGAGCTCACCTGGGTGGATCCCGACGACCCAGAAGCGTGGCGACAAGCGGTTCGCCCGAACACGAAGGCGTTCTTCGGCGAGACGATCGGCAACCCGGCCGGGAATGTGCTGGACATCGAGGCTCTGGCCGGCATTGCGCACGAGCACGATCTCCCGCTGATCGTCGATAACACCTTCGCCACGCCGTGCCTCTGCCGGCCGGTCGAGTGGGGCGCCGACATCGTGCTGCACTCGGCGACGAAGTTCATCGGCGGCCACGGCACCAGCATCGGCGGCGTTGTGGTTGAGGCGGGCACATTCAACTGGTCAAACGGGAGATTCCCGGTGGTCGCAGATCCGTCACCGGCCTACCACGGGTTGCAGTTTCACGAGACGTTCGGGACGTACGGCTACCTGATGAAGCTCCGAGCCGAGACGCTTCGCGATCTCGGCGGCGCGATGTCGCCGTTCAATGCCTTTCTGTTCCTCCAGGGGCTTGAGACGTTGTCGCTTCGAATGGAACGTCACGTGGAGAACGCGATGGCGGTTGCCTCCTTCCTCGACTCGCATGACTCCGCGTCGAACGTGACCTATTGCGGCCTGCCGAATAGCAAGTACCGGCCGCTCGTGGACAAGTACCTGCCGCGAGGTGCCGGTGCCGTCTTTTCCTTCGACTGCGCCGGTGGTCGGGAAGGCGGCCAGGATCTTATTCGCGGACTCACGCTGTGGTCGCATTTGGCGAATGTCGGGGACGCGAAGAGCCTTGTCATCCACCCGGCAAGCACGACCCACCGACAACTCAGTGACGACGAGTTGCTGGCGGCCGGCGTCCGGCCAGGAACCGTGCGCCTGTCGGTCGGCACCGAGTCGGCAGCTGATCTGATCTGGGATCTGGAGCAAGGTTTCGCGAACCTGTCCGAGGCCGGCAACACCGCGACGCCATGACCGATCTCAGCCAGTACCAGGATCCATTGACGATCCAGCGCGTACTGCTCAACGCGAAGACGATCGCGATCGTGGGCTTGTCCAAGAACGAAATGCGAGCGAGCTACTTTGTCGGCTACTACCTCAAGCGGCACGGTTATCGCGTCATCCCAGTGAATCCCCGCGAGACCGAGATCCTTGGAGAGACCTGCTATCCGAGCCTGCTCGACGTACCCGAGGACGTCGACATCGTCAACGTCTTCCGCGCGCCCGAGGCACTACCTGACATCGCTCGCGACGCGGTGACGATCAACGCGGGGGCGCTCTGGTGCCAGTTCGGTGTGATCAACGCCGAAGGTGCGCAGATCGCCGAAGACGGCGGCGTCACCGTGATCATGGACCGCTGCCTCAAGGTCGAGCACGCACGCTACCTGGGCCGGATGCATTGGCTCGGCTTCAACACCGGCCGCATCACCTCGGTTCGCACCGGTCCGCAATAGGTATCCCCCGCCGCGCAGTCGCTACTCGTTGTCGGAGCGGTAGCCGAGGTTGGGCGAGAGCCACTTCTCGGCCTCGGCCACCGTCCAGCCCTTGCGCTTGGCGTACTCCTCGACCTGGTCGCGGCCGATCTGGCCGACGACGAAGTACTGCGACTGCGGATGCGAGAAGTACAAGCCGCTGACCGAAGCGCCCGGCCACATCGCCATGCTCTCGGTGAGCTCGATGCCGGTGTTTGCCTTCACGTCGAGCAGGTCCCAGATCGTCTGCTTCTCGGTGTGTTCGGGGCAGGCCGGGTAGCCCGGCGCCGGCCGGATGCCGACGTAGTTCTCGCTGATCAGCGACTCGCTGTCGAGGTCCTCGTCGGGCTGGTAGCCCCAGAACTCGGTGCGTACGCGCTCGTGCAGCCGCTCGGCGAATGCCTCGGCCAGCCGGTCGGCCAGCGACTCGAGCAGGATCGCGCTGTAGTCGTCGAGGGCGGCCTTGAACTCCTCGATCTTCGTCGCTGATGCCGAGTCCGGCGGTGACCGCGAACGCGCCGACGTAGTCGCGCAGGCCGGTCGACTTCGGGGCGACGAAGTCGGCGAGCGAACGGTGCGGCACGCCGGCGCGGTGCTCGGTCTGCTGGCGCAGCTCGTGCAGGGTCGTCAGCACCTCGGCGCGAGTCTCGTCGGTGTAGACCTCGATGTCGTCGTCGTCGACGGTGTTGGCCGGGAACAGCCCGAAGACGCCGGCGGCGCTCAGCCACTTCTCCTCGATGAGCGGGTCGAGCATGCGCTGCGCGTCGTCCCAGAGCTTGCGGGCCGCCTCCCCGACGCCGGGTTGTTGAGGATGTCGGGGAACTTGCCCTTCATCTCCCAGGCGTTGAAGAACGGCTGCCAGTCGATGTAGTCGCGCAGCTCGGCGAGCGGGTAGTCGTGGAACGTCTTGACGAACTGGGTCGGCGCGCGGACGTCTGGTCGCGTCGGTGTGCACGTCGCGGCGCCTGCTGGGCGAGCAGCCGCGGCCGCGGCGGCCGGTAGCCGGTCCAGTCGATCGGGGTGCGGTTGGCCCGCGCGGCCGCGATCGGCAGGATCACCTTCGCGTCCGACGCGGGCCGCGTACCGCTCGCGCAGCGAGTCGTAGTCGACCTTGCAGGTCGGCCAGCAGCGCCGGGCGCTGCTCGTCGGAGAGCAGCGCCGCGACGACCGGCACCGAGCGCGACGCGTCCTTCACCCAGATGACCGGGCCGTGGTACTTCTGGTCGACCTTGACCGCGGTGTGCGCGCGCGAGGTGGTCGCGCCGCCGATCATCAGCGGGATCTCGAAGCCCTGGCGCTCCATCTCGGCGGCGAAGTTGACCATCTCGTCGAGCGACGGCGTGATCAGCCCGGACAGGCCGATGACGTCGGCGTCGTGCTCCTTGGCCGCGTCGAGGATCTTCTGGGCCGGCACCATCACGCCGAGGTCGATGACGTCGTAGTTGTTGCACTGCAGCACGACGCCGACGATGTTCTTGCCGATGTCGTGCACGTCGCCCTTGACCGTCGCCATGACGACCGTGCCGTTGCTGCGCCCGGCGTCCTCGGGCGACTTGCCGGCCTCGATGAACGGGATCAGGTAGGCGACCGCCTTCTTCATCACCCGGGCCGACTTCACCACCTGGGGCAGGAACATCTTGCCGGCGCCGAACAGGTCGCCGACGACGTTCATGCCGGCCATCAGCGGGCCCTCGATGACCTCGATCGGCTGGCCGCCGCGGGCCTCGATCAGCGCGCGCAGCTCCTCGGTGTCGGTCTCGGCGTAGTCGTCGATGCCCTTGACCAGCGCGTGGGTGATGCGCTCGCCGACCGGCAGCTGCGCGCCACTCGTCGTCGACCGCCTCGGCCTTCTTGCCGTCGCCGGCGAACTCGGTCGCGATCTCGAGCAGCCGCTCGGTCGCGTCGGGGCGCCGGTTGAGGATGACGTCCTCGATGCGCTCGCGCAGCCGCGGGTCGACCTGGTCGTAAACGACGAGGGCGCCGGCGTTGACGATGCCCATGTCCATGCCGGCGGCGATGGCGTGGTACAGGAACACGGCGTGGATCGCCTCGCGCACCGCGTTGTTGCCGCGGAAGGAGAACGACACGTTCGAGACGCCGCCCGACACCAGCGCGCCGGGCAGGTTCTGCCTTGATCCAGCGGGTGGCCTCGATGAAGTCGACGCCGTAGTTGGCGTGCTCCTCGATGCCGGTGGCCACCGCGAAGATGTTCGGGTCGAAGATGATGTCCTCGGCCGGGAAGCCGACCTCGTCGACCAGGATCCGGTAGGCCCGCGCGCAGATCGTCTTGCGCCGCTCGAGGTTGTCGGCCTGCCCGTCCTCGTCGAAGGCCATCACGACGACCGCGGCGCCGTACTTGCGGCACAGCGTGGCCTCGCGGCGGAACTTCTCCTCGCCCTCCTTCATCGAGATCGAGTTGACGATCGGCTTGCCCTGCACGCAGCGCAGGCCCGGCCTCGATGACCTCGAACTTGGAGGAGTCGACCATCAGCGGCACCCGGCTGATGTCGGGCTCGCTGGCGATCAGCTTGACGAAGCGGTCCATCGCCGCGACGCCGTCGATCATGCCTTCGTCCATGTTGATGTCGATGACCTGGGCGCCGTTCTCGACCTGCTGGCGGGCCACCGACAGCGCGGTGTTGTAGTCGCCGTCGCGGATCAGGTTGCGGAACTTGGCCGAGCCGGTGATGTTGGTGCGCTCGCCGACGTTGACGAACAACGAGTCGGCCGTGATCGTCAGCGGCTCGAGACCGGACAGCCGGCACGCGATCGCCGTTCGTCGGGGGCACCCGTGGCGCAAGCCCGTCGATCGCGGCCGCGATCGCCGCGATGTGATCGGGCGTCGTGCCGCAGCAGCCGCCGAGGAGGTTGACCAGCCCGCTCTCGGCGAACTCGCGGACGATGGCGGCGGTCTGGTCCGGCGGCTCGTCGTACTCACCGAACGCGTTGGGCAGCCCGGCGTTCGGATAGCAGGAGACGAAGCAGTCGGCGATCCGCGAGAGCTCGGCGAGGTACGGCCGCATCTCCTGCGCACCGAGCGCGCAGTTCAGGCCGATCAGCAGCGGACTGGCGTGGCGAACGGAGTTCCAGAACGCCTCGGTGACCTGGCCGGACAGGGTGCGCCCAGACGCGTCGGTGATCGTCCCCGAGATCATCACCGGCCAGCGGCGGCCGCGCTCCTCGAACAGCGTCTCGACCGCGAAGATCGCCGCCTTCGCGTTGAGCGTGTCGAAGATCGTCTCGATCAGCAGCAGATCGGCGCCGCCATCGACCAGCCCGTTCGCCTGCTCGAGATAGGCCTCGACCAACGCTTCGAATGTGACGTTGCGAGCGCCAGGATCGTTGACGTCCGGCGAGATCGACGCCGTGCGGTTGGTCGGGCCGAGCGCGCCGGCGACGAAGCGCGGCCGGCTGTGGTCGGCCGCCATTGCCGCATCGCATTCGGCGCGGGCCAGCCGGGCCGCCGCGAGATTCAGCTCGTAGGCGAGCGCCTCCATGCCGTAGTCGGCCAGGGAGATCCGCTGGGCGTTGAAGGTGTTGGTCTCGACCAGGTCTGCGCCAGCATCGAGATAGGCCCGGTGAATCGCACTGATCGCCTCCGGTTGGGTCAGGGTCAGCAGGTCGTTGTTGCCTCTGAGATCGCGATCCCAGTCGGCAAAGCGATCGCCGCGATACTCCTCCTCGCTGAAGACGTGCCGCTGGATCATGGTGCCCATCGCGCCGTCGAGCACAAGGATCCGTGACGTGAGCAGCGCCGTCAGCGACTCCGTGGCGTCAGGACGCTCGGATGTCTGATCGGGCACGACACCATCCTCAACAGCGGCACATCGGGACAATAAGGACCGCCAAGCTGCCGACTGACCTCACCGGGCGATCGACTGAGCGCGAGCGATCTACCAATTGTCTCATCTAGCGGCACGAGCGCGACTGAATTCGCTCAGGAGCGCTCGAAGGGCTCAGCGCCCGAGCGGCCGATCGATGCTCTGGTGCGCCGTGCCGAAGCGGCCGTTCACATCGAGCGGGAGCCGGATCACGCCGTTGCGCAGGTCACGCCAGTGGTCGAAGGAACGTTGCGTCACGGCTTCGAGCAACGCAATGTCGGCCTCGAAGACCGGGATCAGCTCCGCCCGGGCCGCCGTCGTGAGCGGTCGGCGCAAGCCCTGCTCCCGCTGCAGCAGCCGTTCCGCCCGACCGCTGATCGCGCGCTTCAACGGGCCGGGCAGTCGGTAGTCGAACGATGAACTGCGTCGCACCATCGCCCGCAACACGTTGTTGAGCCGTGAGTGCGAGGTCTCGGTTGTGACGTTGGCGGCAGGAACCTCACCGACTAAGCCGGTCGTGACGCCGAGGAACTCACACACCTGGTCGAGAGTCTCGACCGGGCGCTCACGCAGGTCGCGATACATCAGAATCAGCACCTGCTCGCGATCGAACAGCGAGTACAGATGAGCGAGCTGCTCGCCGTACTTTCCGAGGCTGAGGTATTGCCAGAACGGCCCCCACCCGTCAGCGGACCGTCGCGACTCCAGCCGGCAGGCGCGGACGAAATCGGCCTCCGGCTCAAAGCCAGCGGATCGCAGATGGGTCCAGTTTGAATGCGCGCGGTCAACCGGATCGCGGAGTACGGCGATCAGCCGCGCGGCCGGAGTTGTCTTCTGGATCCGACGGCAAGCATCAGGGTCGCGCAGATACAGCGTCGTGGACTCGCCTCGCAGGGTTCCCGACGGCGCGTCGTCGAACAATGCCTCGTAGTCACGCCGGCGCCATACGTAGTCGCGGAACGTCGCGGCATCGCCGGGGCCGCCGGCCGTCGGCGGCGGCCCGTCGGTCAGGAAGAACTTGGGCTCCTTGACCCGCGACATGAACAGCTCAGGATGGCGCGCGAGGGCGACGTGCAAGGCCGTTGTGCCGGCCTTGGGCGCACCAATGACGAGAAAGTCCGGCAGCGCCAACCCGGCCCCCAAAGGATGGTCAAGGAACGAATGTGCAGTATCTGAAGTGAATCACCTTACAATGAATTACTCAATGACCATGGGAGACTGCCCTGTGACCGACACCCCTACACCCGCTGCGATGCCGTTGCCTTCCCTACGTGGCGCGCAAGTCGTCGTCTCCCCCACCGACCGCAAGCCTGGGTCGTGGGCGGGCGCACCGAGCGCGATCCACGCTGACGGGCTGATCTACCTCGCGTACCGACTTCGCCGGCCGGTTGGCGAGGGGCGCGGCTATCGCAACGTCGTCGCGGTGTCCGAGGATGGCCTGAACTTCACCGAAATCGCCCGAGTTGAGCGCGATCAGTTCGGTGCGGCGTCGCTGGAGCGTCCCGCACTCGCGGTCACACGCGACGGTCGGTGGCGGCTGTATGTCAGCTGTGCGACCGAGAACTCCAAGCACTGGCGAGTCGACGTGTTGGAGGCGTCGACGCCGAGCGAGCTGGCGAGTGCCACTCCCCACACCGTCTTGGCCGGGAGCAGCGAGCTGGCGGTGAAGGACCCCGTCATCGTGTGGGACAGCGGGCAGTGGCACCTGTGGGCCTCGGTGCATCCGCTCGCAGAGTGGAACGAGGCCGACCGGATGACGACGCGAGTACGCAACCAGCCCGGACGGTCTCGACTGGACCTGGCACGGCACAGCGCTGGCTGGCCGAGCCGGCAAGTGGGACGCCCGCGGAGTTCGCGTGTCCAGCGTGCTGGTCGTGGGCGACCAGATCACGGCGAGTTACGACGGTCGGGCCTCGGCTGAACAGAACTGGGAAGAGTTGACCGGCGTCGCCCACGGCACGCGCGGCTCGGACGGCCGCTTCGGCACACTCGCGGCTGCAACCGGCGACCCGCTGCGCTCGCCCGATGACCCGGGTGGATTGCGCTATCTCAGCACCGTCCAAGCCCCTGGCGGTGGCACGAGGATCTACTACGAACTCACGTGCGCAGACGGCGCCCACGAGCTACGAACCGAGCTCGTCAGCTAGCAGTCGTCAGCTCGCAAGCAGTCAGTCACGACCCGCAAGGGTGACAGTGCGCGTGCCGCGCACGTGCAGATCGCTGCAGGCGAGCAGGGAGTGCGGCCCGGCTCGATCCAGCAACGCGGCGAGAGTCTCACGGTCGTCGGGTTCGAGGCGCTCGATAGGGCCATTCGAGAACCGCTCGAACCACGCGTAGGCGTACCCGGCGGCACTCGGGTGCCGCGGCGGGTCGAGGTCGATCGCGAAATCCCGCTCGTCGATGACCCGCCACCCGGTCTCCGCGAGCCGCGGCGCCCACGCCGAACCGAGGGTGGGCAACGCCTCGGCGTGCGCGGCACGAAGAACCGCGAGGGTGCGTTCCTCGAACCCGGGTCGACCAGGGCCGAGCTCGTCGGGCAAAAAGCGCAGCGGCTGGGAGAACTCCGCGACCGCGATCAGACCACCGGTGTTGGTAGCGGCGAGGGCGTCGCGGAGCACGCGAGACGGGTCGGCCATGTGATGCAGCGAGTTCGAGGCCCAGATCAGATCGAGCTGACCGACATCGGGCCAGCCGCCGCCGAGGTCGACCTCAACGGTATGAACTCGCGGCGCGAAGCCGCGCTCCGCGGCCTTGGCGTCCAAGCGTCCTAGCGAGTCTGCCGACAGATCGATCGCCACGACGTCGGCCGCTGGGAATCGTTCAGCGAGACCGATCGACGCGGTGCCGGTGCCAGCCCCGAGGTCGAGCAACCGGGTACGCGGGCGATCTGCCGCCGCGTGTTGAACCCAGTCCAGCACCGCCGACCAATAGTCATGGAGGACGAGGGCGTCAAGGTCAAGCAAGTCGAGCAGACCGTTGGCATCGGCGGCGTGATCTTCGTGGCCGGTTGGACGGTGCTCGTGTTGGTCGGGGTGGTCGTGGGCGGAGTCCGGCATGGTGGAGACGCTAGGTGATCGAGAACTTGTCGCCGGCATGAGCAACGGTTCGCTTGGCCCGCCAGGCGAGGCTAGGTTCGCCGTGACGGTCCAGCGCGGCGAAGAGCAAGCCGCCGAACATCGCGAGGTTTTTCATGAATTGCAGTTCCTGCTGGGATCGCTTCTCGGGCGAGTCGGCCTCCCAGAACCGGTGACCGCCAAGCGTCGTCGGGACGAGTGACGCAGCGAGCGCCACCGCCGACAGCCGAGGCAACTTGCCGAGCGCCAGCAACGAGCCGGCCGCGACGTGAACACCGGCGTTGATGCGGACGAGCGTCACATCGTCGTCCGGAAGTCCACCGAATGCCTGCCGTACCTTGTCGGTGACCGGCGACGCCAAGCGTGCTTTCGGTTCGGGCTCCCGAAGACTCGCAATGCCACCGCTGATGAAAACAGTTCCGAGGGCGGCTCTGGCGACCATACGTAACGGATCCATGCTTTTGTCTTGCTCGTTTTCCTCGGCTGCTAATCCTCAGATCCCGGCCGACTCCTCGCCATCGGGCGGGTCGTCAAGCGGCGCCGGCGCCGGCTTGCTCGCGCTGAGCCTTGCCCGCTCGTAGGACTGCGGCGGCCCGATCAAGCGCGGCGGGCGGGTGTTCTCCTCGTCAGGCGCCGGCTGCGACTCGGGATAGCGAGTGAACAGGTTGGCCGCCTGGCTGGCGGTGCCGCGAGTGGCACGTTTGGTGATGACTCGCGCGAATGCCAGGACGCCGCCAAGCAGAACCACCAAGATGACGACTGTCAACAAGATGCCCATGCTTTTGTGATACCCGAAGCCGCCAATCGATACACCGCAGGGTCATCAGGATGCAGCGCGCTGCAATTCCTCCATGTGGCGCCCGGCGGCGGCGGATGCCTCCTCAGGCGTGCTGCCATGTTCGCGCGCATCGAGATACGGCGCGTACCAGTCCCACCAGTTGTGCTTCGGTGCGCTCTTCTCGTACGGGTCGTGATGCTCGGATGTTTCCCGCAGCAGGTCTGCCAATGTCGCGACGTCCATGGGTCCGCCCTCCGGTGAGCAAGGTCTTGTCGGTGTAGAACCACAGTCGCGCCGTTGGGCGCCCGGTCGCGCCTGTCAGTCGCCCTGGCTAGCCCCTGGTGTTCGGAAGTAGTGACCTTGGTCGAGGTCAGCGATCAGGCCGACCTGGATCGGTTCCCAGCCCAGCAGCTTGCGGGTCAGCGTGTTCGACGCCGGGGCGTCGGCGCCGAAGAAGCGGCCGAGCCAGTTGAAGTGCTCCAGGGCCGCCTCGGCCGGAATGGAGGTGACCGGGAGACCGAGGCCGCGCCCGATCGCCTCGGCGATCTCGCGGGTAGGCACGCCTTCTTCAGCGGTGCCGTGCAACATCGAGCCGGCAGGCGCGTCATCGACAGCGAGCCGGACGAGGGTGGCCGCGTCGAGGCGGTGCACCGCGGGCCAGCGGTTGGCGCCATCGCCGATGTAGGCCGAGACACCCTTGTCGCGAGCGATGCCAACGAGGGTGGCGACGAAACCATGGTCGCCGGCGCCGTGCACAGTCGGGGCGAACCGCACGACGACCGATCGGACACCTCGATCCGCGAACGAGATCGCCAACTGGGCGTTGCCGGTGCGTGGGTGGATGCCGGGCTCAGGCATGTCATTCTCCGTCCCGACGCGACCGGTCGCGAGGCCGAGCGTGCCGGAGGCGATGATCAGCGGCCGGTCGGTGCCCTCGAGCGCGCTGCCGATGGCGTCGATCGCCTGCGCGTCGGTCTGCGCGGCTTGATCCATGCGGGAGAAGTCATGGTTGTAGCCGAGGTGGACGACGCCGTCGGATGCGGCCGCGCCGTTGCGGAGGCCATCGAGGTCGTCGAGGTCGCCGCGAAGCACCTCGGCGCCGAGTGCCGCGATGACTGCTGCCGAGGAGTCCGAGCGAGCGAGGCCCACGACCTCGTGCCCAGAGTTGAGCAGGTCGGAAGTGACGGCCGAACCGATCCACCCGGACGCTCCGGTGACGAATACGCGCATGACCTTCTCCTTGTCTCTCACTGCAACAACCGCCTCCTATGGCGTGATGTCACTTGATGACATGACTCTATCAGATGATGTCGCGCACTGACATCACCCCTAGACTCACCGACATGGGTCGATGGGAGCCAAACGCGAGTGGCCGGCTCCGCCAAGCCGCGATGGAGCTCTACGTCGAGCGCGGGTTCGAGCAGACCACCGTCAACGACATCGCCGAACGCGCCGGCCTCACCGCACGGACTTTCTTCCGCTACTTCGCCGACAAGCGCGAGGTGCTCTTCGGCGGCTCCGGATCGCTGCAGGAGCACCTGGTGGCCGCACTCGACGCCGCCCCGGCGGGCGCCTCGCCGATGCTCGCCGTGTCGGCAGCGCTCGACGCCGCCGCCGCGATGCTCGGCGAAAACCGCGAGTATGCCCGTCAACGCCAGTCCGTGATCGCGGCGAACTCTGAACTGCGGGAGCGCGAGCTGATCAAGATGGCGTCGCTGGCCGCGGCGCTCGCCGACGGCCTGCGACGCCGCGGTGTCGCCGACCCCGACGCCAGCCTGGCTGCCGAAGCCGGCATCGCCGTCTTCCGCGTCGCGTTCGAACGCTGGGTGGACGAGTCGGAGGAGCGCGACCTCGCTCATCTCATGCGCGACTCACTCACGCAGTTGAAGGTCTTGACCACCGAGGGCTGACGCGCCTGATCCGAGCCGATCTCTCATCCGAGCAACCAGGGTGTAACTAGTGATTTCTACGGGTGCCACCCGCTGTCCCAATGAGCGAATCTGATGGTGCGGGGGAACCGGCTTGCGGGACGACAGGGAGGGTGGAATGCCCACTGCCTTGACGTCGCGGCACATCACGATCGACGTCGGAGCGTCGTACCTGAGCGCGACGAGCAGTCCCCGAGACCCCGTCGTCGTCGACGCCTACGCGCACCTTCAGGCGGAGACGGATCAGCTATTTGATGCGCTTGCCCGCAGACACGACCGGCAGGCCATCCGCGTCGCATTCACTCGCTGTCCGCAGCCGTACGCCAACGATCGCGAGCTGATCGAGTCGGCGCGCGCTGACCACGTTCTGGAGGTGGCAACTGCGGCAGTCCATCCCGAGCCCCTCCATCCCCTGCTCGGCTGCGAGTACGCCGGGCCATTCGACCGGTTTCGAGCGGTGCACGACCTCGTTGGTCACGTCTCAACCGGGCTGGGCTTCGGCCTGGACGACGAGCTCGCCGTTTGGCGGGTCCAGCACCGACTTCACGGCCGGTCCGCAAGACGAGCTCTGGCCACAGAGCTCCTGGCGATCAACAGCGCGCGAGCAATCATCGGCGAGGCGCCGGTCCACAAGGCGACGCTGCTCGACGTTGGGCTCGTGCAGCGCACCCTTGCCCAACTCTGCGGTTGCGGCCAGTGGCCGTCCCAGGGCTTCGACGGGCGCGACCGCCCGCTAGCACTCGGCATTGTGGCTTCCGACGACATCAGTACGGCGAGTTGATCCTGTCCGATGTTCTAAGGAGACCGACATGTGCTTTGCGCACTCCGCGACCGCGACCGATGCATTGCACGTCCAGGCCGGCCTGAGGAATGCGGCCATCCAGGCCTTCACTGACCTTGCTGGCGGCGGTGGCCTCGGCGCCGTCGATGTCCCTGGGTCCGGCACGCCGGACGCCGTCGCAGCCCCTCGGGGCGAAGGAATTCTCGATGGATACGGCAGCGTCATGCACAACCGGTGGAACCGTGACCTCGACGCCGCGGTGCGGGTCCAGCCCGGGGAGGAGATTCAGCTGCTGTGCCGGGACGCGCTCGACATCGGCGACCAGGCTCGGACGATCACCCCCGAAGGCACGATGACGATCGACCTCGGCAGGATTCACCCCCTCACCGGTCCGGTTCACATCGAGGGTGCCGAGCCAGGCGACATTCTTGAGGTCGAGATCCTCGACGTGAGTCCACTGGTCGACTTCGGCTACACGACCATCAGCCCAGCCCTTGGCATCTTCGGCACCCTCCGACCCGAGGCGCTCGCTGCGTTCGCGCCGTACACCGAGGCGTCACAGCTCAGCGATCCGAGTCCCGGCGCCGTGCCGCAGGCGATTCCCGCGGATCAGCCGTTCAACAGCGGGGCTGCGTTTGTGCAGCTCTACCACTTCGAGCGAGGGCAGAACACCGGCTTCGCGACGTTCGTGGGCGCCGACACCGGTCGCGAGGCACGGATCCCGATCACGCCGTTCATGGGCATTCTCGGCAACGCGCCACTACGCAAGGGGATGTACCGCACGTTCCCGCCGAACGTCAGCGGTGGCATGGGAGGCAACACTGACGTCCGGCAGCTCGTCAAGGGGTCGCGCCTGCAGCTGCCGGTGTACGTGGAGGGGGCGAAGTTCTCCGCCGGCGACGGTCACATGGCGCAAGGCGATGGGGAGATCACCGGCACGGCAATCGAGACGCTGATGGCCGCGACGCTGCGCTTCTCGGTGATCAAAAACACGGTGATCGCCGGTCCGCGCGCGGTCGTCCCGGCTGCGGACCCGACGCAGCTCGCGATGCCTGCCGAGATGCGGGAGAAGGGTTACTACATCACCAGCGGCACCGGCCCGGATCTGATGGAGAACGCCAAAAATGCTGTGCGCGAGATGATCGACTGGCTCGTCACCGAAGAGCGGCTCAGCATGCACGAGGCGTACGCCCTGTGCAGCGCCGCGGGAGATCTCAAGATCAGCGAGACCGTCGACATCCCGAATTGGCTTGTCTCGATGACGTTCCCGCGCGGCATCCTGAGCTAACCCTCACGACGGCTCAAGGCGTGACCGGCGACGCCAAATCTGCGGCCACGATTCGGTCGCGACCACCCTTCTTGGCGGCATAGAGAGCGGCGTCTGCGGACCGGTAGGTATCGATCACGGTCTGGCCGGCCTGATGAACGGTGAGTCCTGCGCTCAGCGTGCTCAACGGCGATCGCGATCGCCAGCCCGATATCAGCCGGTCGATCGAGCCGAAGACCTGCGCCGGGTCTGGTTGCCGCACGATGAGCATGAACTCCTCGCCGCCCATCCTGGCGATCTCGTCACTACTGCGAACTGCACCGCGAAGGAACTCACCGAGCTCCTGCAAGACCTGATCTCCCTGGGCGTGGCCGTACCGGTCGTTGACCGCCTTGAAGTGATCCAGGTCCAGCAACGCCAACGCATCGCCAGGCTGAAGCCCGTCCAGCATCTGATTGCCGAAGCGACGATTCCCTAGCTGGGTCAAGTCGTCGGTCATGTTCGCCTTGGCGAGTGCATCAACGGCGTCTTGTTGCTCGAGCGCCAAGGTGCGCGCTCGCTCGACGTTGGACGCGATCATCTCACCGGCAAGCACAGCAACCGGAATGATCAGTACGACAGATCCCATCGAGCCAGGGGCGCGGGGCGCACCAAACGCATAAGGCAACAGGTAGGCCGCGGTCGCGAGGGGTGCCAACGCCAGGCACACACCGCGACGATGCCAGGACCCGATCCAGAGGAAGATCAGGACGAACCAAATCCCCAGCGTCGGAACCGGCAGCGCGCCCGCGATGTTGTTAAGGGCGACTCCGGTCATCCCCAAGATGGCGAGTGACAACGACCGATAGCCGGTCAGCCACTTCGACAGCTTGGTGAGCGCCAACAGACCGATCACCAAGTCGATCGTGTCGAGCGGCTTGTCGCCATGCCCGAGTGTCCCGGGCATGAAGTCGGTGACCAGGCCAATCGCGCCGGCCGCCACGAAGAGCAACGCGGCTTGGCGAACGGCACGTCGCTCTGGCGGCAGAGCCGGATCGCTCGCCGCTCGCCCCTGCCGACGTATCTGGACGGCCACGACTTATTAATCGGCAGCGCGAGTCGGCGACCTGATCGCCTGAGAGCCGCAATAGCGCGCGCTCAATGGCCCACGCCGGCGTCTCGATTTGTCCGAATGAGTCCTAGAAATTGACTCAGCTGGTTAATCCCGCCCGTTGGGTTGCCGATTAACGACTGTTCCTTTCAGCAATCAACTTTTCGGAGATCCCCTGTGGACAACCTCGAGCTGCTGGCGACTGAGGCGTACGACGACGGCGTCGTGACCGAGGTGATCCGACCGGCCGCCGTCGTCCCCGAACAATCGGCGCGGCAGATCCTGGTGGAGCTCGCGATGCGAGACGTCCGCATGGGTGGCCTGTGGTGGTCCGAGCCAACTAACTGGCGGCGATACAACCAGCCGTGGAGTGACGACGACGAGGGCGCCGGCGAGGCTGAGGTCCTGGGCGCAATGCAGATCGCCTACGGCGTGCCGACCCGTTTTGAGATCACGATCTTCCGCGCGACGATCACCCGCCTCGGTCAGGAGCATGGCCTTACGGTTGCGAGCCTGTGCGACGAGGCGCTTGCTTTCGGTGACTTGTCGCTGGCGACCTGCCCGCGGGCCGATCTGACGCCGCCGCCGAAACCGTTCCGACGCTAAGCCTTAACGCGCTGCGTGCGCGGTCAGCGAGTGCGAGTGCGCGAGCAACTCAAGCGGCTCGGGATGTCCGAGGAAATAGCCCTGTCCGTACCGCACGCCGAGGGTGCGGAGCACCTCAAGCTCAGCGTCGTCTTCGACACCCTCCGCGACGAGCGCCGCTCCGGTGCAGGTCGCGAAGGTCACGAGTGCAGCCGCCAACGCGCGCCGCACCGGATCGACGTCAATCCGGCTGACGAGGTCGCGGTCGAGCTTGATGTAGTCCGGCGCAATCTTGAGGATGTGGGTGAGGCTTGCGTGGCCGGCTCCGGTGTCATCGACCGAGATGCGGATGCCGGCTTGTCGTAGCTCGTTCAACGTCGCGATCAGGCGCGGATAGTCCGCGACGACGGTGTGCTCGGTGAGCTCGACAATGATTCGACCAGTCTGACCATCGATCGCCTCAAGGAACTGTGGTGACACCACGGTCTCCGGTCCGGCGTTGATCGTCAGGTCGACACCGTCGGGCAGCCGCGGCAGCTGCGCGAGTGCCCGCCTGACAGCCTGAACCTCCAGCTCGACGCCGAGACCGTTCTCATGCGCCTCGGCAAACCACACGTTCGGCGGGCGGTACGGCGTGGCTTCGAACCGAGCGAGGGCCTCGACCGCAGCGATGCGGTTGGTCGTGAGATCCACGATCGGCTGAAACACCATCGTCAGGTTGCTGGGTTCGTCGAGAATTGCCTGTATCCGTTGGCCGGACTCGATTTCATCGACGGTGTCGGGGCTCAGGATGTTCATCACGTAGCGAGTCGCAGCGTCCGCCGTAATTCGGTGGCCGTCACCCTTTGCCGCCCCCGCGAGTGTCTGCTCACTGAGGCGAAGGAGTTGATTTTTCACCCGCGCCAGGTCACAGGCCGACCCGACGACGACGCTGATGAAGTCAGCCAGCTGGGTCAGCAGGTCGACGTCGTGGTCGACGAAGGCATGTGGGCGCGCCGCGTTAACGGCAAGGACGCCGATCGTCTCTTGCTTGCGACGAAGCGGAACGCAGACGAGCGAGGCGACAGACAGCTTCCGGCAGGTCGCGCGGTCGACGCGAGGGTCCGACTCGGTGTCATCCGAACGCTGCACCACGCCGGTCCGCACCGCGCGCCCGCTGAGGCTCGAGCCGAGCTCGACCCGGGTGCCCAGATGCGCCATCTGATTTCCCGCGCCACTTACGTACGTCACCCCGTGGTCCCCTGCGACGCCGACCATCACACCGTCGGCGGCGCCGATCAACTCAAGGGTGCAATCGGTGACACGTTGCATCAGACGCAATGGGTCAATGGTCTGCCCCATGGCATCCGTCAAGTCAGCAGCCATCGCTGTGTGAGCCTCCGTTCGGCTCTCTATTTGCCCGTCCAGCCGAGCAGGTGAGGAATCGACCGATTTGGGCCGTGCCTTGAGCGGCGGGTTGAGCGAGTTGCCCGTGCCGGCGTGACTAAGCGGTCGTCACGGAAGAGCGCCGTGGCTCAGACCTCGACTGGCTCGACGCCTTGCTGGATGTCGGGTCGGGCGATCGCGAGATAGATCACCAACACGGCAACAATGCCAAAGCAGACGGCTGCGGTCGACCCGTCGCCGAACGCGATGCCGCCAATACTTTTCGGCTTGCTGACGTAGTCCGCAAATGAGGCGCCGAGCGGGCGGGTCAGGACGTAGGAGATCCAGAAGGCGACGACGGAGTTGAGGCCAAACTTCCAACGGGCGAGACCTGGTAGCAGGATGGCGATGCCGAAGACGATGCCTGACTTGAGGTAGCCGAGGTGCAGCGCAGTGGCCGTGTAATCCCCGAGCGCGGTGCCCAGCGCGAACGTCGCGAACACCGTCGCCCAGTAGAAGAACTCACGTTGGCGGGTGTGAATGCTGTGAATTGACAGCGTGCCTTCGCGGTGATGCCAGAGCACGAAGATGCCAGCGAGGATGACCGCCCACAGCGCGGTCGTTCCCGCGTACGGGATATGGACGTCGAGGTGCAGGAAGTCCGCGACTCCCGTGCCGAAGATGGCAATCGAGAATGCCAACCACCAGTACGCGAATGCGCGGTAGCGCGTCGTGCCGAACTGCAAGATGAGGCCGATCGCGAAGACCAGCACTTCGGCGCCACCGCCGACGAAGTTGCCGTAACCCGCCAGATAGTCCGAAGTTGCCTCGCCCCCCGCGGTGGTCAGGACCTTGACGATCCAGAACAGGGCGATGATCTCTGGCACCTTGGCCGCGACCGGCGCTGCCCACAGGCGGTCGACGATCGACGGCGCAGGACGCGCCGGGCGAGTGCGCGGCAGCGGAGGTTGCACCTCGTACTGGGCGTGACGAGGCCCGACGGCGCCATGAGTCATCCCGGTCCGTCCCTTCGCTGGGTCCGAAGACTCAGCGTAGGAACCTGCAACCCCGCTCGCCTCAACCAAAAGTTGGACAGCCGCAGCGAGTTCTACTCCTTAGGTCGCGGGTCGCTCCGCGACCGTGCGGATCAGGCGATGTCGTACCGGTCGAGGTTCATGACCTTGTCCCACGCCGCCACAAAGTCGCGCACGAACTTCTCCGCCGCGTCATCACTCGCGTAAACCTCTGCTAGAGCACGGAGCTCGGAGTTCGAGCCGAAGGCGAGATCGACGCGACTGCCTGTCCACTTGACCGCGCCGCTAGCCACGTCGCGACCCTCGAACACATCCGCGTCCTCCGCCGTCGCACTCCAGGTCGTGCCGAGGTCGAGCAGGTTGACGAAGAACTCGTTGGTCAGCGAGCCAGGATTCGAGGTGAAGACACCAAGGCGGGAGTCGCCGAAGTTGGCGCCGAGCACCCGCAACCCACCAACGAGGACAGTCGTCTCGGGCGCGCTCAGGGTGAGCAGGTTCGCGCGGTCGATCAACAGGTATTCGGCCGGCAGCCGATGACCCTTCCCTAGGTAATTGCGGAACCCGTCAACCGACGGTTCGAGAGCGGCGAAGGATTCGACATCTGTCTGCTCCTGTGACGCGTCGGCGCGGCCGGGGGTGAACGGAACCTGAACCTCGTGGCCCGCGTTCTTCGCGGCCTGTTCGACGCCCGCGCAACCACCGAGCACGATCAAGTCGGCGAGCGAAACCGCCTTGCCGCCGGTTTGCGAACCGTTGAACGACTCCTGGATCCCCTCCAACGTACGAAGGACGGTCGCTAATTCGTTGGGGTTGTTGACCTCCCAGCCGTTCTGCGGCTCGAGCCGGATGCGTGCGCCGTTCGCGCCGCCGCGCTTGTCACTGCCGCGGAACGTTGATGCCGATGCCCATGCGGTCGAGACAAGCTGAGCGACCGACAAGCCCGAGGCGAGGACCTGGCCCTTGAGGGTGGCGATGTCCGCAGCGTCGATCAACTCGTGAGCGACCGTCGGGATCGGGTCCTGCCAGATCAGCGTCTCCTGCGGGACAAGGGGCCCGAGGTAACGCTCGATGGGGCCCATGTCACGGTGCGTCAGTTTGTACCACGCACGCGCGAAGGCGTCGGCAAACTGATCCGGGTGCTCATAGAAGCGGCGCGAAATCTGCTCGTAGACCGGGTCGACCCGCAACGCCAGGTCGGTCGTCAGCATCGTGGGGGCGCGCTTGACCGAGCCGTCGTGCGCATCCGGCACCGTGCCCGCACCGGCGCCATCCTTCGGCCGCCATTGGGACGCACCAGCGGGACTGGTGAACTCCTCCCACTCATAGCCGAACAGGATCGCGAAGAAACTGTTGTCCCAGGTCACCGGAGTGTTGGTCCAGATTCCTTCGAGCCCGCTGGTGATCGCGTCGCCGCCACTGCCGGTGCCGAAATCGTTCTTCCAGCCGAGGCCCTGCTGCTCGATCGGCGCACCCTCTGGCTCGGGACCGACGTACACCTCCGGATCGGCGGCACCATGGGTCTTGCCAAAGGTGTGACCGCCGGCGATCAGTGCAACGGTTTCCTCATCATTCATCGCCATCCGGCGGAACGTCTCACGGATGTCTCTGGCGGACGCGAGTGGGTCGGGGACGCCGTTCGGGCCCTCGGGGTTGACGTATATCAGCCCCATTTGCACCGCAGCCAACGGGTTCTCGAGCTCGCGGTCGCCGGTGTAACGCTCGTCACCGAGCCAGGTGTCCTCGGGACCCCAGTAGACGTCCTCGTCGGGCTCCCACACGTCCTCGCGACCACCGGCGAAGCCGAAGGTCTTGAAGCCCATCGACTCCAGGGCGCAGTTGCCCGCAAAGATCATCAGGTCGGCCCAAGACAGGGCGCGGCCGTACTTCTGCTTGACCGGCCAGAGCAGCCGGCGGGCTTTGTCGAGGTTGCCGTTGTCGGGCCAGCTGTTAAGCGGCGCGAAACGCTGCATGCCTGCACCGGCGCCGCCACGACCGTCGCTGATCCGGTAGGTGCCCGCGCTGTGCCACGCCATCCGGATGAACAGCGGACCGTAGTGGCCGAAGTCGGCAGGCCACCACGGTTGCGACGTCGTCATCACGTGATCGATGTCGCTGCGCAACGCGTCGAGATCGACCGTGGCGAACGCGGCCGCATAGTCGAAGTCGTCATCCATCGGGTTGGCCACGGCGGGATGCTTGCGGAGGATCCCCAGGTTGAGCTGGTTCGGCCACCAAACTCGGTTGCCCGCACCTTCAGTCGGATGGTTCGGGTGCCCGGAAGCGACCGGGCACTCTGCGCTCTCCTCGTTCATCTCTCCGACGACGGCATTTGGGTGCTCAGGATGCTGGGGGTGCTCAGACATTGCGAAATCCTTCCGGGACCAGATGCGTGATCAAGAACTTGGTGAAGTAGAGCAGTCGGGGCACAGGCCCCAATAGACGACCTCGGCCTCATCGATCGCGAAGCCGTGATCCTCTGACGCGGTCAAACAAGGAGTAGTGCCAACAGCACAGTCAACGTCGACGACGACACCACACGAGCGGCACACGAGGTGATGGTGGTTGTCCGCGACGCGCGACTCGTAACGCGCCACCGATCCAGGTGGCTGGATGCGCCGCACCAGACCAGCGTCGGTCAGTGCTCGGAGCACGTCGTACACGGCTTGGTGGGAGACCTCGCCGAGGTCTTCACGGACGACGCCGATGATCGAGTCCGTGGCTGCGTGCGGATGCTCATAAACCGCGGTCAGCACCGCCACCCTGGGACGCGTCACCCGCAGATCAGCGTCGCGCAACAAGTGCTCGAGGTCTGACGTCGTAGGCACGCCAGAAGTATGTCGCCTTTTCTGGAACGAATCAAGAATCGGCCGGCACCGAACGTGGTCGCGCCGGCCTCAGGCGAACTCGGCGCGTAATAGTTGGGCGGCTCCTGCCATTGACCGGATCTTCCCGAGCGCGGAGTCGCGGGGCAGGTACTTCATGCCACAGTCGGTAGAGACGACCAGCTTCTCCGGCGCGACATACGGCAACGCCCGGCGCACCCGAGCCGCGACGGTCTCGGCGGACTCGACGGTCGGATCGGACAGGTCGATCACGCCAAGAATGATCGTCTTGCCTCGCAACTTTTCAAGCACCGACGTGTCGAGGTTGGACTGCGCGGTCTCGATCGAGACCTGATCGCACGGACAGTCGGCGAGCTCGGGCAGGAACGAATATCCCTCCGGCCGTTGGTGGATCAGCGCGGCATAGCCAAAGCACAGATGCACCGCAGTTGTGCCAACCACGCCGTCGAGCGCGCGGTTCAGCGCCTTCAGACCGTGGTCACGGGCCGGCTCGGGGCGGGCCTGCAGGTAGGGCTCGTCGATCTGGACGATGTCCGCGCCGGCCGCAAACAGATCCTTCACCTCGGCATTCACCGCATCGGCATACGCAAAAGCGAGCTTCTCGGGATCACCGTAGAAGTTGTCCAAGGCCTGTTGGGACATGGTGAACGGACCGGGCACCGTGACCTTGATCGTACGGTCGGTGTGCTCGCGAAGGAATTGCACGTCCGAGACCTGGACCGGCTCGGGCCGACCGATCGGCCCGACGACGCGCGGCACTAAGTTGAGCTCGCCGCTACGGTCCGGCACCTCTCCTGGATTGTCCAGGTCGAGCCCCGTGAGCCGAGTGGCGAAGTGATTGGAATAGCTCTCGCGCCGGATCTCGCCATCGGTGATGATGTCCAACCCAGCGTCCTCTTGGGCCCGAATCGCGAGCTCGGTCGCGTCGTTCTGCGCCTCTTCGAGGTATTCAGGGGCCGGCCGCCACAGCTCGCGCGCACGGACTCGCGGTGGGAAGCGGCCCGCGAGTCGGGCTCGGTCGATCAGCCAGTCGGGCTGAGCGAAGCTCCCGACGATGCCAGCAGGAAACAGTGGCAGCTCTTGCGTCACGTTGCTCTCCGTCGATTTGGGTCCAAGGGTGCCTGCGCCGGTACGGCATTGCTGCTTATGCGAAGTTTATTTGCTCGAGGCATCGGTGCCTCCGCTGCACGTGACTCCGATGTAGGTGACATTTGTAGGTGACATTGCCTCAGCGGCGATCCGTTCGTGCCCAGGCATCGACTCCGACGGCCACGAGCAGGATGACGCCGAGAGTGATCTGCTGGTAGAGCGGGTCGACGCCCAGCAGGTCGAATCCGTTGCCCACCAAGGCGATAAACAACACCCCGAGCACAGTTCGCCAGATTGCGCCCTCGCCGCCGAGGATCGACGTGCCGCCGACGACGATTCCCGCGAGCACCGTGAAGGCGAGCTGATCGCCAGATGACGATTGCGCACTGAGGACGCGCGACGTGTCGATGAGACCGCCGATCGCCGCAGCCGCGCCACTCGCGGTAAACGCGGCGATGCGAACCCAGTTGACCCGCACGCCGGCCAGCCGCGAGGCCTCTGCGTTGCCGCCGACCGCATACATATAGCGCCCGACAGTGGTACGTGAGAGCACGACACCAAGCACCACGAGACAAGCGAGCGCGATCCAGATCGAGGTCGGCGCAGTCAGGAAATGCGCTCGTGCAAGGTTGGCAAACCCCGGCTTATTCGAGAGCACAAGTAAGTTGCCGCCGGTCACCTTGCTCGCCAGTCCGCTGAGGATGAACGACATCGCCAAGGTCGCGATCAGCGCGTTGATTCGGAAATATGTCGTGATGACGCCGTTGGCCAGGCCAGCCGCAACACCGACGAAGATCGCCGCGACGATGGCCAACCCGGTGCTGTGGTGCTGCAAGATCTCCCCCGCGACCACACCGCACAAGGCGTAGTTCGCTCCGACCGACAAGTCGATGCCGCCGCTGATCAACACCAACGTGCCGGCGCCGGCCATGATCAAGGTCGCGGACTGCTGGTCGAGAATGTTCAGCAGGTTTGTCTTGCTGAAGAAGGGCCCGCTCGCGATTGACAGGACGACGAACAACGTGAGGAACGGCAACAGGATTCCGGCCGTCCGCCACGACGGTAGGCCGCGCGGAAGGAAGGCAGGGCGGGGCGTCTGCTCAGCAGCGAGCGCGGTCGCGGTGGGCTCAACAGACACGGCGGTCAGCCTCCATCGTCATCGCCGTCGGTTGACTCCTGGAATGCAGCGCGCAGGACGTTCTCCTCGGTGATCGCCGATCCCTCGAGCTCCGCACTGACTCGGCCGCCACGCATCACAACCACCCGATGTGCGAGCCCGATGACCTCTTCGAGATCCGAGGAGATGACGAGGACACCGACGCCGGCGGCAGCCCGCTCGACGATCACGTCATAAATCCCTCGACGTGAGCCAACATCGACGCCGCGCGTCGGCTCATCAGCAATCAGCACGCTTGGCCGGCACAACATCGCCCGAGCGAACATCGTCTTCTGCTGATTGCCACCCGACAGCGCACCGACCGCGGCGCCGACCCGCGCGCCGGTCACATTCGCCGTCGCGATCGCACCAGCGGCGGCCTTACGTTGCTTGCCCCGGCCGAGAAACCCGCCTTTGCTGTACTCATCAAGATTGGCGAGCGTGACGTTCTCGGCCACGCTGAGCTGCGGCACCAACCCCTGCGCCTTACGCGACTCCGGAATCAGCACCATCCCGCTGCGGCGGGCGGCACCCGGTGATTGCATCGTCGCGACCTCGCCGTGCAGCACGATCTCGCCGCCATCCCGGCGGCTGGCGCCGACGATCGCGTGTGCCAACTCCGACCGACCGGCACCGACTAAGCCCGCGATTCCGACGATCTCACCCTGCCGAACGTGCAGGCTGACCTCGTGGACGCCGGGGGCGCTGAGCCGACGAACCTCGAGCGCCACAGGAGCAGTCGCGGACAGCAACGGCGACTTGTCGGGAAACACGGAGCCAAGTGAGCGACCGAGCATCCCTTCAATAAGCGAGGACTCAGTCTCCTCGGACGTCGACGAGGTACGAACGTGCCGACCGTCTCGCAGGATCGTCACGGTGTGCGACAACGACAACACTTCCGAGAGGAAGTGCGACACGAGCAACACCGTGCGCCCATCAGCAGCAAGCCCGCGAATCAAGCCATGCAGCGCGCGGGCGTCGTCGCGCGAGAGCGCCGCAGATGGCTCGTCCATGATGATCGTCGTCGCGCCGCGGGACAGCGCCCGCATGATCTCGACCTTCTGTTGGTCGGCGATCCGCAACGATCCGACTGTGGCCGAGCCGGGCAGCGCAAATCCGGCCAGTGCAGACAGGTCGTCGAAGCGACGTGCAAGCGCCCGACGCAGGATGACGCCGCCTCGCCTCGGCTCCGATCCGAGAAACACGTTCTGCGCGACCGTGAGACCGGGAACTAACGCAAGCTCCTGTGCAATCGTCGCAATGCCATATTCCAGCGCGTCACGCGGAGAGCGAAACGTCACCACCTCGCCGTCGACGAGCACCTGACCTCGGTCAGGCGAGAGCACGCCGCCGGCGATCTTACTGAGCGTGGACTTGCCGGCCCCGTTCTCACCAACGAGGGCGTGAACCGTCCCCGCGGCGACGCGCACGTCGATATCGCTCAGAGCCTGGACGCCGCCGAAATGCTTGCTGACGGCCCTGAACTCGACGTGCGCGTCGCGACTGGGGTCGGTCACCGTCGGATCAGCCAGGCCATTCAGCGGTGAACTTGCTGACGTTCGACTTCGTCACCACACCCTGGTCGGGCAGTTGGTCGAGCGGGTTGATGCCGCCACTAGTTGTGCCCGCGCGGATCGCCTTGATGAGATCGGAAACCCCGACCTGACCCTCGGTCGCGGGGTCCTGGACGATGGTGCCGTACCACGCTCCGGACTTGACGCCCGCCAGTCCGGCCGCACTGCCGCCGTATCCGATGAGCAGCACCTTGCCGGTCTTCTTCGCGGCCGCCAAGGCCTGGACCGCTCCTTCGATGCCTTGGTCAGATCCGGCGACTGCATCAAGCGTCGGATGGGCGGTCAACATGTCCTGCACTGCTTTAAGGCCGCCAGCCGGCGTGAAGAAGTCCTGACCCTGGGCAACGACCTTGACCGGCGAGCCGGCGATCGCCTGGTTGAAGCCCTTGTTGATCGCGACGTCGAGTGAGGAGGCCTTGATGTCGTAGAGATACCCGACCGTGCACGGGTTGAGGTGCTTCGATGCGCAGGCCTTCACCGTCAATGTGCCCAGTTGCTTTCCCATTTGGGTCGGCACGAACGTCACATTCGCCGACAGACCGGGGACCTGCGGCTGGTCGGTCGAGAGGTTCGGCCCGAGGATCTGGTCGATGTTGACGACCTTGATTCCTTTCGCGATCGCCTGCTTGATCAGGCCCGTCAGTGCAGTACCGAAAATCGGCTGCACGATGATCCCCTGGTACTGACCAGAGCTGATCGCGTTCTGCAACTGCGAGAACTGTGTCTGGGGGCTGTTGTTCGCGTCGAAGACCGTCAGCTTCGCGCCTTCTGACTTCGCCACAGCCTGTGCCGCGGCGAGCATCGGCGCGTCGTAGCTGTTGGCGACCGCGAACGACAGGTACGCGATGTTGGCCGGCTTGTTCGCCGCGGACGAAGCGGGCGACGCGGGACTCGAGCTCGACGAACCGCTGGCGTTGCCGCCCGATGACGCACTCGAACAGCCAGCTGCCACGACAAGCGCCGCGAGGCCGGCCAACACACGAGCGACGGTCCGACGCCGCTGAGGGGACGGCTCCATCTGTGCCTCCTTCGCGCTCACGCCCGAATTGGCGGACATTCGTCCGTAGGGCGGACACTGCGCGTTGCCTCGGTAGCGTTGCCGTGCCGAGGGTCGGTGTCAAGACCTCTGGATCGAGAACCTGGCAGCGCCCCACTGAGAACGATTCGATCGTGCTGACGAAAACGGACATATGTACGCCCAGCGGCGCAGCTTGATCCCGCGACCGCACAGCGAGGGTGGCCCTATGGCGCTGTCGCTACCGCTTCCACTGCGCGGAGCCCGCGTCGTAGTCGGTGTAGGTGTAGGGGTTCTCGTCGATCTTGGTCTCGGGCACGTCGGGGTTCATCCCGCCGCGCCACTGCTCCTCGCCAAGCTCGCCCATCGCGAACTCGACCGTCTCCTCGACCGCGCGACGTGCCTTCGCGAGGTCGACATCCACGAGCGCGTGCTCGTGCTTAACCAGCCGGCCGTCGACCACGACTGAATGCACGTCACCGCGCTGGGCCTGGAAAGCGACATGGCCGTAGGGGTTCAAGACTGGGAACATCACTGGCGACCTGTCGTTCTTGATGAGCACCAGGTCGGCCTTCTTCCCCACCTCGACACTGCCGATCAGGTCGTCCATTCCCAGCGCACGTGCGCCGCCGCGGGTTGCCCACTCGACGACCTGCTCGGTCCGCAGCTCACAGTGCGTGACAGTCTCCTGCCGCGAATGCGCGTCCTGGTGGCACCGCGACCGATCGGCTCCAAGCGTCGTGCGCATCGCGGAGAACAGGTCCGCGCTCCACCAGACACTGGTGTCCATCGACAACGACACCGGGATGCCATATCGCCGAAGCTGCCAGGTTGGTGGGTATCCCTGCCCCGCACTCTGCTCACTCTCAGTGGAGACCGACACCGAGCCGCCGGTCGCCGCGATCCGGTTATAGGAGTCGGGGTTCAACGTCGCAGCATGCACGTAAACGGTGCGCGGCGTCATGAATCCGTTCTCGTGCATCAGCCGGATGCCGTCGTCGTTCGTCGCGCCCCAAACCCCGGCGTGGGTGGACACCGGCAAATCGAGCTCGCGCGCAACCTCGAACGCGGCTCGCTCCGGAAACTCGGGGTCGCCGGTGACGTCGAAGGCGAGCTGGAAGCCGAGCAGGTCGCTGCGGCTGTCCATCCGGCGCTTCGCGAACTCGCGAAACTCCGGCGACGTGGCCCATTCCCATGGCCCAGCCTGGATGTTCCCGTACGCCAGGACGAATCGCCCGGGCACTTCCTCCAGCGCGTCGACCGCGGCCTCGCCATGCTCAACCGTCTGCAGTCCGTGCGACCAGTCAACCGTCGTCGTGACGCCGGCGTCGACGGCCTCGAGGGCGCTGAGCAGGTTGCCGGCGTAGATGTCCTGCGGACGGAAGATCCGGCCCCACTCGAGGTAGAACCAGACGAAGTACTGGGTCAATGTCCAGTCGGCGCCGTAACCCCGGAGCGCGGTCTGCCACATGTGTCGATGGGTGTCGACCATGCCCGGCATGACGATGCCGTCGGTTGCATCGATCTCCAGCGCACCGTCCGGAGCCTGCAGCGAAGGCCCGATCTCGGCGATCCGATCACCGACCACGAGCACGTCGGTGTCAGTCAGCACGCGATGCGTGTCGTCGAGGCACAGGACCGTACCGTGGCGCAGCACGATCGGACGTCGGTCACCGCTTGGGCCACCTGCAGCCATCTTGTGTTCCTCCTCGCCAACCGGGACAATGACCGGACGTTCGTCCGAAGGACGGACGCTTGTTCACGGACACTGTCGGCGGCGACAGGGCACAGTGTCAAGCCAGCCCGGACCTCGCGACGACACCATGCCGAACTGCCAGTAGGCCGCAGTTGCGAGGCGGCTACAGTCAGCCTGCGCAGCCCCAACCGGAGGTAGCAGATGGCCCGTCGTAGCACTGAGCCGGACTTCATTGAAGCCTTGGCTCGTGGCCTCGACGTCCTGCAGGCGTTCGAGCCGCGCCAGCCCGTCCTCCCGCTCGCGGAAATCGCTGCCCGCGCGGAGCTTGCCCGCCCCACCGCCCGGCGGATCCTGCTCACCTTGATCGAGTTGGGCTATGTCCGAACCCAGGGCGGCGGCTACAGCCTGACCCCCAAGGTGCTCGAACTCGGTACGGTTTTCATCCAGTCACTCGGACTGTGGGAGATCGCACGACCCCACATGGAACAACTGGTAAGCCGGACGAACGAGTCGACCTCGATCGCTCAGCTCGACGGCTCTGACATCGTCTACATCGCTCGGACCGCAGTGCCAAAGATCGTTGGCCTGGCTGTCTCGATTGGCACCCGATTCCCCGCGCTGCAAACCTCGCTCGGAAAAGTCCTGCTCGCCGCAATGACGCCGGACGTGCTCGAGGAAACGCTGAGCATTCCGAGCCGGTCCGGCGTCACGCCCCGATGGGACCCGACGATCGCCGAACGCGACGCCGAGCTTCGCGATGTGCGCGCCAAGGGGTGGGCGCTGACCGACCAAGCCCTTGCCTTGGGCATCCGTTCGATCGCCGCGCCGTTGCGAGATGGCACCGGCCAGGTCGTCGCGGCCGTAAACGTCAACGCCAACGCCGCCGAGACCGATATCGAGACCCTGGTCGACCATCACCTGCCGTTGTTGCTGCACACCGCTGCCGCGATCAGTGCCGACTGGGCCCGAATGTCGGCGCTTCCGATTTCGGTGGCTTCGCCAAACAGCGGCGCGTCAGTGCCGGCTTGATCGCGAACTGCTTGACAGCACACACCTATCGCTCGCAGACTCTCAGTATCGGACATTTGTCCGACCAGCGGACAGTCGGACACCTGTGCGTCCAGCAAACCACACTCGGACGCCGGTCCGAGCAGCAGACGTAGGTGGGGCGATGACATCGGGATCGCCGTTCCCGGCGCGGAGCGGCCCGCTGTCCGGCCTGCTCGTCGCCGACTTCTCTCGCATCCTTGCCGGGCCGTACGCCACCATGCTGCTCGGCGACCTCGGCGCGAATGTCGTGAAGGTCGAAGGCCCGGGCGGTGACGACACCCGCACCTGGATGCCGCCAGAGCACAACGACGAAGCGACGTACTACTTGGGCGTCAACCGCAACAAGAAGGGGATCACCCTCGACCTGAGCGACGAGGACGACCGCGCGATTGCGGTAGCGCTTAGCGCTCGCGCGGACGTCTTGATCGAGAACTTCAAGCCCGGCGGCCTTCGTCGATTCGGCCTTGACTACGACGCCGTTTCGGCCGCGAATCCCGGCATCGTCTATGCATCAATCAGCGGCTTCGGCACCGCCCCGCAGGCTAACGGAATCCCGGGCTACGACCTGATGGTCCAGGCAATCTCCGGCCTGATGAGCCTGACCGGCTCACCCGATGGACCTGCCTACCGCGCCGGGATCTCGGTCTTCGACGTCATGGCGGGCATGCACGCGACCATCGGGATCCTCGCCGCGTTGTCCGCACGGGAGAAGTCCGGAGCCGGGCAGCATGTCGAGGTCAGCCTGCTCGCCTCGGCGCTGTCCGGACTTGTCAATCACAGCTCGGCGTTCGTGACCGGCGGGACAGTCCCCTACCGGATGGGCAACGCCCACCCCAGCCTGTTTCCCTACGAACCGTTGGCAACCGCCGACGGCGATCTCGTCGTCATCGCCGGTAATGACGGGCAATTCCGCGCCCTCGTCAAGGCGCTCGGCGTGCCCGAGCTGGCGGACGACGAACGGTTCCGCCACAACCAAGACCGGACAGCGCGGCGCGAGGAGCTGCGTCCACTCCTGCTCGCGCCGCTGTCGACCCGAACCCGTGACGAGTGGTTCACGACCTTGCTCGCCGCAGGCGTGCCGTGCGCGCCGATCGACACCATCGACGGTGGCCTAGCCTTTGCCGAGAAGGTCGGGCTCGATCCCATCGTGACGGTCGGCGAAGGCGCGCGCTCGATCCCGATGATCCGCCACCCGGTCACGCTGTCCGAGACGCCACCGAGCTATGACCTCGCTCCCCCAAGCCTCGGTCAGGACAACGAGGAGATCAAGGCATGGCTACGCTCCACGACGGCGACTCAATGAGCGACTATCCGACCTCCCTCGGGATCTCCGACACCGCCACGCTCCGCTTGCTCAACCACGATCTTGCCAACGACCTCATGGGCAACGTCGGCTTCGGCGAGCTCGCGTTCTGGCTGATTGCGCGGCGCCGTCCGACCGCGCAACAAGTACGAGTCTTCGAGGCGGTTCTGGTCGCCTTGGCAGACCACGGCTTCACGCCGACCGCGATCGCGGCGCGGTTGACCTATCTCAGCGCGCCCGACTCACTGCAAGGGGCGCTTGCCGCCGGCTTGCTGGGAGGCGGCTCGCGATTCCTCGGTGTAACCGAAGACTGCGGCCGCTTCTTGTCCGATGCACTTGCTGGTCTCGATGGCGCCCCGCCGAGTGATGACTCCGGCTGGGACGCGTTGGCACGTCAGGTGATCCTCGAGGTCAAGCAGTCCGGCGGCTACATCCCTGGCCTCGGCCATCCGGTCCACAAGGACGTCGATCCGCGCACGCCGCGCCTGCTCGCCATCGCCCACGAGGAGTCGACGTACGGCCCGCACCTCGCACTGTTCGAAGCGATCGGCCGGGTGCATCCCGAGCTGCTCGGCCGCCGGCTGCCGCTGAACGGCGCCGGCGTGTGCGGCGCGGCGCTGGCCGACCTCGACCTGCCGGTCGATCTGCTGCGCGGCGTCGCCCTCATCGCCCGGGCCGCTGGACTCGTCGGCCAGCTCGCCGAGGAACGCGAGCATCCGCAGGCCATGAGGATGTATATGGGGATTGAGAGCAACGCGACCGAGGTAGCGATCGAGCAGGAGTAGCGCCAGCGGTGGCGGTGCTGTTCTGGAGGGCAGGGAAACGATGGCCACAGTCGCTGCGGTGATCGCATCGACGCACCACCCGTTCTATTACAAGGCAAGCACCGCGCCGTCCGAGACGGCGCCGCCGTTTGCTGCGGAATGGGTACGCAAGGTGGAGGCGTTTCGCGAAACCCTGACCACGGCCCGGCCCGACGTCCTCGTCCTCGTCGGATCGGACCACTTCCACCAACTGTGGCTGGACAACATGCCGCAGTTTCTCGTTGGCAATGCGCCGCGCTACGACGCCAACTGGTACAACGAGGAACGCGAGTTCGGCCTGCCGCGGATGGTCATGGACGGCGTACCGGACCTGTCCTGGCACATCCTCCGCAACGGCCTCGACGCCGGCTTCGACCTGGCATTTAGCAACGAGCTGCGTATCGACCACAGCGTGACCTGCCCGATCATCACACTGCGCCCGCAGAACGACCTTCCGATCGTCCCGATCTATACCAACATCTTCGCCCCACCGCTGCCGCAGCCGAAGCGTTTCGTCGAGCTCGGCCGCCAGATCCGCGCGCTCGTCGAGTCGTGGCCCTCTGACCTGCGGGTCGCCATCATCGGCACCGGTCACCTCTCGCTCGAGCTCGGTGGGCCTCGGCAGTTCGGGCCGCATGGTCCCGACCCGGAGTTCGATGAAAAAGCCGTGGAGTGGATCCGAACCGCCGACATCCAACGTGCGCTCGCCGAAGTCACACTCGAAAGCCTGTGGACACCGGGCAATGCGACCCACGGGTTTATGGATTTCCTGCTGATGATGGGAGTCGCGGGCGACGGCGTCGCCGCCGACTACAGCGACACCTTCGACCTCTTCCACACCATGGAGGCGTACTTCACCTGGTATCCGGAGGCTGCCAAATGAGCCGCTATCTGCTGGACAAGTTCCTCTACACCGTCGACCGCGACCCCGAGCTCGTCGAGCGGTATCGCGCCGAGCCGGCCGAGACAGTCAGCTGGTGGGAAAGCGAGCAGGCCAACGACATCATCAACTGTCACACCGCGGAACGATCGACCTGGCTCGCGTTCAACGATGAGGAGCGCGAGGCCCTGCGCACCCACGACTTCCCCACGCTCTACGGAATGGGCGCTCACCCGTTCCTGACATTGACGCTGTTCATTGCGATGTTTGAACGCGACTACGACGAGCCGCTCGGCTTCCAGCTTGAGTACGCGAAGCGCCTCGCCGACTGGCGCGACAAGCCCTATCCCGACATCACCACCTGATGCCGTCATGAAGGCCGCTGTCCTGCAGGAGTGCGGCGCCCCGCCGCGCTATCTCGACCACCCCGATCCGATTCTCGAGGCCGGCCAGGCGTTGGTGCGGATGATCGCCGCGCCAATCACCCCGCTCGACGTCCTCTGTGCCTCGGGTACGTCGTACTGGGGTCAACCACAGCTGCCGTACGTGCCCGGCGTCCAGGGCGTCGGGGAAATTCTCGAAGGCGACTCGTTGAGCGCCGGGTCTCTCATCTGGTTTCCCACGACCGCCGGAATCACGCCCGGCGACGGCAGCATGGCGGAGCTCGTCAGCATCGACGAGATGTCGATCGTTGCGCTGCCGCCGGGGTTGTCCCCCGTCGCCGCGGCCTCCCTCGGGCTATCCGCCGTAGCGGCCCTCTCCGCTCTCACCATCGCCGGCCGCCTTGTCGCCGGCGAGTGCGTTGTCGTGTTGGGTGCTGGCGGCGCAGTCGGACAGTCGGCGCTGCAGCTCGCCCGCCATCTCGGCGCGCGGCGAGTGGTCGGAGTGGTCCACACCTCCGCGAGTCGGCGTCGAGCCGAGTCAAAAGGCGCGGACGCCGTCATCGACACGTCGCAGACCGACGGCACCGATGCGTTGGCGCCGCTCCTTCGCGAGGCATGCGAAGACGGGGCAGACCTGGTGATCGACCCGGTCTTCGGGTCGGCCGCGGTTGCGGCGTTGTCGGTGCTGCGTCCGCGCGGCCGACTGGTCCAGCTCGGCAGTGCTGCCAGCGAGACGGCTGAGTTCGACTCCGCCACGATTCGTAGCCGGAGCCTGTCGATCATCGGCTACACCAACGCTGCCCTGTCGCGAGAGGACACCGTCACGGCGATGACGAAGACATTCGAGCTAGGAGCCCGTGGCGACCTCGCCGTCGACCACGAGGAGGTCCCGATGGCCGAGGCCGAATCGGCCTGGGCACGACAACTCGCCGGAACGGCCGTCCGCAGGCTCATCCTCACCTGATCACACTGGTCAATCAGCCCGAAGGTGGTACAACCGGGCTAGACAGCTTCCGAGATTCCTGAAGACGGAGGCACTCTGGACATGAACAGGATGGGCTGCGGGCAGATGAACGGCATCACCTGCGGGTACGACGACAGCCTGGCCCATAGCGGGTCAACACCGTTCAGGGCCGCGTGGCAACGCCAGTTGTGATGCCAGGCGGTCCAGCCGACGGCGCCGCGGACCGACCGACCTATGCCGGGACGGTGCCGCACCAGTCTGCGAACGACCGAACAGTCGTGTTGGAAAGCCTTCCCATGGCGTTCTACTCTCTCGACGCCGAATGGCGATTCAGCTACGTCAACCCGGCTGCCGAAGGTCTCATCGGCAATCGTGCCTCCGACGTTGTCGGCCGGGTCGTGTGGGACCTCTATCCCGCTGCGGTCGGAACGATCATCGAGCAGACATACCGGGAATCGGTGTCAACCGGCGAGGCGGCGGCATTCGAGGCCTACTATCCCGAGCCGCTGAACGCGTGGTTCGAGATTCATTGCCAGCCGGTTGCTGAAGGCTTGTTCGTCTACTTCCTGGACATCACCGACCGACGCGCCGCGAGCGCGGCTGACGAGCAGGCGGCCGCACGGTCTGAATTAATGGCGCGGTTGACGGCTGCGCTGACCACGACGTTGGATGCCGAAGCGACCGCTGCCGCAATCCCGGAAATGCTCGTTCCGGACCTCGCGGACTGGTGCATCATCAGCCTCGTCGACGACCGATTCGGTCATCCCTGGCGGGACCGGATCCACGACGTCGCGTCCTGGCACGCCGACCCGGCGAAACGCGCCTTGACCGACAGGTACATGGGCACCCGGATCGGGGCCATGTCTGAGTCGTCGCCGTTGACCAAGGCGCTCACGACCGGTCGCCCGGTGATGCTCGAACACGGCGCCTTGGCCATCGGCGTGCCGTCGCCGGAATCGACCGACGCGCAGGCGCTTGCGGCCGAGCTGGCGCCGGAGTCGATCGCCGTCTATCCCCTGCAGGGACATGGCCGCACCGTTGGTGTGCTCACCCTGGCCAACACCGCCGAGCGTGGGCGATTCACCCCGGCCACGCTGACGACGCTTCGTGAGGTCGTCCACCCGATCGGCCTGTCCTTGGACAACTCTCGCCTGTATGCCGCGCACCGGAGCCTGTCCGAAGAACTGCAACGCGGTCTGATTACGGAGCTGCCGCGCGTCCCGCAACTACGGCTGGCGGCGAGATACTGGCCGGCTTCGCTCGGTGTTCATATCGGCGGCGACTGGTACGACGCGTTCCGCTGCCGTGACCAACTGTGCCTGGTCATCGGCGACGTCACCGGTCACGACCGAGACGCAGCGGTGGCGATGTCGCAGGTACGCAACCTTCTGCGCGGCATCGCGTACGGCGACCATGACAGTCCGGTCGCCGTGCTGACGCGACTCGACGAAGCAATCGCTGACCTTGGCGTCGAGACCATGACCACCGCCGTCATGGCAACCGTCACACCGATCAACGGCGCTGACGCAACCGGGATGCACGAGTTTCGCTGGTCAAACGCCGGACACCTGCCGCCGCTGTTCATCGACGCGGAAGGCAATGCCTCTTTGCTTGACGCCGCGGGTGATCTCATCCTCGGCCTCGACGCCCAACGTCAGCGACACCAGCACTCCGCACAGCTTCCGCCGGGGGCCAAAGTGCTGCTCTACACCGACGGCCTGATCGAGCGACGCGGTGAACACCTCGACATCGGCCTAGAGCGCCTGCGAACTGCCGCGGCGCGGCTTGCCGACATGGACGCCGAGCGGCTCTGCGATGCCCTCATGACCGAGCTAGGAGGCGGCACCAACGATGACGTCGCCCTCCTCTGCATCTCGAGCCAAGACTCGGAGTCAGGAAACTAGCGCACGAATCGTGTCTCCGAAGCCACCAACCGCACGGGGATCGCGACGAGCGCTGGTGACGACCGGCAACATCGCGGTCCGGATCACGCGGCGATGGGCAAGCGCCTCGAGCAGTGCGACGTCCTCGTCGATGGCGAGCGGCGCCCAGCCGCCGGCATCCAGGTAGGCCGCTGCCGAACAGCCGAAGTTGGCGCCGTGGATGTGAAGGTGATCCTCGACCGGTCGATACTGCGCCGACCAGCGCGGAGCGACATCCACGTGATGCTCGGACCAATCGACCACCGCAACAGTGCCGACGACGACCTCCCAATCGAGGTTGGCGAGTTCGCGCTGACCGGACAACCAGTCAGGCGGCACCAGCGAGTCCGCGTCGGTCGTTGCCAGCCAGACTCGGTCGTGGGGCGTCGCGCCAGCCCACTGCAGAACAGCAGCCGCACCGGCCGCTCGAGCAATGCCGACATTGCCGGCCTGCACGTGCACCACGCTCACCCACGGGTGATCGGACACGACCGCATGAGTGCCGTCGTCACAATCGTCCAACACGACCACCACACATACCGGAATCTCGAGTGCGAGCGTCGCCGCTCGGATCGCGGCAAGACAAGCCGGCAGCAGGCTCTCTTCGTTATGGGCAGGCACCACCACCCCGACGCGTTCGATCATCGTCCGCCGCCGGAACGCACGAAGACATCAAGCAAGAAGTCGGGTTGCTCATAATGCGAGAACCTCTCCAGCCGGGCGTCCGCCCCGATGGCGGTGTGGACCGCATCGCCCGTCAGCACGAAGTCCTCGATGCGGTGGCGCCAGTGCACTGCGACGAGGGCACCATCGATCGATAAGGCGTCGGCGCATCGGCGTACGAGGACTGCGAGCTCAGTTGGCGCCAGGTAGTAGCAGAACTCGCTGAGCACGATCAGGTCGAACGTGCCCGCTGGCCACTCCTCCGGCACTCGCAGGCACCGCACGTCAACGTGGCTATGGTTCGCGACCCGCTCGCGAGCGGTCACCACTGCAGTCATTGCGACGTCGGCCGCCACGAGTAGGTCGCACCTCGCGGCAAGCATCTCGGTCAGTACGCCGACCGAGCATCCCGGCTCGAACGCCCGCCGGTAGCGATCTCGAGGCAGACTCGCAACCGTCAGCAGATACTTGCGCAGCTCGTACCACTCGGTGCTCAACCGCCAAGGGTCGGGCGATTGCTCGTAGAGCCGATCGAAGTACTGAGCCGAGCTCATCACGTGATGACCAGTTCATGTCGACGGAGAAACCTTGCCACCACGTGAGGCGGCAGGATGGCGGCATCGACGTCGGCCGGGCCGACCGGTTGAACCTGGCTTTTGAACCGCGAGATCGCGGCCTTTTTTGTCCTGCGGTTCGGCACTGCCGAAAGCCGGCATCGCTCCCACGGCACCCGCTCGTCGTCGGGCGTGGCCCAATGCCACATCCAGATCGGGTAGTGCCACGTCAGCGATCCGATCGACGTCGCCTCCTCGCCGAGCGCATCGTGGTCGGGATGGCCGTCGAAGCTCCAGGGCGCAATCACCAGATCGCCAGGAGCGACGATACGCCGAAGCTCAGTGCGAAGGATGTCGCGGGCGCCCGCAACACCACCGTCTGGCAGACCGAGGTGATGCACGAATGCAGGCCTGAGTCGAAGGTCATCGAGCGCCCGGCGCGACTCGTCGCGGCGCAGTGTCCCCAGCTCAGTGCGCGATATCGCGCTCGAGTCTGGGTGAGATGCCTCGCCGTCGGTCGCCCAGACGATGCCGATCGAGTGGCCAAGCGTGGCGAGCCTAACCATCAGCCCACCGACACCCAGGATTTCGTCGTCCGGATGTGCGGCAAGCACGACCACCCGCCGACCAGAAACCTCAGTCAGGTCAAGCCGCGGCCACGATCGCGACGCGAGCCACGGCAGCCACCTCGCCTCTGTCGTTCCGTCTCCGACGATCGCCGCTGTCACCACAACTCGCCGACCTCGACCATCCGGCGTCCGAGATCTGCAAGGTCGCGATCGGCGTGGCTTTGCCGCACATACAACTGCAGGTCGGCGACGCGGCGAGCGTGCGCACCGTCTAGCGCAAGGGGTGCTGCTCCGAGCGCTCGGCCGATCCGGTCCACTACCTCCGTGGCGGCCGCTTCGACGACAGCGCGCGTTGTCCGTGCGGTGATCTGCGCGCGTCGCGACTCATCGGTTGGATCGTCGTCGAAGGCATCAGCCGCGGCGTTCAACGCCGCTCGGGCACCCGCCAGGACACTGCCTACCGCACCGAGGTGAGCGAGATTGATTTCGCTCAACGCTCGGTCCTCGCTGGCGCGAAGCAGCGCTCGTGCAACCGAAACGGCGCCGCCGTACCAAACCGCGGCAACACCAACCGACCCATGCCAGAAGCCTGGCCGACCGACGTAGTCTCCCGGCTCCCCCACCGCGAAGGCGGCGGCGCCCGCAAACATCACCGACCGGGTGTCGGTTCCGGACAGTGCACTCGTCGGCCACGGATCGCCGAGCGGCGCCACGCCCGGTTGCCGCAGGTCGACCGCGAACAGGCGAGCGCCATCGTCGGCGTGCGCGGTGACCAGTGCGTGCGTCGATCCACCGGCGCCACTGCACCAGGCCTTCCGGCCGTCGAGGCACCACTGAGCGTCACCTGTGGTCGTTGCCTCAACCCGAGCCGATGGCGGCTCGGCTGCCCACACTGCCCACACCGAGTCAGCGGAGTCTCCGACCGAGTGATGACCGAGCTCGGCGAGGATGGCCAACGCGTCGGTGTGGGCCTCGGCCAGCCGGCCGACCGTCAAATCCAACTCGCCCAGCGCGACGAGGGCGTCGAAGCGACTACGCGTGTGCCCGCCGCCCGGCAACGTCAGCTCAAGTGCGCCGTCGCGGACAAGCGCAGCCATGAGCGCCGCGGCGACGTCAGGGACATGCGTCGAGGTCCATCCCGGTATCGCCTGGGCTTCGCGTCGCCACCAGCTACCGATAGTCGCGGCGGCAGCCGCGGGTGGGGCAAGCGTCATGACACTCCGGCCCCCTCAACGCGCATCAGGCCCTCGTGGCGAGGACTCTGTCCGGGGGTTGCCCAGCCGGCATCTCGAACAAACGCCAAAAACTTCCCAGGTTCACGCGATGGTCGGCTCTCTTGCACCTCGCAGACGATTCCGCTAACGTACAACCTTATGGTTGTAGATAGGCAAGCGGGCGAGGACGTGGATCGCATCTTCCACGCGCTCGCCGACGCCACCCGCCGCGACATCTTGGTCCAGGCGATCCAGCACGAACAGTCCGTCTCGACCCTCGCACGCCGTTACGACATGAGCTTCGCGGCGGTCCAGAAACATGTCGCGGTGCTCGAGCGAGCCGACCTCATCACTAAGGAACGGAAGGGACGCGAGCAAATCGTGCACGGCAACACCGCGACCCTGCGCCGAGCCGCCGCACTTCTCGAGACCTTCGAACAACTCTGGATCGCGCGTACAAACCAGATCGCCGAGATCTTGGCGGAAGAGAAAGGAAACCTCATATGACTGTCATCAGCACGGAAACCGATGCTGCCGCACTCACCCTGACCGTCGTCGCCGAATTCGACGCACCACCGGCCCGCGTGTGGCAGCTGTGGGAGGACCCGAGGCAGCTCGAGCGCTGGTGGGGGCCGCCGACCTTCCCCGCGACCTTCACCCGCCACGACTTTGTCGTCGGCGGGGAGTCCCGCTACCACATGACCGGACCGGCCGGTGAGACGCCGCGGGGCTGGTGGCGCATCGAGACGATCGACGCGCCCCACCGGCTCACCTTCGCCAATGGGCTCGCCGGTGAAGACGGCGAACCGGCTCCCGGCATCGAGCCGATGGCCTGTCACATCACCTACGAGGCCACGGATAGCGGCACGCGGATGACCACGATCAGCCACTTCGTCGACAACGACCAGATGGAGACCCTGGTCGGCATGGGCATGCCGGAGGGGATGACCCTCGCCATCGGCCAGATCGACGACCTGCTGTCTGCCGCGTCCGTCTGACCGCCCCACCTTCTCTGGTGATCTTGACGTACGTTCCCTTGCGAGCCGCTTGCAAGGACACCTACGTCAAGATCACCGGGGGATGATGACGGTACGTTCGCCGGGAACGTCGGGCGTAGTCCAGGCCGACTCGACATCGCGCAGCGCGACGGTACGCGTCGCAATCCGAAGGTTGCCGGCGTTGATCTCGTCGATCAACGAGGGAAGCTCGGCAAGGTAGGCGCGCGTCGACACTGCCCCTTGCCCGTTGCCCTGGATGCGCAGGTTCGCAGATCGAAGCGCAACCGACGGCAACTCGATCGTTGGCCCTGCCATCGCGCCGATCTGGATCCAGTTCAACGCTCGGCTACGGTCCGATCGGGCCGTCAGCAAGTTCATCATCGCGTGCTCGGCGGGCTTGCCCCACACGTAGTCAATGACGATGTCCACCTCCGAAGCTGCCGCTGCCAGCGCGTTCGCCGTCGCGGCTGCGTCATCCGTGAACTGGACAACCGCGTCTGCGCCGAGGTCAGTGAGCGCGTTCAGCCGACCAAGGTCGCGGCCAGCGCCGACAACCCGTCCGGCGTGTAGCCGCTTGGCGACCTGCACCGCCATAGCCCCAGCGTTTCCGGTGGCGCCGAGCACCAGCACGCTCTGGCCGGGCTCGATCGGCACCCGGCGGCGCAACGCCACCCACGCCGACATTGCCGGATTCATCGCGGCCGCGATCACGTCGACCCTGGCGTCCGGCGGCAGCGGGAGCGCGCGACGCATGTCGATAACTGCCTTCTCCGCCATCGGCCCCGGCAGCTCATCGGCAGCGGCGAAGTAGACCAGCCGCCCGTCGGCGAGCCGACCGACTCCATCGACACCCGGGATCATCGGCAGCACGCCGGTGCTCGAGTAGTGCCTGCCAGCCGCGTCCGTCCGCACCCGCGGGTGCAGTCCGACACCCAGCACGTCCACTAGCCGCTGATCCGGATCGAACGGGGTTGGCACGTCGAACTGTTGATAGTGCGGTGGCTCATCGAATGAGGTGACGACCGCAGCGTGCATCTTTGCCACTGGCGGATGCCCTTCTCGCGCGAAAATTCAGTACGGCACATTTCGTTTGTGCCACGTACCAATGTAGTTGGTCTCACGTACTAAATCAAGTAGAGTCGATGCATGGCAACCACACCGCGCGGCCACCACGATCTCGGCATCGTGGACGCGTTGGCACAGCTAAGCTTTCTGGTCCAGGGAACCCTGGCAAAACACGCAGCAGCCCACGACCTCTCGCTGGTTCAGACCCGGCTGCTAGGGGTGCTTCGCGACCGCGAGCCGACCATGCAACAGCTCGCCAAGCTGCTCGACCTCGACAAGTCGAGCGTCACCGGCCTCGTCGATCGCGCCGTACGGCGAGGGTACGTCCGACGGGCGCCGTCCGCGGCAGACCGCCGCGCCGTTCACGTCAGCCTGACGCTCTTGGGTCGGCGCACCGTCGACACCACCGCGGCAGAGTTTCAGGCCGACATCGTGGCCGCCACAAGCTGTCTGTCGTCGACAGAGCGTAAGCAGCTTTCCGCACTCGCGACCCGAGTAGTCCGGGCGCATGCGGCTGCCCAGGGCATCGAGATCTGAGCCGCGCGAGATCGACGCCGGCGACCACATCGTCACGAGTTGACCAACCGGACAAGATGATCGGGTGACCGCTTCGACCTCAATCACTTTGCGACGGGTCTACGACGAGCCACAAGCCGACGATGGCGCGCGGATTCTGGTCGACGGCCTGTGGCCACGCGGGCTGTCCAAACACGCGGCCCATCTCGATGCCTGGTTTAAGGATGTCGCCCCATCGGCGGAGTTGCGCCGTTGGTACGGACACGACCCGGAGAAGTTCGAGGAGTTCAGGCGCCGGTATCTGGTTGAGCTGAAAGAGCCAACCCGAGCGGCTGCCCTGGCCGAACTACGCACCCAGGCGGAGCGTGGGCGGGTCAGCGTACTCACTGCAACGAAGAACGCCGCGATCAGTCACGCCGCCATCCTGGTAGACCTGGCCAACGGCTGAGAAGATGACGCGGTGGATACGACACAGCTAGAGAAGGTTCGCTCCGGTGACGGCTTCTTTGCTGCCCTTGATCAGAGCGGTGGCAGCACGCCAAAGGCGCTCGCGGAGTATGGCATTGCCGAGAGCCGGTACAGCTCCGACACCGAGATGTTCGACCTGGTTCACGCGATGCGCACCCGCATTCTCACCAGCCCGGCCTTCGACGGGACGCGGGTGCTCGCGGCGATCCTGTTCGAGCAGACGATGGACCGCGAGGTGCTGGGCAGCCCAACCGCCCAATACCTGTGGGACACCAAGGCGATCGTGCCGTTCCTGAAGGTCGACAAGGGACTGGCTGACGAGAAGTTCGGCGTCCAGCTGATGAAGCCGATCGACACCCTCGACGAGCTACTCGAGCGGGCCAACCAGCACCGGATCTTCGGCACCAAGATGCGATCAGTGATCAAGGACGCCGACCAGACACGGCGTCGATGGCGATCGTCGACCAGCAGTTCGAGCTCGCCGCCACGATCTCCGCCGCTGGGCTAGTGCCAATTCTTGAGCCAGAGGTCAGCATCGACAGTCCACACAAGGCGGACGCCGAACGGCTGCTGTTCTGACGCTCTCCACACGCATGTAGAGGCGCTCCCCGAACATGCGATGGTGATGGTGAAGCTGACCATCCCCACCCAGCCCGGCCTCTACGCCGACCTCGCTGCCGATCCGCGGGTGCTCCGCGTGCTTGCGCTCTCGGGCGGCTACGGGCGCGACGAAGCCTGCACGTTGCTCGCGCACGAGCCCGTCATGATCGCGAGCTTCTCCCGTGCCCTGCTGGCGGGGCTCTCTGAGGGACAGGACGACCAGCAGTTCAACGCCCGCCTGGATGCATCGATCGCCCAGATCTACGACGCGTCGGTCAACAAAGTCTCATGACCGACTCGCCCCCGTCGGCCGCAACGCCCTCCACTGCGGCACCGAGGCGGCAACTTGGGGTCATCCTGTCCGCGCTGATGCTCGCCATGGTTCTGGCGAGCCTCGATCAGACCATCGTGTCGACGGCGTTGCCGACGATCGTCGGCGATCTCGGCGGGCTGAACCATCTGTCCTGGGTGGTCACCGCATACCTCCTTGCCTCGACGGTCTCGACCCCGCTGTATGGCAAGTTGGGCGACCAGTTCGGCCGCAAACGGCTGTTCATCGCCGCAATCGTCATCTTCCTGGTGGGCTCCGCGCTGTGCGGTGTCGCTCACACCCTCAACCAGCTGATCGCCTTCCGTGCCCTGCAGGGGATCGGCGGCGGCGGCCTGATGGTCGGTGCGCAGGCCGTCATGGCGGACGTTCTGCCGCCGCGCGAGCGCGGCCGCTACTCCGGCTATTTCGGTGCGGTGTTCGGCGTGACAAGCATTGCCGGACCGCTGATCGGTGGCTTTCTGGTCGACAACGCCAGCTGGCGTTGGGTGTTCTACGTCAACCTGCCGTTGGGCGCCATCGCCCTTGCAGTGATCTCGATCGCGCTGAAGACCCCGTTGCAGCGAGTGCATCACGAGATCGACTACATCGGCTCTGCGCTGCTCGCTGCCGCGGTGACCTGCATCGTGCTGTTGACGACGTGGGGCGGCACGACCTACGCGTGGGGATCACCGACGATCGTCACAATGGTCATTGCCTCAGCGGTGCTGCTGGTCGGGTTCATTATCGCGGAGCAACACGCTGCCGAGCCGGTGATTCCGCTCAGCCTGTTCAAGAAGCGGGTGTTCGCCGTCGCGAGCGGCGTCGGGTTCATCGTCGGGTTTGCGCTGTTCGGCGTGATCACCTATCTCCCGCAATACCAGCAAGTGGTGCGCGGTGCCTCCGCGACCGCGAGCGGACTGCAGCTGTTCCCGTTGATGGGTGGGTTGTTAATCGCCTCCATCGGATCCGGGCAGATCATCAGTCGTACGGGTCGTTACAAGGTCTTCCCGGTCGCCGGCACAGCCATCCTTGCAGTCGGCATGTTCCTTCTCTCGCATCTCGGTGTCCACACCAGCGTCCTCAAGTCCGGCACGTTCATGGCAGTGACCGGACTCGGTCTGGGTCTCACCATGCAAGTGCTTGTCCTTGCGGTTCAAAACAGCGTCTCTCCCCGCGAACTTGGCACGGCGACCAGCGCCGCCACGTTCTTCCGATCGATCGGCGGGTCGATCGGGGTGAGCGTGTTCAGTGCGATCTTCAACAACAAGATGAAGGGCAACCTCGCCCACCAGCTCCCTCAGCTCGCGGCCAACCCCAGACTCGCGAGCGAGCTGCGCGCGAGCCCACAGGCCTTGGCAAAGCTGCCGGCGGCGATCCACGACGGCTACCTTCGCGCCTTCACCGAGTCGCTGCACGTGGTGTTCATCGCGGCGATCCCGGTGGCGCTGGTGGCCTTCGCACTGACGTGGCTGCTCGAGGAGGTGCCACTGCGTACCTCGGTCGCCGCGGTCGACGGCGTCGGCGCGGCCTTCGGCATGCTGCGCGCTGCTGCGGTGCAGGTTCAGCAGGAAGGTCGAGCGCGGGTCGCGGCGGCGAAGGCCGCACTGGCAAGCCTGCCCGACCTCGGTCTGCCCCCGGAGCAATCCGCAACGTTGTCGGAGATCTTCTCCGCCCGCGTCTCACTACTCGAACAGATCTCCGGCGAGACGCCGGAGCCGGATCAGGTCGGCGCGGACGACTGGAAGCTCGCAGTGGACGTGCTGCGCACCGAACGCGAGATGCTGACCGGGACTGAGACCGCACAGACTGCGAGCCAGGAGATCTCGATCCGCCTGGCGGCCGCAACAGCAGCGCTCGCGCAACTGGACGCAGGGACGACAGTGACCGATCCACCGGCGGTCGCACCGTTACGGAATGCCTACATCGCCCGGATCGATCGACTGAAAGGGGTCGAAGCGGCCGCGGCCGCTCGCGACGACCTGACGTCTGATTTCTGGCAAGCGGTCGCGGTGTTGTTGGCAGTCGAGCGCGAGACCCTCGCCAACTGGGGTGCCGAGAACGTGGTCGACCCATCGGTCGCGGATCGAGCAGAACGAGATCTCGCAGACGAAGCGGCTGACCTTGCCATCAGCGCTCCGCGCTAGGCCATCAGCGCTCCGCGCTAGGCCATCAGCGCTCCGCGCTAGGCCATCAGCGCTCCGCGCTAGGCAATCAGCGCTCCCCGCTAGCTGCGCGCCGCGACATCACTCACAGTTTCCGTGCTGTTGGCATAGCCGAAACAATCCCGGTGTTGCATAGAGGGGGCAAGAACAATCTTGCTTGCCCGTTCTTACTGAGGGGAAACGCACCAAATGAATGTCGCGCCGCCAACCCGATCGAGGCTTGGCCGAGCCGTGGACGAAGCTCGTCACCGCCGAGGTCAGAGACTCGACCGGGCGAACTTGCGGTCGGAGATCGCGAGTTACCAAACCACCTCCGAGCTCGCCGAGCTCAGCGCTATCGCTTCGCGGCACCCCAGCGCGGACAGCGCTGAGATCCGTACCCTGCTCGTCGAGCAGCTCTCACACTGAGATCCGGCTGAGCCGGGAAACCGCCGTTGCGAGGTCGGCAGGCGGGCGAGGCACCGGCTGGGGGTCAAGGCAGCGTTCAAGCAGTGCCTCGACGACCGCCGCACGCTCAATCACCTCCGCTGTTTCCGTCGTGCCCGGAAGGATCCTGACTTCGATCGTGTCGCGGGCCGGGTTGTCACGCAGCAGTGCCATCAGGTTGACGTCAAAAAACTTCGTGAGCCCGCCGGCAGCCGCCGCTCGGCGCAGCTCGTCATGACTTGGGTCGCCGTCGACCGCCGCCACCAGCTCGGCCGGCAACGGCGCTAGCCGCCGACAGCGGGGATTGGTCGCCAACAGCTGCCGCAACGGTTCGCGCCAGTAGGCGAACAGCCGCACCACGTTGGCGAGTGCCGCAGCCTTGCGGAATGGCTGGCCGTCCAGGTGGACGTGCACTGCCGCCTCAGCAGGAACGCTGAAGCCCAGGTCGCGAGCCGGCCCGAGCAGCGCCTCAATCGCCTCGGCGTATCCGGCGTCGAGCGGTGGCGTGATGATTTCGCACGGCCGCTCGCGCTCACCCCCCGAAGGCGTAGCGAGCGCGATTGTGGCACCGGCCGACTCAAGTCGCCAGAACTTGCCATGTTGCTCGGCCGCAACGCCCCAAAGCGCAGCCGCGGCGTCGAGCGACGTCTCGATCGGCCCACCGGGATCGCTCACCAGAGCAAGCAACTGCAACAGCCGAGGATCGTCGGTCAACAGCCGGTGCCAGCCGGCCACTGCTGGCGCGGCTGGCTCGAGATCGGTCACGATCGTGACGTCATCGACGAGCCTGCACATCAGCTCGCCGGTGTCCGCCAGCACCTCGTATCCCTGTGTCAGGTGAAGGAACCTGCCACCGAGGCTCTTCACCAGCGCCGGTTCGCTGTCCTGGTGCCACACCGGCCGGGCCTGGCCGCCGTACCTGTCCGCCAAAGTGACGGCCAAGGTTCGCCGGCTGGAGCCGCGTGGTGCAAGCAGCTCCAGCTCAAATCCGGTACGCCGGTGGAGCTCCAGGCTCACGGTGCAATCGGCAGCGTCTGTCCGTCGAGCAGCTTCTGGCCGGCCTCGGCCTTGACCTGGTAGGTGTTCGTGTCGTTCCACATGTTGCCGAGCGTGACGGCGTCCTGATACGTGTAGCCGGCCGCGAAGAACGCCGCGCGGGCCGCATCGCCCTTGCTGTCAGCGGGCGGGGGCGGGTTGTCGGGCTTCACCGGCAGCGTCTCACCGTCGAGCAGCTTCTGACCGGCCTCAGTCTTGATCTGGGTGATGTCGGTCTCGTTCCACAGCTGACCCAGTGCGACCGCGTTCGGGTAGTCGTAGCCCGCGGCGAAGTACGCAGTGAGTGCCGGACTCATCGAGTCGTCAGTCGCCGCGTAGCTCTTGACGAGCTTCGCGAGCCGCTCCTTCTTCGCGCTGACCTTGCTGCTGCCGACGACCGTCGTTCCCGACGTCTCAGGCGGCCCGCTGGGCGGGATCGGCAGCGTCTGCCCGTCGAGCAGCTTCTGGCCGGCCTCAGCCTTGACCTGGTAGGTGTTCGTGTCTTTCCACATGTTGCCGAGCGTCACCGCGTCGTCATAGGTGTAGCCCGCCGCAAAGAACGCATTGCGCGCGACGTCGGCCTTCGTCTCGGCCCCCGCGCCCGGTGACTCGCTTGGCGCGATCGGCAGCGTCTCACCGTCGAGCAGCTTGAGGCCGGCGTCCGCCTTCACCGTCACGATGTCGGTGTCGTTCCACAACGTGGCGAGCTGGACCGCGTCGTTGTAGTCATAGCCCGCCGCAAAATACTCGGCGAGCTCCTCCGACTGCGTATAGGTCGTGGACGGGCTGGCCGATGGGCTGGCGCTGCCGCCACCTGCCAGCGGCGTCGCGATCACGGTTTGGTCGCCAGAAGAGTGGCCCAGCCGGCCGGGAAGGGCGATACCACTCGCCACCAAGCCCGCTCCAAGGACTGCACCCCCGGTCGCCCGAACCGCCCAGCGTCGCCGCTGGTAGGAACGCGCGATCCGATGCGCGCGCGCAAGGACGTCTGCGGCGTCCGGTGCAAGGTGTTCGTGGGCAGCGAAAGTCACACTGAGCTGATCGCCATTGTCGGTCATCGAACGTCTCCTGCCACGGTCATCAACTGCCGCTCCGACTGGAGCCGCAGGGTTTTCAATGCCTTTGACGCGTTGCTGCGAACCGTCACCGGTGCGCAGTTGAGCAAGTAGGCGATCTCGTCGTCGTCGACCTGCTCGTAATACCGAAGAACCAGCACGGCACGCTGCTTACGTGGCAACGTCGCCAGCCGATTCCACACCTCGTCGGTGTCCACCAGGTCTTGCGCATGGTCGCGTGACTCGCTGCGACGATCGCTGAAGTCGATCAGCCGCTCACCGACGGCTCGGACGTTGCGCACGCTCCACGTACGCCGCCAGGACAAGTACTCGTTGAGCACCATCTTCTTGACGTAGGCATCCGGGGAGTCGCTACGCGCGATCTTGCTCCACCGAAGCTGCGCCCGCGCTAACACCTCCTGGACCACGTCCTGCGCCAGGTCGCTGTCTCCGGTGAGGACGACGGCGTAGCGCAGCAGTCGCGGCAGCCGCGCTTCGGCGAATTCCGCGAAAGTCACACCACTAAGATGCATCCCCGCCCCAAATCGTGTGACGGCGGCCACGAAAATTCGACCCAGCCCTCGCCACGGGAGTTGCCAAGCGACTTAATGCCGCGTAGTATACGCAGTATGATACTTAGTCAGCCCACCCACACGACCTCGTCATGAGCGTCCGGCCGGCGCTATTGGCGCTACTGAGCGAGGGCCCGAAGTACGGCCTGCAACTTCGGCAAGAGTTCGAAGCCAGGACCGGTGACGTCTGGCCGCTCAACGTCGGCCAGGTCTACACGACGCTGCAACGACTCGAACGCGACGGTCTCGTCTCCTCCGACGACGGCGCCGCTGACGGCCCGCAAAAGACCTACCGGTTGACAGCCCTCGGCGAGGTGGAGCTGGCGCAGTGGCTGCGAGTGCCGCCCGACCTGAGCTCACCCCCGCGCGATGATCTGGTGATCAAGATCCTCGTCGCCGCGAGAGTGCCGGGTGTGGATGTCCGCGAGATCATCCAGGAACATCGCCGCTACCTCGTTGAGGTCATGCAGCAGTGGACCCGCCTGAAGGACGACGAGGCCGACCTCGACTTGAGTTTCGCCCTTGCCGTCGACGCCGAGTTGTTCCGACTCGACTCGGTAATCCGCTGGCTCGATGCCGCCGACGGCCGCTTCAAGCGAGCGGAGTTCGACCCGCCCGTTACCTCCGCCGCACCGTTGCCGCGGCTGCGACGACGGGTAGGTGCACAGCGATGACAGTTCTCGAGCTCCACGGCATCTCGAAGATCTACGGCGATGGGGACACAGAGCTGAACGCGCTGACCAACGTCGTGCTGTCGGTTGACGCCGGCGCTCTCGTCGCCGTCATGGGAGCGAGCGGTTCCGGCAAGAGCACGCTGCTCACGATCGCCGGCAGCCTCGAGGATCCGACCAGCGGCGAGGTCATCATCGATGGTCGTGCGCTGTCGACGATGAATCGCAATGACAAGGCCCGACTGCGTCGGCGTTCGATCGGTTATGTGTTTCAGGACTTCAACTTGCTGGCAGGGTTGAGCGCGGTCGAGAACGTCTCACTTCCGCTCGAGCTCGATGGCGTGTCCGCCCGCAAGGCGCACGCAGCCGGGATGGCTGCGCTCGAACAGCTCGGGCTCGACGATCGAGCCTCGCACTTCCCCGACCAGCTCTCTGGCGGTGAACGCCAACGGGTGTCAATTGCCCGCGCGATCGTCGGCGAACGTCACCTGTTGTTGGCTGACGAGCCCTCAGGCGCCCTTGACTCTGTCAATGGAGAGGCCGTGATGCGCATGGTGCGCGCCGCGTGCCGCCAGGGCGTCGCAGCAGTCGTCGTCACCCATGACGCCCAGCTCGCGTCGTGGGCAGACCGGGTCGTGTTCCTTCGGGATGGGCGCATCGTCGACCAGACCTCACCGCCAGCGGGCCCGGAGTCGCTGCTTGCGCCCAGCCGGACCCGATGAGCATCGCGCTCGCAGATCGGCCGACCCTCACCGGATCGGGGGACGGTGGGTTTCGGGCTCGCCGAGCAGTGATCCGTTGGGCATGGCGGTTGTTTCGTCGGGAGTGGCGTCAGCAACTGCTGGTTCTGGCGCTCATCACGACTGCCGTGACCGCAACGATGCTCGGCGCTGCTGTGGCCACCAACGCGCCGCCACCGCGCAATGCGGTGTTCGGCACCGCCAACCACCTGGCGCTGATCCCTGGGTCTGATCCACACCTTGCCGCTGACCTTGCTGCGCTCCGGCAACGCGTCGGCCGCATCGAGGTGATCGAAAGCCAAAACATCGCCACCGGCACCGTCGCGACTGCCGAGCTCCGGGCGCAAAACCCATATGGTCAGTACGGATCCGGCTTGCTCAGGCTCGTGTCCGGGCGTTACCCAGTCGGGCCCAACGAGGTCGGCCTGACCCGCACGCTCGCCACGACGTACGACGTTGGCATCGGCGGCAGCTGGCATGCCGGCGGTCGCGCGCGCCGTGTCGTCGGCGTGGTCGAGAACCCGCAAAATCTCGCTGATCAATTCGCGCTCGTCGCCCCGGGCCAGCTCACCGCGCCGACCCAAGTGAGCGTCCTGTTCGACTCGCCGCTGCCAAGAAGTGGCTCGAGGACGGCCACCCCACTCGGACTGCCCAGCAATGCATCCGTCGAGGTCCCCAGCGGGCCCGGCAGCGGGATCAGCCCCGCAATCATCGTCTTGGTCCTCGCCACCTTCGGCCTGCTCTTCATCGGCCTGGTCTCAGTTGCAGGTTTCACGGTGATGGCCCAGCGCCGGGTGCGGGCGCTCGGAATGCTCGGCGCACTTGGCGCGACCGACCGCCACATCCGCCTCGTCATGATTGCCAACGGCGTCGTCGTCGGGACGGTCGCGACCATCGTCGGAACGGCGTTGGGCTTCATCGGCTGGGCCGTCTACCGCCCGCATCTGCAAACCAGTGCCGGCCACGTGATCGGGCTGCTTCACCTGCCGTGGTGGCTGATCGTGACAGCGATCGCCCTCGCTGTCATCACCGCGACAGCCGCAGCTTGGTGGCCAGCGCGCACGTCCGCTCAGCTGCCGGTGATGGCGGCCCTGTCGGGTCGGCCGCCCAGCCCGACGTCCAGGCACAGGTCCGTGCTGCTCGCCGCGATCCTCGTGATTGCCGGCTTCGGCCTGATCTGGCTGGCAGCTCCGAAGGTCGTGCGGGGAAGGGGCGGGCCGCCCGAGGTGGTGTTGGGGATCGTCACGATCACGATCGGCGGCCTGATCCTGGCGCCGTTCGCCATCGTGGCGCTCGCGCGGGTCGGCCGACACTCGCCGATCTCGATTCGTCTCGCACTACGCGACCTGGCCCGTTATCGCGCCCGCTCCGGCGCCGCGCTTGGGGCGATCAGCTTCGCGATCGTGATCGCCGTTGTCACCTGCGTCGCCGCCACCGCCCGCTACTCCGACCCGCTCGACTACTTCGGACCGAACCTGCCCGCAAACCAGCTCGCCGTCTACACCGGGTCGGCCAACCTCGGGCCAGGCGAGTTCTCCGGGCCGACACCTCGGACGGCGGCACAAGCGCACGCACTGCAGCACCTTCCCGCCAGCGTTGCGGCGGCCCTCGGCAGCCGTGACGTCCTTACGCTCAGCTCGACGTCCGCGACGCTGTTCCAGGCCCACAGCACAACCAACAACTTCAACGGCCCGGTCTACGTCGCCACCCCGGCGTTGTTACGTCACTACGGAATCGCGCCGAGCAGCATCGACCCGACGACCGATGTCCTGACCTCACGTACCGGCTTGGCCGCGGTCCCGCGCCTGGTGCTGCTTTACGGCAACTACGCGGGGCCTACTCCCGGTCCCGGCCACAAGCCGACAGGCGGGCCGCCAACGTTTGCCTGTGTCACTCCGGTCTGCGTCGCTCACCCCAAGATCCAGACGCTGTCTGCTCTGCCGGCTGACACCGCAACGCCCAATGTGCTGGTGACCGAACACGCCGTCCGGACGCTGGGGCTGCACCCGACGACGGCCGGCTGGATCGTGCAAACCGACCACGCCCTCACTGCGACACAGATCAACGCTGCTCGGCAACTGGCGACGGCGGCCAACGCGACGATCGAGACGAAGTCGGACGCGCCATCGTTGTCCGAGCTGAACAACTACGCCACCGGAGCCGGCCTGCTCCTCGCCCTGGGTGTGCTCGCGATGACCGTCGGGCTGATCCGCAGCGAGACCGCAAGCGACCTACGCATCCTCAGTGCAACCGGCGCGAGCAGCACGACTCGGCGCAGCTTGACAAGCGCGACCGCCGGCTCGCTTGCACTGCTCGGGGCGCTCATCGGCACGACGATCGCCTACCTCGCGCTGATCGCCTTCTTTCGGACCCGGCTCAGCACATCGATCAGTCACGTGCCGGTCGATGATCTGCTCGTCATCCTGATCGGCCTGCCACTCGCCGCAGTGGCTGGTGGTTGGCTTCTGGCCGGACGCCAGCCGGCCAAGATTGCCCGCCAGCCGATCGACTAAGGCCCGGTCGCACGGTCCGAACGACCCGATGACCGTGATCGACGCACCGACAGCAGCTAGCCGGCTGTGGCGTCGGTCCACGCAAAGCTGTCTTGCCACGGCACGAAGCCGTAGTAGCTCGACGGCAGCTGCAGCGGGCCGAGCACTCGATGACTGCGAACGGCGCCTGCGGTCAGCAACCACAGCGCGTCGTGGCGAACGAAGAGCAAGGTGTGCGACGACCCCCATACCGGCGAAGTCGCGCCGCTCCCAGCACCGGCCAGCGGCCGCGCGGTCGAGCCCACCAACTCATCAATCGTGCCGCTGTTCTGCACCTTGTTGATGAAGCGAAGGCCGATGTTTGCCCCGTCGGCAACCGCTCGATCACGGACGAGGGCGAGCCGTCCGGTGCCCGACCATGCGGGATCGAAGGAAACCTGTCCGGTGGCTTGCCGGATCGCGTGACAGCCGCTTGTCCGACAGACCTCGACATGCTTGTGGCTCTCGGTGAGCTCACGGTCGCCGCCGCTGATGAAGGCGATCTCGTTGCGGCGTCGAGACGTCGACAGCCACGCGCCGTACTGAAGCATGGACCGCGCCAGCCGGTGACGATGCCCGGTCGCTGTCGCGATGTCTACCAGTGGCAATCCATCCGCAGCGAGTGACCCCGAGCCCTGGTAGTCGAGCCACACCAACACGCCGGAGCCGTTCGGCCACCAGCCGGCGACCTCCAGCACATTGCCGCTCTCGCGCGCGAGGACCCGAGCGCGGCCCGCTGTTGCGGGGAACAGCACCACCCGGCTGCGCCATCTGCTGTGCGCGAAGGCGTTCACGGACGCGGCGAGTTGTGCGCCGTCTGGCGACCAGGCGATTCCGGAGATGTCACGCGCAGAGACGACGATCCTCGAAGCACCGGCGGCATCCGTCAACTCGACCTGGCTCCCGTGCGCGGTGAAGCGCGGCGACGACGTCTCGATCGCCAGCTGATCGTCCGTCGGCGACCACACGTCGCCGGTCGCGTCGGCACCACGCTTCGTCAGACGCCGCACCACCCGTCCTTGGGGCGACACAAGCCAGACCGCGGTGGGTTCTGTGGCATACCGATTCGACGCCGGTGGCGCCTTGCTCACCTGCACTGCAAGCCAGCGGCCGTCGTACGACCATGTTGGATCAGTCACCCGTCCGGCAAGTTGGACCCGGCGCAAGCTCCCCGCCGGTCCGCCGAGAACGTAGAGATGGTGATGGCTCACCGCGGCGACTTCGCCGCGCTCGCTAAGCACATTGGCATTTCCAGAGGGACGTGATTGCGCGGCGACCCGACTCGAGATCGGGGCGGCCATCCCACAGCCCGCCAGCGCGAGAACGACGGTCATCAGCAGCAGCTTCTTCACAGCCAATGAGACGCTCGCTCGCCGCAGTTGGTTGGGCCTCGCAGCCCGAATCGCTGAGCTATGGCGGGCGCCGACTCAGCCGGTGCTGACTTCGCTCGGTAGTTTCACCGAACCCGAAGCTCCGACGGCAACGAAGACAGTGGGTCCTGGCTGTGCGACTGAATTGAAGCCGCCTGACTTGCTGATCGTCTGGATCGCGGTGATAGTGCCACCAGACAACGAGATCACCACGCCTTCGTAGCCCTGGGTCAACGGGGCTGACGGCGGCGGCAACTCCTCACCGACCGCAGTGCACGACCCGCCATGGCAGGCAATGTCTGCCAAGCTCGCGGCTGTGGACTGGGTCCGCTTGATGGCACCGTTTGTCAGTCCGAGGATCGTGCCGCCATGGCGCCCGATGCCGTCGGCGTAGCACTTCGACGCCGACGGGCACGCGGCGCCGTACAGCGGGTCATTCTTGACTCGCGTCACCGTCGAGGGCTTGCCGTGATGGATGCGCACGACGATGCCGTCCGAGGCCGTTCCCACGTCTGCGATGCCGACCGCGAGGCAGCTCGCGCCGTGGCAGCTAAGGCCCAGCAGGTTGTCCGTCGTCGAGTGCGGCAGGCCGTCGCGATGGTGCAGTACGAGCTTGCGACCATTCCAGGACGCAACCTCGATCAACACCGGGGTCTTCAACGGATTGTTACCGGCCAGAACGCAGGCAGTGAGCTTCGTACACGTGATCCGAGCTAGCGAAACGCCGGCTGGCACCTTGACACGAAAATGCCGCGAGGGGACGCCGTGCTTGTTGATCGTGACCAGCGTGAGCCCGACACCACTTTTGGCGTCGGCGATCGCCAGACAGCCAGCAGCAGTCGGGCAACTCACCGACTCGATGCTCGACGTGCCGCGGATAGTCACCGCATGACCGGGCTTGCCGTCCCGCACGGGCACAACGTCGCCGACGCCGTGTTTGTTATAGCCAGCAATCACACACAGCTTGGGCGTCAGGCAGGACACGACCTCTTGAGTGCCAGCGACGTCGGTGTTGCTCACGGTGGCGGCTGAAGCGGCGGCGACACCAGCGCCAGTCAACTGCATGCAAAGACCCACCAGCGCTCCCGCGGCGCCCAGCACCAATCCACGAGATGACAACGTGATCATCGAAGGAGCGTACTAAGCGATCGGCCGGTTGGAGATCGGTTCTGCGAACCTCGACCGAGCGATGCCTAAGCCGGTGCAGCGCCGGGTTGACCAAGTCGCGCAAGAAGTCCGTCGAGGCTGCAAAGATCCACTGGCGACAGTGCGGTGAGCTCGGCTGGCGGAGTGGCCAGGATTTTCTCGGCTCGCGCCGCAGCGGCGGCACCTGCCGGCGTCAGCGAGACGAGCTTGCGCCGACGATCATCGGGGTGAGGCGAGCGAAGCACCAACCCGCGCGCTTCAAGGTCGTCGACGATCACGGTGGCATACGGCGCGTCAATCCCATGGGCATCGGCGAGCTCGCACAGGGTCAGCGAGCCTCGAGTCAGGGTGCGCAGCACCTTGACTCGACCGAAGCCGAGGCCAAGCGCATCCCTCACCGCGTTGCGGCGATCCTGGCTGAAGACCAGTGCCTGCATGGCAGCCCAGACTCGGCTGGCTGCCTCAGGTGACGGCGGCGACTTGACGCTCATCGAGAACCCCCTCGGCCCGGCTTGCCAGCCGGACACGGTTGCGCTCGGCTGTGCCCAATGCCCAGCCCCCAGTGGAGATGAGCCCAACCACAAGCACCGCGACACCACAGCCAGTGATGACGGCCCAGCCGGCGTGACTAGCGGCGGTGAAGCCAGCGCCGGTTCCGACCGCAACAAGCGATCCCATGACGGCGACACCGATGGACTGGCCGATCTGCCGGCTCGTCGACGCAACCGCGGCGGCGACCCCGGCCTGTTCTCTGGGCATCCCGGACACCGCGGTGTTGGTGATCGGTGCGTTCACGATGCCGAATCCGGCGCCGAAGATCAGATAGGCGAGGATCAGGTGAAGCACCGACGTGTGCGCGCTGAGCCGCACCAGCAACAACGCCCCGATCGCCATCGCCGGCCCTGCGATGACCAGCGGAGTACGCGGCCCTCGGCTTCCGACCAGTCGACCTGACAGCGGTGCAAGCAACACGATCATGACGGCCATCGGGAGGACGACCAAGCCCGCATGCAACGGGCTATAGCCGCGGACGTCCTGCAGATACAACGTGTTGAGGAAGAGGAAGCCGCCAAGCCCAGCAAACGCAGCGATCGCAATCAATGTCGCGCCAGCGAACGGCGCGCTACGAAAGAAGCGAACGTCGATCAGTGGTTCCCGGCGGCGAGACTCGACCAGCACGAGGACCGCGCCCGTGATGGCGGCAAGGACGAACAGCCCGATGATCAGCGGCGACTGCCAGCCTCGGCCGGGTCCTTCGATGATCGCGTACGTCGTCGAGGCGAGCAGGACGATGATCAGCGCTTGACCCGGTGGGTCGAGGCGACGCGCGCGTGGCGCCTTCGACTCCGGCACGAACAGTTGAGTGAGCACGATCGCCGCGACCCCGATCGGGATGTTGATCCAGAAGATCGAGCGCCATCCGATCCCGTCGACGAGGGCCCCGCCGAGCACAGGTCCGAGTGCCAGGCTGACCCCGACCACGCCGGCCCAGACACCGATCGCGCGAGCCCGTTCACGGGGATCGGTGAAGGTGTTGACGATGATCGACATCGCCACCGGGTTGAGCATCGACCCGCCGACCGCCTGAAGCATCCGGAACGCGACGAGCCAGCCCAGCCCCGGCGCCAGACTGCAGAGCAGCGAGCCGAGCGTGAACAGCGCCAGCCCGATTTGGAAGACCCGTCGGCGGCCGAGCCGGTCGGCGGTCGAGCCGGACAACATGAGCAGGCTGGCGAGCACGAGGGTGTAGGCGTCGATCGTCCACTGCAGTCCGCTGACTGATGCCCCGAAGGCGTGCTGGATCGAGGGCAGCGCGACGTTCACGATCGTGACGTCGATCCCGACGATGAAAAGGCTCAGCGAGCAGATCCCGAGAATCAGTCGCCGCCGAGCCAGGCTGAGCTCCGTCGCGGACTCCAATAGTTGTAGCGTCACAACTATTATGTCATGTGCTGCGAGCGGCCACTATCGAGCGTGCCTTCGCCGAGCGAACTGCATCGGACAAAGCTTGCAAGTCGTACGCACCATGGTGCCGGCGACCGTTGACGAAGAACGTGGGCGTCCCGGTCACCCCGGAGAGATCTGCGCTTTCGAGGTCTGACTCGACCCGCTCGCGGAAGTCGTGCGACCGCAGCGCATCGGCGAATCGCTCGGTGTCGAGATCGAGCTGTGCCGCATATCTGAGCAGGTCCTTGATCTGCAGGGCATCTTGATGATCGAGCAGCAGGTCGTGCATCTCCCAGAAGTGACCTTGCTCCGCGGCCGCCTCTGACGCCTCGGCCGCGAGCTGGGCGTGCGGATGAACATCGCGCAGCGGCAGGTGTCGCCACACGTACCGAAGGTCACCATGATCCGCAACCAGTTTGCGGACAGTCGGCTCTGCCTGCCCGCAGTACGGGCATTCGAAGTCCCCGTATTCGACAAGCGTCACGGGCGCGTCGTCCGGCCCACGATGGTGGTCGCGCTCCACGTCAACCGGGTCAGCCAGATCGACAATGACCTCCGAGGTGCCTAACAACGCCCGTGCCCGCACGGCAGTTGGCAGTCGCCGAACCACCTGGAAGATCAGCCAGGTGAGTGCGGTGGCGCCGATCGCCGCGGTCAGGATGCCGAGCTTCGCCTCCTCCAGCGCACCGCCGTGGAAGGCCAGCGTCGCGATCAGGATCGAGACAGTGAACGGAATGCCGCCGAGCGAGCCGCCACCAAGCACGGCGGCCCATCCGACCGGCGGCCGCAACCGACCTCGACTCAACGCGGTCCCTAGGGCTGCGGTGCCCAACACTCCCAATGGCTTTCCCACCATGTAGCCGATCAGGATGCCGAGTGTGACCGGCGATTGGTACGCACGCGACAGGAAGGCGGGATCGATCACGATGCCGGCATTCGCCAAGGCAAAGACCGGCACGACGACATAACTGGTCCACGGATGGAAACGCTGCTGCAGGCGATCGTTTGGCGAGATCGCTGCCGCGACTCCGGCACTCGCCGAGCGCGCTAGCTCCGGGGTCGGTTGCTCCCGGAAGCCTCTGAACAAGTCGGTGGCCCGCTCGAGATCGTCGCGTGCCGCCGGCGCGGCATACACCACCAGGCCGACTGCAAGGCCCACCACGATGGGATCGACGCCGGACTTAAACAGCGCAACCCAACATGCGCCGCTCAGCGCGAGATAGAACAGGCCACGTTGAATGCCGAACCGCATCGCGATCAGGATGGCCGCAAACAGCGCGACCGCAATGAGCAGCGGGCCAACTGAGATGCGACCGCTGTAGAACAACGTGATCACGACCAGGCTGACGATGTCGTCGACGACCACGACTGTCAGCAGAAAACCTCGGAGCCGATCGGGGGCGTAGGGCCCAACGACTGCAAGCGCGCCGAGGGCGAACGCGGTGTCGGTCGACATCGCCACCCCCCAGCCGTGGGCGGACGGCCGGCCCGCGTTGATGGCGACGAAGATCCCAGCCGCCAGCGCCATGCCGCCGATACCCGCCAGCACGGGCAAGACGACCCTGCGTCGCTCGCGCAGCTCGCCAATATCAAACTCGCGGCGGGCCTCGAGCCCCACAACGAGAAAGAAGAAGGTCATGAGCCCGCTGTTGACCCACTCGCGGGTGTTCATCGAAACCGCCCAGTGCCCGAGCCGGATCGTCAGCCGAGTGCCCCACACGGTGGTGTAGGACGACTGGTCCACGTTGACCCAGACGAGTGCCACGACCGCAGCGCTCAGCAGCACGACCGCGCTGCCGGTCTCGGTCCGCAGGAAGTGCCGAAGTGGCGTGTTGCGCGACCACGGCGTCATCGGCACAGCTGGCGCAACCTGGCTCTCAGTCATCGGCCCCCCTCTACGTCCGATCGCCGTTTACTCACACTCTGCCGCCAGCGCTGCGCCCGGCCGGAACTAGCTGTTCGGGAAGGGCGCCTTAAGCGACGGGAGAACATAGGCAGCGCCGGCGTCTTGCAACTGCGCCACCGTGAACTTGCCGCTGGCCACGCCAACGGCCACCCCACCCGCGGCCTTAGTGGCGTCGATGTCGTGCGGGGTGTCGCCGACGACGTAGACCCGATCAGGGGTGAGCCCGTCGTGCAGCAGCGCCGCCTTGCCGATCCCCAGCCGAGTCAGCTCAGCTCGGTCCGGTGAATCCGATCCGTAGGCGCCAAAGACGAAGAAGCGATTGAGGTTGCACGGCATGAGCTTGGTGCGGGCGGCGCCTTCCATCGCCCCTGACACCAGGCCCAACGTCACACCCGCCTTGCCGAGCCGTTCGAGGGTTTCCTGCGCACCGGGCAACAGCAGGTAGCCCTTGGACGTCCAGATGTCCTCTGCCAGATGCAACAGATACTCGGTATAGAGCCGGCCGAGCTCGTCCGAGCTCGGCTCACGACCCAGCACTCCTCGGAATGTCTCGCGGGCAACCTGCGGGTCGGTCTCGCCCGCCGAGCTGTGCTCGCCGATGTCGGCGGGCAAGCCGTGAATCTTCTCGAACGCAGCGTTCCAGCTCCGCGCCCCTGACCCACCGGTGTGCACCAACGTTTCGTCGATGTCGAACAACACCGCCATCGGTGGCTGAGGCGTCATCTCAGTCCTTCTTCTCGTCGTGGCCGCCGAAGCCCTTACGCATTGCCGAGAGCGTCTTGTTGGCGAACTCGTCGAGGTTGCGAGAGGCGAACCGTGAGTAGAGCGCGCTGGTCAGAACCGGAGTAGGGACGCCCTCGTCGATCGCGGCGATCGATGTCCACCTGCCCTCACCTGAGTCCGACACTCGCCCGGCAAACTCGGAGAGGTCGTGGTCATGCGCCAACGCGGCTGCGGTCAGGTCGAGCAGCCATGATCCGACAACGCTGCCACGTCGCCAGACTTCTGCGACTTCGCTCGTGTCGATATGGAACTGGTAGTACTCCGGGTCCTCCATCGGTGCGGTCTCCGCGTCACCCTCCACGACGCGAGTGCCCGCGTCGGCATTACGGAGGATGTTGAGACCTTCGGCGATCGAGGCCATCATCCCGTACTCAATACCGTTGTGGACCATCTTCACGAAGTGACCTGCGCCGTTGGGACCACAGTGCAGGTAGCCCTGCTCAGCCTCATCAGGCTCGCCAGTGCGTCCCGGCGTGCGAGGCGCCGCATCGACCCCGGGAGCGATGGTGGCGAAGATCGGCTGCAGCCGGTCGACGGGCTCATCCTCGCCGCCGATCATCAGACAGAAGCCGCGGTCGACTCCCCACACGCCGCCGCTGGTGCCGACGTCAATGTGGTGAATTCCCTGACCCGCCAGCTCACTAGCGCGCCGGATGTCGTCGCGGTAGTAAGAGTTGCCACCGTCGATAATCGTGTCGCCCGCCGCCATCTGCTCCGCCAGGCCGTCGATCGTTTTGCGTGTGATGTCGCCGGCGGGCACCATCACCCACACCGCGCGCGGTGCGTCAAGCTTGCTGACCAGGTCCGCCATTGAGCTCGCCCCGGTTGCGCCTTCGTCCTCAAGCGTCTTGACCGCAGCAGGATTCACATCGAACACGACGCAACTGTGACCGTCACGCATCAACCGTCGGACGAGGTTGGCGCCCATTCGTCCAAGACCCACCATGCCCAACTGCATTGGACTGCTCGTCGTCATGTGTCTCCCTCAACACCCGCCGCCACCGGACGATCCGGTGAGTCATCTAGCAGACTGCCCACCCCCGGCACCGGGCATTCACGTGGGGGCGTCTGTACCGCATCCCCAGTGTCTCGCACGCCGCTAAGCCACCGCCGGGGCGAGGGCGCTGAACCAATCGTCGGTAGCGAGCAGCTCGTGCAGATCGAGGAGGTCGTCCCTGGTCAGGGCACGGCACGACATCGGGTGCTCCGGATGCGGCGGCAGATCGGTCTCGGCGTCTTCCTCTATCAGCGGTACGCCGGCCAGGAGCAAGTCGAGGAATGCCTGCCAGCTCACCGATGCCCACACCATCTGCAGGCATCCACTGCAGATCCACCCCACCTGACCGCCGAATTGCGAATCAAGGTCGGCGACCCCGGCCGTGGCCAGGACTGCGCCGGCCGGCAGCACGTTAGTCGCCCCGCACGTGGCACAGTCGATATTGATCATCGTCATGGTGACTCCCCTACCCGTATTGCCTCAGGTGAGGGGCGCCTCGGCACCCCTCACCCGTCGATCTGGTCGGACTAGCGCCCCGGCGCCCGCTGCTTGACCTCTTGCAGCAGCCAGCCGTTCCCATCCGGGTCGTTGAACGACGCGAAGGAGATGTAGCTACGGTGCTCTGGGTCGGCACCCTCGACGCGGCCATCGGTCCCGATCCGGTGGAACAGACCGTCCACGCTGTGGAACGGCTCACTCACGTCAATGCCGTAGTTGGTCAGCTCAGCACACGCAGCGTCGATGTCGCTGACGGTGAGCTGCAGCCCCTGCACGGACCCTGGCGCGGCCGCCGTGATCCCCTTTCCGAAAATGACCGAACACTCCGAGCCAGGCGGCGTCAGCTGGACGATCCGCAGGTTCTCGTTGGCGACAAAGTCCGCGTCCAGCCGCCACTGCATCTGCTTGTAGAAGTCCTTCGCCCGGTCGACGTCGGAGACGGGAAGCAGCACGACCTCGAGTTTCATGTCCATGATTTGCACTCCTCTGCTTTGCTGTCGGTGGCACGATCAATGCCGGTGGCATCAGAGTCGTGCGCGGGCTCCATGCGTCGCGCCCGTGAACGCCCCTGGCGGGCACACGCCAGGGCAGGGGCCAGGGTGGGGCACAGGCGCGACCGATCCGAGCAAGGCACGATTGTCTATCCAGTAGGCAACCGCCGGCGCCACGACAACTGTCACTAACGACCAGGAGTACTGAATGACGCTTTACCAGGTACACCCGACGGCGTCGGCGAAGTCGGGACCGCCGACTGATCGCCGCCCGGCGCCGGCGCCGGTGCCGCCGCCCCGTTGGCGACACTGGTTGTGGGTGACGGGTGTCGTGTTGACGATCGGCCTGTTTGTGCTGCCAGGGTTCGGCGCCGGCAAGTCGGCGAAGTCGGTGTCCTTCAGCGCGTTCCAGTCCGATGTCCGCGCGGGTTTGGTGAAGACCGCGACGATCAGCTCGACCGGTCATGTGTCCGGCACTTTCATCAAGGGCGCCACGTATACCTCGCAGATACCCACGGCGCTGCAGGACACCGGCCTCAATGCGTTGCTGTCCGCCCACAACGTCGAGGTAGTGGGATCGCCGCCGGGCAGCGGGATCACGTTGGGGACAGTGCTCATCGACTTTCTGCCGTTTATCTTGCTCGGTGCGTACTTCATCTACATCTCACGTCGTGCCCGGTCACAGCTCGGCGGCGCGGGCATCGGCGGCCGAATCATGGGCATCGGCGGGTCGAAAGCGAAGGTGTACGACGAAGATCGGCCGACCACCCGTTTCACCGACATCGCCGGCTACGACGGCGCGAAGCAAGAAGTCGCCGAAGTGGTCGACTACCTGAAGAACCCTGACCGCTACACCAAGGCAGGCGCCGTCGGACCGAAGGGTTTGCTGCTCGTCGGCCCGCCCGGCACCGGCAAGACCCTCATGGCCCGAGCGGTGGCCGGCGAGGCCGAGGTGCCCTTCCTTGCACTGACCGGGTCCAGCTTCGTCGAGCTGTTCGTCGGCGTCGGCGCATCCCGGGTCCGCGATCTGTTCGCCGATGCCCGCAAACGCGCTCCCGCCATCATCTTCATCGACGAGATCGACGCCATCGGCGGAAAGCGCGGCACGTCCTTCGGCGGCAATGACGAACGCGAGCAAACCCTTAACCAGCTCCTCGCCGAGATGGACGGATTCGACACCGCCACCGACGTCGTCGTCCTTGCTGCCACGAACCGGCCCGAGACTCTCGACCCCGCATTGCTCCGACCCGGCCGGTTCGACCGCACCGTGGAGATCCCGCTCCCGAACCTTGCCGAGCGCAGCGCAATTCTTGCGGTACACGCAACCCACATCCACCTCGACGCGAGCGTCAACCTGACCGACGTCGCCCGAGGCACGCCAGGGTTCTCCGGCGCCGAGCTCGCCAACCTGGTCAACGAAGCCGCGCTACGGGCCGTCCGCGACAACCGCACCACCATCACCTCGGACGACTTCAGCGCGGCGCGTGACCGGCTGATTCTCGGCCGCCGCGACCACAGCAACGCGCTGCTCCCCGCCGAGCAACGCTCCGTGGCCGTTCATGAGACCGGCCACGCCCTTGTCGCCGCGCTGTCACCCAATGCCGATCCGGTCGAGAAGATCACCATCCTGCCCGCCGGGCAGACCCTCGGCGTGACCGAACAACTCCCCCAGGATGAACGCCACCTCTACGGCGAAAACTACCTGCATGAGTCCCTCGCCATCCGCCTCGGCGGCCGCGCGGCAGAGCTTCTCATCCTCGGCGAAGCCAGCACCGGCGCGACGAGCGACCTAGCCGGCGCGACGGACCTCGCCACCCGCATGGTCCGCGAATGGGGCCTATCGACCCGCCTCGGCCCCATTAGCTATCCCAGCCAGTCGACGTACCTCGACAACGGCGCCGGTGGCGGGCTCACCAGTCGCCCATATGCCGACACCACCCAGGAAGCCATCGACGAAGAAGTCGCTCAACTGCTCCGCGACGCCCAACAACGCGCCACCGACCTGCTCACGGCCCACCAAGCGGAGCTGAATGAGGTCGTCGCACTGTTGCTCGAGCAGGAGACGATCTCTGGCGCTCAGCTGATGGCCATAGTCAACGCCGCAAAGACGGTCGACCCGAAAGGATCCGACCCGGCGGTGACACCGGCATGACCGCGGTCCGGATGGATGCGCACGCCGTGGAGTTGCGGCCAGCTCACGCCCGGTCGAATCAGGCCGTCGGGCCCGCGTCGATGTCGGACGTGTGCGCCGCGGACACCCCCTTGGCCGCCGTCCTGCAGGGCAAGCCCGCGGCGGATGAGATCTCTGTCGCCACGTGGTGGCTTCTCGCAGAGTCCCTTCGACAGTCGGTCCTCGTACGCCGAGCGGCCGAGGGGGCGATGGTGCCCAGCACGGAGATTCGACTCGCCGCAAACCGCGCGCGGCTTGGCTGTGAGGCGGCCCTCGCCGAGCTCGGCACCACGCCCGTTGATCGTCGCCTGGGTTGCGCGCCTCGTGTCGGCAGTCGCCGCGCCGTGCCACCGCCGACACTGCGGATCACGATCTACAGCCTCGCCCGGCTAATCGTCAGTGCTCGGACGACGTCGCCCGCCACATTGCGGGCGGCCATCCTGGTGCATCTCGAGGCGCTTCGACTTGCGTACCAGAGCGGCAAGTGCCCGGTGTACGAACGATTTTGACCGTCCTGCTGACACGCTGAGTCAGCCTGACGTGCGCACCACCGCGACCGGGCTCCGAGACCCGCGCACGACGTGTCGAGCCACCGCGCGCAACGTCACACCGCGGACTCGCGGGCGCGCACGTGAACCGACCACGAGCAGCGCCGCGGCGCTCGACTCAGCGACGAGTGCTGGTCCGGCCGGGCCGACGATAAGTCGTTGGCGAACGCCGACCTCGGGAAAAGTGTCCTGACACTGTTGCAAGGCTTGTGCGATCCGCGTTCCCTTTAACGACTCTGCGGCAGCCGAATCGTCAAGCCAGGCATCAAGCCGAGCAAACTCTCGACGCGTCCATGCGTGTACAGCAGTGATGCCGACACCGCGCCGCTGTGCCGCGCGGAAGGCGAAGCCGAGGGCAACCACCGACTCGGGCGTGCCGTCGATGCCGACAACGACCCGTCCGGCAGAAGGGCCGTACGCCATTGCGTCAAGCAGCTCGACGACAGCGACCGGGCAGCGGGCGCCTCGAGCCACCCGGGCACCGACCGACTCGGTCAGTCGGCGCAGGCGGGCGCGCTTGCGCCCTCGACCGAGGACGATCAGCGAGTCCTCCTGCGCCTCGCGCAGAATCACTCGCGCGGCCTCGCCCTCGCGCAACTCGGTGGTGATCGCCAAACCGGGCGCAACGACACTCGCCCGACGGCGGGCTTCGCCAAGAACGACCTCGCCCGCGGCGTCTGCGCCAGCGTCCCGCTCGTTCGCATAGACGCCCCCGAACGCATCCCAGATCAGCGGCGCCCAGTTGATGGCGTGCACGATTCGCAGCGAGCAGGTGCGGGCAGCCGCCTCGGCTGCCGCCCACTCCAACGCCTTCCAGCCGGCGGCATGGCCATCGACAGCTACAAGGATCGGCCCGGTGTCGGGGCGCGGGATGAGGCCGGTTGTGACCTGGTCGCCGGCCGACTGCGTTGACGGCAGAAGGGCTCTCGGTGCGTCGGCCGGCCTCAACCGGCGGAACACGTTCATTGTGTGCTGTCCATTGCAACGGCCTCTCGGTGCTGGCACTCGGATTGCTGCGGCGGCATCGCCATTGGCCCCACCATCACGTTGGTGACGGCCACCTCGCGCCAGTCGACCGCCCTGGCCCCGCCCTGGTCAGCGGTTCGGTCCGCCTACCAGAGCCACCTCACTCGGCACCCGGGCATCCACCCGGGACTACCCGGGCGCGACGAGCCGAGCATTCAGTGAGGCTGAGCGACACAACCACGGAGGTCTCAATGGCGACGAACCAGGCGGGCAGCGATTACGACGTGATCGTCCTTGGTGGCGGCGCGCCGGGCGAGCACTGCGCCGGAGCGCTTGCGGAAGGGGGCTTGCGAGTCGCGGTCGTCGAGCGCGAGCGGGTCGGAGGCGAATGTTCGTATTGGGCGTGCATCCCGTCCAAGACGTTGCTGCGGCCGGGCGAGGCAGTGCACGGCGCACTCGAGGTTGGCGCGACCGCGCAGGTCGACGTCGCCGCGGCGCTTGCCTGGCGAGACTTCATGGTCTCCGACTACTCCGACGACGGACAACGTCGCTGGCTCGAGGCCCGCGGGATCGATCTGATCCGGGGAGCCGGACAGCTCGCTGGCACCGGCGCGGTCGAGGTCGACGGGGTGCGCTACACCGCTGAGCACGTCGTCGTGGCAACCGGCGCCGACCCGTTAGTGCCGCCGATCCCGGCCTTCGGGATCTTGAGGGTGTCTGGGGCACGCGCGAGGCCACCAGCATGACGTCAGTTCCCCGCCGGATGCTGGTGTTGGGCGGTGGCGCTGCCGGCGTCGAGCTCGCGCAGGTCGTCCGGCGTCTCGGCGGCGAAGCCGCAATCGTCGAAACCGCCAAGAATGTGCTCCCCCGCGAGCCGGCGCCACTCGGCCAGGCGCTCGGCGAGGCGCTTCAGCGCGACGGGATCGAGATCTGCTGTGGCATGACCGTCGTGGCCGCGCGACGGGACGGCCAAGAGTTCGTGCTGGAGTTCGACAACGACGTCGAGCTTCGCGGCGACTGTCTGCTCGCCGCGACCGGCCGACGGCCACGCGTTTCAGGGATCGGCCTGGAGACAGTGGGACTCACACCTGAGCCCCGCGGCATTGTCGTTGACCAGCGACTGCGCGCAGGCAAGCGGCTGTGGGCGATTGGCGACGTGACGGGCATCTGGCCGTTGACTCATGTCGGCGAATACGAAGGGGACATCGTCGCCGCTAACATCCTCGGAACGGACCGACCCGCCAATTACAGTGCCGTGCCGCGCGTCGTCTACACCGATCCGCAAGCCGCAGCGGTCGGCGACGTCGATGCGAGGTTCAGTGCCACCGTGGCGCTGTCAGAGGTGCCGAGAACCGCGACCTATACCCACGCATACGCCGATTCGTTGGGTTTCCTGACGATGCTCAGCGACGGCGACCGATTGACTGGCGCCTACGCGCTGGGGCCGGAAGCCGGCGAGTGGCTACAGCAAGCGACGCTGGCGATCCGAGCTGGCATCCCGCTCGATGTGCTTCGCGACACGATCCAGCCCTTCCCGAGCTTCTCGCAGATCTTCGACACCGCACTCAAATCGCTGCTGCACGCGATCAGCGCGGCACGCCAGCCGGCCGGCGTGGGAGCGTCGTGACCGGCATCGCGTCGCATGCCGCACACGCCTCATCGTCGACCACCCCAACCACGCGGGCAGGCGAGAGGATGATCTGTCGCCAACTTCAACGATCGGAGAACTCATGATCACCGCGACGTCCGTCTCGACAACCCAGCGATCGCCACAACTGCTGGGACAAACCGTGGTGGTCCTTGGCGGTAGTGCCGGGATCGGCTACGAGACTGCTCGACTGGCCAGGGCAGAAGGGGCCGACGTCATCCTCACCGCCCGCAACCCGGAGCACCTGCGAAAAGCGGCCGGCAAGCTCGGCGCGGTGAGCACCGCAACCTTCGACGCAACCGACTCTGACGCTCTCGGGCAGTTCCTGGCCGGCCTCCCCACGCCGGTTGATCACGTGATGGTCACCGCAGGCGGCTCGTACTATGCCCCACTGGCCGACATCGACTTCGCCGAGGCACACCAGGATCTCGAGAAGCATTTGTGGCTGGCGCTGCATGTTGGGCAAGGTGCGGCGGCCAAGGTGCGACCTGGCGGCACATTGATTTTCATGACCGGCACGGGTGGTCGCCGCCCCGGTGTTGGGCTTGCGCTCTCGACCGCATCGAGTGCGGCAATGCCTGCGGTTGTGGCCAACCTTGCGCTCGAGCTCGCGCCGATCAGGGTCAACCTGATCGCCGCAGGTTTCGTTGACACCGGATTGTCGGCGTCCTTGCTCGGCGACGATCTCGACCAGCGTCGCAGTGAACTGCGCAACACGCTCCCCATCGGGCGGGTTGTCGGACCGGCCGACGTCGCCGCACTCGCAGTTCATCTCATGACCAACACTGCACTCACTGGAGCGACGTACGACGTCGATGGCGGCCAGCAAATCGTCGCTCGTTAGGGAGAGGCCATATCGATGGAGTATCTCGTTACGATGACGACGAACGTCCCGGCTGGGACCACGCCGGCAGAGGTCGATGACATGCGCGCCCGGGAGGCCGCGCACTCGCGTGAGCTCGCGGCCCAAGGCCACCTGCTGCGTCTTTGGCGACCGCCGCTGAAGCCCGGTGAGTGGCGTTCGATCGGGCTGTTCGCCGCCGACGACAGCGATCAGCTCGAGGCAGTGCTGGCGGCAATGCCGCTTCGGGTCTGGCGGACGGATGTCGTGACGCCGCTCTCACCACACCCGAGTGACCCGGCGCTCACCGCTGAGTCGTGATGGCGGCGGCCGACCCCAAGGTGGCGATCGTCACTGGCGGTTCGCAGGGCATCGGTGCCGGCATTGTGGCCGCCTACCGGGCGTGCGGCTGGGCGGTCGTGACGGCGGCACGCACAATCGGACCCTCGGAAGATCCGCTCGTGCTCGCGCTCGAAGCTGACATCAGCGAGCCAGCGGCCGCAGCGCGCGTCGTCGGCGCCGCGGTCGAGCACTTCGGCCGAGTCGACACCCTGGTCAACAATGCCGGCATCTTCATCAGCAAGCCGTTCACCGACTACACCGCCGAGGACTACGCGAGGATCGTCGGCGTCAACCTGACGGGGTTCTTCAGCATGACCCAACATGCCGTCGCGTCAATGCTCCGGGGCGACGGCGGCCACATCGTCAACATCACGACCACACTTGTCGACTACGCCAGCTCGGCCGTGCCGTCAGTCTTGGTCTCACTCACCAAGGGCGGGATCGCCGCCGCGACCAAATCGCTGGCGATCGAGTACGCATCCCGTGGCATCCGGGTGAACGCGGTTTCGCCCGGCGTCATCCAGACCCCTGTGTATGCGCCCGAAACCTACGAGGCGGCCATCGCTGGGCATCCGCTCGGACGCGTCGGTCAGGTGAGCGATGTCGTGAACGGAATCTTGTTTTTGGAGTCGTCCCCGTTTGTTACCGGCGAGATTCTGCACATTGACGGCGGTCAGATCGCCGGACATTGACGCGCGCCAGCCAGCGATAACAACTCAGCTTTCAGGGACGGAGCGACCGTACGACGTCAGTTTCGATGTGGCGCCCGCTGGCGATGAACCCGCCTGGTGAGCAAGACTGGCGACCGAACCCGCACAGAGTCGAACCGAGGAGGAGCCGTAATGGCGAAGTACCACCTGGTCTATGGCGATGGCGAGCAGTCCGTCCAAGAGACCTACGAAAACGTCGAGCTATATAAAGAGGATGGCTGGGTGGTGCTCTACCGAGACGGTGACGCGATACTTCGCGTTCGCGAGGAGCACATCAGGTCGCTGGAAACCCTCACGGACTAACCGGGGCTACATCGCAGGTCGTAGTCAAGCTGGCGAACGTCCACCCCGAGTCTGGCGCGGCGGGGTGGGCTGATCCGTAATGTCAGGTCAGCCCGCACCACGAAATGAGATCAGATGAATCGGCTGTCACCACCACCGATTCGACCGCGCAGCGTCGGGTAGGTCATGCCCAAATCATCGCTGCGAGGCAGCGCCGCTATGGCAGTCGGACATCACGCTGTCCACGTTCTGGGCACGGTTGTGTCGTTCGAGCTTCGCGACCCGATTCCGCCGGCCGCATTCCGGGAAGCGGTTCGCGTGCTTGATCACGCCGACTCGATGTTTTCGGTGACTCGACCGGACAGCGACATCATGCGGCTTCGCCGCGGCGAGATTCGGATCGAGGACTGCCACCCGGACGTCGAAGAGGTCCTGAGCCTGTGCGAGGAGGCGGCGTCCGACACCGACGGCTATTTCACCGCTTATCCGTACGGCAACCTTGACCCAGCCGGCTTGGTGAAAGGGTGGGCGGTGCAGCGAGCAAGCGAAGTGCTCACCGAAGCTGGCTCGCGGAGCCACGCGGTCAACGGCTGCGGGGACATTCAGGTGGTCGGCGACCCCGATCGCTGGCCGCCATGGCGCATCGGCATCACCGATCCGATCAATCGCAACCGGCTGCTCGCCATCGTCGAGCGCCAGGACGGCGCCGTCGCGACGTGCGGCAACGCCGCCCGCGGTCTCCACGTCGTCAACCCGTTGACCGGCAGACCGGCCGACCACTTCTCCACCGTCACGATCGTCGCCCCCACCTTGCTCGAGGCCGATGTGCTCGCGACCGCGGCATTCGCCCGCGGCGCGACCGCGGTCGGCTGGATCGACTATCTCCCCGGAGTGCAAGGGTTGTTCGCCACCAAAGCCGGCCGGACCGGATGGACCACCGGCTTTCCGCTCAGCACATCCGACGCCGAGCCCGCCCTCACAACCGGGTGATCTTGGGGTTTAGGCGTCTGGTTGAGGCGAGAGGGCTAGGCGCTGGCGACGTCGGGGGATCCGTACGTCGCGGGCGATTCCAGCGCGGTGATTGTCGTCGCTGCTGGGTTTGCCGCTGCTGGGTTTGCCTCGTCTGTCGCCACTGCGTCGGCTGCCGTGGCGGCACCACTGCGGCGCTCGAGAATCGCCAACACGGTCACGAGGATCACCATCACCGCGGCCAACGTGGTCCAGACCGGCGCGGTGCCAAATCCGAGCCCGCCGCTGTGCTTCGGGTAGTCCATCCAGTCAGCGAACGACGCGCCGAGCGGACGGGTGATGATGTAACCGAACCAGAAGGTCGCGATCGGGTTGGCGCCGAGCCGATAAGCGATCGCGGGGATCAGGATCACGCCAGCAAACAGCAATCCGGAGCTGAAGAACCCCAGCCGCAGGCTGGTGGCGCTCCAGTCGCCGGTCGCGGTTCCGAGGGCGAACGTCGCAAACACGGTCGCCCAGTAGAAGTGCTCCCGGCGGCGAGTAGTCGATGGTGTGGATCGACAACGTGTGCTCGTTCGCCCACCACCGCCAGAAAACCAGCGCGAGCACGACCGCATAGAACGGCGTGGTGATTGAGTACGGAATGCCGCCGAACTGGTGCAGCGAGTCGGCCGCCATCGTGCCGAATGTCGCGACCATCGCGACGGCAAACCAGTAGGCCGCGGTCACATACCGAGTGGTGCGGAATTGGATCCGCATCGCGATGATGAACGCTGCGAGCGCGCTCAGTGCGCCGATCGCAGGGAAGACCAGGCCATTGCCGCCGTCGAGAAAATCCGCGAGCGCCTCGCCCATCGCCGTACTGACGATCTTGATCACCCAGAACAGGAAGGTGATTTGCGGCACTTTGACCGCGAGCGGGGTGACGTTGCTGCCGTCGAATATCGCCGTCAGCGCGCGGACCAGGCGCTGTCTCATGGAAAGGGTCCTCACGGGCTGGTTCGCGCTTCTACACGGACGACCGCATGAGGACGCTCAATCGAGCCATCGTTCGAGATCCCGCGGTTACTGAGGAGTTTATCGGCGCTATGGGCGGTTTGGAATCCACCAAAAGTTGTGAGTATGGATGGCTCACTGCATCTTTTGGCTGAGGTGAAGAAGCGCTCGGATCGGCTCCTCAGCCGATCATGTCGCCGGATGGCTGCCCGCCCGGGCTGACGACCCGAAGCGGAAGCGGCCGATCAGGCGACGCGGCCGGGCCGAGCCGCCGGACGGCGGTGGCGCGGTTGGGCAGATTGTCGACGACAGTTGACCCGTCGGCATCCACGATCGCCCACCCACCCCTGGGCTTCGCGGCAAAGCGATCGGTGTCAGCAGGTCGGATGACAGGTTCGTATTCTCGCTGTGACATGACTCCACGTTAGACGCGTCGCGCGCGGGGCTCATCGAGCGAGAGGTTGATCCTGGCGGCGCCCCGCGTACATCGCAGGTCGCAGTGCTGGCAAACTTCCCTACCTAAATGCTCTTGCGGTTGCTGGCGCGCCTAGGGCAGCGTGGGCGACGGTTTCCAGCGAGCACCTGCTCGCTGAGAGGTTTGCCACCTGCGAACGGCGGGGAACGGTGGCTTTGGCACTAGCGACGGGCTGACAGTTGGCGAGCGGAACGGCAATGACGTCGATTTCGAGCGTGCCCGTGGTGGCACGGCGGATCGCCCCACAAGCCTTGCTTGTCGCCGCCGCGGTCGTCGTCACGGCGATCTATCTCCTTACGACGCCGCAGGTGCCTGATTTGGCGGCGCAGGTCGCGCGAGCCCATCTGGCGCGTGCGGGAGTGGTGTTCTTCTGGACTGGCTGGTTCGGCGGCGTGAACCTCGCGTCGTACTCCCCGATCGCGCCGATCATCATGTCCGTTCTGGGCGTCGGCGCTACTGCCGCAGTCTCGGCGGTCACGGCGAGCGTGGCCGCGCGAAGGTTGTTCCGAGACTGCCCTCGGCCGCTGGCCGGCACGGCGGTCTTCGCCGGTGGAGCGTTCGTCGACATCTTCTGCGGCCGGGTGACGTTCGCACTCGGCGTCGCCTTCGCCGTAATCGCGCTCAGCCTGCTGAGCTCACGCCGTGGCACGTGGGCCTGCGTCGCCGCGGTGCTCGCCTGCCTCGCCAGCCCGCTGGCAGGTCTGTTCCTCGGGTTGGCCGCCATTTCGGTAGGTGCCAGCGATCGATCAAGACGTCGCAGCGCAGTCATCCTGGCGTCCGTTCTTGCGTTGATCGGTGTGCTGCTGGAGGTGCTGTCCCCCGGAGCCGGACGGATGCCGTACCCGCTGTGGCACCTGCTGTTGGGTGTCTTGACGACCGTCGTGGTCGCGGTCATCTGCCCACAACGACTCGTGCGCTGGGGCTGCCTGATCGTCGGGGCAGCGAGCATCGCCTTCTACGTCGTACCACTCGCTGTCGGCACGAACATCATCCGCCTCGATTGGTTGGCCGCGGCGCCGGTCATCGTCGCGTGCGCCGATCTGAGTCGGCTGCGACTGATCCTCGTCGGCGCGGTGGCGCTGATCTGGCCATTGGCCGACTTCGGCGTGCAGCTCGCCGACGCCGCCACCCCAGCCGCGTCGCAGAGCTTCTACCAACCGCTGATCTCGGCCTTACGGGTCCAGGCGACGACCGTCGGCCCGGCCGACAACGGTGAGCGGGTGGAGGTTGTCGATTCGGCGTCACAGTGGTCCGCCGACTACGTTGCGCCGACATTCCCGTTGGCGCGTGGGTGGGACCGCCAGGTCGACCGTGCCGACAACCCGCTGTTCTACAACGGCTCCCTCACCGCGACCAGCTACCACCACTGGCTGTCCGGGCTGGCCGTCGGGTGGGTCGCGTTGCCGCTGCACACCACGCTGGACTATGCCGCAGTCGATGAGGCCGCATTGATCCGTAGCCAGCCGCAGTATCTCCGGCTCGTCTGGCACAACCCCAACTGGCAGCTCTATCGGGTGGTCGCCGCGAAGCCGTTGGTGCAAGGCGCGACCGCGACCTCGGTGGGTCGGGCCGGTGTGACGTTCAATGCCACGACCCCAGGCCCAGTGGAACTGCAGCTTCGCTGGTCGCCATACCTCACGCTGGTCAAAGACAACAAGGTCGTCGCGGGTTGCCTCACCGCCCGCGGCCCGTGGACGACTGTCTGGCTGACCCGGCCAGGCACTTACACCGTGGCAGCGCGACTGGACATCGATCGTCACCGCGCGACGCGCGCCTGCAGCGCATCCTCAACCGGCACCTGACGCCGCGCCAACACGTGACTCGATCACGGAAACGCCGGACCCGCCCAGGGCAGGGAGGACACTGATCCGGCCGCAGAGCACCATGATGAGATCCAGGCCGTTGCCACGGAGTTCTTCGCCACTGCCGGCCGCAAAGCCGACGTCTTCAGCCACGATTCGCAGCCCGACCAGTCGCCGTCGAGGCATCAGGTTCGAAGGCCGCACGGTCGTGACGAAGTCGAGTGCCTCGCGCACAAACTCGGGCGAGACCGCCTGATCGAGCCCGAGCGGACGATAGATGTCGCCCGCATGCACCAGGACTTCTGTCATCGGCGCGACTGGACCGTTCCGGGGTGAGGCGAGCGGGCGGTCGGCATTTCTTCGTAACGCATCGATGACGGCTGTGGCTCCGCGACGAGACATCTGGCGGGTGAGCCGGTCGTTGGCGCGACGCATGCTGCCGCCGTGACGGATGACAGCCGCCATCAGCGCCGGCGTCGGCATGGTGACCGATACCGCTAGGTGGGCCCCAACCGTGAGCACATCCCAACCTGCGCAGAGGCTGCGGACAGCCAGTTGAGTGTCCGGCAACGAGCTAAGACACTCAGCGATCTCCCGCCGCATCGCCGCGCTCATGGCAACGACCCGTTCACTGTCCATCGCGAGGCCAACGTACGAGCGCGATGATGTGGTTGCCATACATCGCACGTCTCGTTAGCTGTGCGCAGGTACTTCCCGAGTCGCGATCGAGGCGTTACGACGGTCCAGATCGATCGACCAGGCCATTCTCGTACGCAAGGACAACGGCCTGGACTCGATCGCGCAGCTCCAGCTTCCCGAGGATGCGGGTGACGTGTGTCTTCACCGTCGCCTCGGAGAGGAACAGTTCGCGCGCGATCTCGGCGTTGGACAGCCCCCGCGCTAGCGACAGCATCACGTCACGTTCCCGCTCGGTGAGCTTCGCGAGGATCGGATGAAGATCATCAGCATCGACCTGCTCGCCACTCGGCAACACGCTGGCGTACCGATTCAGCAACTCGCGAGTGATTCGAGGCGAGACCACCGCATCACCGGCGGCTACAGCGCGGATACCGGCAATCAAGTCGGCCGGCGGCACGTCCTTCAGCAGAAATCCGCTCGCTCCTGCTCGCAGCCCGGCGAATGCGTACTCGTCTAAATCGAAGGTGGTCAGGATGAGAACCTTCGAGCCTGAACCAGATTGGACGATGTGCCGGGTTGCGTCGATGCCATCAATGCCAGGCATCCGCACATCCATCAGAACCACGTCGGGTGTGAGCGCCGCCACAACCTCGAGCGCTTGGGATCCGTCGCCCGCCTCGCCAACGACGACGAGATCAGTTGTCGAGTGCAGGATCATGCGAAACCCGGTACGAAGCAGTGGCTGATCGTCGACGATGACGACGGACACGGTCATGCGCGCCCGATCGGGAGTTGTGCGTTGACTCGCCAACCGCCGGCCTCGATCGGGCCTGCCGTGAAGTGACCGGCAAACATCGCGACGCGTTCGGACATCCCGGTGAGCCCGTGTCCGTCCGGCGGCGATTCCTCGATCGCGGCCTGGCCGTTGTCGATGATCTCGATGTGCAAACCGTCGGCGCGCCAGTCCAACGTCACTGACACGACGGTCGCGCCGGTGGCGTGTTTGACGACGTTGGTGAGACTCTCCTGAATGATCCGGAACGCCGTCGCGTCCTCGGTCGGCGGCAATGTCTTGGGCTCGCCCGCGACGATCAGGTCAAGTCGAGGTCCTACCTTGCGCAACCGGTCCGCGAGTTGCGGCACCTGATCGAGCCCCGGCTGAGGTGCACGTCCTGACGGCTCGGCGTCGTCGCGCAGAATCCCCAGCAGCCGACGCATCTCGGCCATCGACTGTCTTCCCGTCGCCGACACCGTCCGCATCGCTTCGGTTGCCTCGATGCTGTCCTGAGCGTTGGTCAGTGACGCGCCGTCGGCAAGCGCGATGATCACCGACAGGCTGTGCGCGACGATGTCGTGCATCTCGCGGGCGATCCTGGTCCGCTCACGGGTGGCGGCAAGCTGCGCCTGATGGTCGCGCTCGATCTCCAGCCGCGCGGCCCGGTCAACTACCGACGCGAGGTATGCCCGCCGGGTTCGTAGCGTCATGCCGACAAACAACGCGGCGGTGACCATGCCGGTCAGGAAGACCAGGGAGCTGACGAGACTCTCGCCGGGCAAAGCAAATCGCAACGAGGCCAGCACGACACCGACTTCCAGCACCCCCGCCGCCACGAAGGCCTGGCGGCGGCGGTCGTGCTCCGCGACGGTGTAGAGCGCGACCAACAACGCCGCATCAGCGGCAAGCGGAACGTTCGACAACCATTGGATAAATGCAATCGCGCTGATGAGCCAGAAGATGGCGAACGGCCGCCATCGCCGAAAGACCAACGGCAGGATCAACAGCTGATCCAGCAACCACACCCACCATCGGTCCTCGCCGTAGAACAGCGGGATCGAGGTCAATGCGTCAAGCGCCAACGCCGCCACGAAGTCAGCCCAGAGCGGATGCCGGTCCACGATCCGCCGCAACGGAGGAACCCAGGACCACGGTTCTTCGATCCCCAAATCGGGCTCGCTCGCGACGACACCCGGCGCAGCGGTCACGGACGGCTCCTTCGTTGCCGCCACGCTAGCGCCGCGCAACCGTGACCGGCATACATCGCAAGGTGTATGCCGACGTTGGGAAGTCCGTCTGGCGCCCCATGCGGCCGGCTACCACACCATCTAGCGTAGAAGAATGCCGGACTTGTGCGCACGGATCTGATGCGTGACGCACTTCTCGTCCTCAGCGTGTTTCTCGCCTGCCTCGTCGAGGGAGTCGAAGCGCTCACGATCGTCCTGGCGGTCGGCACAACCAGAAGCTGGCGATCGACCTGGTACGGCGTCGCTGCGGCCCTGATCACCCTGAGCGCCTTCGTCGCCATCCTCGGCCCGGCGTTGACCGCGATCCCGATCGACGCCCTGCGACTCGTCGTTGGCGCCCTGCTGCTGATCTTCGGGCTCCAGTGGCTGCGCAAGGCAATCTTGCGGGCAAGTGGCTACAAGGCACTGCATGACGAGAGCGCAATCTTTGCCCGCGAGGCGGCCGCCGCAAGAGCCACGCCAACTGCAGCGAGTGGCCGGATCTCAGATTGGTACTCGTTCACCCTTGCCTTCAAAGGGGTGCTGTTGGAGGGCCTCGAAGTTGCCTTCATCGTCGTGACATTCGGTGCCAACCAGGGATCGATCCCGCTGGCTGTGCTGGGTGCCGCCGCGGCCATCGTCGTTGTGGTCGCCGCGGGCATCGCGGTCCGCGGGCCACTGGCTCGGGTTCCCGAGAACACCCTGAAGTTCATCGTCGGCATCATGCTCACCAGCTTCGGCACGTTCTGGGGTGGCGAGGGCGCTGGGGTGAGGTGGCCGGGCGATGACGGTGCGTTGGTCGTGGTGATCGCGATCTTCGCGGTGACGGCGGTCGGACTAGTCGTATGGCTGCGGCAACTCCGCAGCAGGCAGCTCGCCACTTCAGCCAGCCCGGCATGAAGCGGCTCAAGCGCTTCGGCGCCTTTTGGTACGACTTCATCATCGGTGACGACTGGCGCATCGCGATTGTGGTTGTCGTCGGGCTGGCGGCGACGGCGATCGTCGTCCACGTCGCGCACCGGCCGGGCTGGTGGCTGCTGCCGCTCGCTGTGATCTGCAGCCTGACAGTGTCAGTCTGGCTCGGTACGCGCCACGACTGACACCCGCCGCGGACCTGACCAGTCGGTCTCGCGGCGGTCGCGAGAGGATGTCACCACCCGCGCGCAAAGATCGACGCGGCGCGGACGCCGGGAGCAGATCGCACGGCGCCAGCGCCAAAGGAGGAAATTGATGGACAAGGTCGTCCGCTCAGCACAGGACGCTGTTGCTGACGTCGGCTCAGGCGCATCGCTTGCGGTTGGCGGGTTCGGGCTGTGCGGTGTCCCGATTGCGCTGATCGAAGCGCTGCTGACGGCGGGGGTCACCGACCTGGAGACCGTCAGCAACAACTGCGGCGTCGACGACTGGGGGCTCGGCATGCTCCTCGCGGCACGGCGGATTCGGCGGACTACCGGCTCCTACGTCGGGGAGAACAAAGAGTTCGAGCGGCAGTTCATGTCGGGCGAGCTCGAGGTGGAGCTGGTGCCGCAAGGGACGCTTGCCGAGCGGTTGCGAGCCGGCGGTGCTGGCATCCCCGCGTTCTACACCCCCGCCGGGGTAGGCACCCAGGTCGCTGACGGTGGTCTCCCCCGTCGTTACAACCCGTCCGGAGCAGTCGCCGAAGCGTCCGAGCCCAAGGAGGTCCGGGAGTTTGACGGTCGTCAGTACGTCATGGAACTTGCGATCCGCACCGACTTTGCGTTGGTCCACGCGAGGTACGGCGATCGTCACGGCAACCTCGTCTATGAGAAGAGCGCGCAGAACTTCAACCCGCTCTGTGCGATGGCCGGCACTGTCACCGTCGCAGAGGTCGAGGAGCTGCTCGAGCCGGGCGAGATCGATCCGATGACGGTGCACACTCCAGGGATCTTCGTGCAGCGAGTCGTCCATATCCCCAACCCGGAAAAGCGAATCGAACGGCGGACCACGCGATGACCTTGACTCGCCAAGAGCTCGCCGCCAGGGTCGCGCTCGAGCTGACCGATGGCGCGTATGTCAACCTCGGCATCGGCCTGCCCACGCTCGTGCCGAACTACTTGCCAGAAGGTGTGCACGTCGTCCTGCACTCCGAGAACGGCGTGCTTGGTGTCGGGCCGTACCCGCGCGAGGACGAGGTCGACCCGGATCTGATCAACGCCGGCAAGGAGACCGTCACCGTCGTGCCGGGTGCGTCGTATTTTGACTCTGCGGAGTCGTTCTCAATGATCCGCGGCGGTCACGTCGACATTGCCGTGCTCGGCGCGATGCAGGTGTCCGCCGGCGGCGACCTCGCGAACTGGATGATCCCCGCGAAGATGGTCAAGGGCATGGGCGGAGCGATGGATCTGGTTCACGGTGCGAAGTCCGTGATCGTGATGATGGAGCACGTCGCCAAGGACGGCGGGCACAAGATCGTCGACTTCTGCACCCTTCCGCTGACCGGGAAGGCCTGCGTCCAGCGAATCATCACTGACCTCGCGGTCATTGACATCGAGCCCGGCGGTCTCGTGCTACGCGAGACCTCGCCTGGCGTTTCTGTCGACGACGTCCGAGCAGCAACTGGACCGGATCTGAGCGTGGCACTCGCTTCCTAGGCTGCGGATCACGCCGCGGTACGCCGTTGAAACAGCCACGATGCCGACGCAACCGAGACTGCGAGGATGCCGCAGCAGTAGGCCAGGGAGATCCACGCCTCATGACCGACTGAGGCTCCGCTTGAGGTGTGTCCCATCCACAACCCGCGCATCGTCTCGATGATCGGACTGAACGGCTGATGCTCGGCGAATCCGCGCAGCACTCGCGGCATTGTTCGCACCGGCACAAATGCGGTGCTGACGTATGGCAAGAACATCAACACGATCGTGAACGAGTTGGCCGCTTCGATGCTGCGAGCGAACAACCCGACTGCGGCAGCGAGCCAGGACAACGCCAGGACGAAGACCACAATCATCGCGGCGGCGGCAAACCAGTGGCCAACAGATCCGGTCGGACGCCAGCCGATGCCGAGACCGACTCCGATGACCAAGGCCGTGGCGATCAGGTTACGGGCCAGACTCGCGACGATCTGACCCACCAGGATCGACGAGCCACGGATCGGCATCGAGCGGAAGCGGTCGACGATCCCGTTGGTCATGTCGGTCGCGACGGCCACTGCTGTGGTCCCCGCTCCGAAACCAGCACACAACACGATCAGGCCCGGCACGATGTAATCGACATAGGCACCCCCGGTGTTCATCGCGCCGCCGAACACGTACACAAACAACAACATGAGGACTACCGGAAGCATGAGGGCGGTGAAGAACGCCTCCGGATCGCGCAGCGAACGTCGCAGGCACCGGCGGACCATGACCCAACTGTCGAGGTAGGTGTCGGAAATCGTGCTCATCGCGACACCTCCGTCATGATCGGCTGGGTAGCGTCGCGCGCCGTGAGGGACAGGAAAACGTCATCAAGGCTCGGTCGATGGGTGGAGATCTTCGGTGCTGATGCGCCGGAATTGCCGAGGCGCTCAAGCAGTTCGCGGACCTCGTTGGTCGTGCCGTCGGTCGCCACCTCGATTGTGCGTAGCCGGTCGTCGGAGCGTGCGTCCCGAAGGCTGCTCACGGCGGCCGAATAGCTCGCGTCGTCGACGAACTGCAGCCGGACAACCTCCGATCCAAGGCGTGCCTTGAGCTCATCCGGCGTACCGCGGGCGACCACCCTGCCTCGGTCGAGCATGACGATCGCATCAGCGAGATGATCAGCCTCTTCGAGATATTGCGTCGTGAGCAACACCGTCACGCCGTCGTCGACGATCGTGCGGACAGTGCGCCACACCTGCTCTCGGCTTCGAGGATCAAGGCCGGTCGTCGGCTCGTCGAGCAACATCAGCATCGGACGCTTGATCATGCTGATCGCGAGATCGAGCCGACGTGTCATTCCCCCGGAGTAGGTCCGCACGCGGCGGTCGCGGGCATCGACGAGGTCGAACTCGCGAAGCAACTCCTCGGCCCGTTGCGATGCTGCACGACGCGGCAGATGCAAGAGCTGCGCCATCATCTCGAGATTCTCCTTGCCGGTCAGGACGTCGTCGATTGCGGCGTGCTGGCGAGTCAGGCTGATCGACCGTTTGATGCCGACCGGGTCGGAGCGAAGGTCATGTCCGGCGATGGTCACCGCGCCCGCGTCTGGGCGCAGCAGGGTGGCGAGGATTCGCACCATCGTGGTCTTGCCCGCTCCGTTCGGACCAAGCAGGGCAAGCACCGAGCCAGTGCCGATGTCGAGGTCGACGTGGTCGAGGACGTGGGCGTCGCCGAAGGACTTGCAGACTTGCCGCGCGGTAACTGTGTATGGCATACACGAACCGTATGCGCCGTACACAGTTATAGTCAAGTCATGCCGCAAACCCGATCGGGTCGCGATGCCTGACGAAGCAGCACCCGCGCTGCCGCCGGGACTTGATCTGCTGTGGGGACGGCGCGAACGAGGCCACCGCGGCCCGAAGCCGGGGTTGTCGGTCGAGATGATCGTGGAAGCCGCAATCCGCGTGGCGGATGCCGAAGGTCTCGACGCCGTCTCGATGGCGCGGATCGCGAGCGAGCTCAACTTCACGACGATGTCGTTGTACCGCTACGTCACCAGCAAGGACGAACTGCTGCAGCTGATGTGGAACGCGAGCGCACTTGGCGCCGACAGTGTCGTCCTGACGGGCGAAGACTGGCGAACACGGTTGCGGAGCTGGGCGCAACTGCAGCGCGACATGATCGATCGACATCCGTGGACCACGCAGATGCCGATGGCGGCACCACCACTCGCGCCGAACTCGCTCATCTTCGTTGAACGCGGGTTGGCTTGCCTCGATGACAGTGGGCTCGACGACGCCGACAAGCTCCGCGTGATCGGCCTGATCAGCTCCTACACCCTGAGCGAAGCCCGCATGGCGCATGATGCGGCGCGGGCCGCGGCCGCCGCCACCCCGGACGCGCACCAACCGTGGTCGTTTGAAGCGCTGTTGCGTGAACTCGTCGACGCAGAGACATTCCCACGCCTGCATCGGATCGCGTGGTCCCGGGAGATTGGCAGCAACCCAGCCGGCTTCGCCGAGGATGAGGAGTTCCGCTTCGGCGTCGACCGCATCCTCGACGGCGTCCAGTCCTACATCGACGAGTCCGCAAAACCCCCTCGGTGATCGAGAGATCAGCCGGCGAGCAAGGCCGGCAGGTGCCGGGGCGGTGGGTTGCCGTGGGCGAGGATGTCATCCAGCGTGCGGGTGGGGCTGAGACCCTCGATGATCGGGCTTAACTCAGTGGCGCCCACGAAGTAGGTCGAGAGCTGGCCGCTTCGCAGCAGCGCGCGCTTCCACTTTCCGACCGCCTCCCCTTCTTCCTGGAACCCGCGGCGCAACATCAGGTCGAGACCTTCGGCCTCGGACATCCCACCGGCATGCACACCGGCGTCGAGAATCGCGTTGATGCTGGTGCGCAGTCGCATCTTCAGTTGCTGCAACCGCACCGGCAAGCCACCGAACCCGGACTCAGCCATGAGCTGCTCGGTGTACACCGCCCAGCCTTCGATGAACGACCCGCTGGAGAACAGCTGACGCACACGGGTGCTGCCGCGAAAGTGCCGGGCGTGGGCTATTTGCAGCATGTGTCCGGGCATCGCTTCGTGGACGATCAAGTTGCGCAGCATCGCAGAGTTGTACTCGCGATAGAACGACGTGACACGTTCCGCCGGCCAGTCCGCGGGAGTCGGGGACAGCGCGACGTAGGCGAGACCGCCTTCCTCAAAGGCTCCCGGCGAATCGCAGTACGCAACCGCAACGCCCCGTCGGAACTCCGGCATGACCTCAACCTGCATCGGGTCATCAGGCACCGTGAGGATGCCAAGGCGACGAACCGCATCGGTCGCCTCACCCATCGCCTGCTCGCACACCTCGACGACCGTCGAGTTTGAGGGCGCGTCACGTGCGACGAGGTCGAGCGCGGCCCGGATCACCGCGTCGCGATCACCGTCGACCCGCTCACCGGCCTCAATCAGGAACTGCTGCGCAGTGTCGTACAACATCGCAGTGTGCTCATCAAGATCGAGCTGGGCACGCTCGAGGACCTCTCGCGATGACAGCGGTGAGTCCAAGGTGAGCGGCAGCCGCTGGCCGAACAGATCAGCACCCAACCTCGGATCGCCGTCCGCCGTGGCCGCGAGATCACGCAACCACGCCTCGTGCTCATCGAGCACGGCAAGTGCGGCCGCGCGGGGCGACGCCACGACTGCGGTCAGCGACTCGTCGCCGTCGAGCGCACGGTCGAGCTCATCGGTGAGCACGCGACGCAGCCCCGGCGAACGCGCCAGCGCGGTCTCCGCGTGGATGCGGGGCGCCCTGGTCACGGTCCGTCGCGTCGTTGCGAGAAAGTCTGGAAGTGCCGCGAGGCGTCCGGCGATGTTGTGTGCCCGCGCCTCGAGCGGAGTGGTGTCCCGTGACATCAGCAGGTAGAGCGGGTCGCCAACGTTGTGGGCCAGCAGGTCCCACTCGTGGTCACGCGAAACCTCGGCATCGAACAACATCGAGTCGAGTGCGTTGTGCAAGATCGCGGCGTCGACCCTGCCTTGCGCATCGAGCTGTTCGGTGTCGACCTGGTCGAGCGCCTGTCGATGCCCACGCAACACACGTGCGAGCTCAGCGACGCCCGCGACAGACAGGTCGGGGAGCTTGTCGTCGAAGCGGTGATCGCCTTCCCACGTCGCGAGATCGGGCCGGAGCCGCAACACATCGTCCACGGCGGCCTCGGCGACAGTGACAAAGTCCGGATCGGCTGTCATGCGCTTATCTTGCACCGCTCGACGTGTCAGGGCCCGAGCAGGGACTTCTGCACCTTGCCCATGGCGTTGCGGGGCAGCGCCTCGACGACGCGCACTTCGCGCGGTCGCTTGTGCGCTGAGAGCTGGTCGGCAACATGGGCAATCAACGTTGGTCCATCGATGTCAGTGCCGACGACGTACGCGACGATTCGCTGCCCCAAGTCGATGTCTGGCACGCCGATCACCGCGACCTCAGCCACACTTGGGTGGCCCAGCATCGCGGCCTCGATCTCGCCGGCGCCGATGCGGTATCCGCCGCTCTTAATCAGATCGTCCTTTGCCCGGCCAACAATGCGGTGATAGCCGAGGCCATCCGCGATCGCGGCATCGCCAGTTCGGAACCAGCCGTCGGCCGTGAACCCTGACGAGTCGCGACCGCCATGCAGATATCCGTCGAAGACGGTTGCGCCGCGAACCTGCAGGCTGCCGATGGACTCGCCGTCCGACGGGGTGAGCACGTCGTTGTCATCGACGACTCGTACCTCCACCCCAGCGATCGGGCCGCCAACCCAGCCCGGCCGCCGGACACCGTCCGCGCGCACGGCAAGGGTGATCAGGGTTTCAGTCATGCCATAACGCTCCACCGGGCCTTGACCGACCAAGGAATCAAGATCTGCGAACACCGGTCCAGGGAGGCCGGCGCTGCCGGACACCAACAACCGGGCGGACCGAAGCGCCCGCGCAGAGGTCGGGTCGGCGGCGATCCTTCCCCAGACGGTCGGTACGCCGAAATACAACGAGCCACTGGCCGCCGCGTACGCCTCGGGTGTGGGCCGGCCGGTATGCACCAGCGGACTGCCAACTCGCAGCGCGCCGAGCACCCCGAGGATCAGCCCGTGAACGTGAAAAAGCGGCAGGCCGTGAACGAGAACGTCTTCCTCGCACCACGCCCAGGCATCACGTAACCCATCCAGCCCGGCCACGATTGCCGCCCGGCTCAACGGCACCCCTTTGGGCGCTCCCGTCGTGCCTGAGGTGTACATGATCAGCGCAGTCCCATCGCGCGGCTCGACCCACGATGACGAGGACTGACCCCCGGCCGGAACCACTTCGAGCGCAACATCCGATCGTGGCGGGCCAAGCCAGAGCTGTGCGCCCGAGTCGGCCAGGATGTGACCGCGCTCGACCGGACCGGAGTCCGGCGGCACCGGCACCGCAGCAACACCGGCAAGCAAGCAACCGACCACGCTGACGACGGTCTCCAAGGAGGCATCCGCGTGGATCGCCACGACCGTCGCGCCATGCACTCGGTCAGCAACCGCAGCGGCGGCAGCGAGCAACTCCGCCCGCGACAACGAACGCCCGTCGACGGTGACTGCGGGGCCAGGCCGATCGTCATGCTCATCGCGACTCAGGAGCGACACCGACACAAGGTAACGCTCGGGCTGAGAAATCCTGGGTCGAGCGCGTTTATCCAAGCGGCTCGGCAGTAAATGCCTCGTCGAACCAGCGATTCCCTTCCACCGTGTGATAGCCACCGACGATTTCGCCGGAGTCGTTGATGCCGGTCACGAACGTGTCGAAGCCCCACGACTTCGGCACGTTGACGGTCCTGAAGTGCCCACCGATATTGACAAAACCTCGATACGTCGGGCGGAAGGCCGGCCCCTGCCCGAACGTCACGCCGCCGCCGAAGCTCCCATCGTTGGCGAGGAAGCTGATCTCCGTACCCTCGCTCTTTTTCTTGCCAGCGCCAGGCGCGTTGATGACCCGAGTCTTGCCGCCCTCGACGAGGAAGCCGTGACTCACACCTCTCCCGTCGATGAAGTAGCCCGCAAATTCACCAGAGTTGGTGACGTCTTCTATCACGACATGCCTGGCCGACTTCAGCTTTAACGAATAGGTACGGAACTTGCCACGAATGTCGACGAACGCCCGGTAGTTCTTCGCATTCGAGCCGGAAAAGTAATACCCGACGATCTCACCGGAGTCGTTGATCGACTCGGCGACGGTGCCGAGCTTGCCGGCCTTCGGATCCGCGATCTTGGTGAACTTCCCGTCGAGCGCGCGAACATAAGACGTGAACCTGCCCTTGTAGTCGTGTTGCGTGTACAACACGATCAGGCCGTTGTTCGAGACTCCGGCTGCCTCGGTGTCCGTGCCGCGCTTCCCTGGCACTCTGAACACCTTCGTGTGGCCGTCGAGCTCGACGAATCCGCGCGACGCTCCGCACCACATCGTGCCGAGAATCTTGCCGCGATTGTTGACGCTGTTCACGTACGCGTTGAAGCAGGGCGGGCTCTTCTTCGACGGGAGCGGAACCACTTGGGTGAAGGCATAATGCGTCGCGTGCGAAACGCCCGCCGCCGCCGTCGTGACCATCGGGAGCAGGAGGCAGGCAGCCGCAATCGCCATTCCCATTGACCGGGCAACAGTCGTTCTCATGGGACGCCCTTCGCCTCGAACAGACCGCGCTTCGGTCGCTCCGGCAGTCTCATCCCGGCGCGAGCTCAGCGGCAGGGGTCGAAATACCCCTTGATCAGCGTCAGCTCTTCGCGGGTAGGAGTCCGAGCTCGATTGTGAGCCGAGTGAGCTCAGCCCGTCGTCGGCACCCGGTCTTGTCCCGGATGCGATCCAGGTGAGAGCCGACCGTACGAGGGCTGATCGACAGCGCCACCGCGATCTGAGCGTCGGTCAAACCTCGCGCGACCAAACGAAGCAGATCCTGCTCCCGCGGCGAGAGTGGGGCGCGGTCGTGTCCATTCGGTTCGCGAAGGCTGCCCTCGAGCCGGCGAAGCTCGGTCACCATGCCGGCGGCGCCGAGATCGGCAAGCAGCGTCATGGCTTCGGCAAACAACTCGCTGCCGTACTCAAGGTGGGTGCCGACCGCGATCGCCTGCATGGCCAGGCAACGAGCATGAGAAACGCGATACGAGGCGCTGACGAAGCGACTAGCCGCGCGAGCCAGGGTGCGCTCGGCGTCTCCTCGGCTCCCACTCATCAGTTGCGCCTGACCGGCGAGGAGCTCTGCCCACGCGGTTCCACGGATGCCCGGCGCCGCCTCGACCGCCGCCGACAGTCGGCTGAGCTCCGCAGTCTGACCGCCGGCAACGAATGCCTCCGCCGCCCGCAGCGCGAGGACAAGGTGCAGACCGAGGTCGTCAGCCGCGGCTAGAGCTTCGGCGGCGAGGCCGGCGGCAGCGGCAGTGTCACCGACGACCAGCATGAACCGGATGCAGGCATTGACGCGGAACCCGAGGTCCTGAGCACTTAGGCCGGCGAAGCTGCCGCCCATCACCGTACGAGCTTCGTCAGGCTGGCCGCAGTCGGCGAGAAGGGCGACGAAACTGCTGTCGATCCATCGAAGAATGGCGGCTGCGCCGCTTCGCTCAAGTCGCTGCCGCAGCGTCCTCGCCAGGCGCAGCGAGCGGTCGAGCTCGCCGAGTTCGATCAGCGCACCGAGCAGCGCCACATCACGAAACGTCGGCCAGGCACCGGCATCCAGCGGGTGGGTGTGCTGAGCCAGTCGCGACTCAACCTCTCGTGCCCGAAGCCCAATGACGCGAACGGCGCAGGCGTTCTGGAGTGCGCGTTCAGCCAGGAGGTCGGCTCCCTGCTCTACCCCGTCGCGATAGCTGCGGTCGAGGAGGTCGATCCCCTGATCGAAATGCCCGGCCTTGGCCTCGATCATGCCGAGGAATTGATGCGCCCACGCGACAACCGAGCGCACACCGAGACGCTCAGCCATCTCAAGTCCCCGCATCACCTCCGGGCGGGCCGCGTCACAGTCCCCGCCGACGACGAGCGCAGCACCGCACCACACATAACTGAGTGCCAGGGCGGCCGAGTCACCAAACGGTTCGAGTTGGTCACGGGCGCGCTCGTACTCGCGTCGGGACAACGTCGGGCCGTCGGTCTCAAACAGATAGAGGCCCAGCATGAGACGCTCCTGCCCGGCAAGCTCGATGAGCCCCTCGGCCTCGAGCAGACCGATGCCGCGGGCGGCGGCGGCAACGGCTTCCTGGGAATCGCCGAGCTGACGCAACGCCAGCGCAAGCTGGCATAACGCCCGACCTTTGGCCGAACCCTGCACGACGTCAACCAGGCCAAGCAGAAGATCACGCGCCTCACCGTACGAGCAGGCCCGCAATGCGGCGGTGGCTGCTTGCAGCTGGAACGGAGCGGCGCGATCAAGGTGGCCAGCAGCGACAAGATGTCGCGCCCGGTCGACCGCCGCATCGGGAGTCTGGCTCGCCAGTGCACGAGCGATCTCATCATGGAGTTCGCGTCGCCTCACCACGCTGATCCGCGACTCGATCGCCGAGCGCACCAGCGCGTGCCGAAACACCAGCGTTCGCCCATCAGTGTCAGCCCCCAGCAAGCCGCTTGCTTCCACCCTCTCGAGACACGCGTCGTCGCGAGGAGCAAGACCGGCGGCAGTTCGTAACACCTGCGGATCCACTCGCTCCCCGATCAAGGCAGCGAGCTCAAGGACACGCCAGGTGGGAGCGTCGATATCTGCGTGCTGGCCCAGGAACCACGCAGCGAGCTCCGGTGGGCATTCGTCGACGGGCAGTGCCTCTCCGACCCAGCCATCAATCCTGCGCACGAGCAGACCGTCGGAGCAGGCGCGAGATATCAGTGCCTCGAGCACGAACGGATTTCCCCCGCTCCACGTCATCAGATCGCTGGCAAGTCGCGGGGAAACTTCGCCGCCGAGCTGCCGCGTGGCGAGCGCCGCGACGCTGGCCGTGTCGAGCGCTCGAAGATCGACACGTTGACGAACACCGCTGGACAACGGTGTTGCCACTTCCCCGCCGGGTACGCGCGACGTGACGATGATCGGCAACGTCAAGCGCTCGGCCTCCTGCGCGAGGTGGCCGATCAACCGGCGGGTCGCGCGGTCGGCCCAGTGCAGGTTCTCGACCACCAGAAGGCAGTAACCTGCGGCGCCGAGTGCGAGGACCCGCCGAGCGACCTGCGCGAGATGATGCTCTGCGGCACCGAGCCGTGAGGTCACCTCGTCGAGATCGGACTCAGCGCGAAGCACCGAGGCCAACGTTGTCATCGCGGGCACGAGATCGCCCCCCGCATGCGAGCCGATGGCGAGCTCGTCGTCTAGGGCAGCGAGCAGCGGTGCGTACGGCGCTGAGCCGAATTCATTGCAATGGACAGTGAGCGCCAGGTCGGGCGCGGCAACGTTGCGGACGTGTGAGACGAGGGCGGTCTTTCCGATCCCTGGCTCGCCAAACACGAACACGACCCCGCGGCCTGGGTCGGCAAGGAAACGGAAGAGCCCGCCGAGCTCGTTGTCGCGGCCGACCAAATCGCCGGAGGAGACGTCGCCCATCGCGCTCACCTCCTTGGCACTAGGTGTTTCTACCCCTGTTGCCGCTCGGTGAACAGCATCATGATTCCTCGGCATGAAGCACGCCCTTGCCGTCCCTCTCTCGCTCGTGGTCTGCCTCACGTCAGCTTTCATTGGCCAGGCGATGGCCGCTCGAGCTGTCACGCGAGCTGTCCACAACGGCTGGTCGTCGATGACGGTAGCGACGCCACGCGGCTCGCCCGCCGGGATCGACTTCGCCAACATGTCATGCCCGAGCGCCAAGAACTGCTGGTCCGCCGGTTATGCAACCGGCGCTGGAGGTGCCACGACGCCGATCATGGAGCACCTGCGAAAGGGCAAATTCGGCTTGGTGCGCACGCCGATTGCGCATGCCGAGCTCGAAGGCCTCAGCTGTCCCACCAGCCGACGGTGCTGGGTCGTGGGCAGTGTCACGAAAGGCACTCGGACGGTGCCGGTCATCGAACGCTGGAATGGCAGGAAGTGGTCAACAGTTCACGCGACCGATCCGCCGGGGAGCGACAACTTCCTCATCGACATCAGCTGCGTCTCCACAGCGGACTGCTTCGCGGTAGGCGGGTATGGGGATGACGCGCCGACCCCAGCGTTGACGCCTTGGCTCGAGCGCTGGAACGGCAAGAAGTGGACCAGGGCGGCATCACCGCCGGAGGCGCCAGGCCAGAAAAGCGCGTTCTTGAATGCGATCACCTGCCTCACCGCGAAACGATGCACGACGGTTGGGGCGTCGATCCCCAACGGGCATTACTTTGACCGCGTCTACAGCGACAGATTGACCGGCAAAACGTGGTCGTTGCGACGGATGCCGCAGCCGTTCACCCAGCAGTTCTCGTTCGCCGAGGCATCCGATGTCGCATGTCCCACCGCGGGCACCTGCATCGTCGCGGGCGACGCCGCCCCCGATGCGAACGGCAAGACGGCGTTGAGCTCTGAGGTCTGGACCTACCACGCCAAAAGATGGCGCCTTACTCCCTTGCCGGGCTCCGCACAGACCTACGGCCAAGGACTGACAGACGTCTCATGCGTAGCGGCCAACCAGTGTTGGATCGTGGGCATCACCTTGTCCTCGACCCAGCCGCAGGTGGGCACCGCGATCCGTTGGAACGGGGGCAGCGCGTTCACGATCGGTACGGTCGCTCAACCGAAGACCACCTCCAACGCACTCGATGCAGTCGGCTGCACCCATCGCGGACGGTGCTACGCGCTGGGGGTAAACGTCAGCGAGCAGGACTCCACCGCGAGCGCGTTCGCCGACCGACACGGCTGAAAGGAGCATTTCTGCGACCGCGTTGGGCATGATTGAGGGCATGTCTGTAGCAGACCCTGCGGACCCAGAGGTGGCGGCGGTTCATTTTGATGAGCGTGCGATCGCCGAGGATCTCGCCAGTTGGTGTGACGGCCGAGTCGTCGTCATCGACGGCGAGAGTTGCGTGCGGCTACCCGCTCCGCCCGGCCGTCATCTCGCGCGTCCCGGCGACTGGATCGTGCGACTCGGCGACGGGGAGTTCATCGCGATGGGCTCGGAGGAGTTCGCGGCTCGAATGGAGCCCCGCCCGACGGATAACCCGCTGCAATAGCGGGGTGCACCGCTCTGAGGCCTGATTGTCGGGCATGAGCAGCTAGTGGGCTGGGCACCGTCGGGCGCGCCCCACCCCTGCGGACACGGGCACTGACAACCGCGAGAGAATTGCCGGGACCGGGCCATGGAGTTGCGCGGCCGGCGAGAGCGGGAGAGGTGATGATCGCGCCATCGGGTGCCACCGCTGCCGTTCCGCTTGCGCTCGGCGCTGCCGCGTCGTTCGCGGTCGCGAACGTCGTGCAGATGAGGGCGGCCAGACGCGTGACCGCGCCGGCGGGTGTCAACCCTCGGCTGTTGCTTCATCTGTTCAGTGATCGCGAATGGCTGATCGGGCTGGCTGCGTCGGTCATGGGCTACCTGCTCCAGGCAACCGCTCTGTTCCTCGCACCGGTGCTACTCGTCCAGCCGTTGATCGTGACCGAGCTCCTCTTCGCACTGCCGCTTGCGGCCGCACTGGCCGGTGCGCGCCTTCATCGTCGGGAATGGGCCGGCGTAGGTCTCGTCGCGGTGGGGATCACCTCATTTGTTGCCGTCGGCCGTCCGACCGGCGATGCCACTCACTTGCCGAGCTCGACCTGGCTCGCGATCACCGCCAGCGTTGCGGTGATCGTCCTCGTCCTCGTCATCATCGCCGAGTCACGACATCACCAGCCGATGCTTCGAGCCAGCACTCTCGCCGCAGCCGCGAGCGTGTGCTTCGGCCTCCTCTCGGTGCTCACTAAGGTGGTCGGGCATCAGTTCCGCGACGACGGGCCGTCGGCGCTTGCGCATGCCCAGCCGTGGCTGCTCGCTGTCGCCGCACTGACTGGCCTGCTGTTGCAGCAAACCGCGTTCCGCATCGCGCCGCTGTCCGTGTCGCTGCCGGTGATTGACATCGGCGAGCCACTCGTCGCGTCTTTGCTCGCAGCGCTTGCGTTCGGCGAGACGATCGGCATTGGTGTAGGGACAGCGATCGGCGTTGGGGTCTCGGCCGGTGCGGTCGTCGCCGGCATCGCGCTGCTCGACACGTCTCCGGTTGTCCGTGCGGCCCAAGCAGACATTCATACCGCGACGGAGAGCCCGGCGAGCTCACCTGTCGGCGCTCGCGTCGGCCATGAGTGCGGGTGAGCGTCGCTCAGATCACCGGGGCCAGCGGGGTGCCACGAAGATGGCGCATCGACAGTGCAGCTGGGCCGAGCGGCAGCCACAGGTTGCACACCCGGTAGGCGAATACGGCGAGCACGGCGGCCGCTAGTGGCACCGTCATCCAGTGCATCGCGAACGGCATCAAGGCTTCGGCCGCGCCGGCACCCGCCAGCGGCAGGCTCCGTCGCGTGAAGGCGTAACCGCTGGCATAACCGACAACGAGCACGTCGACCGGCACCGGATGTTGCACAACGGCGAGGCACGCACCCAACGCGGCGATGTCAGCTGCCCAGTAGAGCGCCATGCCTCCCGCCGCCACCACACCAGCGCGGGAGACGACGACGACACGAAGCATCGCGGCCACGGCATCCAACGTCTGATGAATCGGTGTCCAGAACCACCCCTTGGCCGGCAACCGCTCACGAAAGACAAACAGACATCCGACCAGAGCGGAGCCAACCGGTACACCGATCAGCCACGAAGCCAACATCCCGCCCTGGGCCGGGAAGTGACCGAGGAACAACACGATGGCGCAAATGAACGCGGCCGGCGCCAGCAACGCGTACTCCAACATTCCCAACGTCATGACGCGGCCACGTGCCGCGGCAACGGACAGACCGTGGTCGCGCCACACCGCCCGGTCGAGGGTGAAGCCGGTCCTGGGGGTCAGCATGCCGAATCCGGCCAACACCGAGATGCCCATTCGCGCGACCGAGACCGACGGGCCACCGCGGCTGCGCAGCACCTCGCGGTAGGCGAGGGTGTAGCCGGCGTGGCTGACGACGACACAGCCCACCGCAAGGGGCAGCCATCGCCAGTCGGCCTGGCTGACCAAGCTCCCGATCGCGGCAAACCCCGCGACCCAGCCGTCGCCGGTCAACGCCGCGCCAGCCAGCGCCGCACCGAGCACGATCGTCGCGAGCGCTCCGCCAGGAGTGACCAGCCGATGGTGGCCCGACCACCAAGAGGTCAACCGCTCGCGGAAGCGATGCCAGCCCATGTCAGGGGGCGTACCCGGGGTGAGCGTGGAATATCCGGCCTGGACCGGCCCACCCTGCTCGGACACTGTTCGAAACCTCATTTGCCGTCGGCGCTCGTCAACCACGTGACGCAGCCGAGTCCACTCCAGCCGCATCAACTGTGGTCTTAGGTTCTTCGGTCCCAGCATCGGCGACCTTGATCTCATCACGCGGCCGCCGCGTGTCAACACCGCATGGCCGGTTTCGGCAGCCGAGCCGCGGCTCGAGGACGGGCCCGTGGATACTGGTCTCAAATATCGCTCAAATCATGCAGGATGCCCCGACCACTGCGACTCGACGAGCTCGAGGAGGATCGATGACGAGAGCCGCGACGCCGGTCAACTTCACCGTGACGCTGGCGGGCCGACCGGGATCGAGCGCCAGCCAGCTGTCGCACGCCCTGATCGGGGCCATCGCGGCCGGTCAGATTCACGATGGTGACCGGCTGCCATCGAGCCGCACTCTCGCCACGAGCGTCGGATTGGCCAGATCCGTGGTCGTGAACGCCTACGAGGAGCTCGTCGCTGCCGGGTTTCTGATCGCACGTCCGGGTGGCTCCACCTACGTCGAGGAGGGCGCTGGCGCCGCGTCACGCGCCGGGGCCTTCGGCACGCCACTTCCTGCGCCTGCGCCCGAACTCCCTCAGGTGCCCCGGCACGTCGCGTATGACCTTCGCCCAGGCCTGGCCGACGCGACCTTGATCTCCGCACGAGACTGGGCTCGAGCAGTACGGTCGGCGGCTGCGCCGGCCCTCACACCGGAGGATCTTGCCGACCCTGGCGAGGACTTTCCAGGCACGGCAGTCCACACCTCGCACCTCGAGCTCCGCCGGCTGCTCACCCCTCACCTACGCCGCACCCGCGGCTTGGCGGTCGAGCCCGACGATCTGTTCCTGTTTCCGAGCGTCGGTGCGGCACTCGAGGCCGTCACCAGCGTGTGCGACCTCGCGGGGCAGGACGTCGGCTTTGAGGATCCTGGCTACACCAAAGCTCGGATCGCGCTGCACGCTGCAGGTGCGCGGATCCGGCCGATCACCGTCGACGATGACGGCGTGCGCGCCGAGAGCCTGCGCTCGAGCGACCGGGCGGTCTACGTGACGCCAGCACACCAGTTTCCCCTCGGCGGCCGGATGCCGGTGTCGCGCCGGACCGAGTTACTCGACTGGGCTGGCACCCATCAGGCGCTAGTGCTCGAGGACGACTACGACGGTGAGTTCCGGTACGACGTGCCACCGCTCCCGCCGCTACGCAGCATGCCGACCGGAGCCGAGCACGTCGTCTACTTCGGCACGAGTGCAAAAGTGCTGACTCGCGCGCTACGAGTGTCGTGGGTTGCGCTGCCGAGCCGGTACCGCGCGCCGATGAACCAACACCTGGTGCGCTCAGGCGACACGGTCAGCGAGCTGTCCACGGCGGTGCTGCGCAGCTACCTCGCGACTGGGGCCTTGACTCGGCATCAGGCTCGCGCGATGCGCACGTACCGGGCACGCCAGGCTCGCTTCGTCGCCGCGTGTTACGAGCTGATACCCGGCGTTCGCGCGCTGGGTATCGAGGCCGGTTTGCACGTTGTCCTCACGTTCGATGGCGGCATCGACGACGTCGCAGCGGCCAGCCTGCTTGCCGATGCCGGACTCGCCTGCTACCCGCTGTCCAGCTTCTACGCCCGGCCCGAAGCCGCCGACCGCACCGGGTTGGTCTGCGGCTACTCCCGCTTGCCGGAGACGAAGGCAGTCCGCGCGGCGAGACTGATCGCGAGTGCCGCGCGCGAGCTCAACTCCGGTCAGCCGATTGGCCAGGGCGAGCTCTGCAGCAACGCGATAACCGATGGTGAGATCGGGGTGTCGGCCGGCACGTGGGTCGACGTCTGAGGTTCGCGATACGCGGTCACGATGGGGACAACGCCGGTCCACAGACCGTCAATCGCTTCACCGTCGGCTGGCTCGCCGGGCCCGGCATCGCGGACCTTCACCGTCCACTGTCCCTCGACGATCTCCATCGCCAACGCGGTCGTCGCCGCGAGTTGCTTCTTGGTGTGGAACGGCACTTCGTTCGATCGTCCCGGCATCAGCGTTGCGCCGATCTGAGTCAGCGCATCAACTGCCTCGTCGCCGACTAGCGGCATCAGCTCGCCATGGACGACTGCGGACCGGTAGTTCGCGCTCGAGTCGAACAACGTATGTGCGTAGACCCAGCCGTCCATATGCAGTACGCACAGTGCTGCTGGCGCGCCGGCAGCAACCTGCCGCAATGCTCCTGCGCCGGTCGAACCATGGAGCAACACTCGGTCCCCTACTCGGGCGTAAAGCATGGGGACAACCAAGGGCTGCCCGGCCACGACTGTGCTCAGCGTGCCGACCTTGTGGCCAGTATCCAAGACCGCGTCCAACTCAGCGCGGTCGTAGCGGGCGCGTTCAGGATGGCGACCAATCGCGTTCACATGTTGGGTCACAGCAACCATCTTGTCTCGCTCGCTTGCTGCGCGCGAGACCGGTTCATGCAAACCGAGCAGGCCAGAATGATGCGGAAAGACCTGGCCGCGGTCACCGACCTCCGCCTCAGTCCGTTACTCGCTCCCTGGCCGCCTGCAACGCTTAGCAACCCACGGCTTGACTCTGCACGAGAGGGCTTGACTCACGCAGTCAATCTGCCGACACATCAGTAAGACCGCGGTTTCGAGATCGAGTCAAGGACCAGAGATGATGTCACAACCTGCGCTGTTGGAGACCTCCACCGCGGGCGAGGACCGCGCTGCGCCTCCCGCGGATCGGAGCCGGCGGATCCGACCGGTCGCCGGTGCGCACCGCTTCCGATTCGACACCGCGATCGTCGGCCTTGGCTATGTCGGCCTGCCGACCGCACTAGCGTTCCACGCTGCTGGTCAACGAGTGCTTGGGCTCGACCTTGATGAGGCTCGCATCGACGACGTGCGCTGCGGCGCAGTAGACGTCACTGCGCAGGACCTCCATCGGCTGCGACATGCGGTCTCGGGTAGCGACCTCATCTTGGCGGGCAACACCAGCCGCATCCACGAGGCGGCGACGGTGATCATCTGCGTCCCGACGCCGGTAGACGAGCAGCGCGAACCAGATCTCACCGCTCTACGAAGTGCATGCGCAACCGTCGTAGCCAATGCGGTCGCCGGCCAGACGCTCATCCTCGCGTCGACTACGTACGTCGGCTCAACTCGTGAGCTTCTCGGAGATCCGCTGACCGCGCGGGGTTTGGTGCCAGGCACCGACATCTTCGTGGCCTTCAGCCCCGAACGAATCGATCCTGGCGCCGAGCGCACCTCGCACGAGGAGGTGCCACGCGTGGTCGGTGGACTGACCGCGCAGTGCACCGCTGAAGCCGTTGCCGCACTCCGCGGCTACGCCAGGCAGTTACACACCGTGACCTCCGCAGAGACCGCGGAGTTCACCAAACTGCACGAGAACACCTTTCGGGCGGTGAACATCGCCTACGCCAACGAAATGAGCACCGCGGCACGAGCACTGGGCCTTGACATCACGGAAGTCATCGACGCCGCAGCCACGAAGCCATACGGCTTCATGCCCTTTCTTCCTGGTCCTGGTGTTGGCGGCCATTGCATCCCTTGCGATCCCCACTACCTGTTATGGCAGCTACGGCCAACCAATCGTCGGCTTCCGTTGGTCGAGCAAGCCATGACATCGATCGCCGAGCGACCGTCACATGTCGTCGATCGCATCTGCGAGGCGATCAGTCAGTCAGGACGTGCGGTCGCGGACTCCGAGGTGCTCGTTGTCGGTGTCGCCTACAAACCAAATCTGGCCGACATTCGCGAGTCCTCAGCGCTCACCGTCATGACCAGCCTGTTGCAGGCCGGAGCCTGCGTCCATTACTTCGATCCACTCGTTCCCCGGCTCACGCTGCATGACGGTACGGTCCTTCGTTCAGTCGAAAACCCCGCCGATGTCAACGCCGATCTCGTCCTGCTCCACACCGCCCACGCCACCATCACACTCGACTGGCTCAGCCCAGAAGCCGTGCTGTTGAACGCGACGTACCGGCAAGTCGCCGGTCATACCAACCAAATGATGCTTTGACCGAGCTAGCTATCGACGTCACTGCCGCGAGGGTGACGCAAGGAAGGGTTTTCGATGTATGACGAAGACGCCCCACACACCGCCGCCACGACGGCTGCGGCGACAGGGCTGCTGGGGCTGTCCGCGTGGCTGTCATGGACCATCCTGGCGGTGGTAGTCATCGTGGTCTTCCTGACGATCGGCTTGCGGTTCTGGAGTCGCCGGAGCAGTTCATGAGCCTCGCTTATGACAGCTAACGACGGAACAGGTCGGCCTGTTGCGCGGCATCGTGACCATGGTGAACGCACTCAGTTACTGAACTCAAGGCTCACAGCCTGGGCGAGTGCCCTCATCAGCGCGCAATTGATGCTTTCGTTTCACCGCTCGACCTGGAAAGAGAGCTGGACAATCGAAACGGGGTTCTTTGCGCTGGTTTCGCTGATGTTTGTGGCGATGCTGATCCTCTCCGCCAACGGCCGATCGTTTCGAACTCTTCCCGTGGCTCAGGGCAGGGTGGTCGCACTCGTTCCGTCGTACAACGAGAATCCGTTCACCCTGCAGGCCTGCGTATGGTCACTTCTCAACGGCACCGTCGTACCTGACGTCATACACGTAATCGATGACGGGTCGGTGACTCGGGTCCTCTGCTTCGACCATCCAAGGGTCGTCTGGCACCGCACCACTAACCAAGGAAAGCGCGCAGCGCAGATCCACGGGCTCGACTGTGAGAAGGACGCAGATTTCGTGCTCACGGTCGACTCTGACTCCATCGTTGACAGCCACGCGCTGGAGGAACTTCTGCGTTCAATGTCTGCACCGGGAGTGCAGGCGGTCACGGGTACATGCCTGGTACGGAACAGGACCCGAAATCTCATTACCCGACTGACGGATCTTGAATTCGTCAGCGGGAACTTCGTCGCGCGGCGTGCGCGATCCTGCTTAGGAGCCGTCGCACCAACGTCGGGGCCATTGTCGCTCTATCGCGCAGACATTGTCACAGCTAACCGCGATGACTACCTCACCAGCGGTACCTACGGCGATGATCGTCGATTGACGCACTACAGCTTGCTTCGCGGTCGTGTCGTCGTGTGCGACACCGCCATCGTTGAGATGGAGATGCCCCACACGATCAACGGGCTATACCGACAACGGGTTCGTTGGTCGAAGGGCTATGTGAAGTATTTGCCATGGGAGCTGGGCCACCTGTCCGGGGCAGCACTGTTTCTGCGGATGTGGAACACGGTGCTCATCGGGGTGATGCCGTTCATCTTCGTCACGGCGTTCGTCGTTGCACCTCTCACCAACCACGAGGTGAACTGGACGGCATGGTTCTATTGGTGTCTGCTGCTGTACGCGCAAACGCTGACATACGCCGTAGGTCGGCCCTGGGTGCCCGCCTGGGAGCGTTGGCTCACATGGCTTTTAGGCACGCCTTGCCTCATCGCTTTGCAGATCCTCTTGATGCGGCCAGCCCTTTACCATGCGGCATTGACGGTGCGCGACCACTCCTGGGCAACGAGAGACGTTCAAGTCGAGCAGAAAAGCGCGCCGCCCGCGCTGATCCGCGAGGCCGCCGCGCCGGTCTAGCGGCCCCCACGCCCACTGGCGGGTGAGCTCAGCCACGTATCACCGCGCTCCCTGCGCTGCTCATGGCAGTGAAAGGGACTCGCTGAGGGGTACGGATGGCTGGCTGGTCGGCGCTGACGCGCCTGGTGTATGCAACGTTGTCGGCAGCGGGTGCACTGATCGTGGTCACCGTTCTGTTTTCTCACTATGCGATTGGTGACGCGTGGACCGCCGGCGGCGCGTGCTACTCCCACCCACTCCTTGTCCAGACGTGCCACGCGAGCTCACCACCCTCGCAGCCCAACGTGACGTTGGTTTTCGAACGCCGGACTCCAGCGCGCTCTACCCTGGCTCGGTGATTCGCCAGACGTATCGCAGCTTTCGACTCGGCGCCACAGTCCTCGTGGTGACAGCCTGCGTGACGGCCACCGCTGCTGCAGCGACGACGTCGGTGGCCGCCAACCGACCTGGGCACACGGCGGCTGCCCGGCTAGCTCACCACTGCCCGCTGCTGTTCACGAGATCGTTCGTCGCGAAGCTCCACCGGAGCTATCCGGAACAGCGGGTGACGGCGGCGATCAACGACACCTTGACGGGCTGCCACTACTACCTTCACCGCGACATGCGCATCACAACCGCATCCGTGATCAAGGCGCAGGTCCTTGGCGCGGTCTTGTTGCGAGCCCAGGAGCAAGGCCGCGGCCTCGACCGCTACGAGAAGGCGCGAGTCGGCCCGATGATCCACTATTCACTCAATGACCCGTACGTGTCCGACCTCTACGAGCTCGTCGGCGGCGTGGCCGGCATGAACGAGTTTGACCGCCAGATGGACGCCACTCACACCACCAACACATTGGAGTACGGCGCGACCATCACGACCGCGATCGACCGGACCCGCATCGCCCTGCGCATGTTGTATGGCCGCGGACCGCTCCACCATGCCGCGAGGGCGACAGCCTGGCGCTACATGTCACATGTCACTCCAACGCAACGCTGGGGTATCACCGCTGGCCTGCCGCGAGGTTGGACGGTGGCGCAGAAGAACGGCTTCTATCCGATGCCTGGAAACGGCTGGCGGGTCGGATCGACGGGCTTCGCGAGAGCTCCTGGCAGCACGCAGGGCTATGCGATCACAGTGATGACCGACCGCGACCCGAACCAGTTCCGCGGCATCCGGATCGTGGAGCGCGTTGCTCGGCGGGTCGCTGCCGCCCTCACCGTCGGGCCACCAGCGAGACGAATCGTGGATCGGGCGCGCTGCGTCGAAACCCATGCCGGTGAGACCTGGCTGAGCGTGGCTCGAGCGCTCGGAGTGCCCCCGTCGCAGTGGCGCCGGGTGAGGCTCGTCTCAGGCGGCAATCCGTACCCGCTCGATGGCCAGCAGGCCTGCTCGCCACGCTTGCGGCCTGCCTGACGCTGCCGCGGGTAAAAGCGACGATCGGCGGGAGAGCTCACCGCGAAGACCCCGCCGCTTTTCAGTGAAGGGCGGGGCCGAGAATGCCGATCAAACGATCATGGGCCAGACGGGACGACGTCGAGGCTGATGCACCGGCTGTCCAATCGTGCCGTGCTCGGCCTGCTTGGCCTGTGCGCATGCTTTGCAGCGATGATCATCACGGTTGGCGTTGTCGGCATCTCCGGGGTCCGCTCCAGCTCACACGTCAGCCGCGGAATTGTCGACGACGAGCTCGCCACGACGGTGGCGACAGCCAAAACCAGCCGATCGATCGACGCCGCCCATCGCCTAGGCGACGAGCTGTTCCTCAGCTCTGACCCGGTGCAGGTCGCGCTCGTTGAGCGCACGCTGTTCGACGTCACGTTGCCCGAGGTCGAGCAAGAGCTCACCGACCTCGTCCGGCTGCACAGCGACGACTCGACCACAGAGCAGGCCGGCATCCACACGTTCGTCAAGCAATGGGCGACGGTGCGCGCGTTGCTGACACCTCTGCCACCAGCGACGCCATCTCGTGCCCGCGCCCGCCAACTCGACATAGCCTTCGTTCCGCTCAGCGCACACATCGACACCCTGCTTGCCCGTGAGGCCGCGGACGCACAGAGTGGTGAGCGCCGCGCTTCGCAAACCGCGACGAGAACAACCTGGACCGTTGCGGCCGCGCTCGTGCTCGGAGTCTTGGCGGCGTTGGCACTCGGGCTTGCCGGCATGCGACGGATCCGTCGCGCAATCGAACCCGAGAGCGACCAGATCGAGTTCGCCGAAACCTTGCAGGTCACCGAGACCGAGCAGGAGACCCACGAGCTGCTCAAGCGGCACCTCGAGCGAGCTGTGTCAGGCACCGACGCGACCGTGCTCAACCGCAACAACAGCGCGGATCGGCTGGAGGCAATGACACCACTGTCGCCGGGCTCCTGTCTGGTGCGCACATTGCAGGCAGCCGAGCCTCGCTCGTGCCTCGCGATCCGATCTGCCCGACCGCACTCCCAAGACGACCGCAACCCACCGCTGCTCGGCTGCGCGGTGTGTGGCGAGTGTCCTGGGATGTCGTCCTGCACCCCGTTCACGGTCAGCGGCGAAGTGATCGGGGCCGTGCTGGTCACCGGCGCCATTGAGCGCAGTGAGGGTGAGGAGCGGCGAATTCGCGAGTCCGTCGCGCAGGCTGCTCCCGTTCTGGCAAACCTCCGCAACCTCGCGATCGCCGAGTTGCGCGCCGCGACTGACTCCCTCACCGGGTTGGCGAACAAACGCGCGGTGAACGACACCTTGAAGCGCATGTTGGCGCATGCATCGCGGACGTTGACGCCGCTGAGCATGATCATGATCGACCTCGACCACTTCAAGGGAATCAACGACCGGCTCGGTCACCCTGCCGGCGATCAGGCGCTCGCCGACGTCGGCGCCGCGATCACCGCGGTCCTGCGGGTGAGCGACTTCGCCGGACGCAATGGCGGCGAGGAGTTCACCGTTCTGCTGCCCGACACTGACGTCGTCGGCGCGATTGAGACCGCGGAGAAGATCCGGCTCGCGATCGCCGCGATTGACATCCCCGGCGCGGATCCGGCGTTGACGGCCAGCCTCGGCATCGCGGTCTACCCCGACCACGCCACGAACGCCGAGCGGCTGGAGCGCCTTGCCGACGCCGCGCTTTATACGGCGAAGCGCTCAGGCCGTAACCGCAGCGACGTTGCCGACGCGGGTCAGGACGGGTCGGGCGCCGTCACGTATCCCACTGACCCGAGTCGCACCGCGACGGGATAGGTGAATGCGCGCTCCGCCTTGACATTCCCGGCTTGACATCTCGTTCAGATAGCAACATATTCATCTAGGACACTAGATGAAGTGAGGCATTGTGATCGAGTTCCACCTCGACAGCCGCTCGGGAGTCTCGCCGTACCTACAAGTGGTTCAGCAGGTGCGCCGCGCATTGCGACTCGGGTTGTTAAAGGAGGGCGATCAGCTCCCCACGGTCAAGGACGTCGTGGCGCGGCTGGCGATCAACCCGAACACGGTGCTCAAGGCCTACCGAGAGCTCGAGCACGACGGCTTGGTGAGTGCCCGGCCCGGGGTCGGAACGTTTGTGACCAAGACATTGAGCGACGCGTCACTCGCAGCGCACGCGCCGTTGCGCCGCGATCTTGAGCGGTGGCTGAGCAAGGCGCGACTCGCCGGCCTCGACGAAGAGAGCATCGAGGCCCTCTTCCGGGACACGTTTCGGGCCGCATCCGCCCAAGGCGTAGCGTGACCGCCGCGATCGCGGCCAATCAGCTCGGCAAGCGGTACGGCAGACGCTGGGCGCTCGATGACTGCACACTGTCGGTGCCGCCGGGCCGGGTTGCTGGGCTCGTCGGCCCGAACGGCGCCGGCAAGACCACCTTGCTCCACCTCGCGGTCGGCTTGCTAACACCGACCACAGGCACCATCGACGTGCTTGGCGGCAAGCCTGCATCCGGGCCTGACCAGCTCGGACGAATTGGCTTCGTCGCCCAGGACACCCCGACCTACAGCGGGCTCAGTGTCCGGGATCATCTGCAACTGGGTGCGCGGCTCAACCCGACGTGGGACCAAGGTCTCGCGGCTGATCGCATCGAGACGCTCGGACTCGACCCAACGCAGCGAGCAGGCAAACTCTCTGGCGGACAACGCGCTCAGCTGGCACTGACCTTGGCAGTCGCGAAGCGACCCGAGCTGCTCGTCCTCGATGAACCCGTCGCCAGCCTCGACCCGCTAGCTCGCCGCGAGTTTCTCCAAAGCCTAATGGGATTCGTGGCCGAGCACGGCGTGAGCGTCGTTCTTTCTTCTCACCTCGTCGCCGACCTGGAACGCGTCTGCGACTACCTCATCGTGCTGGTCGGCTCCCGGGTGCGGCTCGATGGCGACGTCGACGAGCTGCTCGGAAGTCACCAGCGGTTGACCGGACCTCGCCGCGATCTCGCCACCCTCCCGGCCAATCAACATGTCGTCGAGGCAAGCCACACCGACCGGCAGTCAACGATTCTCATCCGCACTGATGCGCCAGTCCTCGACCCCGCCTGGACCGTCGAGGAGGTCAACATGGAGGACCTCGTCCTCGCCTACATGGGTCAGGCCAGCCGTCCCGAGTCTGGCTTCAAAGCCAGCCCACTGGGAGGTCGACCATGATCTGGCTCACCTGGCGACAGTTCCGTGTCCCCGCACTGGTCACGGTCGCCGCCCTCGCGGTTATCGCGATTGTGTTGGGCTTCACCGGCGTCCATCTTCACGACCTCTACGGCACGTACAAATCGCAAGTGCGCACCTGCCACGCCCGCAATCTCGACTGCGACACGCTCGCCAACACGTTCCTGCACCACTACCACCACCTTTATCAATGGCTCGGCACGATTGTCGTTGCGGTCCCTGGCATCATCGGCATCTTCTGGGGTCCACCGCTGATAGCGCGAGAGCTCGAGACCGGTGGCTTTCGGCTGGCATGGACGCAGAGCATCACCCGGACTCGCTGGCTGGCGACCAAGCTCGGACTTGTCGGAGCCGCCGCGATCCTCACCGCGGGGTTGCTCAGCCTCATGGTGACCTGGTGGGCAGTACCCATCGATCACCTCAGCACCAATCGGTTCTCCGCCGAGATCTTCAGCGAGCGTGGCCTCGTCCCGATCGGATATGCCGCGTTCGCCTTCGTACTCGGAGTCACCCTTGGTTTCCTCATCCGCCGCACGCTGCCCGCGATGGCGGTGACGCTCGTCGCGTTCGTCGCTATTCGCCAGGCCGTGATCGCCTGGGTGCGACCGCACCTGATCGCCGCCTCCCACGCCAGCCTGCCGCTGCGGAATGCGAACAGCTTTGGCTTCACCTCGAATCCGTCCGGTGGCACGACGTTCTTTGCCAGCGGAGCAAACCTTCCGAACACCTTGACTGTCTCGAGCCGGCTCGTCGACGCCAATGGCAAACCACCGAGCGCCGCAGCGATGCAGAGCTTCTTGCAGACCGAATGCCCGAAGATCGCGACAGCATCGACGTCTCGAGCCGCCGGTGCTCCAACCAGCACGACGGCATTTAGCAGTTGCATCGGAAAGCTCTCGGCCCACTTCCACGATGCGGTCGCCTACATCCCGGCCGATCACTACTGGGATCTGCAACTCGCCGAGACCGTCGTCTACCTCGCGGCCGCGGTCATCCTGGCCGCCGTGTGCTTCTGGTGGATTCGGCACCGCCTGGCCTAAGGACTGCCCTTGTCGGCCGCTGCCGGTCCTAGGCGGTGTTCGACATCCCCGTCAGCCGCTGATGAGCAGCAACCTCTGCAGCCGGCCCTTCCTCACTCAGCAGACCGAGAATCTCCGCCGCCGGCCGTGGCCTGGCGAAGAAGAACCCCTGCGCCAGATGACAGCCGAGCGACTGCAACGTTGCCAGCTGATGCTCGTCCTCAACGCCCTCAGCGATGGCATCGATTTCCAGTGCCGTTGCCATATCAATGATCGAGCGGACGAGGGCAGCGGACTTTGCACTGCCACCAAGCGGGTCGACGAAGCTTCGGTCGATCTTGAGAATGTCGACCGGGTAGCGATCGAGGTAGGCCAGCGAGGAATACCCGGTGCCGAAGTCGTCGACGGCGACCTTGACACCGAGCGCGCGCAGCGCGGCAAGTCGCGATCTCGCGAGCTCAGCATCCTTGAGCAACAGGTTCTCGGTGATCTCGATGATTAGCGTGTCTGGGCTCAAGCCGGTCGTACGCAACGCATCAGCAACGCTCTGCACGAGATTCGGGTCGTGCAGTTGACGTGGCGACAGGTTGACCGCGATCGAGAGCGGCGCACCGCTCGGCGGCTGCCATTTCGCAGCGTCTCGGGTCGCCTGCTCGAGCACCCAGCGCCCGATCGGAACGATCAAACCAGTGTCCTCGGCGACGTCGATGAACTCAGCCGGCGCCAGCAGGCCGCGCGTCGGATGCTCCCAGCGGATCAACGCCTCGACGCCGACGACCCGCAACGTGTCGAGGTCGATCAACGGCTGGTAATGCAAGACGAAGTCGTTATCCGTCACGCTGCGGCGCAGCTCTGTCTCCAGTCGCAGCCGGCGCAGCACCCGCGCCTGCATGGCTCGCTCGAAACTCACCACTCGGCTCTTGCCATCGGCCTTCGCCCGATACATCGCGACGTCGGCGTCACGCATCAGGTCCTGGCTGCCGCGGGCATCGGTCGCATGAACAAGGCCGATGCTGGCGCTGATCGCCACCGTGCTGCGTGAGAGGACGAACGGCGTGCTGATACCGGCAAGCACCCGATGCGCAGCGACCAACGCCTGTTCGTGATCGACGTCTTCGAGCAGGACCGCGAACTCGTCACCGCCGAGGCGCGCTCCGACGTCGGTCGGCCGCAATGACCCGCGCAGCCGGCGCGCCACCATCGTGAGCAGCTCATCGCCAAGCGCGTGGCCAAAGCTGTCGTTGACTGCCTTAAAGCCATCAAGGTCGAGCAGCAACAACGCGATACCCGACGAGCCGGGCTCGAGCCGCTTGACCGCGTCGTCGATGCGATTGGCGAGGTGGAGCCGATTGGCCAGGCCCGTCAACGAGTCGCTGTGCGCGAGGCGGGTCAGCCCGAGCTCGGCCTCTTTGCGGCTGGTGATGTCGGTCACGACGCCGTCGATGATCCGGCGACCATCCGGCGGCGAGTCACGCAGCCACATCTGGTCAAGCACCCATCGGGTCGCGCCGTCGAGCCCGATCATGCGGTACTCGAGCTGGATCACGCCGTCGGTGTCAACGGTCGCAGCGGCCCGATAGGCCTCTCGGTCGTCAGGATGGACGGCGTCGTTCCAGGCGCTCGTGAGGTCCGTGCCCGGCTCGCCGCCGAGGAACAACTCGATGCCAGGGCCGGTGTAGAGCTCCTGATAGCTGCCGTCCGCGAGCACCTCGCCGGTGTAGACGTGACAACCGACTCGCGTCAGCAGCTCGACAAAGACGGCGTGCTCAGCCGTGGACATCGGACGCGCAACGTCAGCAGACAGCATTGGCTGGCGGACGTCCGCTGGCGAGCCCATGTAGTCATGTCGGCTCGATTCACCCGAATCCTGACACCTTCCGCGGGTGGAGTTTTACGGTCGGCCGAGCTCGGCTGGCGTGACCCCGTCGGCGAGGGGCACCGTGTCAAACCAGCCGCACCTCGGCTCACCGTCCGGGCGGTCGAAGCGAGTCACATACGGCTTGAGGTCGACGACCGGCGTTCCGTCGATCACGTCGACCCCGGCAAACCGGACATTGCGGCCGGTGATGCCCCGAAGGTGGACAAGGCTGAGGCCGATCGGGTTCATCCGACGCGGTCCGCGCATCGCGAACACGCCGACCTCGCGCCGCTCGGAACGGAGCAGGAAGGGCACCTGGGTCAGCGGCGGGACGCCTTGCGCCGGGCCGTCGCCGCTGCGGTGCGGTTCGTGCAGCCAGGTCAGCAGCCAGGCGTAGTCAAACTCGGCCAACCCCTGCAGACCTTCGGCAAACGGCTCGTGGATTTCTATCGTGGCGAGCTCGGTGCGGTTGAGCGCGGCTTGCACCGGAGTGTCCTCGGTGCGAGATCTCGCGCTGCGGACGACACCGATCACGGTCAGTGGGCAAGGCAGAACCATCGACTAAGTAGACCTCGGCGCTGAACGTCTCCGCCAGGGGCTGCGTACAGGTGTTCGTGGGGAGTACGTTGAGTCGGCGTTCAGCCTGGTAAGCATGCACAGCAACCTGACAGCAATTTGATCATGTCTTGCGACGTTGTCGGCGGCGCGGCAAGATATGGCACGTGCCACCGGCGATGGCGCGACCTGGCTCCGCCTAACGGGAGGCTCTGGCTCATGCGGATCGAATCGGATGGCCACAGCAAAGGCAACCCCCGGTTGTTCGAGCTCGTAGAGAACTCACCCAAGACCGGCAAAAGCCCCACGGTGTGGGCGTGGCCCGAGCTGATGGACTACCTCAAGATCGCCGGACAACCGGTGCAGGGGCCGTGGCCACCGCACCAGGAACCGCGTCCTGATCCAGAAGAAGACTCGTTGCCGGTCGCGATTGCCGACCCACACGCCGGCAGTCGCAACAATCCTGGCGTCGACTCGCCCGACCCGACCTGAGCTGCGGCGACCACAACCAGGAGGCAGGTATGTATCCGTCGCGGTTCCGCTACGAGGCGCCACGTTCACTAGACGAGGCGATCGGCCTGTTGCACAGCGGTGGCGGGGAGGCGAAGGTACTCGCCGGCGGGCAGAGCCTGGTGCCACTGCTGAAGCTGCGCTTCGCCTCGCCCGAGCTGCTCGTCGACATCAACCGGATCCCCGGCTTGGACTACCACCGGGCTGATGCTGACGGCAGCCTTCACATCGGCGCATTGTGCCGTCACGCCGACCTCGAGCGCTCAACGTTGCTCGCCGAGCAGCAGCCAACGATGACCGCTGCTGCTCCGCTCATTGCCGACCCGATCGTACGAAATCGAGGCACCCTTGTCGGGTCGCTCTGTCACGCCGACCCCCAAGGTGACTGGGCGTCGGTGGTCACCGCGCTCGGCGGGCACGTCGTGGCGCAGGGTCCGAACGGTCGCCGTTCGATCCCCGTCGTCGACTTCGTCAGCGGTCCGTTCCAGAACACCCTCGCGATCGACGAGATCGCAGTTGAAGCGGTGATTCCCGGATCGAAGGGAAAGGCGGCGGGCGGATACCTCAAGTTGGAGCGCCGGGTGGGCGACTTCGCGACGGTTGGCGTGGCGGTCGCGATCGAGACCTCAGGTGAGCTCGTCACGCGTGCCGGCATCGGCCTCACCGGCGTCGGCGGCTCAACGATCTTCGCTAGTGACGCGGGCGCCTCGCTGGTTGGTGCTCCTCTCACGACCGCAAGCATCGGAGCTGCCGCGGACCTCGCCGCCGCAGCCGCCCGACCGAGGTCTGACCATCGCGGCAGCGCGGAGTTCAAGCGGCACATCGTCCACACATTCGTGGTTCGCATCCTTAACCGCGTGACCGAGACCGCGGAGAGGGCGGCCTGACATGACGAGCCTGTACGAAGAGGTCAGCCCCGACCCGGCAGCCGGCGTGCCGGTGCGGCGCGTCACGATCACGATCAACGGCGAGCCTCGAACAGCTGACATCGAGCCCCGGCTGCTGCTGGCACACCTGCTGCGTCAGGGCTTCAAGTTAACGGGCACTCACACCGGCTGCGACACCACCAACTGCGGTGTATGCACGGTGCTCGTCGACGGCAAGGCGGTGAAGAGCTGCACGATGCTTGCGGTTCAGGCCGATGGCTGCGAAGTCACCACTGTCGAAGGTCTCGCCACGGCCAGCGAGCTGCACCCGCTGCAGGAAGGATTCAAGGAGGAGCACGGGCTGCAGTGCGGCTTTTGCACTCCCGGGATGATGCTGGCGGCAAAGGCGCTGCTGGATGAGAATCCCGACCCGACTGAGGATGAAGTGCGCTGGGCGCTGTCGGGCAACTTGTGTCGCTGCACCGGCTATCAGAACATCGTGAAGTCGGTGCTGTGGGCGGCCGAAAAGATCCGATCCTCGTCCGCTAGCTGATCACAGAAGGAGCAACGCATCGTGACGCAGGCGCTTGACGAGATCAAGATCGGCGGCATGGGCGCGAGCCGCAAGCGCGTCGAGGACAACCGCTTCATCCGAGGCAGAGGCAACTACGTCGACGACATTGTGCTGCCGGGAATGCTTCACATGGAGATCCTGCGCAGCCCGCTGGCACATGCCCGGATCAAGTCGATCGACACCTCCAAGGCCTGGGAGATCCTGGCGTCCGCCTCGTGCTCACGGGGGAGATGATGGCAACGCGCAACCTGGCCTGGATGCCAACGCTGTCCTATGACACCCAGGCGGTGCTCGCTACCGACAAGGTGCGTTTCCAGGGCCAGGAAGTCGCCTGCGTGATCGCCGATGATCCCTATATCGCCAAGGATGCTTGCGAGCTCATCGTCGTCGACTACGAACCGCTGCCCGTGATCGTCAACCCGATGCAGGCCAAGGCCGAGGGCGCGCCGATTATTCGGGATGACAAGGAGGGTCAGGACAGCAACGTCGTCTTCGACTGGGAGGTGGGTGATCGGGCCGGCACCGACGCTGCCTTCGCTCGCGCCGACCTGGTCTCGAAGCTCGAGCTGCACTACCCAAGGTCACATCCCTCCCCCATGGAGTGCTGCGGCTCGATCGCCGACTTCAATCGCGCCACGTCAAAGCTGACCGTCTATATGACGACACAAGCGCCACACATCATTCGTGCCGCCGTCGCGCTGGTCGCCGAGCTCCCCGAGCACATGATTCGCATCGTCTCCCCCGACCTCGGCGGCGGCTTCGGCAACAAAGTGCCGGTCTACCCCGGTTACGTCATGTCGATCCTCGCCTCGATCCTGCTCGAGGCGCCGGTGAAGTGGATCGAGGACAAGTCCGGCAATCTCATCTCCACCGGGTTCGGCCGCGACGTCTATCTCAAGGGTGAGATGGCGCTGCGCCGGGACGGCAAGATCCTTGCGATCCGCATGCACACCGACTCCGACCACGGCGCCTTCTTTTCCGATGCCCAGCCGAGCAAGTTCAAGATCGGCCTGATGCACTCGGCGTTCTCCTGCTACGACATCCCGTACGCACACCTCACCGCGCAGGGCACCTACACCAACAAGGCGCCGGGTGGAGTGGCGTACCGATGCTCATTCCGGGTCACCGAGGCGATGTTTTTCCAGGAACGGATGGTACAAGCCGCAGCCGACGACCTCGGCATGGACCAGGCGGAGTTCCGGCGAATGAACTTCGTTCGCGACGACGACTTCCCCCACCGCACACCGTTCGGCTTCCTGACCGATTCCGGTCAGTACGGCAAGTGTCTCGACGTCGGCCTTGAAGCCGTGGGTTACCAGGACTTCCTCAAGCAGAAGGAGGAGGCCAAGTCGCGGGGGCGGCTGCTCGGCATCGGCATCTCGACGATGACCGAGCCACTCGGCGCCGGCAACAGCCGGGAGTACGACATCCTGGGCATAAAGATGTTCGACTCCGCCGAGCTGCGGGTTCACATGACCGGCAAAGCAATCCTGCGGACCGGCGCAAAGACACAGGGCCAGGGTCACGAGACGACCTGGGCGCAGATCGTCAGCCACGAGCTCGGCCTTCCGGCCGAGGACATCGTGGTGGAAGAAGGCGACACCGACACCGCGCCATTCGGCATGGGAACGTACGCGTCGCGAAGCACGCCAGTCGCCGGTGCCGCGGTCGCGATGGTCTCGCGAAAGGTACGCGCCAAGGCACGCAAACTCGCGGCCCACCTGCTCGAGGTGTCAGAGGAAGACGTCGAGTGGGAGCTCGGTCGGTTCTACATTCGCAGCGCACCTGATCGCGGCGTCACGATCCAGGAGTGCGCGATGGCGGCCTACAGCAACATGCCGGACGGCATGGAGCCCGGCCTCGAGAACGTTGCTTACTACGATCCGCCCAACCTGACGTGGCCGTTTGGTTGTTACATCGCCACCGTCGAGGTCGACCCGGAGACCGGGGTGTGGGACGTGTTGAACATGATCGCGGTCGACGACTGCGGTGTGCGGATCAACCCGATGATCGTCGAGGGCCAGATCATGGGTGGGCTGACCGAGGCGTACGCCATGGCCAACATGCAATTCATCACCTTCGACGCTGAGGGCAACTGCGTCGGATCCAATTACATGGACTACTTGTTGCCGACGGCATGGGAGACCCCGGGGTTCGAGCTGCATGAGGTTGTCACGCCGTGCCCACACCACCCGATCGGCGCGAAGGGCGTCGGCGAGTGCGCGACCGTCGGGGGCCCGGCCGCATTTGTCAACGCCGTGATCGATGCACTGAAAGGAACCGGTGTTCGCAACATCGACATGCCCCTGCTTCCGGACCGTGTCTATGAAGCACTCACGATGAAACACGACGTCTCCGGACATCCGCCGGTCAAGTCGGACGACTGAGGAGCCGCAATGCTGATCAAGAGCGACTTCGAAGTTGCCCAGCCAATCGACAAGGTCTGGGCGTTCTTCCAGGACATCGCCGGCGTCGCTGCCTGCCTGCCGGGTGCGGAGCTGACTGATGATCTCGGCGACGACAAGTACCTCGGCAAGGTGGCCATTCGCATGGGACCGGTGAAGCTGGCATTTGCCGGCACCGCCAACATCACCGAGCGCGACGACGCCGCGAAGCGCATCGTCGTCGATGCCGCCGGCGCCGACGAAAAAGGACGCGGCCAGGCCAGCATGCTGGTGACAGCTACCCTGCTGCCCGCCGGTGCTGGCACGAAGGTCGATGTCACTCAAGACGTGCAGCTCTCAGGTGCCGCAGCGCAATATGGCCGCGGCATGATCTCCGACGTCACCGCCGTGCTGATGCGGCAGTTCGCGACGAATTTGCAGACTCGTATCGATGCGGCCGAGCGGGGCGAAGCCGGCGCACTCACCTCGGCCGCACCGGCGAGCGGTCTTGCCATCGGCTTGCGCGCAATGATGATGGCGCTCAGCCGAGTCTTGCGACGATTTTTTGCGCCCTACCAGCCCAACCCGAACTGAGAGGACGAACGCATGGTCCTGTGGTGGATCGGCAACGCGATCCTGCTGGTGGCAGTGGTTCCCATCCTCGTCGCATTGCTCAACCGGGTGCTCGCCGCGCTCGAGCGCATCCGGGGCGCGACCGATGACATCCTCGCCGGCGGGGTCGCGCTGACCGGCTATCTCGACGATGTCCCGGAAGCACTCGCCGTCACTGACCGCGTTATCGACGAAGTCGCTGTCGGCGCCGTCCGCTATGCGGGCTCCGTCGCCAAGCTACTCGGCTGAGTTGGAGGAGACTGACATGCCCGCTGCTGCCTGGGTCACCCTGGTCATCACCTTTCTGATCATCGCCGCTGCTGCCCTCGGTCTGATCCGCGTGATCTTCCATCTCAAAGTCATCCGATACACCCTCGGCACGGTCGTCGTTGGTGTGATGGTTGTCGCGCACCAGACGCGAACCGTGCCCGAGGTGTTGCCGTCGGTGAACGCCAATCTCAAGCCTGTCCGCGACTTCTGCGAATCGGTCTGAGAGCCGGGAAGAGGAGACAGGCATGGTCGAGTTCAACTGTGGCAGCCCCGTCTGCAAGACCCACTTCGCGGCGCCCACGATGGACGAACTGATGGGCAAGGTCGCTCGCCACGTGGTCGTTGCGCATCGGATCCCCTCTCCGACCAAGTCACTGGTCGAATTCGTTGTCGCCAACTGCATCACCGAGACCCCCACGACCGGAAGGGCGGGCTGACATGGGCCTTGCTACCGCCACAGCGCATCCGCTGGCTGCTGCCGTTCTCGCCGCACCCAGCAAGTCGACCGGTGGCTGGGTCGTCGGTTACGTCATCGCCATTGTCGTCGTGCTAGTCGTCGTCGCGCTCGTCGTGCCGATCCTGTTGCTCGCACGCTCGATCGGCAACGAGGCGAAAATGATCAACGACTCGCTCACTCAGTCAGTGCACAACACTGCGGCGTTAGCCGACCTGAACACCACCATCGAGCACGCCACGATCATCATCGACGGACTCAAGCGCGGCCGCATCAGGCTAGGAGGCTAGGCAATGTCTCACCACGTGACCTATCAGGCGATCGCGCTGACCTCGACCCAGCGGCACCTGTGGTGGGGCGCGATCATCGGCGGGTTCGTCATCGTGCTTGCGGTCGCTGCGCTGCTGACCGTCCTCGTGATGTTGGTGCGCACCATCGACCAGCGTGTGGTCATGGTGCGCGACACCCTGAAAGAGGCCGTCGCCAACACCGCCGACACTGCCCTGATCGGCACTACCGCGCTGGGTGTCGACGCGGTTCTCGCTGAAGGCCTCGAGCACCATTTGTTCTTGGGCCGCGTACTCGCAAAGGTGAGGACCTGACGCAATGATCGTGCTTTCGGTGATTGACATCGTCCTGCTCATCGCAGGGCTGGCGTTCTACTTGTTCGTGGTGGGTGGCCAGTTGACGCGGATCGCCACCAACCTCGAGGAGTGCGCGGACCTGGTGCGAGAGGTCGCGGCAAATGCCGAGCCGATCGCGGCTGGAGTCGAGCACATCAACCGCACCGGGGGCGTCGTCGCGGGTGCACTGCCACTTCTCTACGGCATGGCCGAAGGCATCGTCGCGGGAGCGACCTACCAGCCTGCCGAGCCCGCCGAGCGCCCAGCCGCAAAGCCAGCGATGGGTCGCCGGCGGTCTCGGCTGCACGACGGCGTCGGCTACTCTCCGGACAAAACCGTGGTTTAGCCACCGCGGCGGCGGTGGGGCGCCGCTACTCGGGCTCGCGGCCGGTCGTGAGTGGGCCGGTGGTGGGGGCGTTGTCGTAGCCGCCGATCCATTCGTCCCTCCACGCCTTGTCGTACTGCTGCTCGTTGCAGGCGGGCTGGTAGATCGCGCTCAACTCCTGCGCCATTCGTTCCCGATGGGAGGGCGTGCCACCCGGCACAACGTAGGTGCAGATGTAGACCTTCCAACGGCTGCCCGCCCGGCGCACCCAACACTTCGCCCGCGGATGGTTGAACGGCAGCCGCTCGGTGCTGAGATCCTCGGAGTGTCCGACATATATGACGGCGTACTGCTCCGGCTTGGTGTCGGGATCTGGTTTATAGACGATCGCGTACACCGCCGGCGTCGAAGGCGGTGTCCACCCAGCGAGCACCCGCGGACCTTCGAACGGATAGCCGGCGAGCGAACCGAGCCGGATCATCCGACCTCGTCGATGTCGACCGCGTCAACGAGGTCTTCGAGGTCGTCGGCCTCACTCATCGCGTCGAGCCGCACGATCGGCCACGTCGGCAGCCCCGCGCGCGCGGCAGCTGCCAGGAACTCAGCGGTCGCCAGCTCGCCCGCGTCCTTGACGCTTTCGGCTTCGACCACGATCTGGGCGCCATATCGGTTGGTGCCAATCCCACTTGCGATCCCGCTGCTCTTAGCGACTGCGTCAGCGAGCTCGACGACTTCTTCCAGTGTCAGCACCCGGTCGCCCTCGGCCTCAATGGCAACGCTCCACCTCACCGGGCGCTCCCTGTCCTCTATCGGTCCGCTATCGCAACTCGGGCAACAGCTCGGCGAGCTCTTCCAGGCTACGAAGATCGTGGCCGGACAACACCAGGTCGATGTGCGGTGCCGCAACCATCATCCCGAGCGTGCTCGGCGCGAAGTCAAGGTTATTGCCTTTGTGGGGGTTCATCCACACGACGCGATAACACAGCCGTGACAGGCGTTCCATCGCCGTAGCGAGCACCCCTGGATCGCCACGATCCAGCCCGTCGGAGCAGATCACGACGATGCCGCCGCGGCACAGTCCTCGCCGGCCCCACTCCCGGACGAAGGTGCCGAGTGACTCGCCGATCCGTGTGCCGCCCTCCCAGTCGAAGACTGTCTTGGCGGCGCGCTCGAGGGCATCGTCGGCGTGCCGGCGCTCGAGCGCCTTGGTGATGCGCGTCAGCCGCGTGCCGAAGCAGAACACCTCGACACGGGTGTCCGCCCGCCTCGCGGAGTAGGCAAACTGCAACAGGTTGCGCGAATAGTCCGCCATCGACCCGGACACGTCGAGGATCAAGATCAGCGGGCGGAGCCGCAGCCGGCGCCTACGCCACAGCAGCCGCGCCGGGTCGCCATGCATCCGCATCGTCTCGCGAACCGTTCGACGCAGATCCGGTGTACGTCCGGATCGGGCCGGGACCGAGCGACGGGTGCGGCGCCGCGGCGGCTGCAAGCGGATGCGGGTCATGATCCGGCGAAGCGCCGCCAGCTCCTCTGGCGTGCAGGCGGCGAAGGACTTGCCCTTCAGCACCGCGGCGTCCGATGCCATCAGTCCCAGCCGCGCCTCCTCCTCATCGTGACCGTCCTTGCCCGGCTCAGTCGCCGGGACCTGCAGCACTGACTGGGTCTGCTCCTTCGCCTCGGCTTGCGTGAGCTTCAGCGGCTCCGGCAGATCAGCACCCTCGTCGAGGAAGAACCCGCGAAACACCCGGTCGTACACCGCAATGTTGTCGCGGCGGGTGACCAAGGTGGTCCGGCCCGCCCAGTACAGATCGACCATGTCGCTTGGATCAAGCGGCGCCATCGCCGCGCAGTAGGTCAGGATGTCGCCGGAGCCAACCGGCAGCCCGGCACGACGCAGCTCGTGCGCGAAGTCGACCAGCACGGTGACGAACGGAGCCTCGGAAGTAGCGGAGCTAGGCACCGGAGGTGATCTCTTCGAGGTGGCCAGCCACCAGCTCGAGGTCGTCACGTTCCTTCAGCACCGAACCGAGGGTGTCCCCGGCAACCCGTGCGTCGAGGTCGGTCTCACCGAGCACGTCGAGCGTGCGCACCCAGTCAATCGTCTCCGCGACTCCGGGCGGCTTCGCGAGGTCGAGGTCTCGCAGCCGGTGCACCGCCGCGACGACCTTGCGAGTCAACTCGGCGGACACCCCAGGCTCTCGCACCAGCACGATCTCCACCTCGCGCTCGGCACTGGGGTATCCGATCCAGTGGTAGAGACAGCGCCGCTTCAACGCATCGTGGAGCTCGCGGGTGCGATTGGAGGTGAGGATGACCAGCGGCGCACTGTCTGACGTGATCGTGCCGATCTCCGGAATGCTCACCTGGAAATCCGACAACACCTCGAGTAGGAACGCCTCGAACTCATCGTCAGCGCGGTCGATCTCGTCAATCAGCAGGACTGCCTGGTCGCCAGCACGCACTGCTTCCAGCAACGGCCGCTCGAGGAGGAACTTCGGGCCGAACAGCTTGTCGACTGCACCCTCCTCGTCGAGGTGCTGCTCGGACAATGCGCGGATCGCGAGCATCTGCCGGGCGTAGTCCCACTCGTACAACGCCTGATTGGTCTCGATGCCCTCATAGCACTGCAGTCGAATCAGCCTGCGGCCGAAAACCGCCGCGAGCGTCTTCGCCACCTCGGTCTTGCCGACACCGACCTCGCCCTCGAGCAGGATCGGTCGATCGAGGGAGAGCGCGACGAACAATGCGGTGGAAAGACCTCGGTCAGCGAGATAGCCGCCGTCCTTGAGGATGCCGGTAAGCGCAGCGACAGTTTCCGGACGATCCATCCAGCGCTCTCCTCGCCGACGTCAGCTGCAGCTAGGAGCGGGGAGCGTCGACGCCAAGGACCAGGTCACGGATGCTGCCGCCCGAGGTGTTGAGCTTGCCTTCGCGCTCCAGCCGGTCGCGCCAGGCCTGCCGCAGGTCACTACCCGGCTCGGCCATGCCGTCGAAGCTGACGTCCTTCATGTTGCGGCACACCTTTTTGGCGGGAAAGTCGTCATCGACGTCAGTCGACGGCAGACCGTCGGCGCTCCAGACCGCACGAAGCACTTCGACCGCTTCATCCGGCTCGCGAGTCATCCCAGCATCCTTTCGCCGGTGGTGTTCTTGCCCCTCAACTGTAGGCCACCGCCGCCCGATTTGCGCCGATCAGGCGGAGCTGCGCAGGCCCTGACTCGACCGCGAACTCCGAGCGCGTAGCGAGCTCGCTGAGCCAATCGGCACTGGCAGATGCATCGGGTCAGGGCCGGGGCCCCCGAGCTGTTCGCTGATCGCGGCTGCCGACATCGGTCGCGCGTAAAAGAAGCCTTGGGAAAACTCGCACTCCATCGCGATGATCGCGTCCCGCTGGCTCTGGGTCTCGACACCCTCCGCGGTTACAGCGAGCCCGAGCCCGTGAGCAAGGTTGGTGACCGCCGCGACGATGGCAGCACCCGCCGGGGCGTGCCCGATTCCCGCGATGAAGCCCTTGTCGATCTTGACGATGTCGATGGGCAACCGCAGCAGATAGCTCAGCGATGAGTAGCCGGTGCCGAAGTCGTCGAGGGCGAGGCGGATGCCCTGTCCCTTCAGATCGGTCAGCACCCCGAGGGCCCGTTCGCTGTCCTCGATGAAGATGTTCTCGGTCATCTCCAGGATCAGCGCAGCCGGATCCATGCGGGTTTCGGCAAGCACCGTCGCAACATCGGTGCAGAAGTCCGGGGCCATCAACTGACGGGCCGACACGTTCACGGCGAGGTCCAGCTCAGCATCTGGGTGCTCATCAAGCCAGCGGGCGCGATCCTTGCAACTTCGTTCGAGCACCCAGGTGCCGATCGCGCTGATGAGGCCGCTCTGCTCAGCGACCGCGACCATCGACAGCGGTGGCACCCGGCCCCGATCGGGGTGGGTCCACCGCAGCAGCGCCTCAACCCCGGTGATGTGCCCGTCGGCACAGCGCACGATGGGTTGGTACGCGACGTCGAGACCGTTGTCGTTGAACGCGTTCCGCAGATCGCGTTCCATGCTGACTCGGTCGGCCGTACGCAACGACTCGCGAAGGTCGAATACCTCGTGTCCTGCGCCTCCCTTTCGCTTGGCCTGATACATCGCGATGTCGGCGTCGACGAGCAGCTGTTCGGTGATGTCCTGACCCGGCCCAGCGAAGGCAACGCCAACGCTTGCCGTCACGGCGAGCTCGATTCCGTTGAGCACGAACGGGTTGGTGAAGGATTCATCGATCCGTGCCGCGAGCGACTCAGCGTCCGCCGCGTCGTACAGGTCCTCGCACAAGAACACGAACTCGTCGCCAGAAAACCGCGCCAACGTGTCGCCCGGCCGGACGAGTCCGGACAGCCGGCCGGAGACGGCCAGCAACAGATCGTCGCCGACCTGATGCCCGTGTGCGTCGTTCACATGCTTGAACCGGTCGAGGTCGACGAACAGGACCGCAGCATTGGTGTGCGATCGCCGGGCCCGCTGGGCGGCATGCTCGACGCGCTGCTTCAACAACAGCCGGTTAGGCAAGCCGGTCAACACGTCGTGTAGCGCGGTGTGGCGGAAATAGTCCGACGTCGCGCGGGCCTCATCGCGGGCCTGCGCGTTAAGCAGATACGCCGCGGCGACATCGGCCAACGTTTGCGCAGCCGCCATGTCGTCGGCGTCGAGCTCGCCGGGCGCATCGCGGTAGAGGTCAAGGGCGCCAAGACGCCCGTCACCATGACGCAGCGGAAACGTGAAGACGGCCGCAGGCCGGCCGCCACCGCTGCCGGCGCGAACAACGGGAACCGGCCATCGGTGTTGAGGTCGGGGACGATGACCGTGTCTCCGGACTCGAACGCCACCAAACACGGGCCTTGACCGATCTCGATCTGCAGCTGCTCAAAGCGCAGGACGGACTCATCCGACGCCGCGACATACCGGGGAGCCATCCCGTCTGAAATCAAGGTGACGCCTGCCGCGGTGATCGGGCAATACGTCGACGATGCGTTCGACCAGGTGGTCCAGGATGTATTGGATGGGGAAGTTGGTGCCCAGGGTGCGAGCGAACTCGCTCAGCACCGCGGAAAGCTTGTCGTCTTGCGCCACAACCACCACATCCAAATGCACTGCAGCAGGGCCGCATGCTTCTGGGCGGGGGCACGTCGGAGACGTGGACGACTCAATTTAGCACCGCGGCAGCGCGAGTTTGAGTCTCACACGCTTAAACGATCACGCATCGGGGCACATGTCACCCAACTGGCGTAGTCGCCATTCCCTAGGACTGCGAGGTCAGATGATCAGGCTCATCGGGTTGCTGCTCATCATCTGGTTGGTGATCGGTGCCGCGGCTGCGGGCCAGCGTCACTACTACAGCGGGTCGGCAAGCAACTGTGCGAAGGACGGCACGACTGCCGTCACGATTGCGGCTGGACCGCTCAACTACGCCGGGGCGAACCCCAAGGTTCACTGCAAGCTTCCCGAGCCGAGCAAGTGAGCCTCGGCGACGTCCTCGTCGACGCGTTCGAGCGGATCCGCGACGTCGTTGCCGAGGCAGTGGACGGCCTGACTCCAGTGCAGCTCATCTACCGGATCGACCCCGACGCAAACTCGATCGCCTGGCTGGTCTGGCATCTGACTCGCATCCAGGACGACCATGTTGCAGGGGCGGCGGGGGTCGAGCAGATCTGGGCAGCGCGCAGCTGGCGCGACCGCTTCGACCTTCCCTTCGACACCCCGGCCACCGGCTACGGCCATACCAGCGCCGATGTCGGTGCGGTGAAGCCAAGCTCGCCGGAGTTGTTGATCGCCTATCACGACGCGGTGCACGACCAGACCGTCGACTACGTGAAGGGTCTTGAGGTTGCCGACCTTGATCGTGTGGTCGACACTCGGTGGGACCCGCCGGTGACACTGGGAGTCCGGTTGATCAGCGTGATCTCCGATGACTTGCAACACGCCGGCCAAGCCGCCTTCATCCGTGGCGTGATCGAGCGACGTTGACATCGGATTGCCGATCAGGCGATATAGACCTGGCCAAACCGATCCAAGAACTCCAACGACGTCGCCCGCGACCGGGTCGCACCGGGAATGACGATCCATGTCACCCCTGCCGCCGCGAGCTGACCGAACGCCTCACGATGGCGCTCCACCTCACCGGCGCCGTGGCCGGTCCCGGCGATGGTGCGGTCGGTGTAAGCGACCGTGACGTCGAGTGCCGCACCGCGCTCGCCGGCCGCAGTACGCAGCGCCGCGATCAACGGGCCGAGGTCTGCACCATCGGCCAGGGCGGGGGTGCGGGTGGTCGCAAACAGGTCGGGCGGGCCGGTCATCGGCATCCAGCCCTGAGCGCGCTCCGCCACCCGACGTCGCGTCAGCCGTGAGTTGCCACCAATCCAGATCGGGATCGAGCCCTGCGGTGGTCGAGGTCTCGCGATCACGTCGCGCGCCTGAAAGTGGCGGCCTTGATAGCTGAACGGCTCACCGGCCCAGTGCAGCGCAAGCACGTCGAGCGCCTCGTCGAACAACTCGTTGCGCTCGTCGAAGTCAACACCTAGGGAGCGGAACTCGCCCCTGAGATAGCCGGTTCCGACTCCCAGGATGAATCGACCACCGGAGAGGATGTCGACGGTTGCCGCGGCCTTGGCCAAGAGCATCGGGTTGCGGTATGGCACGACGGTCAGGTACGTCAGCAGCTTGAGCCGCGTGGTGAGTGCGGCAACGTGGCCAAGAGCGACGAACGGGTCAAGCGTGGAGTGCCCGCCGGTGGCCAGCCACTTCGCCGACGGTGCCGGGTGCTCGGTGAATGCGAAGCCACCAAAACCCGCCTTCTCGGCCGCCGCCGCGAGCTCGCCGACCGGGCCCGCGTCGAGCATGTCGAACTCGGTCCCAGCGACCTCCGGGTACTGGAACATGAACTGCACCGCGACTCCTCGGTCGAATGCTTGACGGGTCGGCAACCTTAACCGCCGGGGCCGATACACGCGATCGCGGTCGATCCCAAAACGTCCGACCCTGCCGGCGACCCAGCTATATGCCTTGACACGTATATGCCGGCCAGAGCATATTGGGTCGATGACGGGCACGATGTGGGTGGCACTGAGCGATCCCACCCGCCGGGCGGTCCTCGATCTGCTGCGACAAGAACCGCGGTCTGTCGGCGAGCTCGTCGACGCGCTCCAAGTCAATCAGCCAGCCGCCTCCAAACACCTGCGGGTGTTGCGAAGCGCCGGCCTGGTGCGGGTCCAGCGCGACGCGCAGCGGCGCATCTACTCCCTTGATCCGACGCCGTTCAGCGAGCTCGAGAGCTGGCTGGCGCCGTACCGAGCGCTGTGGAACGACAGCCTCGATGACCTCGGGCGTCACCTCGACGCGACCGCCAACCTCGCAACGAACACTCTCGCAGCAAGCAAAGAGGAGCCGTGATGGAGCTGACTGCGCAAGGTCGGGGCCGGTACGTCGAGCACGACGGGCGTCCCGCAGTGCGGTTCGAGCGCACCTACCCGCACTCGATCGACCGGGTGTGGGCGGCGATCAGTGAGCCGGAACAGCTGGCGAAGTGGTTCCCGTCCTCGGTCGCGATAGATCCACGAGTTGGCGGCGAGGTCGTCTTCTCCGGCGACCCCAACGTCGACAGCTCGGTCGGGGAAGTCCTGCGATTCGATCCGCCTCACCACCTGGCGTTCACGTGGGGGGCGGACGAGCTCTTCATCGACCTTGTGGCAGTCGATGACGGCAGTTGCCTGCTCGTGCTGATTAATGTCCTCGCCGAGCGGGACGCGGCCGCGCGAAACGCAGCCGGATGGACGGTCTGCCTTGGTGAACTCGACAACCTGATTCGTGGCGAGTCAACAGCCGGCCCGCACAGTGCCGAGAACGTGAGTCGCTTCACCCCGCTCTATGACGCGTACGTGGCGGCCGGACTGCCAGCCGGCGCGGCGATCCCGGCTAGCTGACGCCTCGATGTCGACGGGCTACGACAGCGCCGCGTAGGCGGCATCCCAGAAGTCGACGAAAGCCGGCGGCGGCTCGGGTGAGGTCAATGCCCGCTGGGTGAGCATGATTCCGGTCAAGCCCGACAACCGATCCGTCGACCACACCGTGCCGGTGCCGCCGTTCCAGCCGAACCCGCGTGGCAGGCCAGCGTGGACTCGTCCCGGCAGCGGCGTCGCCATACCGAGTCCCCAGCCGAAGTCGTCGCCGAAGAACAGCCGCGCGCCGCTGCGCTGTTCGGCGGTGAGCCGGTTCGTGGTCATGGCGTCGACAGCCGCTGCGGACAGCACTCGCTTGCCGTTGTGCTCCCCTCGGTTGACGATCAGCCGGGCAAATGCCCAGAAGTCGTCGAGGGTCGACAGCAGCCAGCCGGCAGCGGTGGGCATGGCCGGCGGCTGGCTCCAAAAGCCATCCACACCGTCGAGCACCACCAGCTCCCCCGAGTGATCCGGGGTGTAGGCCGTTGTCATCCGATCACGCTGCCCCGCGGTGAGGTGAAATCCGGTGTCAGTCATCCCTAGTGGCTCGAACAACCGCTCGCGCAACACCTCCGCAAGCGGCTTGCCACCGCCGCGTTCGAGCAGCACACCGGCCACTTGGATCCCAGTGTTGTAGAGCCAGCCCTCGCCAGGTTGATGAATGAGCGGCAGCTCCCCGAGCACCGCGATCCATTCATCAGGCGAGTACGGCGAAGGCGGCCACGGCGGCCCGAACGTCATGAGCCGCCGCTCGGCTTCTGCGATCTGGATCGGGTACGTGCCAGGCATCGCCATCACGGCGCCGAGACCGAGCCGCGAGGTGAGCAGGTCCTCGATGGTGATCGCGCGATTGGCCGGCACCGTGTCGTCGAGTGGTGATTCGAGGGAGCGAAGGACGCGGCGGTTTGCCATCTCGGGCAAGAGGTCGTCGATCGCGTCATCGAGGGCGAACGTGCCGTCATCGACGAACGTCATCGCTGCCGCTGCAGTGATCGGCTTGCTCAGTGAGGCGATCCGGAAGATCGCGTCCCGCGGCATCGGTTCGGCGTCGCCGAAGGTCCTCGCGCCGATCACCTCGACGTGGACGTCATCGCCTCGGGCGACGAGGTAGGCAAGACCAGGCATCGCGCCGCGCTCCACATGTCCGGCCATGACCTCGTGCAGGCGAGCCAATCCGGCGTCCGAGAACCCCTCGCTTGTCATGCCAATCGACCGTAGTCCAACCCTGCGACGGTCGTGGTCTAGCGGATTCCAGCCCGGCCGGTCAGGCGGACCGAAATCGAGACCGGGATGACCGTCAGGATCAGCACCGCCATGACCACGACGTTCACCTCAGGCAGCTGCTGACCGAGCCGGATCGCACCAAAGATCCACAGCGGCAAGGTGTTCTGCGCACCGGCCGTGAACGTGGTGACGATGACTTCATCGAAGGACAATGCGAACGCGAGCAGTGCGCCAGACACCAGCGCGGTCGAGATCGATGGCAGCGTGACAAACCGGAACGTCTGCCATGGCCCAGCACCGAGATCCATCGAGGCCTCGACCAGAGACCCGGACACGCGCCGCAATCTCGCGATCACGTTGTTGTAGACCACCACGATGCAGAAGGTCGCGTGACCGATGACGATGGTGAGCAGCGAAAGGTCGATTCCAGCGAACGTAAAGGTGGAGTTCAAGGCGATTCCGGTGATGATGCCCGGCAACGCCAACGGCAGCACCAGCAACAGCGAGACGGCTTCCTTGCCGAAGAACCGGAATCGGTGCACCCCGAACGCCGCCGCCGAGCCAAGCACGACGGCGATCGTGGTCGCGTACAACCCAGCTTTGACAGACAGCCACAGCGCAGATCGGACCTGCTGATCGTGCCACGCGACGGTGAACCACTTCGTGCTCAATCCGGCGATCGGCCAGCTCTGCACGTTGGACTTGTTGAACGCAAACAGCACGAGCGTCGCGATCGGAATGAACAGGAAGAGCAGCACCGCGACGACCCATACCCGCAGCAGCACGGCACCAGCTCGCCCGCTCATCAGATCTGCCTAAACGCGCCGAGGAACCGCGCGCCGATCAGGTAGACGATCATGATCGCGATCGGCACCATGGCGAGCGTTGCGGCGAAGGGCAGGTTGCCGGCGACGCCGATGTTCGAGTAGATGACGTTGCCGATGAAGTTGGAGTTGGCGCCACCGATCAGGATCGGGGTGATGAAGTCACCGAGGGTCAGCGCGAAGGTGAAGATCGAGCCGGCGACAATGCCCGGCAGGGCGAGCGGCAACAGCACCCGCCAGGTAGTGCGAAGGCTGCGCGCGCCGAGGTCGGCGGAAGCTTCGAGCAGGCTGTTGGGGATCCGTTCGAGTGCACCGAAGACGGGGATGATCATGTACGGCAGCCAGATATAGCTGAAGACGATCCACATCGCGGTGTTGCTGTATGCCAGGTTCGGAGCGCCGAGCCCAAGCTTGGTCAGCGTCCAGTTGAGCACCCCACCGTGCTGGAGGATCACGATCCAGGCATAGACCCGAGCGAGATAGCTCGCCCACAGCGGCAACAACACCGCTGCGAACAAGATGTTGCGACCACGAGGCGAGGCCACTCGCGCCATGTAGTAGGCGAACGGAAACGCGATGATCGCGTCGGTGACCGTCACGAGTGCGGCCATGCCGACGGTCCGTTCGATGATGCGGAGATAGGTCTCGGTGAACAGCTGCCGGAAGTTGTCGAGGTTCCAGCTGTGGACCAACGCGTTCGTGAACGGGTTGACCCCCCAGAACGCCGTGATCAGCATCACCACCAGCGAGGCGAGGTAGATCACGAGGAACCACACCAACGGTGGTGACAACGTCAGCGTGGCGCGCAGCCAGGCACGGCGCCACAACGCTGCAGCGAGTCGATGCCGGCCCTTCGACGGTGGGGCCGAAGGGCCGGCGACGAGTGTTGTCAACCGATGCTCAGCCGGTGATCTGGGTCCAGGCCGACTCCCACTTCAAGTACGGCACACAGTCGTTCTTGCCGTTGCCGCACTGGGCGAGTGGGGTCTTCCAGAACTTGATCGTGTTGAAGTAGGCCTCGGGTGCGTTCTCGTGATAGCCCGCACATGAACCCTTTGACTCGGCATTCATGTCCGCGCACGACAGCTTGTTAGCCGGCGTCTCGCCGAAGAACACTGCCTGCTCAGCCTGCACCTTTGGCGTGGTCACCCACTGCATCCACTTGTAAGCGCAGTTCGGGTCCGGTGCATTCGTGGCAAGCATCCAGGTGTCGGCCCAGCCGGTTGCGCCTTCACTCGGGATGGTGTCGGCAACCGGCGCATGCGCCGCCTTCAACGTGTTGGTCTGGTACGGCCACGCCGCACCGACCACCGTCGTGTTGCTCTGGAACAGGCTGATCTCCTGGGAGGCCAGACCCCAGTACTTCTTGATCAGCGGCTGCTGCTGCTTGAGCAGGGCAACGGTCGCGTTGAACTGTGGCTGAGTCAGCTCGTACGGGTCGGTGATTCCCAGGCTGGGGTTGGTCTTCGACAGGTAGAGCGCGGCGTCGGCGATCTGGATCGGGTTGTCCGGGACCGTGATCTTGCCGGAGTACTTCTTGTTGTACAGCACCGACCACGACGTCGGCGGCGTCGGGAAGTCCTTGGTGTTGTAGAGCAGGACGTTCGGGCCGAACTCATACGACGTGCCGTAGTGCTTGCCGTCGATCGTGTTGAACGGCGGGTTCTGCAGGAACGGGTGGAAGTTCTTCCACTGCGGGATCAGGTTGATGTTGATCGGCCTGACGTCGCCGCCGTAGATCAGACGCAGGTCCGCGTCGCCAGACGCCGAGACCAGGTCGTACTGTCCGCCACCGCCATGGGCCATCAGCGACACCATCTCGTTGGAGGAGCCGGCGTACTTCGCGCTGACCTTGCAGCCGGTCGACGCCTCGAACGGCTTGACCCACTGTGGCTGGGCGTAGCCCTCCCACGCGATGATGTTGAGCTTGCCCTCACCCGGCCCGACCGAGCTGGGCACTGCATCGTTCGCCGTGGGTGCCGTCAGCCCGCTGGTGCCGCCCGGCGCCGCGGCACCGCCCGAGTTGCCGCCCGAGCTGTTCGAGCCGCAGGCCGCAACGATCAGCGACAGTCCTGCTGCAGCGACAACAACACTGACACCCCTCCGGCGCGGCCTTCTGCTGCGACTCATGGTCATCCCTCCACTTGCTTGTCCGCCGCCGACGTGACGGGCGGTGCAATGTCTTGCGCTTGATCGGTGCGCCAGGCGGCCACCACGTGCTGGCCGCGCGGATCGGCCTGGCTCACCGAGGCACGTTCGAGGTTCGGTCGGACCGCAACCAGGGTGCCGCCCGAGTCGAGTGCCACGGTGTAGCGCGTCATCATGCCGAGGAACACCGCGTCGGTGATCGTGCCCGGCTGCGCGACAGTCGTCGGCGGCGCCGCGCTGCCGGCGGGGAGCAGCTCGATCCGTTCCGGTCGAATCGCCAGGTGCCGGCCGTTGTGCACGAGCAGGTTAGAAACTCCCACGAAGCCCGCTACAAACTCTGTCGTTGGCCGGTCGTAGATCTCGACCGGGGCGCCAACCTGCTCGATCTTGCCGTTGTTGAACACGGCCACCCGGTCGCTCATCGTGAGCGCCTCTTCCTGGTCGTGGGTGACGTAGACGAACGTGATGCCGACCTCACGCTGGATCCGCTTGAGCTCGAGTTGCATGCCCTGGCGAAGTTTGAGGTCGAGTGCGCCGAGCGGCTCGTCGAGGAGGAGGACGGCCGGCTCGTTGATGATCGCGCGGGCCAGGGCCACCCGCTGCCGTTGTCCGCCGGACAGCTGCGATGGCTTGCGGTCGCCGAGGCCTTCCAAGCCAACCATCGCGAGGGTGGCCGCGGCGCGTTCCCGACGTCGTGCCCGGTCGACTTTGTGGATCCGCAGGCCGTACTCCACGTTGTCCGCAACCGACATGTGCGGGAACAACGCATAGTCCTGAAAAACGGTGTTGACGTCGCGGTCGTACGGCGGCTGCCTGGTGACATCCCGTCCTTGCAGCTCGACGGTGCCGGCATCGGGGCGCTCGAAGCCGGCGATGACGCGCAACAACGTCGTCTTGCCGGACCCGGACGGGCCCAGCATCGTGAAGAACTCACCAGCGTTGATCTCGAGGTCGACTCGATCGAGCGCCGTGATTTCGCCGTAGGCCTTGCGCAGTCCCGTGAGGCGAATCGCCGGGGTCGTCGCGGTCGAGGCAGCGGCAGCCGCGGCAGCGGACTCACCCATGTCGACACCCACTGCTGGCGACCCGTCCCCATTCCGTCAGCGCACCGTCCGACAGCACGATCTGGACCCACCCCAGACACACGGATCCTATGGCGTGAGCATCATGCGTCAACGGAAACCTGCGAATCGTCACAAGAAGGCAACGGATTCCGTATATCAGCGGCTCAGACTGAGAGCTAGGAGAGCGCCACCGTGATCGCGTGAATCGCGATCCCCGCGAGCGCGCCGACGACCGTACCGTTGATCCGGATGAACTGCAGATCGCGGCCCACCGCGATCTCGATCCGACGCGATGCCGCCGAGGGATTCCAGCCGGCGACGGTGCGCTCGATCAGCACCGTCAGCTCGTCGCCGTAGTCGCGAACCGCATGGACGACGCCACGACGGAGCCAGGTCTCCAGCGTCGCCTCGAACTCTGCATCCGTCTCGATCCGCCGCCCAATGTCTTGAATGAACTGCGCCACCCGCGGCGCCAGCCCGCTTTCGGCATCATTGAGCGAGGTGCGGAAGGACTCGGCCGCCTCCTCGATGAACGTACGAAGAACCGTCTGAACCCGGCCGTCGTCAAAGAACCTCTGCACCGCGAGATCGACGCGCGCAGCGGTTGACGGGTTGGTCTCGAGCTCGCCGGCGAAGGTCTGCAACAAGTCATCGATCCATCCGCGCGCAGGGTGGCCCGGATCAGAGGTGATTTCGTCGAGCTCGCGGAGGGCGAAGTCGATCAGCCGGTCTACCCGCTTGTCGGTGATCAGCAGCCAGACCAGGAAGTGCTTGTTCTCCAGATAGTCCTTGATTTGCGGGCGCAGCGTCTCCCGGTTCTCGAGCAGGTAGTTGTGTGCGCGAGCAGCAAGCAGATCGACCAGCGGTAGTTGCGCGCCGCCCTGCACGGCCGCAGCGAGCAGCTGGCCGAGCATTGGTGCATAAGACCGCCGGGCCCGGTCACGCCTTGCGACCTCAAGGACGTACTCGAACACTGCATCCCGGTCGAGCGCCTCGAGCGCGACGGCGGCGGCCCGGGACACCTCGGTCCCGAGCGCGGCGGCGTTGGCGGGCTCGCGTAGCCAGGCGCCCATCTTCGAGACCAGGTGTGCGTCCTGCAGGTGGCCAGTCATCAACTCGGGGGTGAGGAAGTTAGTTGTCACGAAGACACCGAGCTTGGTCGCAATCTCGTCCTTCTTCTCCGGAATGATCGCGGTATGCGGAATCGGCAAATGCAAAGGCCGCCGAAACAGCGCAGTGACCGCAAACCAATCCGCGAGGCCGCCGACCATGGCTGCCTCCGCGCCCGCGCGAATGAAGCCGAGAAGTCCGGATCCCCCGTTTTTGCTGAGGTACGTACACGCGTAAATGACCGCCGCCGCAGCCAGAAAACCCGCCGCGGTCGCCTTCATCCGCCGTAGCCGGGTCCGATCGCGACCATCAATCGTGACCTCAACGCCGTCAATCGGCATGGTGAGCGAATCGGAATTGGCGGCCATCAGTATGACCTTCGCATGCGACAATCAGTTTGGGGGTAATGCCCCCAAAGACGCGGCCATTTACCGGCCCGGCTGCGCCGCTGGTGGCTGCGTTTTGCAGGAGGGTTTGCCGCAAGGCTGCTGGCAGCGTGAGCAGGGCTGCTGGCTGCTCGGTATGGGCGGGCAACGACGGGAGATGAGCATGGCGCGCGCGCTGTGGACCGGCTTCGTCAGTTTCGGCCTGGTCAGCGTTCCGGTCGGTCTGTTCCGCGCGACCGACGACCAGACGGTGCACTTCAACCAGATTCACAAAGGCACGTCGCACCGGATCCGTTACAAGAAGGTCGACGAGGTGACCGGCGAGGAAGTCCCCGCCGAAGAGATCGTCAACGGCTATGACCCGGGCGACGGTGAGTACGTCATCGTGACCAAAGAGGAACTCAAAGACGCCGCCCCCGGTAAGTCCGAGCTGATCGAGATCAGCGACTTCGTCGACCTCTCGAGCATCGATCCGGTGTACTTCCGCGCCTCCTACTACCTCGCTCCGCGTGGCAAGGGAGCGGGCCGGGCCTACTCCCTGCTTCGCCAGGCAATGCAGGAGACCAACAAGATCGGTATCGCGACCCTCATCCTGCGTGACAAAGAGCATCTCGTCGCGATCCGTCCTGGCGAAGAGGCGCTGATCCTGGAGACCATGTATTTCCCGGCCGAGATCCGCTCGGCCAGCGAGGAGCTCGACAGCCTGCCCGAGCAGGTCACGTTTGAAGGCCGCGAGCTCGCAGTCGCGAAAACCCTCGTCGAGTCACTGACGGTCGAGTGGGAGCCTGAGCGCTACCACAACACCTATCGAGCCAGGATCGAAGAGCTCATCGAGACCAAGCGTGAGGGTCACGCCGTCGTGGCCAAGTCGGTCGACAAGCCCAAGACGAACGTCGTCGACCTGATGTCGGCGTTGGAAGCATCGGTGGCGCGTACCAAGGACGCCGAGGCGCCAGGTCAGGCGTTGAAGGATCTGACCAAGACCGAACTGCTCGCGCTGGCGGCCGACTTCGATGTGGCCGGGCGCTCTGCCATGAACAAGGCCGAGCTCATCGACGCGCTCAACAAGGCCGGCGCCACCCCCAAGAGCCGCAGCCGCCAAGCAGTCGTCTCCGCTTAGGTCGCTCGAGGGTTCTTATTGGCGTCAGGCAAAAGCAAAACCCAACGGCGCTCACTACCAGGGGACTTCGGCGGTTTGTCCGGTCACGTCTGATTCCTCGGTTCGGCGCTCGGTTTGTGCGGAGTTATCCGTGCCCTGACACGGGTAGGCCCTCACAAACCCACTGTCGAACCGAACAATCAGACGTGACCGGACAAACCGCCAGAGTCCCCTGGCAGTTGGCGCCGTTGGGTTTTGCTCACATCGAGCGGCTCACGGCGTGAGAAGTCACGAGGGCTCACGGCGGACGTCGGTTGCGGACTTGTCGAGGCGCAGTCCTCGCCAGGAGGGGTGGCGGAGGTGCCCGCGCGCCGTCCACTCGCCGTAGGTCACCTCACCCACCAGATCCGGGCGGACGAAGTGCAGCGGCTCGCCGCGGGGCAGGTCCGCGACGGCATCGAACGGGCTGATGTCGACGGCGCGCACGTGGAGCAGATCCAGCATGTCCCGCCGAAAGGCGGCGCTGAAGCCGGTGCCGACCTTGCCGGCATAGACCAGCCGGGCACCGTCGTAGACACCGAGGAGAAGGGCGCCGAGGCTGCCCGTCCGTTCACCTTCGCCGTCGGTCCACCCCCCGATCACCACCTCCTGCGCCTTGATGATCTTGATCTTTATCCAGGAGCCGGAGCGTTCACCAGGTCGATAGCGGCTGTCCCGCCGCTTCGCGACCACTCCCTCCAGACCGGCTCGTGTGGCGGCGGCCAGCACCCCGAGCCCGCCGAGTCTCGAAACGCCGGCGGTGTCACCACCGCTGACCCCGACAGTTTGAGCGACTCGAGCAGGTCGCGGCGCTCGTCGTAGGTCTGATCTACCAGCGATCGCCCGTCGAGAGCGAGCAGATCAAAGACGAGATAGCTGACCGCAACTTCGGCCGCGCGTCGGGCGACCAATGCCGCCGAGCTGAGATTGAGTCGGTGCTGGAGCCGGCCGAAGTCGGGCCGGCCGGAGTCATCGAACGCCACCAGCTCACCGTCGAGTGTCGCCGCGCGTGGCCCGAGCAGGGCGGCGAGCTCCGCCAGCTCGGGGAAGGCGGCCGTCAGGTCCTTGTCACCCCGACTGAGCGCTGAGACCCAGCCGCCTGCGACATCGGCGATCGCCCGCACGCCGTCCCACTTGAACTCATATGCCCAGCCGGCGTCACTGGTCGGCAGCGATCCCGCGCTGGCGAGCATCGGGGCGGTGCGAGTAACTCCCTCGGCCACACGGCAGTGTCCTATGCGGCCGATCGAGCGTCGAGTGTCTGGGCGTCGAACCTGTTGCGACCAGACCGTCACATGCCTTGCGGAGATGACTCGTTCTTACTAGTAATTTGACCCGGGGACCCGATTTGAACGGGGGATAAGCGGACAGTTCAGATTGCTCGTCAGGATCTGTACATCTTCGGCCGTTAAGGGTGCATGCTGAGTGCAACGCCGGTGGGATTTGCAATGCGGCAACCGCGGGGGCATGGCGTCGGTTGGCTGCGCCGATCGCACATTTCCGACGACGGAGGGGCTGATGTCATCCCGACTGATGGGCGTCCGTGGATGACCGGGGGGCATGGGCACGACTGCTGGTCGAAACGAGCGGCGAGCGCGCTACCAGACCACAGCGGATCGCCTCGCTCTGCGTGCAGATGCTCAACGTGAGCGGTGCGGGTATCTCGATGGTGACGCCGGTCGGCAACCGTGGCGTCGTCTGCGCCACCGATGACGTCTCCGCGCGGATCGAGGACCTGCAGTTCACCCTCGGCGAGGGTCCGTGCGTCGATGCCGTCAGCTCCGGGGCTCCGGTCCTGGTGGCCGACCTCGAGCAGCCGGAAGACATCGCGATAGACCGTTGGCCGGCCTTCATCCAGTCCGCCGCCGACGAGGGGGTCAAGGCCATCTTCGCCTTTCCGATGCGGATCGGCGCGATCTCGGTCGGCGCCCTCGACCTCTATCGCGACAGTCCGGGCGACTTGACCGAGGCCGAGATCTCCGCCGGCCTGCTCGCTGCCGACGCCGCCGCGCTCGCCTTGTTGCGCTTTGACTCTGAGCGTGATGACGCATTCGCAGATGACTCGGAGCATCGCTCCACTTATCAACTGCAGGTGCATCAAGCCACTGGCATGGTGCAGGTACAACTCGGGGTGAAGACAGAAGAGGCATTTCTGATGCTTCGCGCACGAGCATTCGCCAGCGGGCGCTCGATCGCCGACGTCGCGGTCGACGTCGTCGAACGTCGTGTCCGGTTTTCGTCGGAGGACAGATGAGTAACGCGCTCGGCGGGGCTAGTCCCGCACCACCACGCAGTCGTGAACAAACCCTCACCGAGACGTTCGTGCTGCTCGCAGACACCCTCGTCGACGACTACGACGTCGTTGATCTGCTCGACTTGCTCGTCTCGTCGTGTGTCGACCTGCTCAGCATCACCGCCGCCGGGATCCTGCTCGACGATCAGAAGGGCAACCTCGCCGTCGTCGCCTCCTCGACCGAGGAGACGCGCCAGCTGGAGGTCTTCCAACTCCAGAACAACGAAGGCCCCTGCCTGGAATGCGTCCGGCGCGGCAAGCCCGTAACCAGTACGGATCTCACCGGGGAGCTGACCAGGTGGCCGTTGTTCGTGCCAGCGGCGCTGGCGGCCGGCTTCAAGTCGGTTGTTGCGGTGCCGCTGCGCCTGCGTGATCAGACGATCGGCGGGCTCAACCTGTTCCGCGACCGTACTGAGCTGATCAGCACTGACGACCAACGTCTCGCTCAGGCACTCGCCGACGTCGCGACGATCGGCATCCTGCAGCGCCGCTCGACTCACCGCAGCGTCATGGTGGCCGAGCAACTCCAGCACGCGTTGAACAGCCGGGTCGTCATCGAGCAGGCGAAGGGTGTCCTGGCGGAGCGTAAGGCCGTGACGATGGATGGCGCCTTCGACGCCCTTCGCCATCACGCCAGAAGTCACAACCTGAAGCTGACCGACGTTGCGTTGGCGGTTGTCCGGGGCGAGATCGACCCGGAGCAACTACCCCAGCCGCCGAACTAGGCGATCCAGGTGGGCGAGTCCAACTAGGCGAACTCAAGCTCAGAATCGGTCCAGATCTCGCCGAAGATCCGCCGCAGCAGCGGCGAGGGATGTTCGATGACCACCCGGTAGTCGTGATCGTGGGCGAACGTCGCCAGGGCGGTCATCCCGCCGACATCGATGAAGGTCAGCCCCGCGACATCGATGTAGACGTCCGATGGCTGGGTAGCCAGCTGGGCCAACTCCTGCGCGAGCAGCTCGCGGTTGGACAGATCCACCTCGCCGACAAGTTGAACCCCAGCCCGCTCTGGGTGGGGCAACACGGCACATCTGACAAGGTCGATCAACGCAGCGCCTCACGCGGCAGGGGACCGTCGCGGCGCGACGTTCACACGGAATGGAGGAAGAGACGCTCGCTGCTGAGCTGCTACCAGCCTACCGACAACACCCGAAACCTTCGGTGATCTTGACGTATGTGTCCTTGAGATCGCCTCGCAAGGGAACCTGCGTCAAGATCACCGAGGCTTGAAGTCGGGTCGCCGCTCCACGAGTTGGCGGGCGACCAGATTGAGCTTGAGGTGGCTCGACTGCGAGGCGCGGACCATGAGGTCGAACGCCTCGGCGTCTGACGCGAGGTTGTAGCGCTCCATCAAGATGCCCTTGGCCTGGCCAATCAGGTCGCGGGTGCTTGCGGCCTGCCGCAACTGCGCGACCTCCTCGGCATTGGACAGGGCGACTGCGGCGTGGGCGGCGAAGAGCATGCCCACGCTCTCGGCATCCGAGCTGTAGGCGCCGGGACTCGCGGCATAGGTGTTCAGCGCCCCGAGCACGTCGCCGCGGACGAACAACCTGAAGCTGAGCATGCTGCCAACGCCGAGCCCGCCGATCTGGGCAGCCCACGTCGGCCAGCGATCGTCGACGCTGATGTCGTCCGAGCGCACCACGACCGCATCCCACAACGCCGACAGGCACGGACCCTCGCCGGTGTCGTACTGCTCCACATCGATCCGGGCCACGACCGGGCCGGTTGGCGCGCGAGTCTCGAGCTGAGCAGGCTTCGAGACCATCGTGATCCCGGCCCAGTCAGCGCCGGGGATGCAGTCAACGGCAGCCTGCGTGATGCCTTGCAAGGTCTCGTCGACCGAGCGAGCCTCGTGCAGCGACCGGGCGTGCTCGCTCATCAGGGCGGCGACGTCGCCGTCAGCCTCCGCGGTCTCCTCCTGCATGCCTACATCCAATCAGGGCAAGCTCGTCGCCGCTGGCCAACTGACGTCGCGGCGTCCATGGCGTACCGTCGGTAGGACATCGCGCCTTGGTCTGTCCGGACCTCGCAATCCACGGCCCGTTTCCTCGACTAGATGGATACGGCCATGTCGGCAATCGCCGCACTTCCCCTGCCCCGCAAGACCAGCGAGTACGGCCAACTGCTTGCTGAGGTCCAGCGCGCCCACCTGCTTGACCGCTCCGGATCGCTGTATCGCGCCCGACTCGTGATCACCTCGATCGCGACCGTGGGCGGCATTGCGATGTTCGTCTGGGTCGGCGACAGCTGGTGGACACTTGCGGTCGCGGCGTACCTCGCGGTCGTCTTCGCCCAGCTTGGTTTCCTCGGCCACGACGCCGGCCATCAGCAGATCTTCGCGAGTCGCAAGAGCAACGATCGGCTTGGCCTGGTGCTCTCGAACGGGTGCATCGGGCTGAGCTACAGCTGGTGGATCGACAAGCACAATCGCCACCATCGCAACCCGAACGAAGTCGGTCGAGACCCGGACGTGGATCGCAACATCCTGGCCTGGACGGTCGAGCAGGCAAACGCCCAGCGGGGACCGATTGGCCTCGTCGCGCGGCACCAGGCGGCCTTCTTCTTTCCGCTCCTGCTCCTCGAGGGCTTCAACCTCCATGTCGGCAGTGTGCGAGCGCTGATCGCGAACCGACGGCGCCACCGCCTGGAGGTGGTGGTCCTGACCGCGCACGTCGTGGGCTGCCTCGCCCTGCTGCTGGCGGTGCTGTCACCCCTGAAGGCGCTCGCGTTCTTCGCGGTGCAGCAGGGGTTGTTCGGGCTGTATCTCGGCAGCACCTTCGCGCCGAATCACAAGGGCATGGTCCTTCTTGGCGGCGACGAGGGCCTGGACTTCCTTCGCCGGCAAGTCGTGACGTCGCGCAACGTCGTCGGCGGCCGGTTCCTGACGGTCGTTCTCGGCGGGCTCAACTACCAGATCGAGCATCACCTGTTCCCGAGCATGCCGAGCGGCAACCTGCCGAAATGCCGCTCGATGGTCAAGCGTTTCTGTGAGACCCATGAGGTGCCCTACAACGAGACCGGCCTGCTCGACTCCTATCGCCAAGCCCTGTCCTACCTCCGCAACGTCAAGCCAACCGCCGCTCCGGCGATCAGCGCGGCCGGCGTTGCCTCCAGGCGGGGCCTTTCCTGAGAGCGAACACCAGGCGGAAACAATCCTGCCCGGTTCGTAGTTGAGCCATACAGACTCAATTCCAGAACCGAACCAAAGGTAGGACATGGCCGACATATTGACCCTCCCAGTACTTCCGCTCGACGATCTCGTGGTGCTGCCCGGCATGGTCGTTCCGATGCGGCTGGCTGACGCCGAGGTGCGGGCCGCGATCGACGCCGCCCGGGCATCGCGCGACCTCGACGCACAGGGCAGCGGTCAGGTGCTCTTGGTCCCCCGTCTCGACGGCACGTACGCCGGAGTTGGCACGGTGGCATCGATCGAACAGATCGGTCAGCTGCCGGGTGGCGACGCCGTCGCGGTCGTCCGCGGCATCGACCGGGTGCGCATTGGCACCGGTGCGACCGGCCCCGGTGCTGCCCTGTGGGTGCAGGCAACCGTGCAGATCGAGCCCGCTGCCGATGCCCGCGCGACTGAGCTCGCGCGCGAATACAAGGCGCTGGCGATCTCGATCCTGCAGCAGCGCGGCGCCTACCAGTTCGTTGACTCCATCCAGTCGATGACGGATCCCTCCGCCCTCGCCGACCTGGCCGGGTACGCCTCCTACCTCAGCAACAGCCAGAAGGTCGAGCTGCTCGAGACCGTCAACGTCACCGAGCGCCTCGAGCGACTCGTCGGCTGGAGCCGGGAGCACCTCGCCGAGCTCGATGTCACCGAGACGATCCGCAAGGACGTCCAGGAGGGCATGGACAAGGCCCAGCGGGAGTTCCTGCTGCGCCAGCAGCTGGCAGCGGTTCGCAAGGAGCTCAATGAGCTCAGCGGCAAGCCGGAGACCGAGGAGCAGGACTATCGCGCCCGAGTCGAGGCGGCCCAGCTGCCAGAGAAGGCGCGTGAGGCTGCGCTCGCCGAGGTCGACAAGCTCGAGCGAACCTCCGAACAGTCACCGGAAGTGAGCTGGATCCGTACCTGGCTCGACACCGTTCTTGAGCTGCCGTGGAACGAGCGCACCGAGGACTCCTACGACATCGCCGGTGCCCGGTCGGTGCTCGACGCTGACCACGCCGGCATGGATGACGTCAAGGAACGGATCATCGAATATCTCGCGGTTCGTCGCCGCCGGGCCGACCGCGGCCTCGGTGTCGTCGGTGGTCGCCGCAGTGGCGCTGTCCTGGCCCTCGTCGGCCCGCCAGGTGTCGGCAAGACCTCGCTCGGTGAGTCCGTCGCCCGCGCGATGGGACGTCAGTTTGTTCGCGTCGCCCTTGGCGGCGTGCGCGACGAGGCCGAGATCCGTGGCCACCGCAAGACCTACGTCGGCGCGATGCCTGGCCGGATCGTGCGAGCCATCAAGGAGGCCGGGTCGATGAACCCGGTCGTCCTGCTCGACGAGGTCGACAAGGTCGGCGCTGACTATCGCGGCGACCCGACCGCGGCGTTGCTCGAGGTCCTCGACCCGGCGCAGAACCACACCTTCCGCGACCACTACCTCGAGATCGAGCTCGACCTGTCCGACGTTCTGTTCCTGGCGACGGCGAACGTGATCGACTCGATCCCGGCGGCGCTGCTCGACCGGATGGAGCTGATCCGACTCGATGGCTACACCGAGGAGGAGAAGGTCACGATCGCGCGCGACCACCTGCTGCCTCGCCAGCTCGAGCGCGCCGGTCTGACTCCGAGTGACGTGTCCATCGATGACGGCGCGCTGCGCCGGCTCGCGGCTGAATACACCCACGAGGCAGGCGTACGTGAGCTCGAACGGCTGATCGCCCGAGTGCTGCGGAAGATCACGGCGCAGGCCGCACTTGAGGACAAGTCCGAGCAGATCACGGTCGTTGCCGACACGTTGCCCGACTACGTTGGTCGGCCACGGCACTTGCCGGAGTCAGCCGAGCGCACCTCAATTCCTGGGGTCGCGACTGGCCTGGCAGTGACCGGTGCCGGCGGTGACGTACTGTTCGTCGAGGCGTCACTCGCTGACGCGGAGACCGGCTCAACCGGAGTCGTGATCACTGGTCAGCTCGGCGATGTGATGAAGGAGTCGGCCCAGATCGCGCTGGCGTTCCTTCGGGCCAACGGCGCAGAGTTGCAACTGCCGGTTGGCGAGCTCAAGGACCGTGGCGTTCATCTGCACGTGCCTGCGGGCGCCGTCCCGAAGGATGGACCGAGCGCGGGTGTGACGATGACGACGGCGTTGGCGTCGCTGCTGTCCGGCCGTGCGGTCCGCTCTGATGTCGCGATGACCGGTGAGGTGTCACTGACCGGGCGGGTGCTGCCGATCGGCGGGGTCAAGCAGAAGCTGCTCGCCGCTCACCGTGCGGGCATCACGACCGTGCTGATCCCGGCACGCAACGAGCCCGACCTGGACGACGTACCGACCGAGGTCCGTGAGGCGCTCACGATTCATCCGGTCAGCGACGTCCGCGAGGTGCTCGAGATCGCTCTAGAACCGGTGCGCGCCCTCGACGAGGTCGCCGCCTAGTTCACGCTCAGCCGCCAAGGTAGGACATGTCTGCCTTGGCGGCTGACAGCGTCTCGGCGCTGCGCAATTCGGAGTACCGGTCAGATCGCATCGACCACACGCGCTCAATCGCTTCGCGCACCTCGGCATCGGAGGCGCCGCCTCGCAACAACCCGCGAAGATCGCGGCCGTGAGCCGCAAACAAGCAGGTGAACAGCTCACCCGTGGCGGTGACGCGGGCGCGGGTGCAGTCGGTGCAGAACGGCTCGGTCACCGAGGAGATCACGCCCAACTCGCCGCCGCCGTCGAGATAGCGCCAGCGGCGGGCAACCTCGCCTCGGTGGGTGGGCGGGATCGGTTCGAGCGGATATTCGGCGCTCACCCGCTCGATGACCTCCGCCGCGGGGATCACCTCGTCGCGCACCCAGCCGTTGGACGTCCCGACGTCCATGTACTCGATGAACCGGAGCACGTGGCGATTCGCTCTGGCGTAGGCAACAAGATCGAGCAGCCCACCGTCGTTGACTCCTCGCTGCACGACGGCGTTCAGCTTCACCGGCGTGAGTCCGGCATCGCGGGCAGCGGCGATGCCGTCGAGGACAACGTCCAACGGCACCCGGCTATCAGCCATCGCCGCGAACACGTCGGGGTCGACGCTGTCCAGACTGACCGTGACGCGATGCAACCCGGCGGCACGTAGCCCCTGTGCTCGCGCGGCGAGCAGCGAACCATTCGTCGTCAGGGCGACGTCATCGATCCCCGGCGTGGCGGCCACGAGCTTGATCAGCGCTTCAAGATCGCGACGCAACATCGGCTCGCCACCGGTGAGACGCACCTTGGTCACGCCGAGCGAGGCGAAGACGCCGACAATCCGGGCGAGCTCCTCGTAGGTCAAGATCTCCGAGTGCGGCGAGAACGGGTGATCCGGACCGAAGACTTCTCGCGGCATGCAGTAGGGGCACCTGAAGTTGCACCGATCCGTCACCGACAGCCGCAGATCGCGGACCGGCCGGCCAAGGCGGTCCAACGGGCCCGCGACGGATGGCTGCATCCCCTGAGCCTATGCGTAAGCACGCCGCCCTCGCGGTGTGACAGGTTGGGCGCAACCGTGGCAGGAGTGGGCGATGTTGATCAAGGGAATCGTGTTTGCTGGCACCGCCACGTCATCGCGCCCCGCGATGTCGGCGTTCGCCGAACAGGTGTTGGGCCTCACCCCCATCGTGGTGGCCGGCGTCGAGGCTGATCTGTTCGACCTGCCGGACGGCTCGTCATTCGCGGTCGCATGGCCCGACGGCATGGGACCGGCAGAACGCAGCGTGGGATTCCTGGTCGACGACATCGCGCTCGCTGCTGGCCAGCTCCGGGCGGCCGGTGTCGAGACCGACGCCGAGATCAGCAGCAACGACCGGCACCGTTACCTCCACTTCCGAGCGCCGGACGGACAGCTCTACGAGCTGGTCGAGGTCATCTCGCAGTGATGGTGTAGCGGTAGACATTCGTCTCGCGCGGCTGGAATCCGAGCGACTGATAGAGCCGGTTAGCCGCGATCCGACTTGGCCGTGATGTCAGATCGACCTGCTTCGCGCCAGCCTCGGTCGCACGCGCCAGTGCCGCGGTGATCAGCTGGCTGCCCACCCCTGCGCCTCGGCAACGCTCGTCGACGACCACGTCCTCGATATGAGCAACCCGCGCACTCGGCAGTCGCACCATGACAAGAGTCAGCATGCCGACCAGCACCTCGCCCGCCCTGGCCACGATCAGCGTGGTGCCCGACGACTCGACAACCTCGGCCAGCTCCTCGAAGCTGGGTGAGTACGTTGCCTCGAGCGTCGAGTTCTTGAGCTGGGGTAGCAGCGAACGGATCGCGGCGAAGGTCGGCCGATCAAGGTGGGTGAGGGCCTCGAGCCTGATGTCGGGGTCAGCCATCGGGCACCGTACGGTCCCCCGCAGCCTGCTCGGTGCTGGCAAAGGCAAGCTCGGGCAAGGCATCTGCGGGGAAAAAGCCAACGTCGGTCGCATCATCGCCCGCCTCGAGCCGCCCACCCACGACCTCGGCGTCGAAGGACAGAAAGAACGTCACACCGCTGCCAGGCTCGCCGGGGTAGACGTCGATGACTCTGCCGACCGTGACCTGAAGGCCGGTCTCTTCCAATGCCTCACGCCGCGCCGCGGCTCGCGGATCCTCACCGGCATCCACGAAACCGGCCGGCAGCGCCCACTTGCCCGCGGCGGGCTCGACACCCCGACGCACCAGGAGCAACCGGCCCTGCTCGTCGTGGACGACGACGCCGACGCCGACCTTCGGGTCGCGGAAGTGGAGCCGACCGCAGCTCTCGCAACGCTGTGGCGTGCGCGGCGCCTCCCGCTCCGACAAGCGACCGCCACAGGTGGCGCAGAAACGTGCACCGTCGTCGTGGTCGTGTGCCATCGGTGTCACCGCACCCGGAAGACGTGTCGAGCCGCAAGCGCAAGCCAGACGTCACGATATTGCGTGGCGCGATGACGCTGGTCGCGCCAGCTCGTGCCAGTCACGCGGTGACCCATCTCGACCGGGCACTCCACCACGCGCGCCCCCTGGCGCAGCGCGTCGATCGTCAACCCGGTCTCAACGCCAAAGCCGCGAGCCAGCGGTTGGACCGCGTCGAACAGGTCCCGGGTGATGCATCGCTGACCTGATAGTGGTGCAGTGGCATGCCAGCCGGTCGCCTGTCGAATTCCGGCGGCCGCCAGCCGCATCACGAAACCGTGCCCGCCGCCCGCGCCAGCACCCGGAAGAATCGCGATGGTCATGTCCGCGGTTCCGGTCAAGACCGGCTCGATGAGCGGCGTTGCGTTGCCAGCCGACTCCTCCAGGTCGGCGTCGATAAACAGCAGCGGAGCGCTCCCGAAGCCAGCCGGTACCGCGGCCCGGGCGCCCGTCGCCATCGCGGCGGCCTTGCCGCAGCGTCGATCGTGACGGGCCACCTCAGCTCCCGCCGCGATGGCAATTTGGGCGGTGCGATCCCGCGAACCGTCGTCGGCAACCACGACGGCCAAGACCGTCGCAACTGCCCGAGCAGCCCGGATCGTGGCCCCGATTCGTTGCTGTTCATTGAAGGCAGGGATGATGGCAATGACGCCCCCGGCGACCTCGGCGCCTCGGGCGGCTGTCACAGACCCAACCCTGCCACAGCCACGTCGCTGATGACCTTGACCACGGAGAGTGACCGTTGCCCACGGGTGTCCTGCCCAACTTCATCGTGGTGGGAGTGAGTCGGGCGGGCACAACGACCTTGTTCAACGCACTCTCGACGCACCCGCAGGTGTGTAGTTCGACGACGAAGGAGACCCGCTACTTCCAGGCGGTGCGCTACGGCGAGCCGCTCGCGCCGGTCGGCGAATACCGAGGCTCACTTTCGTCGCTACGCGAACGAGCCCGTCGTGATGGAGTGCACGCCCGACTACTTCTACGGCGGCGCGGCAACGGCGGCAGCGATCAACGAGGTATGCAATCCACGGGTCACCATCATCCTGCGCGAGCCGATCAGCCGGCTGATCTCGTTCTACAGCTTCATGCGGGTACGACTGCAGATCCCGCAGGACATGACATTGCAGCGATACGTCGAGCGCTGCCAGGCGTTGCCTGAGGCCGATATGAACCGGCGCGCCAGCAACGTCCATACCGGGCTGTGGGGCGGGCAGTACGCGAGATTCCTGCCGGACTGGCTCGCTGCCTACCCCGACAGATGCGACATCTACTTCTTCGATGATCTGATCGCCGACGCGGCCACCCTCCTCGCCGATCAGTGCACGCAGCTCGGCATCGACCCGCTCGAGGTGCTCGCACCGGACGACGCCGAGAACAGCTCCGACAGCTATCGGAGCCCGGCGGCGCAGCGCTTCGCGGCGGCCGCGGCCAAGCACTCACGTGGGCTGTTCCGTCGCTATCCCGAGCTCTACACCAGGTCGCGGCGCGCGTACGAAGCCCTCAACCAACGGCCCACCCCACCGGCGCCGATCCCGGAGACCGTTCGACGGGAGATCAACGCGATCTACCGACCGTGGAATGAGCTGCTCAGCCAGCAGCTGCACGACGCCGGGCACCGCGACCTGCCCGGATGGCTTTCACAGTAACGTTCTGGCCATGCCCGCTAACAGCGACACCGAGTCGGTCGAGCGCGTGATCCCCGCGGCACCCGAGAAAATCTTCGCGCTGCTGGCCGATCCGAGTCGCCACAGGGACTTTGATGGCAGCGGCATGGTGCGCGGCCCCAAGAATGTGCCGGCCACGTTGGCACTTGGCTGCGAAGTTCGGGATGTCGATGCGCCTCGGGATCCCGTACTCAATGGTGAGCACCGTCATCGAGTACGAGCCGAACCGGGTCATTGCGTGGCAGACCTTTCCGCCGGGTCGCGCGCACCGAATCGCCGGTGGCCGCATCTGGCGTTACGAGCTGGAGCCGGTCGAAGGCGGCACGCTGGTCCGCGAGACCTGGGACATCTCGCAGGAACGGGTCAAGGCCATTGTCCAGCCGGCTCGCGGCAAGACCATCCTCGCGATGACGAAGACCCTCGAACGCCTCGAAGCCATCGCCTGCTCCGGCTAATGCCGCGGCGCGGTAGCGCTACACCGACCTAATAATACCAACGCCCTAGTAATACCGAGGCCTAGTAATACCAAGGCGCATCGGCCCAGTTCGGCTCGCGGTGCTGGAGAAACGCGTCTCTGCCCTCGAGTGCCTCTTCGGTCATGTAACCCAACCTGGTCGCCTCGCCCGCGAATAACTGCTGGCCGACGAGGCCATCGTCGATCGCGTTGAAGGCGTACTTCAGCATTCGCACCGACATCGGGCTCATCGCATTGATGCGGCGGGCCCAATCCAGCGCCGTCGATTCGAGGTCGCCATGGTCGACAACAGCGTTGACCATGCCCATCCGATGCGCGGCCTCGGCGTCGTACTCATCGCCGAGGAAGAAGATCTCGCGGGCGAACTTCTGCCCGACCTGACGGGCGAGGTACGCCGAACCAAAGCCACCGTCGAAGCTGCCGACGCGAGCATCCGTCTGCTTGAACCTGGCGTGCTGCCGGCTCGCCAGAGTGAGGTCGCAGACGACGTGCAGGCTGTGGCCGCCACCGGCCGCCCATCCGGGCACGACCGCGATGACCACCTTCGGCATGAACCGGATCAGTCGCTGCACCTCAAGGATGTGCAGCCGCCCTGCCCGCGCCGGGTCGATCGTCTCGGCGGTCTCGCCCTCGGCATAGCGGTATCCATCACGGCCGCGGATCCGCTGGTCCCCGCCGGAGCAGAACGCCCAGCCACCGTCCTTGGGTGACGGGCCGTTGCCGGTGAGCAGCACGCAGCCGACGTCGGAGAGCTGGCGGGCGTGATCGAGGGCCGTATACAGCTCGTCAACCGTCGCCGGCCGAAACGCATTGCGCACCTCCGGCCGGTTAAACGCCACCCTGACCGTTCCCGACTCGATCGCGCGGTGGTAGGTGATGTCGGCAAAGTCGAACCCAGGGACAACGGCCCACGCCGCGGGGTCGAACAGGGAGTCTCCAGAACGCTCGGCGGTCACCGCTCGATACTAGGTATCGCGAGGTGACCGCCGACCCCCACCTGGCGCCCTACGGCTTCGGGCAGGCTCGGAACTTCAGGCTGGCCGACACCGTCGAGTGCGACCCGCCATCGGCAAAGGTGACTGTGCCTTTCAGCGAGTACTTCTTGCCCGGCGTCAACGAGGCACCGTTGAGAACCCCGTGTAGGGTCTTGTGTCCGAGCTTGAGCGTGCGCTTCGTGACGTGCCAGTTCCTGTCCGCGTGCCCGCTCACCCCCACGGAGATCCCGTCGTTCGGCATGCAGGACGCCGGCCCGGTCACGGTCACGCTGCCGTGGCTGCCGTGCCCGGACCCGCTGCGGTGCAGTCCTGGCAGCAGGATCGGCTCGACCATCAGCTTGTCGCCAAGCGCAGTGCCACCGGCCTCGATCGACCATGCCACCCAGGCGTCGCCACGTGGCGTCGTCCCGAGCTGCGGGATGCCGCCTGCCGTGAGGCCATGCGTCGGGACGCGGACGATTGCCGCGCGCGTCGTGTTCGCCAGGTTGTCGATCGCGAGCTGTGAACCCTCGATCGCGACGTCCGCGATGCGGCCGCTGGCATCGGAAACCGTGTCGTGACTGGTCGGGGAGTTGTTGTTGTGGTCCCCGATCGCGGTCCGCTTGGTGAACCCGTGGCCATTCCATTTCGCCACCACCGGGTAGTAGTCGGCGTTGTTGACCGTGGCAATCAATCGGACCCCGAACTTCGACGAGGTCAAGCCGAAGTTGGCGTCAGACGTCCAGGTCCGCGCCACATTGGCGAACTTCGTCCACGAGCCGCTCGACAGGTCGCTGAAGGCAACCGGCTCGGTGATCGCACCCGCCTTGTGAATCACGATGATCGGCTTCGTGCCGTTGAAGGCGAGCCGGGCGTAGTCGACGCCGAACGGCGTCTTGATCGAGATCGGCGAGCTGCTCAGACCCTCGTGCACCTGGATCTTGTCGACGGCCTCGCTGCCGGCTGCCACGGTCCAGATGCTGCCGTTCGGGCCGAGCTCGGCGTCGAGCATCTCGCCAAAGCTCGGCGCCGCGGCGACGAACTGCGCATCGGAGAGCGTGCCGTTCGGCTGCAACGTGGTTTCGGTGATCTGGCCGCCTTCCGGCCCGTTCTCGGCGTCGGGGAGGACGTTGTCGAACCAGACCATCGAGGCGCGCCCGCCCTTGGTCACGAGCACCTTCAGATCTGATGCGCCCGACATGTCGAGTGACGCCGTCGAGTGGATCCCGCCTTTGCATGCCCTGGCGTGCAACGGCAAGACGCAGAGGTACACAGTTCGACTGGCTGTGTTGGTATGCGACAGATCGGCGATCCACCCGACGTACGCAGTACCGGCCCCGTCCACGGCGATGTCGTAGCTGCCGTCGTCGATGTCGACGTGACTGGCGAGGGTGATTGCCGCACCCGCCACGCCAGGTTTTGGCGCCTTACTGATCGCCGCGGGTGCCGCCGTCAACACCGGCGCCGCAAACGTGAGCGCTAAGGCGGCGACCGCCGCCCCGATCAGCGGGCGACGCAAGCGGCAAACGGAGGAGAACAAGGCGAACACGGATACCTCCCGGAAGATGACATGGAGCCATCAACACCTTCCGCCGCCCCGGTCGCAACCAAGTCGCAACCCAATCGCGCCCTCTCCGCTGGTCTTGACGCATGTTCCCTTGAGAGCGCCCGGCAAGGGAACCTACGTCAAGATCACCGAGAGGTTTGTTACTGCAGGTAGCCCTCGACCTCGGGCACCGGGCGGGTCTGGGCGGCCGAGGGGTCCTCGCCGGCGTCGCGACGGGCGTCGCGCTGGCGGAGCAGGTCCCACGCCTGGTCCAGGGACTCCTCGAGGCGAGCCAGCTTGGCGCGCTGCTCATCGGTATGCATCCCCTGGCTACGCAGGTGATGCTCTTCCTCGACAAGCTTGGTGATGGTCTCGTGGATCTGGTCGTCGTTCATCCCGACAAGGTACTCAACTCGAGCGCAATGCCGAAGCTGCATCCGTGCCCGGGCCGACCGACCAGCACAGGTCCAGCGCCCACGCCCGCAATCCAGCCGGATCGGCCACCCCTGCCACTGCGTCATCATCGCGGCCCAGCGAGTTGGCCTCGGCGAGCTCGGTGAGCGTGGCCAGCTCGACCGCGTCGGCCGGCGGCGGCGGCTGACCGATCAGCTCGCGCAGCTCGGCAGCCTGGGCGAGCAAGGTGCGCGCGGGCAGACCGCGAGCGACCTGAAGCCGACCGGTTGCCTCGAGTGCCTCGACCAGGACCCAGCGATCCGTATCCACATCGAGCAGCTCGAGCGCCGCGCCGAGACGGGCGGCGGCGCCCGCGAGGGCATCGACATCGAGGTCTAGTTTCGCCAGCACCAGCTGCGCCAAGGCGGTGGTCGTACGAGTGCCGGTGTGGACGCCGATCGCGAGCGCGTCCTCGGCGTAGGACCTGGCTGCGTCCGGTCGCCCCAGCGCTCGCGTCACGGCCGCGAGCCGGTACGCGATCACTCCCTGGGTCGGGCGATGACCGAGCTCGCGCAACCGCTCGAGCGCGCGCTCGCCGGCGCCCAACGCCGCGACCAGGTCACCGGCCTTCCACCACGCCAAGGACAGGGCAGCCAGCGCATGACCCTCTCGCAGCGGGTCGCCGGCCGCCCGCAACGCGTCCCTGGCTCTCACCAACAACGGGAGGGCTTCAGCAGTACGGCTCTCGTCTGCGAGCAACGAGCCGAGATGGAGCAGCGACACCGCTTCCTCCGGCTCGTCGCCGGCGCGTTGAAGCACCGCGACCGACTCGCCGAGCAGGTCACGAGCGTTCGCCACGTCGTCACGAGCCGCCGCAATCGCTCCCATCCGGCGCAGCACCCGCCCCAGCAACACCAGGTCGGTCTCATCGACAAGCAGGTCGCGCGCCTCGGCGAGCAGCCGGGCGCCGAGATCAAACTCGGTCAGCCAGTACGACAGGTGTCCCATCTGCAACAAGACTCGGGCGCGGTCCAGACCCGAAACGTCCGCGACTGACAGCAGCCGCTGCAGCCACGCCATGCCCTCGCCAGGTCGGCGCGCGAGCCAATAGTCACCGAGGTCACTCGCCACCAGAAGTGCGGCCGCCGGATCGCCGCCGTCGATGCTCGCCGCCAGCGCCGCACGCAGGTGCGGCCCGTCGGCATCCAGCGCGAGCAACACCGCCGGACGTCGCTCGGTGCTGAGGCCGGCTGCAAGTCGCTCGCAACGACGGAGCACGGCGTCGACGTACCTCCGCTCGACCACCCGACGTTCGGCCTCATCGATGAGCGTCAGGCAGTAGCGCCGGACCGACAGGAGCAGCGCGTAGCGCACGCCGGCCGGGCCGGCGCGAACCTGCACCAGGCTGCGGTCCACCAGCGTCGCCAACGCCTCGAACACCCAATCGTCAGTCGCGCGCAGTGCCGCGACGTCGTGCACCAGATCGAGATCAGCCTCGGCGGGCAGGACCGCAAGGCGCACGAGCAGGTCCTGCAACGGCCCGCTCAGCTCACCGACACTTGCCGCGACGGCACCGACCAACCCGGCTGCTTCCTCGCCAGCACCGGCCGTCCACCGGTCGAGATCGGCGTCGACCCGATCCGCCAGCTCACGCACCGAGAGCAGCCGGAGATGACGAGCGACCAGCTCGATGCCGAGCGGAAGCCCGTCAACGAGCTCACACAGCCGGTCGACGACATCGATATCCCCGGGATCGAGGTCAAAGCCCGGGTCGGACAGGCGCGCCCGGTCGATGAGCAGCGACCGCCGATCCGCCGGCGTCAACGCTCCCAGCGGCACGGTCGCTTCGTCGCGCACCCGCAAGCTTTGCCGGCTCGTGACCAGCAGGCGTACTGCCGGACAACCAGCAAGCAGCTTGGCCGCCAGCGCGGCGATCTCGCTGACCCGTTGCTCGGCCGCGTCGAGCACCAACAGGCCGTCGCTCGTTGCCAGCGCCGAGATCAGGCCGTCGCCCGGATCGCTCGCTCGCGAGGTCGGTGACACCACCGCGAGCACAGATTCCGCAACCGAGGTCGGCGATGCCAAGCCCTCGAGCGGGACGAACCAGACGGGCTTCGTCTCGAGGTGGGCAATCTCCATCGCCAGGCGGGTCTTCCCTACTCCCAGCGGACCGAGCAGCGTGACCAGCCGGGACGTCTGCAGCGCCAGGATCAACGCATCGCGCTCGTCGACGCGACCGACGAGCCGGGTCGCGAGACCCGGAAGTGCTCGGCCGCCGCCGGCCACCGCCGACTGGGCCGACGGGTCAGCCTCGGCCGCCGCGATCGCCGGATCCTGCGACAGCACGGCTTGTTGCACCCGACGCAATGCCGGCGACGGGTCGATGCCCAGATCCCGCGCCAACAGCTCGCGCGCCTCGGCGAACGCCTCGAGTGCTTCGCTCTGCCTTCCGGCGCGATACAACGCGAGCATCAACAGCTCCCAGCGTCGTTCGCGGTACGGCTCCGCGGTTGCCAGACCGCGGAGCTCGGGCACCAGCCGGCCTGCTGCGGCGGCACTCGTCGCGTCCTCGAGCGCGGCCGCGACCGCGTCCTCGCGAAGCGTCTCGATGACCTCGGCAAGCCCAGCGCACCGAGCGCGCGTCACGTCGGTCTCGGCAAGGCCCTGGCCGGGCACACCGCGGACAAGGCTGAGCGCCGCGGCCAGCGAGGCGGCCCGTTCGCGACCTTGCAAGGAATGCGCCTTCGCGACCGCCTGCTCGACCGCCTCAGCATCCGTGGCGGTGTCCAAGCGATAGCCGTCACCGACTCGCGTGATCGCCAGCCCGAGCCGCCGCAGCCGAAGCACGTAGTTGTGCAACGTGTGTGCGGCAGTGCGGGGTGGATCGCCTGCCCAGACCGCGTCGGCGAGCTGGTCGGTGGCAACGACAGTGCCGCCGAGCAGGCCAAGGATGGCGATCACGGCACGTTGCCGCGGGCCGCCGATCTCTACCGCCTCGATCCCGCTGCTAACCCCCACCGGGCCGAGTACGTCGACTCGCACGTACCGACCCTACGGAGCGGTCACGATTGGGCCAAACCGCTCATAACCCCAGCCCCCTCAGACCGACCCTTTGATCGGGTAGTTCCGCATCGGCTCGGCTACGAGACCGCGACCCTTACGGGTCACGGCCTGGATGGTGACGGAGTAGGACCAGCCGGCACGCAACCCCCGCAGCCGCGCGAAGGAGGCGCTCCCGTGCTTCGTCACCACGATGACGGTCGGCGGCAGTGTCGGGCTGTTTCCGCCTGGCAAGGCAATCGCCTTGAGCCGATAGCGAAGGATCGGGAAGCCCCCGTCCGATGCCGGCGGCTTCCACGTCACCGCCAGCGCGTGAGGGTGGGTCGTCACCCTGACCTGGCGTGGGCGCGACGCCACACTGCGGCGGTAAGTGAACCTCGCGCGAAGGCTGGGAGCGCTCGGACCGTGCCGGGTCACCAGGCTCTCGACCGTTGTCACCCTGACCTCAACCGTCGTGCCTGCCTTGCCGGGTGGCGCGATCGCGGCGAGCGCCCTCGCCGTGCCATTAGCGAGGATCTCGGGACGCGTCGTCGCCTCGGCTACTGCTTTTCCGAAGCTGACCTTGACCGCATCGGCCAACCGATGGCCGTGGATCACCACCCGGGTGCCGCCCGCGGCCGGGCCCGCCCGCACGCTGATCGACGTCACGATCGGAGCTTTGGGTTGGTAGGCATCGAACAACGAGCGCGCCGCCGACTCCTTGGTCGTGGGCTCCGAGCACAGCGTGATCGTGCAGACCTGCACCGTGAACGCGGCCGGATCGCTCGCCGGCGTCGTCGCCTTCAGCAGTTCGTTGTTCGACAGCGAGTAGTGAGTGACCGCTCCGGCGGTCGCGGCGGTGTTCAACGAGTCGAGGGTGACCGCCCCGCCGTCGGCCGCCGGCGCTCCGTCGAACCCTCGACCGCTCACGGCGATGTGCGTCCCGCCGGTGTCCGGACCGGCTGACGGGCGGACTGCCAACACCTCCGGCACCCCGGCGAACGTGATCGGCCACGAGACCGACCGGCCGCCGAGCGTCTGCACAGTGAAGGGACGCGTGAGGGACTCGCGAGTGAGCTGCCGGCCGTTGAGCACAACCTGGAACTCGGTGGACGCGATCCCGAGCAGATCGAAGTCCTGGTTGTCGGCGATGCTCGGCGTGCCGACGTTCGTGTATTCGAGGCCGAGATAGTCAAACCCGAAACCCTTCACGGTGGCGACCGTGTTGCCCGCCTCGCTCGCCCACGTGACCGGGTTGCGCTTCGACGTCGTCGTCACCGAGGTGATGGTCGGAGTCGGAAGGTAGTCGTACTCGCTGACCGCTGCGACGATCTCGCAGGTCGCTGCGGTGACGCAGGCCGGGAAGGACATCCCGGTGCTCACCCCTTCGTACTCCTGGCCGGTGTACGGCGGCCTGATCGTCGAGGTGGCGCTGGCGCCGTTCGCGTTGCTCACCACAACCTGCGCCTGACATACGTCGTGCACCGGATTGTCGCCGGCCGCGCATGCCGTCGTGCCCGCGATGTACGGCGGGATGACGACTGACAGCGTCGAGGCGTTCAGGACAGTCACGCTCGCCGCGGTCACACCGCCAACCGTGACGCTCGTGATGGCGTCCGGACCGGTCGAAGTGAATGCCGATCCGAAGACCTTGACGGTGTTGCCGCCTGCCTGAGGTCCGCCGTACGCCGCCACACCCTCGACCGACGGCACCGGCGCAACGGCCGTGCCGGCGACGTAGAGCAACGTGCTCGCGGCGCTCAGCAGTGAGGTTGCACCGTCCGAGCCGGTCACGCTGAGCACTGCTCGGCCGGTGCCGTCCTGTGGCCCGATCGACGCGGTCCCAACCTGCGCCGCCGTGGGGATCGAGGTGATGACGATCGTCGTGTCGTTCGTCACCGACCAGCTCGCCGCCGGCAATGCATAGGCATCGATCGACACCGCGGCCGCACCGGCGAACCCGGTGCCTGTGATCGTTAACGAGCCGGATGGCACGGCGGGCTCGGTCGATGCCGACAGTGACGTGATCGTCGGGCGCGTGGGTGGCGGAGTCAGGTTGCATAGGAAGTTAGCCAACGAGCTGACCCTCGGCGTGCCGAGACCGGTCGCCATGTCATAGCCGGGCCCGGCTTCGAACGTCTGACCATCGGCGATGTCGAAGTCGTCGTTGTTGCCTACCGTCACGTCGTTGAATGCCTGTGCATAGTCGGCGGAGTTCGCCGCGATGGCATACAGCGAGGGGTTGACGAACCCGATCGGGCTCGTGCAGCCGGCGGAGGCGTTGATCTCGGCGAGCATCGCCGCCCACAGCGGTGCTGAGGACGAGGTGCCGCCTTCGGTCGTCCAGCCGCCAAACACGGCGGCGTAGATCGTGATTGCGCCGGTGAACTCGTCGGCCTGCGCCGAGACGTCGGGCGCCTCACGACACATGCTCGCGTCCGCCGACTGCTTGCACGGAGTCAGCCCGTAGTCCGACACCGCGTTTTGCGCCGCGGTCTTGTCCGCGCCGGTGATGAACGGCTGCTGCCAGCTCGGCGCGCCCCACACCGAGGACGGACCGCCACCACTTCCGCCGCCGATCGCGCCGTCGTTCCAGACCGTCTCCGCCGGCGGGTCGGTGGCGCTGGTGATCGTGGTGCCGCCGACTCCGAGCACGAACGGCTGGCTCGCCGGATCGCTTTGTGACAGCACTGGCGCGACTGGCCCAGGGTTGTCGTAGGCGCACTCATCCGATCCGGAGTCGCCGGAGGAGTTCAAGACGGTCTGGCCCTGCAGCGCGGCCTGCTCGAAGACGTCGTTCTCGACGTTGATGTAGCCGGGCTGCAGATTGATCTCGTCCTGCTCGCAGAAGCCCCAGCTGCTCGTGACGATCTTCGCGCTGTCTGCCGCGACCATCGCGTTGTACTCGTCGATGCTGCCGGCGGTGGAGTTCGGCGCCTCGTAGACATCGATCGTCGCGTCCGGTGCGAGCGCGGACACATCCTCGATGTCGAGGACCGACTCGCCGCTGCCCGCACCGGCGCCGCCGCCACCGTCGATGTTGATGGTGTGCAGCCGCGATGCCATCTGGCTGGCCTCGCTCGACCCGAAGTAGCAGGTGTCGAAGGCCGAGATGTCACTCGTCGCGAACGGCTCAAGCTCATAGATCGCGATCGTCTGGCCCGCGCCGAGGTCGCCTGCTTCATACAACCCGTCGACATCGTAGGCGTGAGCGATCTGGTCGTCGGTGAGGCCGCCATCCAGCGCCGCGACTGATGTGGCAGCGGGGCAGGCCGACGCGGCGCCCGCCGCCGGGTGGATGACATGGGTGACTGCCTTGACCGCAGCCGGATGTGTCGCATGCTCGAGGTTGGTCGTCGATCTCACCAAGGTGTCGAGACCGATGACGGCGCTCACCTGTGGTGCCACGTTGGCCGGGAAGGACACCGGTGCGGTCGCCTCGGTCCCGGTTCGGCCGCTCGCCAACCGCACGTCCGCGAGCGTGGTACGGAAGGCGGTCTGCGCTGCGCCGACCGTACCGCTGAACTGCACCAGCAGGCCGTTCGCGGACACCGACGTCACGCGCAGATTGCCGGCGCGCAGCACCGACTCGACCGCACTGATCGTCGCGGACGTCGGGCCGAAGCGTGCGCGGAACGCGCCCTTCGCCACGTAGTGGTGATAGCTCGGGGATCGCGGATTGGATACCGCCGCCGCGGCCCGCTCCAACGCCGCTGGGTCCCTGGGCTTGAGCGCGACCGCGCCGGAGACCGATCCCGACGGCACCGCGGCATGGACCGTGCGGGCGCCGGCTGGAAGTCGCGGTGCCCGACCGATCGGCGTGTAGGACGCCGACAGTCCGGTGGTTGACGTCCCGCTTGCCGGTGTCCGGCTCGCGGCGAATGCCGTCGCGGGCGCGGCAACCAGCCCGACGACGACGACCGTCACTGATCCGAGCGCGACGAACCGCCGAGCGGAGCGGCGACCTGTCAACGCTTAGGCCGGGTCGCTGATGAAGAAGTCCTGCGGTGGCTGGCCTGCCAACCCGCGACCCTTGCTGGTGACCGCACGCACCCTGACTTGATAGAACCAGCCGCCACGCAACCCGGTCAGAATCCCGGTACGCGCCGACCCGTGCTTCGTCACCACGACGACGTCGGGTGGTGTCTTGGCACCCTTCTTGTCGCTGTTCGGCTCAGCGAACGCGACGACGCGGTATCGCAACACGGGATGGCCACCATTCGACGCCGGCGCCTTCCAGTGCACCACCAACGTCGTGGTGTGCTTGGTCACCGTCACGTCCTGCGGCGGCGAGGCAACACTGGTCTTGTAGGTGAACCTCGCCCCAGAGTTCGGCGCACTCGCCGGGCTGCCGGTGGCGATGCTCTCGATCGTGGCGACCCTGATATTCACCGTCGACCCGGCCTTGCCCGGTGGCACGATCGCGTCGATCTCGGTGCTGCTCCCGTTTGTCAGGATCGCTGGCGCGCTCGCCGCTTCGGCAACCGCCTTGCCGAACGTCACGCTCACGGCGTCCGACAAGTTCTGACCGGTGATCTTGACCGCGGTGCCACCAGACGCCGGGCCGGAGGTCTTGCTGACCGACGTCACGACCGGCGCACCACGTTGGTAGAAGTCGAAGATCGAGTTGTCGAACGAGCGCAGCGTCGTCGGCTGCGAGCAGAACGTGACTGTGCACACCTGCACGAAATACTCGCCCGGGTTGTTCTCCGGCGTGGTGGCCGTGATCGACGTCGGGCTGGTCGCCGTGTAGCCGGTCAGCTGGCTGGTGGCGGCATCGAACGGGAAGTAGCCGTAGGCGATCTGACCACCGTCCGCAGCGTTGACGCCCTCGAAGCCGGTCCCGGTGACGGTCATCGTCGTGCCGCCAAGATCCGGACCGTACTGCGGGCTCACCAACGAGACCTTCGGGATGCCGGCATAGCTGAGTGGCCACGACGCCGACTTGCCCGCCAGGGTCTGCACGGTGAGCTTCACCGTGTCTTGGTTCGCGGTCGGCGCGTGCGGGTTGATCACCACCTGCAGCTCGGTCGGCGACACGCTGATCGTCGAGAAGTCCAGGTTGGCATTCAATGCTGGGTTGCCGTCGATCGTCCACAGGAACCCGAGTGAGTCAAAGCCCGAGCCGTCGATCGTGGCGATCGTGGTGCCCTGCTCGCTCGCCCAGGTGGTCGGGTCGCCTGCCGACGTCGTCGTCACTGAGGTGATGGTCGGTGTCGGCAGGTAGTCGTACTCCGTGTCCGACGGGACCACCTCACAGGTGCCGCCGGTGACACAGGCCGGCACCTGCGCACCGCCGGTGGTGCCCTCGAACTGCGCGCCGGTGTACGGCAGCTTGATCGGCATCGTCGCGCTCGGACCATTGCTGTTGCTCACGACGACCTGTGCCTGGCAGACGTCGTTGGTCTGATCGTCCGCGCCGAAGCACGAGGTCGTGTCGAAGACGTACGCCGGGATCGTCATCGTCAGTTCGTTGGCGTTGAGGACCGTGACGTTCGTCGCGGCGACGTTGCCGACAGTCACTCCGGTCACCGCCGGCGAAATGAACCCGGAGCCGAACACCGCCACGGTGTTGCCGCCGGCCTGCGGGCCGCCGTATGCCGTGATGCCAGAGACCGACGGAACCGTTTCAGCGGAGGCCTCATCGACGTAGAGCAGCTCGCTGCTCGGGCCGGGCGCCGAGGTGGTGCCGGCCGAGCCGGTCACGCTGACCAACGCTCTGCCGGACCCGTCCTGCGGCCCGGCGCTGCCCGTGAGTGCCTGCGTGCCGGTCGGAATCGGGGTGATATCGATCGACGTCGGGCTGGTCACCGTCCAGTCGCCGCTGGGCACGGCAAACGTCCCGATCGAGACCGCAGTCGCGCCGGTGAAGCCGGTGCCGGTGATCGTGAGGGTGCCCGACGGGGTTGTCGGCACGGTCGGCTGCGACAGCGAGCTGATGACCGGACGGGCGGGGGGTGCCGCCAGCGTGCACAGATAGCTCGCCAACCCGGCTTGACCGTTCGGCCCAGCCAGGATCGGCGTACCGAGACCACTTGCCATGTCGAAGCCTGGCCGGGTCTTGTAGTTCTGGCCGTTGCTGATGTTGTAGACGTCGTTGTTGCCGTCGCCGGTCGTGAGATCACTGAACGACGCGGCATAGTCCGCCGGTATCGAGGCGAGCGCATAGAGCGACGGGCTCACGAAGCCCACCGGGCCGTTCGAGATGCAGCCTGCGGTGCTGTTGACATCGGCGAGCATTCCGGCCCAGAGCGGGGCGGAGGAGGAGGTGCCGCCAATCGTGTCCCAACCCCCGAACGCGCCTTGGTAGAACGTGATCCCGCCGGTGTATTCGTCGGCCTGCGCCGAGACGTCCGGCACCTCACGACACAGCGCGCCGTTCGACGGCGACTCCTGACACGGCGTCAAGCCGCTATTGGTCACCGCGCTCGCGGCCGAGGCGGTGTCGAGCAACGCCTGCTGCCAGCTCGGTGCGCCCCAGATCGACGAGACACCGCCGCCACCGCCACCGCCGATGTTGCCGTCGTTCCATACCTGCTGAGTCGGCGGCTCGGTCGCGTCGGTGATCGTCGTGCCGCCTACCGAGACGACGAACGGCTGGCTGCCCGGGTCATCGACGGACAGGTTCGGAGCGATCGTCGTCGCTGCCTCCTCGGCGCAGTCGTCGGAGCCGGAGTCACCTGAGGCGGACAAGATCGACTGCCCCTGCAACGCCGCCTGTTCGAACATCTCGTTCTCGACGTTGACGTACCCCGGCTGGGTTGACTCGGCGTCGAGCTCGCACTCGCCCCAGCTGCTTGACACGACGCTGGCGCTGTCGTCGTTGACGATCTGGTCGAACTCGTCGAGGGCGCCGGAGTTCGAGATCGGCGCCTCGTATACCTCGATGTTGGCGCCCGGTGCCACTGCGGAGACGTCCTCGATGTCGAGGATCGACTCGCCCGATCCTGACCCCGTGCCTGGCCCACCGTCGACCGTCTTGACCGACACGTGGCTGGTCATGGTGGCCGCCGCACTTGCCCCGAAGAAGCACGTGTCGAACGCGGTCACATCGCTGAGGTCGAAGGGCTCGAGCTCGTAGATCGCAACCGTCTGGCCGGCACCGAAGTCGCCGGCGGTGTAGAGCGCGTCGGCACCGTAGGAGTGCAGGATCTCGTCCTGGGTGAGGCCACCGAACTAATTCGCCGTGTCCGTCGCCGCCGAGCAGGCGCTGGCCGAGTGAGCCGGACGGGCGAACGGGTGCGCCTGCGCCTTGACCGCCGCCGGGTGCTTGGGACGCTCGACCGTCGCGTGCGGCGCGCCCAATGTGTCGAGCCCGACCACGCTCACTACCTGGGGGCGAGCGATGCCGGGAAGGAGACCGGCGTCGTCGTCTGGGTGCCGGTGCGACCGCTCGCCATCCGAACGTTCGCAATCTTGGTACGGAATGCGGTCTCTGCCGAGCCGACAGTGCCGCTGAAATGAACCATCAGGCCGTTGCTGGACACCGACGTCACCTTCAGATGAGCTGCCGTCAGCGTTGCCTTTACCGCGATGATCGTTGCAGCGGACGGGCCATAGCTGGCCGCGAACGCACCCTTCGCGATGTAGTGGTGGTAGGCCTTCGAGCGAGGGTTGGAGACCGCCAAGGCCGCACGCTGCAGCGCCGCCGGGTCACGCGGGGCGAGGGCGACCGCGCCGCTGACGGAGTTCTTCGTCGGTGCGGCGCCGAGGACGCGAGCCGCAGTCGGCAGCTTCGGCGCCCGGCCAACCTCCGCGTACGTCTTGGAGATCTGGCTCATCGGCGCGCGGGTAGCAACCGCGGCCGACACCGGGGAAGCAACGAATCCGGCGACCACAACCGTCGCGGCACACGCCGTGACGAGCCGTCCAGCGTGCGGGTTTCGTATCCGCCCCGCTGATGTCTTGAGCCCAGAGCCGATCCGTGCGCTGCGCGCCACTGCACCCACCACGTCATCCCTGCTTTCGAATCACGACAACTTTGGGTCAATCCGGTCTAAGTCGCCCTACCTGCTCGGGCGCACGCTAGCCCGACGTGCCTGCTCACGCAGGTAACGATTCGGACATGGTTTGGGACATCTTCGGTCTCGAAGTCTGTGCAGTGCAAAAAAAAGCGGTCGCCGGGCGACGTGCTCACCCGGCGACCGCCACAACGTCCGCCCTGATCAGGCCGGGTCGTGGATGAAGAAGTCCCGGTCAGGACTCCCGGCAATGCCGCGGCCCTTGCTGTTCACTGCCTGCACCTTGACCTCGTAGAACCACCCACCGCGCAGCTTCGTCAGCTTCGCTGACCGGGCTGAGCCATGCTTAGTCACCACGACAACGGTCGGCGGCTTCTTCGCACCCTTCTTGTCGCTGTTCGGCTCGGCAATCGCGCTCACGCGGTAGTGCGTGATCGTGTGACCACCGTTTGACAGCGGTGCCTTCCACTTGACGGTGAGCGACGTGGTGACCTGCTTCACCGTCACGTCCTGCGGTGCCGAGGCCACGCTGGACTTGTAGGAGAACGTTGCCGCCGAGGTCACCGGGCTCTCGGTATCGCCATTCACTGCGCTCTCGACGGTCATCACCCTGATGTTGACCTTCGACCCCGCCACGCCCGGCGGTGCGATCGCGTCGACCTCGGTGCTGCTCCCGTTGGTGAGGATCTCCGGCGCACTCGCGGCCTCAGCGACCCGCTTCCCGAAGGTCACCTCGATGGCGTCCGCGAGGTTCTGGCCGTGAATCACGACCGGAGTGCCACCCGAGGCGGGCCCAGACTTCACGCTCACCGAGGTCACCTTTGGCGCGCCCGGCTGGTAGAAGTCGAACAGCGAGTTGTTGAACTGCGACTGGTTCTCCGGCTCGGAGCAGCCCGTGATCGTGCAGGCCTGCACCGTGAACGCGCCCGGGTTGTTCTGCGGTGTTGTCGCCGTCAGCGAAGTCGGGCTCGTCACCGTGTAGCCGGAGAGTTGGTTGGTCGGCACACCGAACTCGACGTACTGGTAGGCCAACATGCCGCCATCAGCAACATTGATGCCATCGAAGGCCTTGCCAGTCACCGTGATCGTCGTTCCACCGGTGTCGGGGCCGGCGAACGGGGTGACATGCGTGACCACGGGGGTACCGGCGTAGGAGATCGGCGCGGAGTTCGAGAGACCCTGCAGCATCTGAACCCTCAGGTCCAACACCACCGGGTTCTCCGTCGCTTCCTGACCAGTCAGGAGCACCTGGATCTGAGTAGGCGTGACGCTCAAGGTGCTGAAGTCGGCGTTGGCGGCAACCGTCGGGGCACCGATGTCGACCCAGTCGAAGCCCAGGTAGTCAAAGCCTGAGCCCTTGATCGTGGCAACCGTCGTCCCGTTCTCACTCGCCCACGTCGTCGAGTCACCCTGCTTGGTCGTCGTGACCGAGGTGATCGACGGCGTGACCAGGTAGTCGTACTCGCTCGTCGCGGGTGCGTCCTCGCACGTGGCGCCGGTCACGCAGGCCGGCGGCGGAGTTCCGCCACTGATCCCGAGGAACGGCGCGCCGGTGTACGGCGGCAAGATCGTCGCCGCCGGGCTGGATCCGTTGGCGTTCTTGACGATCAACTGTGCTTGGCAGACGTCATTGGTCTGATCGTCTGATCCCAGACAGTTCGTGGTGCCGGAGTCAAACGCCGGGATCGTCACCGAGAGCTTCGTCGAGCTCAGCACGGTGAAGGTCGCGATGACGCCACCGACCTTCACGTTCGTGATCGCGTCAGGGCCGCTCGAGGCGAATCCCGAGCCGAACACCGTCACGGTGTTGCCACCGGCCTGCGGGCCGCCGTACGGCGCGATGCCACCAACCGACGGGATCGGCGAGCCGGTGGTACCGGCGACGTAGATCAGCGAATCAGCCGCGTTGACCAGCGAGGTCGAGCCGGTCGCGCCGGTCACGCTGACGATTGCACGGCCGTTGCCGTCCTGCGGACCCTGGCTGCCCGTACCCGCCTGCGCCGCAGTCGGGATCGTCGTGAGGTGGATCGTGGTGTCGTTGACCACCGTCCAGTTGGCCGCCGGCACGTCGTAGCCACCGACTGACAGGCCGGTCGCACCGGTGAAGCCGGAACCGGTGATCGTCAGCGGCGCCGTCGTTGTCGGTGACACCGTCGGATCGGACAGCGCGGTGATCGCCGGTCGCGGCGTGGCAGCCGGTGCGGCCAGCCCGCAGATGTCCTGGGCAAGCCCGACCTGACCGTTTACACCGGTGAGCTTCGGCGTCCCGAGCCCGCTGGCCATGTCATAACCAGTGTGAGCGGCGAACAGCGCGCCGTTGAACAGGTCGTAGACGTCGTTGTTGCCGGCGGTGATGTCGTTGAACGACGCGGCGTAGTCCGCCGGAATCGCTGCCACCGCATACAGCGACGGGCTGGCGAAACCGATCCGACCCGACGACACGCACTGTGCCGAGTCGTTGATGTCCGCGAACATCGCCGCCATGAGCGGGGTTGACGATGAGGTGCCACCGAAGGTGGTCCAGCCGCCGAACTCCCCGGCGTAGACCGTGATCGCGCCGGTGTATTCGTCAGCTTGCGCCGAGATGTCAGGCACCTCACGACACAGTGCGCCGTTCGAGGGTGACTCGGCACACGGCGTCAAGCCGGCTGTCACGGCGCTCGCCGCTGCTGCGTGGTCCAGGAACGGCTGCTGCCAGCTCGGTGCGCCCCAGACCGAGGACACGCCTCCGCCGGCGCCGCCGCCGATGCTGCCGTCGTTCCAGACCTGCTCCGACGGCGGGTTCTGCGCGTTGCTGATCGTCGTGCCACCGACCGCGGTCACGAACGGCTGATTCGCCGGGTCGCTGGTCGACAGGGTCGGCGCAAACGGCACCGTGGCGTGGTAGGCGCAAGCATCCGAGCCGGCGTCGCCGGAGGAGGCGAACAGCGTCTGACCCTGCAGCGCGGCCTGCTCGAACACGTCGTTCTCGACGTTGATGTAGCCAGGCTCGAGCTGGATCTCGTCAGCCTCGCAGTACGCCCAGCTGGTCGTGATCTCCTGCGCGGTATCGTTCTGGACGATCTGGTTGTACATGTCGATGCTGCCGGTGTTGGTGTTCGGCGCTTCGTACACGTCGATGTCGGCGCCTGGCGCGATGCCGGAGACGTCGTCGATATCTAGGATCGACTCGCCGCTGCCCTCACCGGTGCCGGCGCCGCCGTCAACGTTCGTGACCGAGACTCGGCTGGCCATTGCCGCGGCGGCAGTGTTGCCGTAGTAGCACTTGTCGAAGGCGCTCAAGTCGGTCATCGAGAACGGCTCGAGCTCGAAGACGGCGATGGTCTGGTTAGCACCGAGGTCGCCCGCGCTGTAGAGGCCGTCGACGCCGTAGGCATGCGCGATCTGGTCGTCGGTCAAGCCGCCGAACTCGCTGGCAGCCTGAGTTGCGCCGGCGCACGGCGACGCCGCGCCCGCCGGAGGCGTGAAGGGGTGGGAGACGGCCTTGACGGCGGCCGGGTGGGTTGCATGCTCAAGGGTCGCAGCCGGCCGCAGCAGCGTGTCGAGACCGATGACGCTGGTCACCTGGCTGGCGATCGAGGCGGGGAAGGACAACGCTGTGGTCGTCTCGGTCCCGGTGCGGCCGTTCGCGAGCCGAATGTTCGCGATCTTGGTACGGAAAGCCGACTCCGCCGAGGCCACGGTGCCGCTGAAATGCACGAGTAAGCCGTTGCCGGACACCGACGTCACCTTGAGGTGCGAGGCCGCGAGCGTCGCCTTCACCGCGTTGATCGTCGCGGTCGTGGGACCGTAGTTGGCCGCGAACGAGCCCTTGGCGATGTAGTGGCGGTAGGACGTGGAGCGAGGGTTGGATACCGCCGCGGCGGCGCGCTCGAGGGCGGCCGGGTTACGCGGCGCGAGGGCAACTGAGCCGCTGATGGTCTTGCTGGCGGCGGTCGCGCCGAGGTTGCGAGCGCCGGACGGCAGCGAAGGCGCGCGCGAGACGTTCGCGTAGTTGGCTGAGATCGCCGTCATCGGTGCCGACCTGGGCGCGGCGACCGCGCTCACCGGTGCCGACGTGAAGCCCGCGACGACGACGCCTGCGGCGCCGAGTGTTACGAGGGATGAGCAGAACTTGCGCAACGATCCTCTGTTCACGAAATCGGCCCTTTGCTCTCTGATGTCCATTTGCCGTCGGCGGCACGTTAGTCCTTGTGGGGGCCGAAAGTCTCTACTGAAGCAGGACTTTCTTTTCCGGAGCACGCACATCCGCCGAGAAAGTTCACCTGATCGGCAGCGGTTCGACGACAGATCAGCGCGTGACCGAGATTCCGGCGAACCGCGCGCCCTGCCGCTGCCGCCGATTCGGTGTTGGTGTCGATCGGGCGTCGGTGTTGGCGTCGATCTGGTCTGGGTGTTGGCGTTGATTCGGTCTGGTGTTGGTGTCGATTTGGCAGAGTGTCGTTCGTCGGGTGATCAAGCGGCTCGATCCGCGGGCCAACGCGAAGGGACACCAGCATGTCGCAGTACCTGGTCATGATTTATGAAGACGAAGCCGGTTACGCCACTGGTGACGAGGCCATCTGGGGCGAGATCTACGCGGAGCACGGCACGTTCGGCGAGGCCAACGAGAAGGCGATCGTCGGCGGCAACGCGCTCCAGCCAACCGCAACCGCCACGTCGATCCGCGGCGGGGTCGTCACGGACGGTCCGTTCGCGGAGACCAAGGAAGCCCTCGGCGGCTACTACCTGATCGAGGCGGCGGATCTCGATGAGGCAGTCGCCATCGCCAAGCAGGTGCCGGCCCGGTTCGGCGGTGTCGAGGTGCGCCCGATCATGGTGCTCGGCTAAGCGCAGCCGTGCAGCCGTCGCACGACGACGTCGCGGCAGCCGTCGCGGACGCGCACCGGCGCGAGTGGGGCTTCGTCCTCGCCGCGACGTTGCGCGTCGCGGGCGACGTCGATCGCGCGGAAGAGTGCGTCCAAGATGCGTACGCGCAAGCACTCGCGCTCTGGCAGTCGCGCGGCATCCCGGAGCGAACCGGCGCCTGGCTCACGACCGTGGCTCGGCGGCGAGCAGTCGACCTCCTTCGCCGCGAGGCAACCTTGGCGCGGTCACTGCCGTTGTTGATCGAGCCGGACGTCGATATCGATGGCGATAACGAGATCGACGACGGCGTAGAGATCCCTGACGATCGGCTCCGGCTCATCTGCACGTGCTGCCACCCTGCACTTGCGCCCGAGGCGCAAGTGGCGCTCACACTTCGGCTGCTCTGCGGTCTCACGACCGCGGAGGTGGCACGCGGATTCCTGGTGAGCGAGACCACGATGGCAGCGAGGCTGACCCGCGCCAAGAAGAAGATCGCCGCCGCCCACATCCCCTATCGAGTGCCGCCCGCTGAGGAGCTGCCGGAGCGGCTGACCGCGGTGCTCGGCGTCGTCCACCTCGTGTTCACGACCGGGCACACCGCGCCACTCAGCGACGACTTGGTGCGCCGAGACCTCGTTGAGCGGGCTCTCGATCTCGCCCGGATGCTGCGGCTGTTACTGCCGCGCGATCCCGACGTCGCCGGGCTGCTCGCCCTCATCCTGCTCACCGATGCCCGGCGCAACACCAGGGTCGACCGCGCCGGGCGGCTGCTTCTGCTCGAAGAACAAGATCGCTCGCAGTGGAACGCCGCGGAGATCGCGCGAGGGCCTTTCCCTCGTACGGGAGGCATCGGGTCACCGGCCACCGGGTCGCTATGCGCTGCAAGCCGCGATCGCCGCCGTCCACGCCTCGGCCACGACGTGGGAGGCGACGGACTGGGCCGAGGTCGTGTCGCTCTACAACCTGCTTTGTGACATCTGGCCCTCGCCGGTCGTCGCCCTGAACCGAGCAGTGGCGATCGGCATGGCCCGCGGGCCAGAGGCCGGCCTACAGGCGATCGACGCGATCGCCGACCAACCCGAGCTCGCCGGCTACCGCTATCTCCCGGCGTCACGCGCGGAGTTCCTGCGGCGAGCCGGTCGCACCGAAGAGGCCCGATCCGAATACACGACCGCGATCGCACTCACCGACAACGCGGTGGAGCGGGAGTTCCTCGTCAGCCGGCTAAATCGTCTGAGCCACCAGCCACAATGAGGACATGCAGTTTGCGTTGTTCGACACCGCGGTCGGCGCGGTGGGCATCGGGTGGGGCGAGCACGGTGTGCTCGGAGTTCAGTTGCCGGAGGGAAGCGCTGCCGCCACCCGCGCGCGCCTGATTCGCCTTCATCCGGACGCCGAAGAGGCGACCGGGCCGCCACCCGCGGAGATCCAGCGCGCGATCGGCGGCATCGTGACGCTGTTGACCGGCCAGCCTGATGACCTCCGCGACGTCGAGATCGATCTGAGCGAGGTGCCGCCGTTCCACCAGCGGGTTTATGAAGTGGCGCGACAGATCGAGCCAGGCCAGACGATGACCTACGGCGAGATCGCCGCCCGGCTCGGCGAACCCCGTGCGTCGCGCGAGGTCGGTCAGGCACTCGGCCAAAACCCGTTCCCGCTGATCGTCCCCTGCCACCGCGTGCTCGCCGCCGGCGGCAAGCTCGGCGGCTTCTCCGCCCGCGGCGGCGTCACCACCAAACTCCGCCTGCTCAACATCGAAGGCGCCGAGCCCAACGGCCAACCCGCCCTCTTCTGAGCTCCCGCGTTACAAGCACAAGCAACTGCGCTAACTACCAGGGGACTCCTACCGCGCACGCCACAAGCACAAGCAACTGCGCTAACTACCAGGGACTCGTGCCGCGCACTCCACAAGCACAAGCAACTGCGCTAACTACCAGGGGACTCCTACCGCGCACGCCACAAGCACAAGCAACTGCGCTAACTACCAGGGGCTCCTACGTTTTGTCCGGTAACGTCTGATTCTCTGGCCATCGCCAATCCCATGGCCGTTTAAGGGTGCTCTATGGCCCTTAAACGGCCATGATCTTGAGATCGGGCGTTCGGCTGGTAGGTACGTGCCGTAACGCCCGATTCTCCCCGGTGATCTTGATGCAGGTTCCCTTGCGAGCGCCTTTCAAGGGAACTTACGTCAAGATCACGGAAGAATCGGACGCGACCGCACCCAACGAGGGACTCCCCGTAGTTAGCGCTCTTAGGGTTTGCTTGGCCTTTGACGGTCGTCTGAGCCGGACGAGTCGACGACGGCGTCGCAAGGCGAGTCCTGACCCCGCCGCTTCGTTGCGTTACACCACGAAACGTTTTAGGGTCGCCATATGGCCGGGGCGTTGGCAGACACCACGCGCGCCGCAGCTGGTGACGCCGGCAACGAGCCTGCCCGGGTCGGGCGGCCTCGCGATCCGCGGGTCGACCGCGCGATCCGCGCCGCCACCCTCGAGCTTCTCGTTGAGCAGGGCTATCAGGCCACCACGATCCAGGCGGTAGCCAGGCGAGCCGAGGTCAGCGCGCCGAGTGTCTACCGCCGCTGGTCCAACAAGGCCGAGCTCATCGAGGAAGCGGTCTTTCCCAGCGGCCTGTTAGCGCCGGAGGCGATCACCGGCGACGTCATTACCGACCTGCAGCCGTACTGCTTGCAGATCCTGGAGTATCTGTCCGATCCGGCGATCCGGGCGGCGATACCCGGTCTGCTCGTGGAGTACCAAAACGATCGCTCGATGTGGCAACGCGTTGTCGAGCGCAGCGTTACTCCGATGCGCGCGTCGTTCGAGGCGTTCCTCGCGAAGACCGGGCGCACCCCGACGGTCAGCGCCGAGACCCTCTTCGACGTCATGCTCGGTGCACTGTTCACCCGTGCGCTCAGCCAGGGCGCCGAGGGTGCGGCCGAGTTCGCCCATGGGGTTGCACAGGTCGTGACGACAACGTTGCAGGTCTCCGCGCCGTCCCGGCGCCGAGCAGCCAACCCCGGATGACAACACCGATGCGGATGCAGCGAAGCAGCCGCGATCCCCACGAGATGCAGCAGCGGCTCGAGCGCTGGCTGGCCGCCGTCGTCGGCAACGGCAGCGCACCCAAGGTTTCGGATCTGACCGGCACCGAAGCCAACGGCATGTCGAGCGACACCGTGCTCTTCGCGGCGACCTGGATCGCGGCAGACGGAGCACACGACGAGCGACTGGTCGCCCGAGTCGCACCCGACACCGCCGACGTGCCGGTGTTCCCGACGTACGACCTACAAGCCCAGTTCGACGTCATCCGCGCGGTCGACAAGCTGACCTCGGTGCCCGTCCCCCGCGCCTGGTGGTGCGAGCCATCCGCGGACCCACTCGGCGCGCCGTTCTTCGTCATGAGCCGAGTCGACGGACTCGTGCCACCCGATGTCATGCCCTACACGTTCGGCGGCAACTGGCTGTTCGATGCCAGCCCTGAGCAACAGCGCCGCGTGCAGGAGACGACCGTCGAGGCGATCGCCGCGTTGCATGAGATCACCGACGCCGAGTCACGACTGCCGTTTCTCGAAAAGGACCGGCCAGGCGACACCCACCTGCGCCGCCATGTGGCTAACACTCGGGCTTGGTACGACATGGTGGCCCGCGACGGTGCACCGTCCCCACTCGTCGAGCACGGCTTCGACTGGCTCGACGCGCACTGGCCAGCGCACGAGAGCCCGACCGTCCTGTCCTGGGGCGACTCGCGAATCGGCAACGTCCTCTACGACGACTTCGCGCCCGCGGCGTTACTCGATTGGGAGATGGCGGGACTCGGACCATGCGAGCTGGACCTCGCCTGGATCACCTACGCCCACCTGGTGTTTCAGGACATCGCCGGCATGCTCGCCCTGCCGGGCATGCCGGCATTCCTGCGACCTCAGGATGTCGCGACGCAGTACGAAGCGCTGCGAGGCCACGCGCCCCGAGACCTTCGCTTCTACATGGTCTACGCGGCCGTGCAGTGGGGCATCGTCTTCCTGCGTACCGGCCAGCGGCAGGCGCACTTCGGCGAGCGCGAGCTGCCGGCCGACCCGCAGGACCTGCTCCACAACCGACCCCACCTGGAGTCGTTGCTCGCTGATATCGACGGGATCTGAGAGGTAGCCACATGCCGGTAGGGCTTGACGAATATCCGCTCCACCAGGCGCCGTTGTCGATGCGGTACGTCGCAAGCAGCGATCGCAACTTCTACGACCGTTGCTACTTCAACGCCCACAACCGCACCGGCGAGGTCTTCCTCGTCACGGGCGCCGGCATCTACCCACAGCTTGGGGTGAAGGACGCCTACGCCGCCGTTCGTCGCGGTGACGTTCAGCACGTCATCCGTTGCTCTGACGCACTTGATGACGAGCGGATGAACCTCTCGATCGGGCCGTACCACGTTGACGTTGTCGAGCCGTTGCAACAAATCCATCTGGTGTGCGACGCGGACTCCGCCGGGATCGGGTTCGACCTGATCTGGCAAGGCTCTTTCGCGGCGATCGACGAGGAGCGGCACCTGCTGCGCGCCGGCATCCGGCCGATCCTCGACACCTGGCGGTTTGCCCAGCTCGGCACGTGGAGCGGCGAGCTTCGCGTTGCCGACGAGAAATTCGAGGTCTCACCCGACGAGTGGGTCGGCTCGCGCGACCGCTCGTGGGGAATCCGGCCGGTTGGCGACAGCGAACCGGCCGGCCGACCCGCGGACGATGCGGCTGACTTCGGATTCTGGTGGTTGTACGTGCCGCTGCGCTTCGACGACTACGCAATCGTGCTGATCGCGCAGGAAGACGGCAGCGGACATCGCACTCTCAACGACGCCGTCCGGATCTTGCCCGACGGGCGAATCGAGCAGCTCGGCTGGCCCCGGGTCACGATCAACTATCGCTCGGGCAGCCGCCATCCGGAGCACGCACATATCGAGCTGACCGAGCCCGACGGCTCGCCCCTCGTTCTCGAGGTCGACACCCTCGCTGCCGTGCCGTTGCACGTTGGCTGCGGGTACGGCGGCGACCCGGAGTGGACCCACGGTCAGTGGCGCGGCCGCGACTGGCTCGAGGGCGCGACGTATGACTTCACCGACCCCGCGGTCGAGGCCCGGTCGGCATGGGGAGTCGTCGATCACGTCGGCCGGGCGACGTGCAACGGCGACAGCGGATGGGGATTGTTCGAGCACGGGACCATCGGTCGCCACTCGCCAAGCGGGTTCGCCGACTTCGGAGCAGTGGCGCCATGAGCATCTCGGGCGCCCGCATTCTCGTGACCGGCGTCACGAGCGAGGTAGCGAGGCCGGTCGCGATCTCGCTCGCGAGCGACAACGAGGTGTTTGGCGCGGCCCGGTTCCGCGACGCAGCTGCCCGCCAACCATTGCACGACGGCGGCGTGAAGACCGTGCGGCTCGACTTGGTCCGTGCCGACTTCGACGACCTGCCGGAACAGGTCGACTACGTCGTGCACTTCGCAGTGGTCAAGAGCGGCAAGTGGCCGGTTGACCTCGACGGCAACGTCAGCGGGTTGGCATACCTCATGGAGCGTTACCAGAACGCACGGGCCTTCATGCATTGCTCGACCACTGCGGTCTACCAGCCCGATGGTCATGTGGAGTTCAGCGAGGACTCGCCGCTCGGTGACAGTCATCGCAACTACTACCTCCCGACGTACTCGATCTCGAAGATCGCCGCGGAGGCGACCGCGCGGCACGGCGCCAGGCGCTACAACCTGCCGACCACGATCGCTCGACTGAATGTGCCGTACGGCGACGGCGGCGGTTGGCCTGCCTTCCACCTGGCGATGATGGCAGCCGGTCAGGAGATCGGCGTGCATCCGGACGCGCCGAGCGTCTTCCAGCCGCTCCACTCCGACGACATCGTCGCGAGTGTTCCCCGACTGCTCGAAGCAGCCAGCGTGCCGGCGACCACTGTCAACTGGGGTGGCGAGGAGAAGGTCAGCATCGAGGAGTGGACCACCTACCTCGGCGAGCTCACCGGGCTGTCACCGAAGCTCGTCCACACCGAGCAGTCACTGCAAAGTGTCCAGCTCAATCTCGACCGGATGCATGAGCTGATCGGTCACGCCGAGGTCACCTGGCGCGACGGCTTCCGCCGGATGGTGCAAGCCCTGCGTCCCGATCTGCTGAGTACACCTGAGTCATGACGCCGATCATCTCGACGCGCAGCAGCGAGCGAACTACTTAGCGGTGACCGGCAGTCCGAGCGCCATGCAGTCGCGGATCACATTGCTGTCCGCGCTCGAGCCAACCGCGTCCGCGCCGGCGAGCGCGCTGAGGCCACTGTCATCGGAGCTCGTGCCGTCGGAGAGCTCACCCTCTTGGTTGGCTTCGCTGGCCGCAAGTGCGCCTTCGTCGGCCGCGAGGGTTGCGTAGAGCGGGTTCACAGCACCGGCGTGAGCGGCCAGCGCGGCCGCATTGACGCCAGTGGACTGACACGCCGCCCGCGCGTCTGACTCACCCACCACGATCTTGCTGTTCCCGCCACATCCGGCGAGAAGCAGGAACAACGCGACGACTCCGGCCGCGAGCATCGAGGTACGCACGAACAGTAAATCGGCAGAACGACGGCGCGGATGAAGCGATCAGGTCGATGAAGTGAGCCGGGTCAGCACCTCGTCAGCCTCGGCGATGATCCGGTCGATCAGCTCGGCGCAACTCGGGAGGTCGTCGATCACCCCGACGACCTGGCCGCTGGCCATGACGCCGAGGTCAACCCGGCCGTCGACCATTGCGGCGCGAAGCAGCATCGGGGTGTTGGCCGCCATCACGACCTGGCTCCAGGTCAGCTCCTGGCTCTTGCGCATCGCAAGGCCCTCCCGCACCAGGTCGCGCCACGACGTGCCCGAGTCCTTGCGGAACTTCGTCGCGTTGCGTGCCGCGCCGCCGAAGCGTCGTGCCGTGGACGCCGCTTCGAGCTGATCCACGAGGTCGCTGCGCAGTACTCGGTGCGGCACACCGTCGACCTGTGTGGTCACGACCGTTTCGCTGACCGATTTGGACAGGTAGACCTCTTTGACCGCGGCCGGCACCGGCGAGTCGCTGGTCAGCAAGAAGCGCGTGCCCATCGCGATCCCACTGGCGCCATATGCCAGCGCCGCGACCAAACCGCGCCCGTCGAAGTAGCCACCGGCGGCGATGACCGGAACGTCAGCGCCCACCGCGTCGACGACCTGCGGCAGCAACAGCGAGGTGGGCACCGATCCGGTGTGCCCGCCGCCTTCACCGCCCTGCACGAGCACCGCATCGACGCCCCATGCAGCAACCTTCTCGGCGTGCCGCCTCGCACCGATCGATGGCATCACGAGAACGCCGCCGGCCTGCAGGCGGGCGATCAGCTCCGGATTGGGCGCCATGGCAAACGACGCCACGCGCACTTGTTCGCGTACCAGCAAGTCGACGCGGTCGCCGACATCGGGTTGATCAGCACGCAGGTTGACGCCGAAAGGAGCAGCCGTCAGAGCGCGTACCTCGGTGATCGCGGCCGCCAGCTCCGCATAGGACATGGTCGCGGCGGCGAGGATGCCCAGCCCGCCGGCCGCTGATGTTGCGGCGGCAAGCGCGGGTGTGGCGACCCATCCCATCCCGGTTTGCACGACGGGATACCGGATGCCGACGAGCTCGGTGAACCGGGTCGTCAACGCCGGATGGCTCACTCGGGCACTTCCCGGTGACGTGCTCCGTCGGGGTCGAGGGTGGCGATGAGCTCGAGCTCGGCGTCGGTCGGCAGCCGGGAGGTTGGCACATCGGTGGGCACCACGAGCGGGAAGCCGGTCGCGGCGATCACCTCGGCGGGGCTCACCCCTGGATGCACCGACCGCAGTCGCATCCGATGGTCTGGGGTGGCGAAGTCGAGCACGGCGAGGTTGGTCACGACGTGGCGCAGCTCGTGGTGCCGGGTCGCGGCGGAGCCGGCGGCCACCGCGCGGTCATAACCGACGCCGGTGACGACGTCGACCTGCTCGACGAAGACTCGCGGCCCATGGTTGGGCACCCAGTAGGAGGTGAGGTTGTTGACCGTGTTGCCGGGTGCGCCGCGGAATCCGAGCAGCTGGGCCTTGGGTCGCTTCATGTCGCCGATCGCGGCGAAGTTGTGATTGCCGTACGCGTCGAGCTGCGAACCACCCATGATCACGTGGCGACGCCCGGACCAGACCACGTCGAACATCGCGCGGTAGGGATTCCAGGCCTCGACGTGGCCGGCGGCGTCGGTGAACGTCGCCTCGCCGTCGGTCATCACCAGGTCGGGTTCGAACGAGCGCCGCGCCAGCAGCCCACCGATTCGCGGGATCGTGCCGATCGGGTTGGCGACGATCTCGCCGTCGCCGCGAAAGCACTCCGCGACCGCGACACAGCACACGTCAGCCCGGCTAATGCTCATCCGGCCACCTTGCGCTGATAGTCCGACTCCTCGATGTCGACCCACTCAGCCCGCCAGGCATGCCACGCCTGCGCCGACACGGCTGAGGCGGCGTAGTCCCGTTGGAACGCCTCGTCCCGCTCGTAGTCCGGAGCACACGACGTGAAATGCGCGCCGTTCGGAGTCTCGGCGACGCCGTCGGTCCAAAGCCGGCTGATCCGCTGGGTGTGATGGCTACCCGCCGCCGCGAACTCGGCGGTGTCGACCAGCCGCTCGCACGTCACGAACGACCGCGCGGCGGCCTGACACATCAGATCGTCGAAGTACAGGTCCGGTCCGAGGAACTGCGCGTTGCCGGCGGCGTCCGCGCGGTTCTGATGCACCAGCGCGACATCGAGTGGCAGTGCCGGCATCGCCACGAACGTCTCGCCGTCGTCATACGGAGAAACAACCGTACGAATCTCCGGCTGCTTCGCCACGACATCCGAGCCGAGCCCGACCCGGGTCGGCAGGAACGGCACGCGCCACGCCGCGGCCTGCAGGCCCAGCAGGAACATCCCCTCATCCAGCTCGAGCGAGTCGACCGAGCCAGCCTGACGCGCGTTACGGAAATGCGGCTCGAGCGCAATCGAGTCGAGCGAGACAAACGCGAACACCACCTTGCGGACCTTCCCGGCCGCGCACAACATCCCGACATCCGGACCGCCGTAGGACACCACCGTCAGGTCACTCACCGACGACCGCAGCATCGCCCGCACCACTGCCATCGGCTTGCGGCGAGAACCCCAACCACCGATCCCGACCGTCATGCCGTCACGCAGCTCCCCGACGATCTCCTCGACGCTCAGCCGCTTGTCAGGCATCAGGGGTCTCTGCCGACCAGCCATCTCGCTTCTCGACGAAAGCGTCCCGCGCCTGATCCGACACGCCGGTCAAGTTCAACTCAAACGTGAAGCCCTGCTCAAACCGGTAGGACCGCTTCACATCGACCGGGTCGATCCCGTTCAGCGACGCCTTCGCCGCCCGGATCACCGTCGGGTCGATTGCCGCGATCTCCACCGCAATCCCGAACGCGACCCCCCGCAGCTCCTCGCGCGGCACCACCCGCAGCACCGAGCCGTACGACGCCAGCTCCTGCGCGGTCGCCCTACCCGCCGTGTAGACGAGGTGGCGCATCCGTTGCTGCGGCACCAACCGGGCCAAGTGCGTCGCGGCACCAAGCGCTCCCTGCTTCACCTCCGGCAAGCCGAACGTTGCATCATCCGACGCCACCACCAGGTCCGCATTACCAACCAGACCGATCCCTCCACCCAAGCAATACCCCTGCACCGCAGCGATCACCGGAACCGCGCAGTCATACACCGCCGCAAACGCCGCCGCGCAACCGCGATTAGCCCCCACCAACGCAGTGAACCCGTCCGTAGACTGCATCTGTTTGATATCGACACCCGCGTTGAAGCCCTTGCCCTCCGCCGCCAGCACCACAACACGGACATCAGGATCATTTCCCGCCGCCGTGACCACCTCAGCCAGCTCAAACCAGCCTGCCACCGTCAACGCGTTAACCGGCGGGGCGTCCACGACGACCTCAGCAACGTGATCGGTGACGCTGGCGGTGATGCTCACGGCCTGCTTTCTGATGCGGCGTCAGATTTGGTGCCACCATATACGGATGAGCGTCGACCTGAGCGGCCGTGTCGTCCTGGTTACTGGCGGCACCAGGGGGCTCGGGCGAGGTCTCGCCCAGGCGTTCCGGGAGGCTGGCGCGAGTGTCATGATCTGCGCCAGGCACGAGGCCGAGGTGCCGATCGAGGCGTTCGTCGAGGCTGACCTGCGCGACGCGTCCGCGGCCGCTGGGGTCATCGAAGCGACGGTCAGCCGGTTCGGCCGGCTCGACGCCGTGGTCAACAACGCCGGCGGATCACCGCCATCGTCGGCCGCCGACGTGTCGCCGCATTTCATCGAGCGGATCGTCGCGCTCAACCTGCTCGCGCCGTTCTATGTCGCGCAGGCCGCCAACCGCGTGATGCAGGACCAGGCCGAGGGTGGCGCGATCGTCAACATCGGCAGCGTCTCCGGCCACCGACCCTCACCCGGCACTGCAGCGTACGGAGCCGCCAAAGCCGGGCTTGCCAACCTCACGACGTCGTTGGCGATGGAGTGGGCGCCGAAGGTGCGAGTCAACATCGTCACGGTCGGCTACCTCGAGACCGAGCAGACCGGGATGTACTACGGCGATGAAACCTCGATCGCGTCAGTGGTCGAGACCATTCCGATGAAACGCCTGGTCCAACCGACCGACGTGGCGGAGGCTTGCGTGTTTCTGGCATCCCGCGAGGCCGCCTTCATCACTGGCGCCGATCTCGCCGTGCACGGCGGTGGAGAGCTTCCACCGTTCCTCGCGGCGGCAAAACATGACTGAGAAAGCGAACCACTACCATCGCGATCGTGCCGAAATCTGACGCCCCGTCACCTACGCGGAGCAAGCGGCCCTCGCCGCCGCTGCGCGCAGTTGATGGTCGCGTCCCGGGTCGGCGCGGCCTCGCCACTCGTCAACGGTTGCTCGAGTGCACGATGGAACTGCTGAGCACGACGCCGTACCGCGATCTCAAGGTCACCGACATCACCCGCGCGGCCGGCACCTCACCCGCAACCTTCTACCAGTACTTCGTCGATCTTGAGACGGTCCTGCTCGCTGTCGCTGAGCACACCGCCGAGGAAGGGCAGCAGCTCGTTCGGTTGATCGCCGGCCAGCCGTGGAAGGGTGCCGCCGGCGTCGCGAGCGCCGAGCGGCTGGTCGATGGCTTCCTGGAGTTTTGGCGGACCCATCGTCCAACCCTTCGCGTCCTCGACCTGCTCTCCACCGAAGGCGACAAGCGATTCCGGCACACGCGCGTCGTGATGCTCAACGGGATGACCAAAGCGCTCGCGGCCGAGATCGAGAAGGTGCAGGGCGAAGACACCGACATCGACCCGATGGCGATGGCCGGCTCGCTGATCGGAATGTTGCCGCAGATGGCTGGTCACCAGGGCGGCTTCGAGGCCTGGGACATCTCCTTCGCCCATGTGCGGCAGGCGATGATCCGGCTCATCTACTGGGGCGTCAACGGTCCGAAGGTGCCGAAGCGCTAATACGGTTCGGTCATGAGCGAGCCTTCGGTTGGTCGGGTCAGCGCTGAGATCTGTATTGATTGTTGCGACCTGGCTGTCATGACCGCCTTCTGGACCGATCTGCTCGGATACCGGGCCGAGGGCGGTGAGCAGAGCGATGCCTGGACCCATCTGGAGCCGCCGCACCCGCGACTGCCCATCCTGAACCTGCAGCTCGTCCCGGAGACCAAACACGGCAAGAACCGCCTGCACCTCGATGTCTATGTCGAGGACCCACCGGCCTGGATCGAGCGGTGCGAAGCCCTCGGCGCAACTCGGCTTCGACTCAACGATGACCCGAACGACTGGTACTTCGTCATGGCCGATCCCGAAGGCAACGAGTTCTGCATCTGCCTGGAGAGCTTCCCGGCACCCTGACCGTCAGTCTCGGGCGCCGTCGCCCCCTGCTCGCAACAACCCCGATCGCTGCGCGACCAAGCCGCGTTGCACATGCGCGTCGCCGAGCAGCAGCTGAGTCGCGGTCGCGCGCTTGAAATAGAGGTGGGCGTCGTGCTCCCAGGTGAACCCAATGCCGCCGTGCAGCTGGATAGTGTCGGCAGCGACCCGGTACGCCGCTTCCGCACAGACCGCTTTGGCCAACGGCGCCACCACCGGCAGCTCAGTCGGCGAGTCCGCCGCAACCCAGGCGGCGTAGTACGCGGTCGACGCGGCTGCCTCGAGGTCGACCGCCAGGTCAGCCACCCGATGCTGCAACGCCTGAAACGACCCGATCGGGCGCCCGAACTGCTCACGTGTCTTCAGATAGTCGACGGTCGACTCCAGGCAGTGCCGGGCCCCACCGATCGCCTCGATCGCGAGTGCAACGCGCAGCAGGTCTACTGCCGAAGCACTCGCATCTGCATCGCCGAGTCGCGCTGCTGTTACGCCGTCAAGCGAGACGGTGGCCTGCCGGCGAACCAGATCGATGCTCGGCGCGCCAAGCACCTCGACGCCCGGCGACGTGCTGTCAATCGCCCATAACCCGCCCGGTGAGGCGATCACCAGGACATCGGCGCGGTCGCCGTCGATCACGTGCCGCGCGGTGCCCTGCAGCACGTCGCCGTCGCTGCGGACCTGCGGCGCGACCACGAGCGAGGCCGTCCGGGAGCCACCCGCAATCGCAGGCAGAAGCTGCGCCGACACTGAGACATCCCCACGGTCGATCACTGTTGCCGCGACGATGCCGGTCAGCAGCGGCACCGGGAACAGTGCACGACCGCTCTCTTCGAGCACCACCGCCGCGTCGACAAACGAGCCGCCGGTGCCACCATGACTTTCGCTGACGGCAATGCCCACCAGCCCGAGATCATCGCGAAGCAATGCCCATAGCTCGGCGTCGTAGCCGTCATCGGTGGCGATGACCTCGCGCAGCCGCGCGGGCGGGCAGCGATCCGCCGCGACGTCGCGCATCGCGCGGCGCAGATCATGCTGCTCAGCAGTGAACGAGAAGTCCATCGAACGTGATCGTAGTGGTCTCGCCGCCGAATCTGACGACCCGTCAGATTCTGACTAGACTGACGACCCGTCAGATCTGATTTGCCGGCGCACGGGCCTGGGAGGTGCACGTGGACTTCGACTTCACCTCGGAGCAGCATGCCTTCCTCGCCGAGGTCGAGGCCTTCCTCGATGCCAACGACGACCCGGAGGTCTTCGACCTCACCCGGGAAAACATGGCGCAGATCGTCGATACGCCTGCCCGTCGAGCATTCATGGCGAAGCTCGCCGAGCGCGGTTGGCTCGGCATCACCTGGCCGAAGGAGTGGGGCGGCAAGGAGGGCGACGGCGTCTACGAATACCTCCTGAACGAGGCGCTCGCCGGGCGCGGCGGCCCACAGATCGGCAAGGGCGTCGGGATCATCGGCAAGACGCTCCTGCGCCACGGCAGCGAGAAGCTGAAACAAGAGTTCCTGCCACAGATCATCAAGGGACAGATCGAGTTCGCGGTCGGCTACAGCGAACCCGGCGCTGGCAGCGACGCCGCCGCAATGCGGCTGAAGGCAGTCCGCGACGGTGAGGAGTGGGTCCTCAACGGCCAGAAGATCTGGACCACGTCCGCACACTTCGCCGACTGGTACTGGGTCGGCGCTCGGACCGATCCTGATGCCCCCAAGCACCACGGGATCACGTTGTTCCTCGTCCCGATGAACCAGCCAGGTCTCACGATCAAGGAGATCTGGACCATGGGCGACGAGCGCACCAACGAGGTGTTTTTCGACGACGTCCGAGTGCCCAACGACTACGTCGTTGGCGAGCTCGGCCGTGGCTTCCAGTACATCTCTGAGGCACTCGACCTCGAACGCTTCACGATGTTTACGTTCTCCCCGATCAAGCAGCGACTTGATCTGCTCATCGACCATGTCCGCACCGCGACCCGCGACGACGAACCAATGCGTGCCGATCCACTCGTCCGAGCACGCATCGCCGAGCTGGCGACGAAGGCCGAGGTGGCGAGAGTGCTCGGCCTGCGGTTCCTCGCGAAATCGTTGAAGGGTGGCGCAGCTCCAACCGCAGAGGCCAGCGAATACAAGCTATTCGCGACGGAGTTCTCCAAGGAGCTCGCGAACGCATCGATGGATCTCGCCGGTCCTGGCACGCAGCTGCGAGTCGGCACACTCGACGCGCCGATGCGTGGTCGCGCGGAGTCGACGTACCGCTACACGGTTCTCGACACCATCGGTGGCGGCACCTCAGAGGTACAGAAGAACATCATCTCGCGGCGCAAGCTCGGCCTCCCGAAGAACTTCTGATCGCGGGGCGTTGCAGATGTCAGGGCACTTTTAATGGCCGGCCTTCTGGACCGTGTGACCGTGCTCGACCTCGCGAGCGTCGGACCGGCGGTCCGTGCGTCGGGGTGGCTCGCCGACTACGGCGCGGCGGTCATCAGGGTCAGCCCGATGCCGCGCGATTCCGACACCCAGCTCGTGCCGAAGCCGCACTATTACAGCGGCGGACGCGGCACCCGCCGAGTGAAGATCGACCTCAAGACCACCGGCGGTCGAGACGCGTTCCTTCGCCTTGCGGCACGGGCCGATGTCGTCATCGAAAGCTTCCGGCCGGGGGTCGTCGACCGGCTCGGCATCGGCTACGACGACGTCAGATGCGTCAATGCCGGCATCGTCTACTGCTCGACCAGTGGGTACGGCCAGACTGGTGACCGCGCGCAATGGGCCGGCCATGATCTCAATTACCTTGCCGTGAGCGGCTTCCTCGCCGGCGGTGAGCCGAGCGTCGATGGCAAGCCGGCGACACCCGGCGCGACGATCGCCGACAGCGCCGGCGGCGGCATGCAAGCCGTCATCGCGATCCTCGCTGCGCTCATTGGGCGATCGACCACAGGCGCTGGCTGCTACCTCGACGTCGCCGTCGCCGACGGTGTGCTCGCGCTGATGTCCCTACAGATCGACGACGTGCTCGCGACCGGTGCAGAGCAGGCACCAGGAGCGGCACCGCTGTCGGGCCGATATGCCTGTTACGACACGTACCCAACCGCCGACGGCCGGTGGCTTGCCGTGGCTGCGATCGAGCCAAGGTTCTGGGCCAACCTGTGCCGGTTGCTCGGTGTCGAGAGCCTGGTCGACAGGCAGTACGACGACGACATGCAGGACGAGGTGCGCGCCGGCCTGCATGCCGCGTTCCTGACGAAGTCTCGGGACGAGTGGGTGACACTGCTCGCAGCAGCTGACACCTGCGTCGCCCCGGTGCTGACGGCGACCGAGGCGGCGGCAGACTCCCACTTCGCAGCACGCAGCGCCTTCGCCGCAGCCCACGGACCGACGCAACAACCGTGGCGGCAACTCGCACCGATGCTTGCCGGTGCCCACCGTGCGCCTCGCTACGACCTGCCTGATCAAGACGCCACGGACACCGACGAGTTGCTCACCGACTGCGGTCTCACCGCGGCGGAGATCGCCAACCTGCGCAACGAAGGGGTGATCGCATGACCACCCCGGACCTCCCGGCACACATCACTGCGCTGATCGACGCACCGCAGTACGACGAGGTCGGTGAGTTCCCAGTCGAGCGCGGTTACATCTGGACATCGTGTGCGTCGGTGGAGAATGGCAACCCGTTGTTCTGGAACGACGAGGTTGCGGCAACGCTGACCGGGGGGCCGATCGCGGCACCGTCGATGTTGTCGACGTGGTTCCGCCCGCACCACTGGGCACCCGGCCGCGACGTACCGCGACTGCCGCTGCAGATTCACTTCGATCTGAAGGCCGCGCTCGACCTGCCGGAAGCGGTCATGACCGACAACACCTTGACCTTCCATGAGCCGGTGCGACCGGGCGACCTGATCAACACCTGCCAGCGGCTGCGCTCGGTCAGCGCCGAGAAGATGACCCGCCTCGGCATCGGCCGGTTCTGGGTGATCGATGTCGAATACCGCAATCAACGCGGCGACCTCGTCGGCGTCGAGTCGTGGACCGGCTTCGGCTACCGGAGGACGGCAACGTGAACACGCCAGCCGTCACCCGTATCCATGGCGACGTCGCCGTCGGCGACGAGCTTCCGGCGCTTCGCTACGACGTCTCCGCAACAACCGTCGTCGCGGGTGCATTGGCGACCCGCGACTGGCGACCGCAGCATCACGACTACCACTTCGCGACAGAACGCAATGGCATGCGCGACATCTTCATCAGCGCTCCTAACCAGGCTGCCTGGTTCGAGCGTTATCTCACCGACTGGAGTGGACCAGCTGGTCGTCTCGGTCGCATGTCGTTCCGGATGAGCGACTCGGTCTTCCCAGGCGACACTATGGTTTTCACCGCGGCCGTGACCTCCGTCGAGCGCGATGCACTGGGCTGCGGCTGGGTCGCAATCGACATCGAGCTGAAGGTCGAGGACCGCAGCTGCACGTCGTGCCAAGCCCGCATCGCCTTGCCCGTGACCCCCGACGACAACCCTTGGGCTCGCCGCGGCGAGTCCTGGCAACCCTGATCAGGAGCGCGTCGATGGACATGGACTTCACGCCCGAACAGGACCTGCTGCGCGAGTCGGTTCGCCGTACCTGCGATCGCCACGGCGGCCTCGACGTGGTGCGGAAACTGGAGAACGACGCCATCGGACACTCGCCCGCGCTGTGGACTCAGCTCGGAGAGCTAGGCGTGCTGGGCGTGACGATTGACGAGCAGTACGGCGGCAGCGGAATGACCATAGTCGACGCAGCGGTCGTTTACGAAGAGCTGGGCAGAGCGCTGATCCCCAGCCCGCACTTCGTCAGCTGCGTGCTCGCCGCCGGCATGATCGCTCGCACCACCGACGTCGAGCTGCAATCCCGCGCCCTGCCGGCAATCGCAAGCGGCGAGTCGATCGTGACCGTTGCGTCGTTGGAGCCTGACTGCGGCTACGGTCCGGCCGGCATCCAGCTCCGCGCGACTCCCGAAGGCAACGGCTGGCGGCTATCGGGAAGCAAGGTGCACGTCCCGTTCGCGCAGGTCGCCGGGTCGCTGCTTGTCCTGGCGCGCACTACCGATGGGCGCGGCGAGACGGGCATCATCGCCGCGTTGGTGCCTGCTGACGCTCCCGGTATCTCACTTGAGCAGCAGCTGACGGTCGCTTCAGATGCGCAGTTCCGGGTGATGTTTGACAGCGTGCGCGTCGAGGGCAGCGACGTCATCCACGACGAGTCGAGTGCGTGGGCGGCATGGCACGACACGATGCTGGACGGCGTGACGCTGATCGCCGCGCAGGCGGCCGGGGGCGCACGCGCGGCACTCGACCTCGCGGTCCACTACGCCAACACCCGTGAGCAGTTCGGCAAGCCGCTCGCCGGGTTCCAGGCGATCTCGCACTATCTGGCCGACGGTGCCACCGCGGTCGACGGCGCTCAGGCGATCGCGTGGGAGGCGGCGTGGGAGCGCACCCAAGGCAACTCGATCGCACAGCTCGCCCCGATGGCCAAGAGCTTCGCCTGCGCGACCTTCCGCGACGTCACGGCGACCGCGCAGCAGATCTTCGGCGGCAACGGCTTTACCGTGGAGTTCGACATTCAGCTGTTCTTCCGCCGAGCAAAGTCGTTGCAACTCAACAACTGGGACGAACGCTACCTCAACGAGCTCATCGCCGCCAGCGTCCTCGACCCCTAACCGTTCGTATGTCACATAAGGGTTGCTATAGGTACCCCTGTGTCACATGAGTGCAGCTATAGCGACACCCATGTCACATACGAACGGTACGGGCGGCGAGGCCGGCGAGCTTTGCCGACCGCGTGAACGATCCGAGGACATCCACGTCGAGTCCGTTCGTGAGGTAGCAGAACGACAAGCCGCTTTCCGGATCGGCCCACGCGACCTGGCCCCCGACACCCATCGCACCGAACGTCCGCGGGCCGACGCTTCGACCGAAGCCGCGCACGATGCTCTGGCCGTCGTCACCGGCGACCACGAGCCCGAGGGTACGGTTCGCCGACACCCGAAACAGCGGGTCGACGAACGTGTTCCGGACATGCGACGTCCCATCCCGCAGCACATCGGGCGTCCAGAGCTCGCCCGGGTTATGAAGCAGTGCCTGGTAAAACAGCGCAACGTCGGCAGCACCCGCCACCGCTCCCGCGCCCGGCACGCCCGCGGCCATGACCGCCGGCTCGTTGAAGCGGAGCAGATAGCCCTCGCCGGTCTCTTTGACTCGATCGCCAAGGCCCTCGTTGCCGCTGTCCGGATCGCCGACCAGTTCTAGCGGCATCACGTCGGACTGGGCACCGACCGCCACCCCGAGGCTGAGGCCCGGAACGCCAAGTGGCCACGCGATGCGGTCGGCGAACACGTCGCGGAAGTCGCTGCCGGTGATCCGGTCGATCACCTCGACGAGAGCCCAGTACGCCGAAGTCGCGTGATATTCGGTCTGAGTGCCTGGCTCCCAGTCGAGCACCCAGGTGCCGAACCGGTTGACTCGCGCCTCGCGGTCGGCACCCTCCTCCGGCCGCATCGGCGCCCGCGCGAAGCCGGCCGTGTGCGTGAGGAGATGCTCGATGGTCACGTCCTGCTTGCCGTTCGCGGCGAACTCCGGCACGACGTCGGCAACTCGAGTGTTGTCGCGTAGGAGGCCGTCGCCGATCAACACCCAGGCGAGCGCGGCGCTGAACGCCTTGGTCACGCTGAACGTGACGTAGCGCGCCTCGGCAGGCGCACCGTACGTCTCGTTCGCGACCAACTCGCCATCGACCGCCAGCGCCAACTGGACCGACGGCAACCCGCCATCGTCGACATCGCGACGTGCGCGAGCAACAAGCGCGGCAACGCCATCCCGATTGAGCGAGCTAGTCACCGCAGCGACTCAGCCGACCATGTCGGCGAGGGCAGCGAGATGGTCCGGATTGCGAACCCCGCCGACCAGCATCGTCGTCACCGGGCTCTCCCGCCACAGGTCGAGGCGCTCGCGGATCCGGTCCAACGGACCGCATAACGCGATGCCATCGGCGAGCTCGTCCGGCACCGCCTTCATCGCGGCCTCGCGATCGCCGGCGAGGAAGTGTCGCTGCACCTCGGCGGCTGCATCGGCGAAGCCAAATCGGCCAATCACATTGAGGTGAAAATTGAGGTTGGCCGCGCCCATGCCGCCGATGTAAAACGCGAGCGTCCACTTCACGAACTCAAGCGCGGCGCCAACATCGTCGTTCACCACAACGGTGACCGGGCAACAGACCTGGAAGCCGGCCGGAGCGCCCGCCAGCGCCTCGGCGTAAAGCTCTGCGCCTCGATCGACGTGGTAGAAGATCGGGAGCCAGCCATCCGCGATTTCGGTTGCCAGCGCGACGTTTTTCGGCCCCTCGGCGCCCAGCAGGATCGGGATGCGTTCCCGCACCGGATGCAGGGTCAGCTTGATCGCCTTGCCCAGCCTGGTCCCGCCCGGATAGGGCAGCGGGTAGTGCTCGCTGCCGCTGGTCACCACGTCGCGCCGCCACACCGATCGCACAATGTCGACGTAGTCGCGGGTTCGCTCCAACGGCTTGGGGAACGGTACGCCGTACCACCCCTCGACCACCTGCGGGCCGGAGACGCCGAGCCCGAGAGTCAGCCGGCCACCAGACAGCGCGTCGAGGGTCGCCGCACTCATCGCGGTGGCCGCCGGCGAACGCGCCGACATCTGCACGATGCCCGTGCCCAGCTTGATCCGGGTGGTGCGAGCGGCGTACCAGGTCAATGGGGTGAAGGCATCCGACCCGTAAGCCTCAGCGGTCCAGGCCGAGTCGAAGCCGACGCCCTCAGCCGCCAGCACGGCCTCGGTCGCGTCGTCCGGGTTGGCTTCCCAGTAGCCGAGCATGAGGCCCAGCTTCAGATCGGCGGTCATCGTGGCAGGCCAAGGATGCGTTCGCCGATCACGTTGTGCAGCACCTCACTCGTGCCACCGGCGATCGTCAGCGCTCGGTTGCCGAGGAACCGCCGAAGCGCCCACGTCGAGGTGTTGTCGGGCAGCCCGGTCGCGGTCGGACCGAGCAGCTCGAGCGCGAGCTCCGAGGTGTCCTGGCGCAGATGCATCCCCACCAGCTTCCTGACGCTGGACGCCGCGCCCGGATCGGTGCCAGACATCCGCGCGAGGGTTGCCCGCATCCCGAGCATCGCGTCGGCCTGCGCGACACAAACCAGCGCGCCGATCTGCGCGAGCGCGACCGGGTCATCGGGATCGCTGCTGTGCGCCAACGCCTTGAGGAGATCCTCAACTCCCGACGGGAACGCAGTGCCGCTGCTCATCGCGACCCGCTCGTTGGCAAGCGTCGTCCGCGCTAGTCGCCAGCCGCCGTCAACATCGCCGACCACGCAGTCGTCGGGCACGAGGACGTCGCTCAAGAAGATCTCGTTGAACATCGCGTCGCCGGTGAGCTCACGCAACGGCCGCACGTCGAGGCCAGGGGTTCTCATGTCGAGCAGGAAATACGTGATGCCATCGTGACGACGTTCGCCGCTCGACGTGCGGGCCAGGCAGATCGCCCAGTCAGCGACTTGCGCCTGTGAGGTCCAGACCTTCTGCCCGCTGAGCGACCAACCGCCCTCGACCCGGATCGCCTTTGTCTGCAACGAGGCGAGGTCAGAGCCAGCCCCGGCTCGCTGAACATCTGGCACCAGGTGATGTCGCCGTGCAAGGTCGGCGGCGCGAACCGCGCGCGTTGCTGATCGGTGCCGTGGGCGAGGATCGTCGACAACGCCCAGCTGCCGATGATGAGATCCGGTCGCGCAATCCCGGCCTTGCCGAACTCCTCGTCGATCACGAGCTGCTCGACTGGACCGGCACTTCGTCCGTAAGGCGCCGGCCAGTGCGGCACCAGATAGCCCGCGTCGGCGATCGCCGCCCGCCGTTGCTGGGGCTCGAGCCCGCCGAGGGTCGCGAGGAATGCCCGAACTTCGGCGCGCGCCGGCTCGGCGTCGGCCCCGAGCTCAAGCGCCGGCTGTCGACGCGCACCGGCGCGAGCCAGCCCGGCTGCGCGTTGCTGCCACGATGTCGTGCCGCCGAGGACCTGACGGGTAGCCAACGCCCGCTTGAGATAGAGGTGCGCGTCGTGCTCCCAGGTGAAGCCGATCCCGCCGAGCACCTGGATCAAGCTCTTCGCGGCCTCGACAGCAGCGCTCGGCGCGACCGCCGCCGCGACCGCGACCGCAAGGTCACGGGCTGCATCGTCGAGGTCAGAATCATCGATGGCGGCGGCGGCATCCCAGGCGGCGGCGCGGGCAAGCTCGAGGTCGCACAACATGTCTGCGCAGCGATGCTTGACCGCCTGGAAGCCGCCGATCGGCTGCCCGAACTGCTCACGGACCTTGGCGTACTCCACCGCGGTCTCGACACACCACGCCGCGATACCGGCCGCTTCGGCCGCAAGCAACACCACCGCCGTTGCCAAGACGGCGACGTCGGTCAACCCGGTCAGCCTGCGGTTCGGCGCGACAGCGGGTGAGCCGGGAGTGAACGCGATGCGGCGGGTCGGGTCGATGCCAGCCGTCGAGGTGAGCCCGAGAGCAGCGGCATCGAGGGCGTACCACGCACCATCGATCGGAAGGACGACCATGCTGACTCCGGCGCCACCCAGCAGCTGGCCGTTGACCGACACCGCCGCCGAGAAGCTGCCGTTGCGAGCGCTGGCCTCGATGGCGGCCCGCAACTCCTCGTCGCCGTAATCGCGGATGAGCAACGCGGCGAGCAAGGTCGGCACGATCGGGCCAGGCGCGACCACACGACCCAGCGCTTCGACCGCTACGCAGACGTCGATGACCTGCGCGTCCAGGGAAGCGCGAGCAGCTCCTGGTCTGCCAGCGCCGACCAGAAGTCGGGTAGTGGATCGACGGCGGCGTCGGCGGCAGGCGAGCGATCGATCTGAGACCGGCGCGCTCGGCAAAGCCACGTACTGCCTCGCCGAGGGCGATCTGCTCCGCAGAGCTCGCGAGTCCAGAGACGCTCACGACGTCATACTAGAACTTGTTTCAGTTCTGCAACAGCGATACTGACCATCATGGTTGAGGACACCGCCCGCGACCGGGCCATCTATCACTCGTTGAAGGCAGTCGATGAGGTTGCCGCGGCGCTCCAGACGCATCTGATCGAGCAGCACGGCGCCGATCCGGACCGCAATGCGGCGCACAGCCCGTCGACCAACTCGCTCACATTGCTGCGGCAGGCCCGCGAACGTCTCGGCGAGGGGCTGCGGCAGTTGACGCCGACAACATCGCTGACTCCGACGACATCGGCCTGCGCAACCAACCCTGATCGCCCAACCCCTCGGTGGTTGAGCTAGCGGGACATCACGAGGGCGATCGTGGCTTCGAGGTCCTCGAGTACGGCTGAGACGGTCATCCGGCGTGAGAGCAACGTCAGCACATCAGTCAGCCAGACCTTGCCGATGATGTGGGCGATCAGGGTGTCTCGCTCGGTCGGGGTCGAGCCCGGCTCGTGGCTGGCCGACGTGATGAAGCCGACCATCAAGTCACCAACCGCGTCGACCTCCTTGCCGGCGTCGGCATCGGCCATCATCAGCGCGCGGATCATCGCGCCGGACAACCGGCGGTTTCGCGCGAGATAGCGGGTGACGGCGGCGACCACCCGATAGACCCGCTCCTCCGGCGTGCTGTCTGCGTCGTCCTCGACTTGCACGCTGTCCTGCAGCGACTGGAAAGTCCGGCCCATCGCCGTGACCAGCAGATGCACCTTCGACGGGAAGTAGCGGTAGAGCGTGCCGAGCGCGACGTCGGCGTGATCGGCGACCTCGCGCATCTGCACCGCGTCCCAGCCGCCTTCCGCGGCCAGCTCGACCGCGGCATCGAGGATCCGCTCGCGCCGCGCCCGTTGCGACGCCGGTGGCGGGCGCACCGGCGAGGTCTTCGCGGCCTCAGTCGACGCGGCCTCAGTCGACGCGGCCTCAGTCGACGCTGGCTCAGTCGACACGGTCATCTCACCCTCACCTGCCCACTATCCCGCGGCCGGCGCGGTCGATGCGGCAGCGGCAACCTTCGACGCCCACGGGTAGTCGGCCTTGCCGCTCGGTGAACGCCGGATCTCGGGCACGACCACGACGAGTCGCGGCACCTTGTAACCCGCGACTCGGGTGCGGCAATGCGCCGCCAGCTCGTCCTGCGTCGGCGCGGCACACTCCGCTCGGATCTGCACGAGAGCAGCGACGCGTTGGCCGTAACGTTCGTCGGGAACACCCGCGACCACCGCGTCATACACCGCGGGATGTGCCTTCAACGCCGCCTCGACCTCCTCCGGATAGACCTTCTCGCCACCGGTGTTGATACAGACCGAGTGTCGGCCGAGCACCGCGATCGTCCCGTCCGCCTCGATGGTCGCGGCATCACCGAGCAGCACCCAGCGCTCGCCGTCGATCGTCACGAAGCTTTCCTTGGTCTTCTGCTCGTCCTTGTAGTAGCCGAGCGGTACGTGACCGCGCTGCGCCACCCGACCGATCGTGCCGGAGCCGGGCTCGATCGGCGTCAGGTCCTCGGCAAGGACCGTCGTGCGCGCGTTGACGGTGAACTTCAGGCCGGCGTCCGGGCTAGAGCCAGCCTTACCGGTGCCTTGAAAGCCGGTCTCGGAGGCACCGAAGTTGTCCATCAGCATGACGTTGGGCAGCAGTTCCTGCAGGGTGTCGCGAACAGTCTGGGAGAAGATCGCGCCGGCCGAGCTGATCGCAAAGACCGACGGCAGCTCGGTGCCCTTCAGCGGGCCGGCGAGCGCCTCCGCCAGCGGTCGCGCCATGGCATCTCCGACGATCGACAGTGAGTTCGCGCCTTCGCGCTTCGCGGTCTCGATGACATCGACCGCGTCAAACTTGCGGACCAGCACGACCTTGGACGCCTGCATGAACCCGATCCAGGTCCCGAGCTGGGCCGCGCCGTGCATCAACGGCGCGACGGGAAACATCGTGAGATTGCCGCGGCCCACCGCGCGTTCGGCCACCTCCTCGGGTCGGCTCACCGGTGTGCCGACCGGCTCGCCACCGCCCATCCCGGCGAAAAACAGATCCTCCTGGCGCCACATGACGCCTTTGGGCATGCCGGTCGTGCCGCCGGTATAGATGATGTAGAGGTCATCGGCTGACCGTGGCGCGAAGCCTCGGGCGCCGCTTTGTGCGGCAATCGCGTCGTCAAAGCGCGCCGCACCCACCGGCGTCTCGCCATCGCCGATCGAGACGAACTCCCGCAGCAGTGGCGCGTTCGGCCGCACCGCGTTGATCCGCGGGGTGAACTCGGTGTCGTGCACCAACGCGACCAGGTCGGCGTCGAGGAACAAGTAGAGCAACTCGTCTTCGACATACCGGTAGTTGACGTTGACCGGCACGGCTCGCACCTTGAAGCAGGCAATCATCGTCTCGACGTACTCCGTGCAGTTGTAGGACTGCACACCGATGTGGTCGCCGGGCCGGATACCGATACTCAGGAAGTGGTGCGCCAGACGGTTGGCGCGATCCTCGAGCTCGGTATACGTCAGCCGGCGCTCCCCGCAGACGAGCGCCTCCCGGTCACCGATGACATCGACGAGTGACTCGAAGATGTCAGCGAGGTTGTATTCCACGGTGGCTTGTCTCCTCCGCCGCTAGACCGGCGTCGCCGCGAGGTGCGCACCGAGGTCGAGAAGCTGCCTCGTCGGCGTCCCGAGCTCATGCTCAATCTGCTTGCACCACAGGAAATATCGATGCAACGGGTAGTCGAGGTCCACGCCGAGCCCGCCGTGCAGGTGCTGGCACGCATGCATCGCCCGCATGCCGCCGTCGCCAGCCCAGAATTTTGCCACGGCAACCTCCTCATCCGATGGCCAGGCTTCGGAAAGTCGCCACACCGCCTGCAGCGCCGTCAACCGAACCAGCTCGGCGTCGATGTAGGCGTCCGCGGCACGTTGCCCGACAGCCTGGAACGACGCGATCGGCTTGCCGAACTGCTCGCGCTCGATGGTGTGTTTCGCCGTCATCGCCAGCGCCGCCTGACACACCCCTGCGGCGACCATCGCCAGCGCTGCGGTGTGGTGTCGGGTGAGATCCGCCACGATCGACGCGGCCGCGGGGATGACATCGATCACCTCAATCCGCGCGCTGGCGAAGCTGAGCACGGCTTGTGGCTCGCGATTGGTGGTCTGAAGGTCGGTGATCGTCAGCCCCGGAGTTCCCTTGCGTACCAAGGCAATGACGACGCCGCCGTCACTCACCGCGGGCACTGCGACGATGTCGGCTTCAGCACCGTACGGAACGAAGCCCTTCTCACCCTCGAGCGCCCAGCCATTTTCGTCTCGGCGCACCGTGACCTCGGAGGCGTCGCCGAACGCAGTCGTCATGATGACCTCGCCCGCCGCGACGCCGGGGAGAAACTCGGCCATCGCGTCGGAGGCGCCTCGGCCGAGGACGTACGCCGTCGTCAGCGTGGCGACTGCTGGCACCGGCGCGACCGTGCGACCGATCTCCTCGAAGATCACCGCAAGCTCGAGGAAGCCGAGACCGGCGCCGCCGTCTGCCACGGGGACCGCGATTCCGGTGATGCCAGCAGCCGCGAGCTGCTTCCACAACCCGCGGTCGAACACCGAGGTTGCGGGGGCGGCTGCCTCAAGCGCCTTCAAATGGTCGTTCGTCACCTGCTCGGTGAGAATCTCGCGCGCAAGCTGTTGCAGCGAGAGCTGATCGTCAGTCAGTGCGAAGTCCATGGTCAGCCCCGTCTATCGCAGTGACCGCGGCATGCCGAGGCCGAAGATGGCGATGAGATCTCGCTGGATCTCGTTGGTGCCGCCGCCGAAGGTGAGGATCAACGTGCCCCGATACGACCGCTCGAGCCGACCAGCGAGCACGGCGCCGGGTGAGGTTCGCTTGAGAACTCCGGCCGCGCCGATCACCTCGAGCAGCAGTGCGTAGCACTCGCAATAGGTGTTCGTGCCGTACACCTTGACTGCTGAGGAGTCGGCGATGCTGACCTTGCCGACGCTGTCCTGCCAGATGTTCTTCCAGTTGAGCAGCCGCAATGCCTCAAGCTTGGCGTGCACTCCCGCGAGATGCACCTGCACCCACTCCTGGTCGATCACCCGCCGACCATCAGCCAGCTTGGTGTGCTGCGCCCAGCGCCGCGTCTCGAGGTAGTTGCGCTCGAGGTGCGCGGGCACCGCGAGGGAGATGCGCTCGTAGTTGAGCTGCGTCGTGATGACCGTCCAGCCGCCATTGATCTCACCGATCGTGTTGCTGACCGGCACGCGCACATCCTGGTAGTACGTCGCGTACGTCGTGGCATCACCGATGGTCTTGATCGGGGTGTAGGAGAAGCCCTCCGACGTCGTCGGCACCAAGATGATGCTGATGCCTTTGTGCTTCGAGGCGTCCGGGTCGGTGCGGCAGGCCAGCCAGATGTAGTCGGCGTGGTCGGTGAGGCTGGTGTAGATCTTCTGCCCGTTGATCACCCACTCGTCGCCGTCGCGAACTGCCCGTGTCTTGAGCGACGCAAGGTCCGTGCCGGCACCGGGCTCTGAGTAGCCGATGGAGAAGAAGCACTTACCCGCCATGATGCGCGGCAGGATGTCGTCCTTGATCTCCTCGGAGGCGAACTGCATCAGTGCGGGGCCGACCGTGTTTATCGACAGGAAAGGCACAGGTGCGCCCGCGCGCTGCGCCTCGTCATAGAAGACGAACTGCTCCATCGGACCGAAGCCGCGGCCGCCGTACTCCTTCGGCCAACCCACTCCGAGCCAGCCGTCAGAGCCCATCTGCGCCACCGCCTCAAGGCACTTCTTCCCGCCCATCTCCCCCTGCGCCATCTCGTCGGCGACCTCGGGGGTGACAAGCTCCTTGAAGTACTCGCGCAGCTCGTCTCGTAGTGCGATCTGCTCGTCGGTATAGGCGATCCGCATGGCCCAACCCCCTAGAAACCGGCGGAGGCGGTGACGCCGCCATCGACGACAAACTCAGCACCGGTGCAGTACGACGAGTCGTCGCCGGCGAGAAACAGCACCACACCGGCAACCTCGTCGGCCTCGCCCATCCGTTTCAATCCCGCGACCCGCTTGCCGACGTACTTGCGGCCTTCTTCGTCCATCACGGCGCGCGTCATCGGGGTGTCGATCCCCCCTGGATGCACCGAGTTGACGCGGATCTTGTCCGCGCCGTACTCGATGGCCGCGACCTTGGTGATGCCACGCACCCCGAACTTGCTCGCGGTGTAGGCCCCGCAGAACACCGTGCCGGCAAGGCCTTCGGTGGAGGAGATGTTGACGATTGAGCCGCCACCCGCACGCTTCATCGCCGGAATCGCCGCCTTCATGCCGAGGAAAGTGCCGATCAGGTTGACCTCGAGCACCTGGCGAAACTCCTCGAGCGGCGTGTCCGCGAGCGCGTTGAACTTCAGAATGCCGGCGTTGTTGACGAGCACATCAAGGTGGCCGAACTCTGCTTCGACCGCCTGGATGAGTGCCAGCCAGGCGTCCTCCGATGTCACGTCAAGGTGCATATATCGCGCCCGCTCGCCGAGCGACTCGGCGAGCTGCATGCCATCGTCGTCGAGGATGTCAGCGGCGACGACAGTCGCGCCAGCGTCATGCAGCCGCCGCACCTCAGCCGCGCCCATTCCTCGCGCACCGCCGGTGACGATCGCGACCTTGCCCGCCAGAGTGCTCACGGCTTCTCGCTCCCCACAATCCACATCGCAAAGAACTGCGCACCGCCGCCGTAGGCGTGCCCGAGTGCCCGTCGAGCGCCGTCCACCTGATGCTCACCGGCCATCCCGCGCACCTGCAACGCCGCCTCAGCAAACCGGCACATGCCAGAAGCGCCGATCGGATTGGACGACAAAACCCCGCCGGACGGGTTGACCGGCAGATCGCCGGTCAGCGACGTGCTGCCGTCGTCCACCATCTTCCAGCCCTCGCCGACGGCAGCAAAGCCGAGGTTTTCCATCCACATCGGCTCGTACCAGGAGAACGGTACGTAGATCTCGGCACAGTCGATGTCACGCCGCGGGTCGGTGATGCCGGCCTGCGCATAGACGTCCTCGGCGCAATCGCGACCGGCGTGCGGATTGACGACGTCACGGCCGGCGCCCATCGTCGGCTCACTTCGCACGGCTGCGCCGTGCACCCAGGCAGGCGGGTTCGGCGTGGCGGCCGCAGTGTCCTCTTCGGTCAGCACGATCGCGCACGCGCCATCTGAGGACGGGCACGTCTCGAGATAACGGATGGGATCCCACAGCATCGGTGAGGATCGGACCATCTCCTCGGTGATGTCCGGGATCTGCAAGTGGGCGTACGGGTTCTTCATCGCGTTCTGCCGGTCCTTGACCGCGACCTTGATGCCGATGTCGTCGGGCGCGTTGGCACGTCGCATGTAGGCGCGGATGACCGGGGCGAAGTAACCACCGGCACCGGTGACGCTGCCACCGGTGAACGGCAGCCGGATCGACAACGCCCAGGTTGCGTTCGACTCACTCTGCTTCTCGAAGCAGACGACGAGGACTCGTTTGTGCGCACCACTCGAGACCAGATGCGTGGCCATGACGCCGGTCGAGCCGCCGACGCTGCCCGCGGTGTGAACCCGCAGCATCGGTTTGCCGACGGCACCGAGAGCATCAGCAAGGTAGAGCTCCGGCATCATCACACCCTCGAACATGTCGGGCGCCTTGCCGATCACGACTGCATCGATGTCCGACCACGTCATGCCGGCATCGTCGAGCGCGCGCTTTGCTGCCTCCCGCACCAGCCCGGCGATCGAGACGTCCTGTCGCTTCGCGGCGTACTTCGTCTGGCCGACCCCGACGACGGCGACGCGGTTCATGCCGCTTCGCCTTCCAACACCGCAACCAGGTTCTGCTGCAAGCAGGGCCCGCTGGTGGCGTGCACGATCACCCGTCTGGCGTTGCCGCTCGCAATCGCGGTGGCAGCAGCCGCAAATCGCTGCAACCCGCCGACCATCATCGGTCCGGCCGCGGCATCGACCGGCTGGCCGTTGAGCCCGAGCGCATCGCGCAACAACAGCTCCTGATGTGGATACAGCACATGCAGCCAGGCCGCGTCGATATCCATTGCACCCGCGTGCTCCGCTGCGGTTGCCGTCGAGCTCGACACAGTCAGGTCACGACCGCCGAGCGCAGGCGACTCGATCCGATGGTCAATCCCGCGGATCCAGGCCGGCGTCGACGTCAGCTCCCCGGCTCGGTCACCGACCGCGAGCACCACGGCAGTGGCGCCATCAGCGACGTATGTCGGCGTGACGTCCGGCACGTCGGCGAAGCGGCCGCAGTCACGCATTGCCTGTGCCTGCAGCCCGGCGAGACCACGCGCGTCCGGCCACAACGGTGCGACGGAGTACGGATCCAGCTGGATCGCCAGCGTCCGGTCAAGCTGTCCCCGCGATGGCCGGGCAAAGGCATAGACCAGCGCGGTGTCGATGCTCTCGCCACGCCCGGAGCCATGCTGCAGCACCTCGACCGCCTCGGCGAGCGCGAACGCGCCATCCATCTCCAGGTGTGACTCACGGATTGGCGGCCACGCGCCCACCGCGTCAAGCGCACCGACGAAAGCGAACGGAAACCCCTGCAGGTAGTCACTCGAGCCGGAGACCGTGAACCCGATCTCCCGCTGCGACAAACCGACCTTGGCCAGCGCGTCGTGAATGACGGGCAACAACATCTCGACTTCGTTGCGCGCCGGTTCGGAAGGCGTCTCGAACGACGCCGACGCCACGATGGCGACCGGTCGATCAAACACACGTGTCATACGTAGTCCTTGTAGGACTCATACGGTGCGTCGGCTTCGCCGGATGGCCGGAAGTATTTGATGTTGCCGAGGTTGGCTTCACGAGCCGACTCCTCGACCCAGACTGGCTCGACCCGCATGCCAAGCCGCACGTCGGCGGGCTCACACTCCTGGATCAGGAACATCGACGTGATGTCCGCGCCGTCGAGCCTGATCCAGGCGGTGACGTAGGGCGGCACCAGCCCGGGGCTTGGCACGCTCGTCACGCAGAACGTGGTGATGGTGCCGTTGCCGGTGAGCGTCAACTCCTCGGCCGTCGCGACACCGCACATGGAGCAGGCCCCGCGGGGCGGGACGTAGACCTTGCCGCAGTTCGGGCAGCGTTGCCCGACGATCTCGCCGCGTTCGAGCGACCGCAGGAATCGCGAGGCCGCAACGCCAGGCGTGTAGCTGTAGTGCAGCGTGATCGGCGTTTCGACGATCGTCACCGGCTCGCTCATGAGGCCACCACGTCGAAACAGACGAGGTCACGGATCGACCCGACTCGCTCTGCCGCCCAGCGCGCTTGCACGCGGGCTCCCGTCGCGATGCCGGCCTCGTTGCCGGCATCGACGGCCGCGAGCATCGCGGTGTCGGCACCATCGAGCCGAATCAACGCCCAGGCGAACGGATGCGGCAGTGGCTGTCCGGCGACTGGTTGTCCGTTCCAGGACCAGGTCGTGACGACCCCGGCATCACCGACCTCGACCAGTTCGCTGAGATCCTCGCTGGTGACCGGGTCGTAGTCGATTGCGGGCACCAGCACGCGACCATCGACGCCGCGCACCCCGACAATCTTGCACTCACGCAACCCGGTCAGGAACGCGCCGATGACCGGGCCGGTGGACCGGGTATAGGTGTAGTCGATCGAGTGCGCCGCATTCAAAACATCACTCATGACGCGGGGACGAACCTGACGGTCATTTCCTTGATGCCATTGATGAAGTTCGACCGCAACCGGCGTGGACTCATCATCAGCTCGACGTGATCGAGCTGGGTGATCAGCGACCGGAACAGGCACTCGAGCTCGAGTTTCGCGAGGTGGCGGCCCAAGCAGAAATGCGGCCCACCGCCGCCGAACCCGACGTGCGGGTTTGGCTCGCGCGCGATGTTGAACTCGTCCGGATTGGTGAAGATCGACTCATCACGGTTGGCCGAGGTGTAGTAGATGACGACCTTCTCGCCCTTCTTGATCGTCACTCCTCCAACCTCGACGTCCTCGGTCGCGGTCCGCCGGAACATGTTCACCGGCGTGACCCATCGGACGATCTCGTCGGCGGCCGCCGGGATGAGGCTGGGGTCGGCCTGCAGCTTCGCCCACTGATCCGGGTGTTCGATCAGGGCGTGCATCCCACCGGAGATCGCGTTACGGGTGGTCTCGTTGCCGGCGACCGCGAGCAGCATGAAGAACAAGTCGAACTCGAGCTCGCTCAGCACGTTGCCGGCCTCGTCCGGGCTGATCAGCTTGCTGACGATGTCATCGGCAAGCTCGCCCCGCTTGGTCTCGGCCAGCGCGCTTGCGTACGCCCACATCTCGGTCGCAGCCTCGAACCGTTGCTCCTCCGTCACGCCGTACTCAGGGTCGTCACCACCGATCATCCGGTTGGACCAGTCGAAGACCTTGTGCCGATCGTCGAGGGGCACGCCCATGAGCTCGGCAATCACGATCAGCGGCAGCTCGGCCGCACAGAGCGTGACGAAGTCGCCCTCGCCCTTGGACACCGCAGTCGCCACGATGTCGTCGCAGGTCGCCTGGATGCGCTCCTCGAGCCGCGCGATCATTCGGGGCGTGAAGCCCCGGTTGACCAGGCTCCGGGTGCGGGTGTGATGCGGCGGGTCCTGGTTGAGCATGAACAACCGCTGCTGATCAACCTGCTCCTGCGCGTACTCATTGATCATCGCTGTCTTCTCGTACGAGGAGAACAGCTCCGGGTTACGGGAGACGAAGACCACATCGGCATGGCGGGTCAGCGCCCAGTAACCATCTGTGGATTCCGGGTCGTGATGCTTAAAGATCGGTGCCTCTGCGCGCAACCGGCGGAACTTCTCATGCGGGACCGCGCCGACGTACTGTTCGATGTCGTAGACGTCGATGTCATCGAGGTCGCCCGCGGCGTCGGCTAGCGAATCAGTCACGAGCACCTCTCTCAGACAAGAACGTGTTCTAATCTTGCCTCAATCTGACGGGGCGTCAACACTCCTGGCCGAAAAAACTAGAACATGTTGTACTTTTGCAGACAGGCCCGCAGAGCGGCTGACTGAGGGGCGCAAACATGGCAGAAGCAGTCATCGTCGCTGCGGTTCGAACGCCGATCGGGAAGCGCAACGGCTGGCTCGCGGGCCTGCATCCCGCGATCGCTCTCGGCCATGCCCAGCGCGAGGTGATTGCGCGCACCGGCATCGACCCGGTTGAGGTCGAACAGGTCGTCGGCGGCTGCGTGACCCAGGGTGGCGAGCAGGCGGGCAGCATCGCCCGCTACGCCTGGCTTTCTGCCGGGCTGCCACAGACGGCGGGCGTCACCACAATCGACTGCCAATGCGGCTCGGCGCAGCAGGCCAACCACTTCATCGCTGGCCTCATCGCCGCTGACGCGATCGACGTCGGCATCGCGTGTGGGGTGGAGATGATGAGCCGCGTCGGTCTCGGCGCCGCGGTGTACGGCGGCCCCGGCGTTCCCCGGCCACCAGGTTGGAGTCTTGACCTGCCTGACCAGTTCACCGGCGCCGATCGGATCGCCCGGGACTTCGGCATCTCCCGCGAGGACCTCGACGAGTGGGGGCTGGGCTCGCAGCGCAAGGCCGCGCATGCCTGGGCTGAGGAACGCTTCAAGGCCGAGATCGCCCCGGTCGACGCGCCGGTGCTTGGTGAGGACGGCCAGCCGACCGGCGAAACCCGGTTGATCGATCGAGACCAAGGCCTGCGCGAGACCTCGCTCGCGGCGCTCGCTGGGCTCAAGCCCGTGCTCGACGGTGGGCTGCACACCGCCGGCACGTCATCGCAGATCTCCGACGGCGCCGCCGCGATCATGCTGATGTCGACCAACAAGGCCGGCGCGCTCGGACTCAAGCCGCGCGCTCGGATCGTGTCGCAGGCGCTCATCGGCGATGACCCGTACTACCACCTCAACGGCCCGGTCGCTGCGACGAGCCGGGTGCTCGAGCGAGCCGGGATGACGATCGGGGACATCGACCTGTTCGAGGTCAACGAGGCGTTCGCCGCGGTCGTGGTCAACTGGGCCAGGCAGCACAAGGTCGATGTCGAGAAGGTCAACGTCAACGGCGGTGCGATTGCGCTTGGTCATCCGGTCGGCTCGACCGGGAGCCGGTTGATCACGACGGCGCTGCACGAGCTGGAGCGCGCTGGGGGAACGACAGCATTGATCTCGATGTGTGCCGGCGGCGCGCTGGCCACCGCCACGATCATCGAAAGGCTCTAGCCGGATGGCGCACCTGGAGACCGAGCAACGTGGTCACGTCCTCGTCCTGACCATGAACCGGCCGGAAGCCAAGAACGCGCTGTCGCCCGAGATGCTCGTTGGCCTCGCCGATGCCTGGGACGCGATCGATGCGGATGACTCGATCCGGGTGGCGGTCTTGACCGGAGCCGGCGGCGTCTTTTGCGCCGGCGCCGATCTCAAGGCAATGAACGACTCACAGAACACCTCTGACGCGGCACTGCGCATGCGGTCGGAGGCGGGCTTGGCATGGAAAGCGCTGTTGCGCAGCCACCGGCTCACGAAACCACTGATCGCAGCGGTCGAGGGCTACGCCGTCGCTGGGGGGACCGAGATTCTGCAGGCCACCGATATTCGGGTCGCGGGCGAGAGTGCGATGTTCGGCGTCGTTGAGGTGACGCGAGCGCTGTTCCCGCTTGGCGGCTCGACAGTGAGGCTGCGGCGCCAGATCGGCTACACCAAGGCGATGGAGCTGTTGCTCACCGGCGACACCATCACTGCCGCCGAGGCCGAGCGGATCGGGCTGATCGGTCGAGTGGTGCCCGATGGCTCCGCGCTGTCCAAGTCGCTCGAGATTGCCGAGAAGATCGCCTCGAACGGACCGCTCGCGGTCCGGGCGATTAAGCGCTCGGTGCAGGAGACGGAGGGTCTGCCCGAGACCGAGGCTCTCAAGATCGAGCTCGAGATCGGTGCGCCCATCTTCGCCACGGCCGATGCGAGGGAAGGCACGCTCGCGTTCAAAGAGAAGCGTGCGCCGCACTACGAGGGACGTTGATGGGCGCTGCCGCCCATGAACTGGGCTCGGCGCTACGTCGCTTGATGGACGCCGCGGTCCTGACCAGCGCCGACGACACCGTGATCTCGGCGGCAGCGGCAGAGGTCGAGACGCTGGCGGCACAGCTTGAAGGTGCCGGCGGATCACTGCTAAACCCCTCGATGCCGTGGCCCGAGCCGGATCGCATCCGTCGCGGCGAGCGCGATCACAATCCGGTCATCGGCGCCGCGAACCCGCTCGCGCCGCCCATGTCCCTCCACGTGCTCGCGGACGGCTCGGTCCGCAGCGAGATCACCATGCGCCCGATTCATGAGGGACCACCAGGAGCGATCCACGGTGGCTGGGTTGCCTCGTTGCTCGACCAGCTGCTCGGGATCGCGAACACGGTAGCCAACGTCGGTGGCATGACGGCCGAGCTGACGGTTCGCTATCGCCGATCCACGCCGTACGGAGTACCGCTGACGATCAGCGCGCGCACCGACTCAGTCGACGGTCGCCGGATCTACGCGAGCGGCGAGATCGTCGCCGACGGCGTCGTGACGGCGGAGGCCACCGGGCTGTTCCTGCGGCCTAAGTTGTCGTGACACTGCTCACCTGAGGACTCGGTCGGCCCGCCAACACCAGGTACGCATCGGGAAGTCGATGAGGCTCGCGCCGTGGAATCGCTCCGCAAGCACCGACCTCGCCCTCGCGAGCACCGCTGCGCGGTCTGCGGCAGACGCGGTGATGACTGCGCTGTAGGTGCCAGCGAGCTGGACGACATCATCGATCGTCATCCGACGCTCGAAGGCGAACGACAAGCGCTCGACCCGCTCGAACAACGTGCTGTCGACTCCGTCGAGATCTCGATCCCGGCGATGCCGGCTCTCGGCGGCACCATCCCACGGTGGTTCGTGCGGCAGCCGGTCGAGGTCGCGGACCCACTCGACATCACGGTCCCGGCTTGACCACAGCACGCCGAGGCGGCCACCGTCACGCAACACCCGCGCGATCTCCGGCAGCGCCCGATCTCGATCAAGCCAATGCCAGGCCGAGGAGACGAACAACGCGTCCGCGCTTGCCGCCGGCAGCGGGATCTCCTCTCCGGTGCCGGCGAGCACCTCAACCCCTGGCGATCGTGCTGCAAGCACGGCCCGCATCTGCGGGTCGGGCTCAACCGCAATCACGCGCGGCACTCGTTCGGCCAGCGGCCGGGTGAACAGCCCGGTGCCCGCGGCGAGGTCGACCGCGACCTCACAGTCGGCCGGCACGATCCAGTCGAGCGCTGCTGGCGCGGGCGATGGGCGTACCCGGTCGTACTCCGCCGCGATCGCGCCGAAGGACCGCGCGCGTTCCGCCCGGCTGGCCACGCTCCTAGCGTAGTGGCAGGCCACGTCCGCAATGCCCTGGTTTGCCCCCGCGGGCCGTGGGTAGGTTTGCGGTGATGACTGCGAAGCCGGGCTGCACAAGAGGTTTGCCGTCGGCGGATGTGGGGAGCACGTGTACCGCGGTTGGCGGGTCAAGTCACGACGCGGCGACGTCGATAAATTGAGCATGATCACCCGCCGCATCATCGCCGTCGCAGGCACTGTCGTGCTGGGCGGCGCGGCGAGTTTCGCAGTGACGATCGCACCGGCCGCGAGCGCAAGCTCGGCAGTCCTTGGCACCCCGACCGGAGTTCACGTGGCGTCCGCGACGTCCACCTCATTGACCGTGTCGCTGCACGCCACCGCCAACGCTCGCAAATACCGGCTCTACGTCTCGAGCCTGAAAAGCGATCTGTACGCCAACAACATCACGCACGGCAGCAAGCACGAGAAGTCCGCCACCTCGGGCCGCCCCCGCATCGAGGTTGCCGGGCTGAAATACACCACCCAGCCGTACTACTACCGCGTTGCGGTCAGCGACGGCTCCGCGTTCAAGCTGTCGCCCGCCTACCAGCTGACCTACCTACGACCGAAGACGCCGACGTCGTTCACCGCGACCGCCAATCGGACCGGCACCTACCTGAGCTGGCACAGCAAGGCGGTCACCGGGTTTGTGATCAAGCAATCCACCGACAGCTCGTTCAGCCACAACGTACGGACCTACCGCACCCGTGGGCCGATCACCAGGTTCACGCCATACAACCTGAGCGCCGGCGAGACGTACTACTTCCAGGTTCGAGGGCTCAACACCACCCGGATGTCGGCGCCGTCACCGACACTCGCCACGACAGTGGACACCAACGAGAGCATCATCCGCGTCCTGGCCTACAACTCCCTCGACGCCAGTTTCGACGGCCAACGCCATCCCGGCGGCATCAGCGAGCCGTTCGCGAAGCGGCGCGCCGGGCAACTCGCCCTGATCAAGCGCGGCAACGCCGCCGTCGTGGGCATCGAGGAGGGCAACTCCTGCCTGATCCACTACAAGCACAAGCCCTGCTACATGCAGATCCAGTCGCTCGCGCACGGCTTGAGCTCGCGTTACAAGCTCGATGACACGACGGCGAACACCGGCGGGGCGGCGGGACTCGAGCAATACAGCGGCAACTACATCCTCTATCAACCGAAGCTCGTCACGCCGGTCGGTGCGGGCGGGCACTGGCTGATCGGGCCGGAAGGTCCGTTGGACCGGTTCGCGGCCTACCAGGTCTTTCGGGTCAATGCGACCGGCGCGAGGTTCATGTTCGTCGACACCCACCTGCTCGCGACGGCTGGCGCTAAAGGGGATCGCATCCGCGGTGCGCAGACCGAGAGCATGCTGAAGCAGGCGCGGGCATACGCCGCCCGGCAGGACCTCAAGTCGGTTCTCTATCTCGGCGACTTCAATTCCTACCGCGACGAGTGGCACGTCAACGATCTGACCGGCAAGGCCATGCTTGCCGCCGGCATCCCCGACGGCATCGACGTCGCGCAGACCCGCTTCGATGCGAAGTACGACAGCATCAACGCGCTATATCGCGTCGCGCGCAAGGGCCACGGCAGCAGCGATCACATCTATGCCAGCCCGGGGATCGGCGTCCTGTCATGGGGCGAGCTGCTGCACATCCACGACGGTCGATTCGTCGGGATCATCCCGTCGGACCACAACCCGGTCTATTCCTCCGTCGCCATCCCGTACTAAGCGCCGCAGCCAAGCGCAGCCGACATACTGGTCGGGTGAGAGCCGCCGACACGACGTGTGGCAAGACACATGAGCCGGCCGCCCCGCAGGTCCCGGTGACAGATCCACTCGCCGCGCTCCCTGACGACTGTGAGGACGAGGTCAGTGGCCTGTGGCTGGCTGCCGCCCGAGTCCTCGAGCTCGAGCTGGACCGGCCCGAGCTTGTCGACGTACGACTCGAGGACTGTGACGTCTCCGGAGTCAATGCGAGTGACTTCATCGCCCGCCGAGTCGAGCTGAGACGGACCCGGTTACGAGGCGTCACCTTCTCGACCGGACAGCTTGACGACGGTCTGCTTGAGGACTGCACGACCAACGAGCTGTCGCTGCGCTTCAGCCGGATCCGACGGGTCGTGTTCCGCAACTGCGACTTGTCCGGCGCCGACTTCTACAGCGCGACGTTCGACCACGTCACGATCTCCGGCTGCAACTTGCAACGCGCTCGTTTCGACGCCGCCACCGTGAACTGCCTTGCGATCCTCGACTGTGACCTGACCGGGGTGACCGGAGCGCTTGGGCTGAAGGGCGCACAGCTCGATGCGAGCGACCTGCCCTCACTCGCGATCTCCCTCGCCCGCGAGAGCGGCATCGAGGTCCGCGACGCCTGACGGTGTGGCACGCTCTGGCGATGCCGATCTCGCTGCTCCGATTCAACTTTGTGTTGCCCGGGCGCGACCCCGCAACACTCGCATCGATGTACCAGGCCGGCATCGAGATGGCAGCGGTTGCCGATGAGCACGGCTTCATGGCCGTCACCGTTGAGGAGCATCACGGCGTCGATGACGGCTGGAGTCCCGCGCCGCTCACGACCGCGGCGATGATGCTCGGCCGGACCAAGACGCTGCGGATCATGGTGCAGGCGTTGCTCGTTCCGCTGAACGATCCACTCCGGATCGCCGAGGCGGTAGCGGTCCTCGATCTCGCGAGCGGCGGCCGCATCAACGTGGTCGCCGGGTTGGGATATCGCCCCGAGGAGTATGCCGATGCCGGGGTCGACTGGCAGAGCCGAGGCGCGGTCATGGACGCCTCCCTTGACGCGATCCTGGCCGCGTGGACCGGTGAGGAGTTCACCTACCAAGGTCGCAAGGTGCGCGTCACCCCGACACCGGGGAGCCCAGCGAATGAGATCCTGTTTGTCGGTGGCAGCGGCCGTCCGGCCGCGCGGCGCGCGGCACGACTCGGCCTCCCACTCCTGCCCGCGGCTCACCTGCCGGAGCTGCAGCGTTACTACGAGGAGCAATGTGCCGAGCATGGCACTAATAGCTTCGTCATCCTGCCGCCAGAGCACACCTCGCTGACGATCTTGGCCGAGGATCCCGACCAGGCGTGGAGCGAGCTTGGTCATCATCTGCTGCACGAGGCCCAGCGCTACCAGAGCTGGCAGACTGCCGACATCCATTCGGCAGTGTCCTCAACCGCGTCGACCATCGATGAGCTCCGGGCCGAGGGCATCTACGAGATCCTCAGCCCGGACCAGGCGATTTCGCGTTGCCGCGAGCAGGGAGACTTCGCCACCATGGTGCTGCATCCGCTGTGCGGCGGCATCCCGGTCGACCGGGGCTGGGACAGCGTCAGGCTCTACACCGAGAAGGTCCTGCCGGCGCTGCGCTAAGTCGGAGGCGCGCCGCGGATCGGCAGGCCGGCAGCACGGTAGATGTCGTCGATGAGGCGCATCGTGCCGATCGCATCGGCCGGCGGAGTAAGCACCGAGCCACCGTCGTGCACCGCAGCAACAAACGCGCGCAACTGTGCGGAATACGACGCCTCACCACGGACCCGCTCGCGAGTACGCACGCCATCGACTGAGACCGATAGCCGGTTCCAGTACTGCGGCGCGACGAAGTTCGCCACCCGCATCTCGCCATGTGAACCCGTCACCCGCAACGAGAAGCGAAACAATCGACGCGACCACATCGAGGCGATGGACTGGCCAGTTGCGCCGCCGGGAAACGAGTACGCGACGGTCATCGCCCGGTCGATGTCGGGGCCATGTAGCAGCGCCTCCGCAGACACCACCGTCGGCTCGCCCGGCCCGACCAGCCGAAGCGCGTGCACGGCGTAACAGCAGTCCATCGTCGTGCCGCCGCCCAGCGGATATGAATACCGGATATCGGAAAACTTCGGCAGCGGGAAGCACATCTGGGTCTGCACCGCACGGATTTCACCGAGCTGCCCGTTGCGCGCGATCATCTGCATCTTCGACGCGAGGGCGTGGTAGCGGTAGTGGTACGCCTCCATCACGATGCAGCCAGACTTCGCCGCCGCGTCCGCAACGGCGATGGCCTCGGACTCGTTGGAGGTCAACGGCTTCTCGCACAACACGTGCTTGCCGGCAGTGAGCGCATTGATGGTCCACTCGGCGTGCAGGGCGTTCGGCAGCGGGTTGTAGACCGCCTCGATCGAAGGGTCAGCGAGCAGCTCAGCGTAGGACGCATGTACGGTCTCGATGCCGTGCTTATCGGCAAACGCAGCGGCTCTCGCTGGGTCCCGCGCCGCGATTGCCGCGACGACTACCCCCGGCAAGCGGCCGGCAGGTTTCACCAACGCCATCGGCGCGATCCGCGCCGCGCCGAGGATGCCGATCCGCAGGTCAGCCACTAGTCACAACGCGGCCAGCCCGGCCCAGTCGCGGATGACCGGCAGCACGTCAGCCGCCGGCGGCAGGATGAGCACCGCCCGCTCGACGCCCATCGATTGGTAATGCGCGAGGACGGCAGCGTCCGGTCGCACTGCGTGCATGGTGACCGCCGGCACTGGCTTTCCCGCTTCGGCGGCGATCGAGGCAAGCTCAGCGAGTCGTTCAGCGAACTTCTGCCGCGACGGCATCGGCATCCAGCCAGTGGCGTACTCCACGGCATGCCGCATCGGCCGGGCGCCGCCGCCACCGATCAGGATCGGCAGCGGAGACTGCACCGGCTTCGGCCACTGCCAGGACGGCGCGAGGCGGGCGTATTGACCGTCGTACGACGCCACCTCCGACGTCCACAGCGACTGCATCAACAGCACTCGGTCGCGCAAGACGTCCCACCGCTGCGGGAATGAGACGCCGTGCGTCGCCATCTCCTCGGCGTTCCAGCCCGCACCGACCCCGAACAGGAAGCGCCCGTCGGAGAGCAGGTCGAGCGACGCGACTGCCTTTGCGAGGACGACCGGGTCACGCTCGGTCACAAGGCAGATGCCGGTGCCGAGCCTGATCCGCTCGGTGACCGCGGCGGCCGCAGACAGCGCGACAAAAGGGTCGAGGGTGTGGGAGTACTCCATCGGCAAGTCGCCACCCAAGGGGTACGCCGACTCGCGCGACGTGGGGACGTGGGTGTGCTCAGCGACAAAGACGCTCTCGAAGCCGGCGTCCTCGGCCGCCCTGGCGACATCGCGAATGTCGTTGGTCTGATCGGTCGCGAACAACGAAAGCCCGACGTGCATGGGGTCAGACCATCAGTCGAACGTGATGACCTGGCGGATGACATCGCCAGACTGCATCGCGGCGAACGCGTCGTTGATGTCCTCAATCTTGAGCCGTCTGGTGATCATGCCCTCGAGATCAAGTCGGCCGGCCCGCCAGAGGTTGAGCAGCCGGGGAAAGTCCCGCCGGATGTTGGCGCTGCCGTAGTAGGTGCCACGCAGCGTCTTTTCGTTGTAGAACAACTCGAACGCGCTGAACGACACCATGTCCTCCGCGCGGCCCACGCCGACCACCACGGTCATGCCACCGCGGCGAGTGGAGTCATACGCAGTACGGATCGTGTCTGAGCGACCCACGACCTCAAACGCGTAGTCGAAACCCGCACCACCAGTGAGCTCGAGCAAGGTCGCCGGCAGGTCGGCCGGCGTCACCGCGTGGGTGGCGCCAAACTGCTTCGCCCATCCCAGCTTCTGCTCGACCATATCGACGGCAACGATCGTTGCCGCACCTGAAAGGCGAGCGCCCTGGATCGCGCTGATACCCACGCCGCCGCAACCGATGACGAGCACCGACGACCCCGGCTTCACCTCGGCCGCGTTAATGACCGCTCCGACGCCGGTCATGACGCCACAGCCGACGAGTGAGGCAATGTCGAAGGGCACGTCGTCATCGATCTTGATCGCGCCGGCCTCGGGCACGATCAGTTCCTCGGCAAACGTACCGGCACCGGCCATCCCGAATATCGGTGTGCCGTCCATCGTGAAGTGCGCATCCATGAACGCATCCATGATGTAGGTCATGCACAGGTGCGGCTTTCCGTTGACGCAATCGGCGCAGTGACCGCACTGCGGCGACCAGCAGATGACAACGTGGTCGCCCACCGCGAGACCTTTGACACCCGGTCCGACCTCGACCACCTCGCCCGCGCCCTCATGCCCAAGGACGGCAGGCACCGCACACGGAATCGTGCCATTCATTGCCGAGAGGTCGGAGTGGCATACCCCAGTCGCTTTGATGCGGATGCGCACCTTGCCCTCGGTGACCGGGGTGGACTCGATGTCGGTGCGTACATCAAGTGTCTCGTTGCCGACTTCGTGAAGAACTGCGGCCTTCATGCCTGACCTCTCTTGAGAAACAGTGCGCGCTTAGGGCACATGTCCACCGCCTCCTGCACCTTGTCAAGAAGCTCAGCGGGCGGTCGCTCGATGAGAACGTTGAGCATGTCGTTGTCGTCGACCTGGAACACCTCGGGCGCGATGCTCTCGCAGACCGCATTCGCCTCGCACTCGTCGTAGTCGACGACGATCTCTGCATCAGTCACTGCAGAAGTAGAACACGTTCCCGTTTGGGCTCACAAGTGAGCCCTGGCAAGCGGGCCACGGGTCTCGATCACGAGATCTGACGTGGCGTCATACTTTGCCGCATGGTCCAGATCGAACCCGTCGACGCCGAAGCCGACTGGATGCTGCGGCTGAACGTCGACGACGGCATCGCGACTCTGACGCTGGACCGTCCCGACAAGCTCAACGCCTGGTCATGGGAGGCGTCGCGGCAGCTCGGGAAGCGCGCCGACGAGATCCGCTTCAACGACGAGATCCGGGTGGTCGTGCTGCGCGCAGCGGGCCGGGCATTCTGTGCCGGCGTCGACCTTGGCATGCCAGCAGACCGCGTGACCGGCCGCTCGCCGGCGGAGAAGGCCCGCAACTACTACGAGGGCATCCGCTGGGTGCATGAACGGTTCCACTCGTTCGCCAACCTGCCCCAGCCGATCGTCGCCGCTGTCCACGGTTACTGCCTGGGCTTCGGCTTCGAGCTCGCCCTCATGTCAGACATCCGGATCGCCGCCGATGACGCGATCTTCGCTCTTCCAGAAGCCCAGGTCGGAGTCTCGGTCGACGCTGGCGGCGACCTGAGACTGGCTCGGGATGCCGGCGCGGGCTGGGCGAAGCTGCTGGCGTTGACCGGTCGGCGCATCGATGCGGGAACCGCCGAGCGCCTAGGCATCGTGCAGGCCGTTGTGACCCGTGAACACCTCGATGAGACCGCGATGACAATCGCCCGCGAGATCCGTGACAACGCCCCACTCGCCGTCCAAAGCATCAAGCGGACGATCAACGAGTTCGCGGACCGTGGGCTGGCGGATGCGCTGCGATTCGAGGCGTTGAGCGCCTCGGTCGAATTCGTCTCCGACGACATGCCGACGGGTTACGCCGCTAAGGCGGCGAAGCAGACACCGGACTTCGAGGGCAAGTGAGCGGGCTCCCTCCCCCGCCGCCACCGGGACGGATGCTGCCCGACGCAACGTACGACGGCCACGTCGTCGTCATCACTGGTGGCGGCACCGGGCTCGGCAAGGCGATGGCGATCGAGTTTGCCAGGCTCGGCGCGCGGCTCGGGATCCTCAGCCGCGATGCCGACCACCGTGCCGCTGGGGTCGCCGCGGTTGAGGCCATCGGTGGCAAGGCGTGCGGCGCCGAGCTCGACGTCCGCGAGCCCGACTCGATCAAGGCCGCGTTCGACCTGGTCGAGGCGGAGCTTGGCCCGGTCAACGTCCTGGTTAACAACGCAGCTGCCAACTTCCCGGTGCCGGCGGCCGAGCTCTCACCAAACGGCTGGCGAGCGGTCGAGCGGATCGTCCTCGATGGCACCTTCTTCTGCTGCCAGGACGTGCATCGCCGCGCGAAGGCGCGGGCGGGCACTGCGGCCATCCTCAATATCGTCGCGACGCAGGCGTCAACCGGTGGTCCCGGAATGGCACACTCCGCAGCGGCGAAAGCGGGAGTCGTCAGCCTGACCAAATCGCTCGCGGTCGAGTGGGCGCCCGACGGCGTCCGGGTCAACGCGATCGCGCCAGGCCTGTTCCCGCATGACGACCTGCCCGTGGCGATCCAGGCGGCTCGAGACGAGTCCGTCGATGACTCCCGCCAGCCAGCCGGCCGCGTTGGCCAGCCACACGAGCTGGGTTGGGCAGCGACGTGGCTGTGTTCGCAATACGCAGCCTTCGTCACCGGGCACGTCCTCGTGATCGACGGCGGCAACTGGCTGCGCCGAGACTTCGCGATGCCACCGTTCCGATCGATCGAGGAGCAGTTGGGCCGATGACCGCAAGCGCGCCGTATGCCGTGACCGACGCCGCCGGATTGCCCGAGACGCGGTTGCCTGACTCGTTGCTCGCCCATCTCCCCGCAACCGCACCGGCTCCTCCGTGGCGGACCCGCTGCCATGTCGTGACCTGGTTGCACGCGGTCGAGGCCGACGCACTCGAAGCCTTCCCTGACGCGATCCGACCAGCCGGGATCGAGCTCGTCGCGTGGGCTCTTGTCCGCTACGACGAGACGCCGGTCGGCGCGTACTCCGAGCTCGCGGTGACACTGATCCCGGATGGCGGCGACGGCTACGGGCACATCCCGTTCATCGTGGTCGACTCGCTGCCGAGCATCGTCGGCGGCCGCATCAACTGGCTTCTGCCCAAGGCGCTGGCCGTCTTCGACTGGTCCGCCGATGGCAGCACCGCGACAGTCACCAGCCATGAGCCCGCAACGCCTGCCTGGAGCGTCTCGGTCAGGTTCTCCTCGGACGAGGACTCGACGATCGTGACCGTGCCGAACCAGGTTGAGCAAGTCAGTGTTGACGGCGTTGCGCGCCGGTTCGGTGGCGACCTGACCGGCTCGATCCGACCCGGCATCGCCCAGGTGGACGGCCACGCCGACGGCCCGCTCGCAGCGTTGCTCCTGCCAGGTGCCCACAATGCCACCGGGATAAGGGACTGCGAGTTCGTGGTCGGCCCGCTCGACCCGGCCTGACCGAGCCGGGACAATGGTCGGATGAGCGACGACACCGGTGAGCCTCGCGACCCGGTCGCCGACCTGCGGCAGATCGCCTACCTCCTCGAGGAGGCGAACGAGGCAACCCACCGCGTCAAGGCGTTCCGCACCGCGGCTGGCGTGATCGAGAGCCTGCCACCGGAGGAGGTGCGCGCCCGCGCGAGCAACCGCCGGCTGACTGCACTCACCGGGATCGGCGACACGACCGCGACGGTGATCACGGAGTCACTCGCCGGCACGCTGCCCTCCTACCTCGCGAAGGTCCAGGATGCGCAGCCGCAGACGAGTGAGCCGAGCGCGCTTCGACGAGCGCTGCGCGGCGATCTGCACACCCACAGTGACTGGAGCGATGGCGGTTCGCCGATCGAGGAGATGCTGCGCGCCGCCCGAGACCTCGGTCATGAATACGTTGCGCTCACCGACCACTCACCGCGCCTGAAGGTCGCAAGTGGCCTGACCGCGGAACGCCTGCGCAACCAGCTTCAGGTCGTGCGGAAACTGAACGAGGAGATGGCGCCGTTTCGCATCCTCACCGGGATCGAGGTCGACATCCACGACGACGGCAGTCTCGATCAGGAGCCAGAGCTGCTAGCCCAACTCGATGTGGTCGTCGCGTCCGTACATTCGAAACTGCGGATGCCGAGCCGCGAGATGACCAAGCGCATGCTGGCCGCGATCGCCAACCCTCACACCGACGTGCTCGGCCACTGCACCGGCCGGCTGCTGACCGGTCGCGGCCGACCCGAATCAGAGTTCGACGCACAGGCGGTCTTCGAGGCTTGTCGCGAACACGGCGTGGCCGTCGAGATCAACTCTCGACCGGAACGCCTCGACCCGCCACTACGGCTGCTGCGACAGGCAGCGGAGATCGGCTGCATGTTCTCGATCGACACCGACGCCCACGCGCCCGGCCAATTGGAATGGCAGACGAACGGCTGCGCGCGCGCCGAGGAGTGCGGCATCGACGCCACCCGCATCATCAACACCCGCCCCGCCGACGACCTCTTCCATTCGTATGTCACATAAGGGTTGCTATAGCTGCCCTCATGTCACATCGGTGTAGCCAGAGCAACCCTTATGTCACATACGAACGTTCCTGAGCGGGGTGGTTGGGGGTTGACTTTGGCGCCAGCTACGTACGGTGGATGAAGGTCGTGATCGCGGCAGCCATCGCCCGCGCGAGTCGTTCCTGGAAGTACTTCGACGTCAGCAGCCGGGCGTCAGTGGCGTTGCGCATGTTGCCGCACTCGATCAGGACGAGGGGAACTCGGGTGAGATTCAGGCCCGCCAGATCATCGCGATGAGTGATGCCGTCATGGCCGTCGTAGGTGCTGGTCGGCATCGGCGTGCCGTGCAGCACCGCGCGCCGCAGGATTGCGCCGAAACGCCCCGAGGCCCGCAGCACGTGACGGTTCTCCTTGTCCTTCACCGGCTCGAGAATCGCGAAGCCACGACCTGATGCCGGTCCACCATCGGCGTGGATGTCGATGCCAACCGTGGCGTGTGACTGGTTGATGATCTTCGCCCGGGTGTTGACGCACGGCCCCACACCGTGGTTGTTGTGTCGCGTCATGACGACGTGCGCGCCCTCGCGCTGCAAGTCGTGACGCAAGAACGTCGCGACGGCGAAGTTGAAGTGCGCCTCGGTGTATCCACCATCGGTCGCAGTGCCGGTGGTATTGCAGTTCTCGTACTCCCGGCCGTTCCAGATCTGCCGGTCGATGTATTGCGGGTCAGTCCAGTTGCGACCGTTGTGGCCGGGATCGATGCCGACCGTCTTGCCAGCCAACGGCTTGGCTTTCGTGGCCCTCGGCGACCTTGTCCGCATCCGGTGTGTGGCGGCCGGCGCAGCACGTGTGACGCCGTAAACGCCGGCGCCAGCAGCGACGGAGTTCAACACCACGATTACGCCTACCAGGCTGATGACGTACCAGCCGCGCTGACGTCGGCGTTCAGACACCGGAGTCCTCCTGAGCATTGGTTGTGGCCTGTAGCGCATTCTCCAGGGCGGTCACCGGGTCGTTGCCATCGCGCTCGCTTTCGGCTGCGGCACGGATCACCGCGAAGAACCGACCTGGATCCTTGTGCGAGAGCTCAGCAACGCGACGTCGCACCGCTACCTCACGTTGATCAGGTGCCTTCGGCGAAATGCTGACGTCGTACGGCGGTTCCGAGACACCCGCCGAAAGGTCGACGGTGTCATCCGTCGACCGGCGTGATTTGGGCCTCGACCTCACCCATTTAGCGTGCGGTGAGACACGGCCGACTTGATAGGCCGAACGGATGAACTTGGCGTTAGGCCGCACAGCCCAGCGCCGGCCATGAGTTGATGGGTTGCGGTCAATGGAACGCAACCGCGGACGGTGAGACGCAGCTTGCTGTGAGCAGGCTGTGATTTTGCCGTTCTTGTGATGGTCTGATGGGGTATGTGGGAGCGTTTAACGACTATGTCACGTCATCCGGCGCGCGCCGGCAAGCTCGTCAGCCTGGTTGTCGCCATCGCGGCACTCAGTGCCTCGGCGCTGCCCGGGCTCCCCACCACGCCCGCCGTCGGGGCTGCCGCACCCCAGCCGGTCGCCTGCTCCGCCGCTGCCCTGATCATCGCGATCAACAACGCCGACGCGGGGACCGGATCGCGCAGCCTGACGCTGGCCAAAGGCTGCATCTACAAGCTGACCAAGGTCAATAACTACTGGTACGGCCCGACCGGGTTGCCACCGATTTCCACGAGCATCGCCATCCAGGGCAACGCCGCCACCATCGAGCGCAATGTGTCGACCGGCCTGCCGCCGTTCCGGTTTTTCTTCGTCGGCGCGAACCCGAACTCGGCGGCGACACTCAACTGGTCGACGCCCGGGCCCGGCAGCCTGACGTTGACCGACCTCAGCCTCGTCGGCGGCGAAGCGCTCGGCGGCAACGGCAGCGGTGGTGGCCTCGGTGCTGGCGGCGCCATCTACAGCCAGGGGTCGGTGACCCTGCACAACGTGACCATGACGAGCAACCGCGCAATCGGCGGCAACGGCGGCCCGTACGTCGGTGGGAGCCCGGACATCGGATTCACCGGCGGCGGTGGGATCGGCAGCAACGCCAGCACCAACCAGGGCGGCGGGTTCGGCGGATCGGTCGCGCCAATCAACGGAAAGTCGAGCACCAACAACACCTCAGGCATGGGTGGTGGCGGCGGCGGGTTTGTCGCCACCGAATCGTCGAGCACCGCGAACGGTGGCGGTCCACAGACTGGCACCGGCGGGAACGCCGGGACGAATGCAACGAATGCGCCAAGCGGCCTGAGCGGGGACGGGTCTGGCGGCGCCGGGCCGGCCGTCGCGGCCGGCACTCTCGGCGGTGGCTTCGGCGTCGGCGGCAAGGGCGGGACCGAGGGCGATGTGGCTCACCCGACCGGCGGTGCCGGCGGCGGGGTCGGTGGTGGCGGCGGGGCTGGTGACGGCGGCGGTGGCGGCGGCTTCGGCGGTGGCGGCGGTCAAGGCGGCGGCACACACGGCGGAGACGGTGGCTTCGGTGGCGGTGGCGGTGCGGCGGTCGGCGCTATCGGCGGTTTCGGCGGCGGCAAGGGTGATCTCTCGGGCGATGGTGGTGGTGGCGGTGGCGCCGGCATGGGAGGGGCGATCTTCGACCAGGAGGGTTCGCTCACCATCACCAACAGCACACTGACCGGCAACGTGGCGGCCCACGGCATCGGCATCAAGTCCGACGCAAATGGCTACGGCTATGGCGGCGCCATCTTCGTGCTTGGCGGCGGGGCCGACCCCACTCACAAGGTGTCGATCTCGGACAGCACGCTCGGCAGCAACTTCGCCGACCGGGCTGCGCTATACGTTCTGGCCTACAACGGCGCCCGCGCCGACAACGCGAATGTCACTCTGGTCGACGACATCCTGTCCGGCACCATCACCTCCCAGGGCACTGCCAAGTCCGTGGCGGATCTGGTGGTTGCGGCACCCGCGACGCTGACGAGTGGCCAATCGAACGACAGCACCGCACGGGTGACCGCAACCACCCCGAACCTGATCCACAACTCCGTGGTGCTCCGCGGCGCGACGCTCACTGGAAAACCGTTGACCGGCAACCCGCAGCTTCGGCTGCTGGGCGCCAACGGTGGTCCGGGCATGGAGACGATGGCGTTGGGAAGCACGAGCAAGGCGCTCAAGGCCGGCCGACAGTGCATCGCCACCGACGAGCGCGGCGTGCTGCGAAGCACGCCGAAGTGCGACCTGGGCGCGTTCGAGCGCACGACCCCCGCACTGCCAAAGATCACGAACATCTTCTTCTCGCGGGCGGTGGTGCATCACCCGTCAGTCGCGTTCACGGTGAGACACGGCCTGCTCGCCTATGACCTGAAGCAGATCGTGCTCGTCATGCCAGCGGGCGTGCGGTTCGCGGCGGGCAAGGGCATGCTCGCGAAATACCTCACCGTGCAGACACAAGCATCCGGCAAGCGGGTTCCCTACACCGTGAAGGTCACCAAGACTCGCCGGATAACGATCACGCTGACCCACCCGGAGCTCCACGTCCGGATCACCGTGATCACACCCGAGATGACATTCGGTCCAGCCCTCACCAAACACTTGCAGCAGCATCCGGAAACGATGCGGCTCGGCAGGGTCCACATCACCGACGTGCACAACCAGCACGCCACGGTCAGCCTCAAGCTGACCCCCCGCTAGCTCTCCCCGCGGTACGGGCCGCTCGCGCCCACGATCGCTACGACAGACAGCCCGGCTTCGCCGCCGAGACCGAGGCGATCGACGGGGTCGCGGTCGGCGTGGGTGTTGTCCCACCGATTGTGACGGAGACGACCTTGGTGAAGTTGCTGCCAACGATGATCGTGATCACCGATCCGGCGGTCGCATCCGCTTTGCGATGTGAGCCGGGGATCGACTGCGCAACTGTTTGTGACGACTGCACCTTGGTGCTGCCGTACTCAACGACGGTCGACGTGTAGGTCTCCTTCGAGGCATCACCGACACTCACGACGTGGAAGCCCTGCGCTTCGAGCTGGGTCGCCACGGTGTGTGCCAAACCTTGCTGCGACGTGCCGTTCTCGACGCTCACGCTGATATTGCTCGGTGACACGCTGAGCGCCGGGGCGGTCGCCGTCGGCGTCGGCGTCGGCGAGGACGTCGCCTTGACCGAACCCGGGATCGGCGCGTCGTCGCGGATGGCCTTCCACAGCGCAGGCGCCTTCGTCGGATCCCACTCGACGTCGCCGTACGGCATACCCGGGTAGGACGTGAGGTTCGGCACAGTGAGAAGGCGAACACCGCCGGGGCCGACGTTGTGAAGTGCGCTTGCCAACTTCCTCATCGTCTTGAGACCGAAGCCATCCGTGGTCAACGAGCCGGCTGCGGCCGACAGGAACTTCTGCAGCCGGATCGGATCGACGAGCAATTTGGTGCTGGTCGCCTTGCGAATCATCGCCGCGATGAACTCCTGCTGCCGCTTGATACGAGGCAGGTCGCCACCGCCATCGAGGGCATAGCGGGCGCGCATCAGAGCCAAGGCCTGGGCACCGTCGATCTCGACGCTCTTGCCGGCCGGCAGATTCAAGTTGCTGCCGTGGTAGGCGCCATCGACGTCGACGACGGGATCGTCCAGCGCGTGGGCCACGCACATCCTGACCCCACCGAGTGCTTCGACCATCTTCTCGAATCCGGAGAAGTCGATCACGGCGAAATGATCGATCGACAGGCCGGTCAAGGTTTCGATGGTGTGGACCGTGCAGCTCGGCGCGTACTTCGGGTCGAATTCGCCACCGATCGAGAACGCCGCGTTGAACTTCGACATCTCCGGCGCAGAAGTCTTGTTGTTAGGCCCGACAACGCAAGACGGGATCTGGACGTAAGAGTCGCGCGGGATACTGATCAGCGTCGCGCCGGAGTTGTTGGCGGAGATGTGCATGATGATCGTCGTGTCAGATCGTGCGCCGGCGATCTTGGTGCCGCCGGTCCCCTTGCCGCTGGCGCCAGCACGCGAGTCCGAGCCGATCAGGACGAAGTTCTCTGCCTTGGTTGCGGTCGGTGCCTTGCTCGGTGGCACGTACCCCGGCGGTTCGTAACGGTGGTCCTTGGTGATCTTGGAGTTGAGGTAGTAGTAGTCGCCGACGACGCCACCCGCCACCACCACGACGACGACGGCGAGGCTGATCGACGTCCATTTGATGATCCGCCGGCGTCGGGACCTGACCCGCGCAGCGTCAGCCGCAGACGACGTCGGCGACCCAGCGGGCGTCGTCACACATGCTCCCTCGTCGACCGATCGGACGCAGGTTGAACCCTCGTCGCCCGCTGGATTGAACCTCGAGGATAAACGTCATTGCTGAGGTTCGCCGACTGGTCGGGCACGGCAAGGAGCGCGCCCGACGATGCCGATGCCTTCTACGGGATCAAGCTCGACCGCTGAGCCGCTCACGACCGCACGTCGCCTGACCGCCCAATCATCGGTACGGCTACCTTCGGGTATGCGTATCGCGGGCGCCTTCATCGCCAATCATGCCGAGTGGCGTGAGCATCTGCTGTTCGTCTCGGGTGCGTTCCCGGAGTGGTGGGATCTCGCTGAGATCCCAGGCGACGCGAGCTTCATGCTGGTGCTGATGGCCGAAGTCACCCACCAGGAGCTCGAGCAGCAGCACACCGTCGACATCGCCATGCTCTCCCCGGACGGCGTCGAGACGCCGCTGCTCTCGATCACGTTCGTGTTCGGCCCGGTCCAGGAGTACGTCGAGGGCGCGCCGATCTATGCGCCCGCGCTGATCCCGATGCAGGCGCACATCGAGAACGTCGGGCCCAACGAATTCGTGGTGCGTCACGAGGGTGTCGACCTTGCGAACGTCCGGCTGGCGTTCCGCCTCGCACCGACCGGCTGATCTCATCAGCGCTGGTCGTAGCTGATGATCGATGCGCCGCTCGCAGTGATCGCGATCTGATCGACCGAGTCGCGATACCAGTGAGTGAAGAACTTCGGCTTGGACCAACCCTTCGCACTGAGGTTGGTCAGGACGATCCCGCTCTTCTTGGTCTTCGAGTTGTTGTAGACGCGGGTGAATGCGGCGTGCGGGCGGTTGGTCGCCGGGTTGACCGCCAGCACCAGACCGCTGTCGTGACCCGTGCTGTGTGGCACCGCAAACGCCCCAGTCCACTGACCTGCGCCGTTGAGGCCCGTGCCGTGGTCGAGAAAGATCCGATGGTTGGGGTTGGCGGCCAAGCCGCCTGGCCGCAACAGTCCAACCCACAGGCCACGACCCGCAGCGGCGATCGACTGGATCGAGTAGTCCTTCGTCGCGCTGTTCAACGTGGCGATCCTGGTGAGGCTCACGAACTCATCCCAGTAGGGAGCTGAGACGACGTAGATGCCGCGGACATCGCCGTCGAGTCCGGTGCCGACAACACTCAGCTCGTACGTCACCGGGTCGAAGGCAATCGCTTGCGGGCTGAAGCTATTGGTCGTCGGCAGCGGGATCGACGGCGTAAAGGTGCCACCGGCCTGCCCGATGAACACCGTCGGTCGGTCCTTGGCGGCGGGATCGGGCAGCACGATGCCGATCTCGTTGGAGTAGGGCAGGCCGACAGCGTGTTGGATCGGCGAGCAGGCCGCGCTCACTGCGCCCGTGGCAGTGCAGGTATTGCCAGCCTGCACCAACGTCGGTTGTGGGAGGCGGGTTGCCGTCAGCGACGCCTGGGCGGCAAATACGCCGTCGCATTCGTAGAAGACGGCGAAGACGTGCTTGGCGTCCGAGCTCAGATGCAGCTCGACCTTGATCCCGCCGGCCATCGGCCGCAGCCCCGGGACGTTGTGTGTGACCCAATGCGTCGTGCCGGCTTGCCGGGTCTTGTACACAATGTGACCCTGATCGCCGGTCGCCGACAGGCTGCGGACAGTCGTGACGACGTGCAGTCCACTCTGGGGATCGCGCAGGAATGCCGCGACAGTGTTGCTGGTCGACACCCGACCGACACCGGTGACGAAAAAGCCGCTTGGATGCGCCTTGGCGGCAGCGGCGCTATGACCCGCGTTCGCTGCCGCGCCAACCGCCGGCGTGGCGACAACAGCCGCACAGACTGCGGCGCTGAGCAGGACTATCAGCCGGCGACCTCGGCGTGAGCTCATGGTGGTTGCCTTCCGGTGCGGCGCGAGTGGACTCATGCCTGCTCAACGCCGCAGGCACCGGCTCGGTTGACAAGCAATCGGAGAAACTTCGAGACCTCAGCGGCGCGCCAGCCGTGTCACTACGGCCCGGCATCATCATTTCCGGGTTTGCCGGTTGCGCGTACGGTGAACAAGCAGGACAAGGCAAGACGGAGGAGCATCATGGCTGATCTCGGACCGTGGATGATCACCGCACACAACGCTGAACAGGCCGAGTACGTCGTGCGCTCGCGGGCCGAGCAGCGCGGGATCGCCATTAGCTCGATCGAGGTGTCCGGCGGTGAGGGCGGCATGTGGCGGGTCACCGCCAGCGTGACCGATTCAGCGACTGCAGCCGAGGCCGCGCGACTGGGCGAGGACACCCAGGTCCTGCACCTTGACATTCGAAGCCGCTGACATTCGAAGCCGCTGACATCCGAAGCCGCTGACATCCGAAGCCGCTGACCGCCTCAGGTCGCCGCGACCGCTGTTTCGTCGACGAGCGCAGCAATGCACTCGGCGACCTCCGTAGCCTTGAGCGCCAGCGTGGCGTCCCCGACTGAAAGCTCGACCCGCTGGACTGCTGGGTCGCCGGTCGCCATCGCTTTCTGGAACGTCCACACCTTCTGCTCGGTCGCAAGCCGGCGGATCCCGGCCTCGATAGTGCCGGCCGAGGCGGTGAGCAGCAGATGCATCATCGAGGTCTGCGGCGGGTCCGGCACGACCGCAACTCCCGCTACCTGGCTTAACGCATCCGCGATGGCACGAGCGTGCGCGAGGTAGTCGGGCATCAACGGCAGGCGACGGCGCAGCAACGTCAGTGCCGAAGCCGCGTTCGGCCACAGCCCGAACTGCGTCCCGCCCATCCGCCTACGCCACTCGCGCAACTCCGCGATGAACGGCTCGTCCGCGACCACACAGCATCCGGGCAGCGCCCCAATCGCCTTGTAGAACGACACGTAAGCCGAGTCGAAGCCTGCGGCGACCTCAGCCGGTGAACACCCGTAGCCTGCAGCCGACTCCCACAGCCGGGCACCGTCGAGATGCACCGCCGCCCCCCGCTCGCGGCCCCAGCCGATCTGCGCCTGCAGCTCATCCCAATCCGGCTGCACGCCACCGAGATCACGTTGTGGCAACTCGATCAGCAGTGCCGCTGGCGACTCTGCCACCTCGGCGAGATCAGTCGAATCGAGCGGCCGGTGCGCCTCGCCGACCGGCCGACCGATGAGGCCCTGCAACCGTTCGAGCGCGCGGCCTTCATGCACCTCCAGGTGGCACATCGGGTGGTAAACCACCGTGCGCCGACCAGATCGCTCGGCGTGCAACCGGAGCACCAACTGCTGCGCCATCGTCCCCGTGGGCAAGAACAGTGCCGCCGGCTTGTCGAGCAGCCCGGCGATCTCGTGCTCGAGCTCGGTGACAACTCCGCCGTCGCCGTACCGGTCAACGACCGTCTCGACCGGAATGGTCGCGAGCAGCTCGCCAACATCGGTCGGGCCGTGGCCTGCCACGAACCGCGAGCAGCCCAACCGCAGAGCCAGTGCGTCTTCGTCGCTCAGCACGCGATCCGTCCCCTCAACCGTCTGGTCACAAGATGCTGACGCAAATCGCGTAGGACGATGCGCTGCTAGGCGACCTCCCTCGGCCGCGACGAGTGCACCGCTTGCAGCAGTCCGCGAACACGAGTATGGCGTGCTGAGCTCGGGCACGACGACTCGAGCCAACACAGTTGACAGCAACCAGTGGGGGCCTCAGCGGATCGCTGCGGCGAGGATTGCCTTGAGGTCGTGCACGGAGATGCCACCCGCCTCGACCAAAAGGCTGTCACCGGGCTTGATCGCGACGTTGATGGAGACCGCACCGGCGGTGCCGCCCACCACGGTGTGTGGGCACGTGCCCACATCGCCTGCCGTAGTGGTGGTGCTGTGTGCAGTCACCAGGATCGTCCAGGTGCACACCGGCGAAGTCCCGAAGACATCGGTCGTCGCTGGGCTGCCCGCGATCGTCGTGTCGTGCGTTTCATCCGGGACACCTGAGGCCACGCCGTACTCAGCGTCGGCCAAGGCGCCCCGGTATTCGGTGATGTCGAACCACGCGCCGTCGGGCCCGCTCGCATCGAGCTCTTCATCGCCACCTTGGGGGTACGACGTCCCCTGGTTGACGCCGTGATGGGTCGCGTCACGGTCTCCAGTCCAGCCACTTGGCAGGTCGAAGACGTGGTGGTAAAGCCGAACTGTTGGGCCAGGCGAGGGCGTCGGGGTGGAGATGGGGATCGGGCTGACGCTGGTCGTCGGGTCGGTGGCGACACTGACCGTGTCCGGGTGCGAGCTTCCGCCGTCACTGAGCGCGTTGACTCCGAAAACCGCGGCGGCGGTGAGGACGCCGACGCCGAGCGGAGCCCCAACGACCAGGACCCGATTGCGTCGGCGCTGGCCGCCGCGACGTACCCGGTCAAGCAGGTCTGCGGGCTCGCTCACGTCGATCCCATGCAGGACCTCGGACAGTGCGTTCTCGTCGATGATCACTAAGCACTCCTCGGTTCAGTTCGCTGTAGAGCGGGGACCTCGTCGGTCGTCCCGACGAGCTCGCGAAGTCGCGCAAGTGCGCGCGAGGTCTGACTTTTCACCGTGCCGACCGAACACCCCAATGCAACCGCGGTTTGCGCCTCGGTCAGGTCCTCCAAGAAACGAAGCACGACGACCGCGCGTTGCCTCGCGGGCAGCATCGCGATCGCGCGGATCAATTCATCACGCTGGTCATGGCGTGGTCCGGCGTCGGCGACCACGACATCGTGCGAGTCGGTGAGCGGAACCTCGCGTCGCCGCGCCCGCCACCGCCACCGGTTAGCGCTCGCGTTGACCAACGACCGGCGGGCGTACGCCAGCGGATCGTCGACCCGAGGCCACGCGGCGTACAACCGTTCCAAGACACCTTGGACAAGGTCCTCAGCCGCGATCCGATCGCCGGTTAGGGCGAACGCCATCCGATGCAGCCGACCCGCCGTGCTTCTGACGAAGTCGTCGAAGTCAGTGCCTCGGCTGGTCACATCTGTTACGACACCACGCCGGCGGTCAAAGTTGTCGGCTACAGCCCGCGGATCGGCTCCGCCGGCAACGCCATCACCTCGTCGAGACTCGGCGCGGCGCGGATAGACGGGCTCAGCGTGCCCCAACCGGCCAAACCAACACCCACCACGAAGAAGAACGCGATGGTCACCCGAGGCGAGGTGGTGCTCAGCAACAAACCGGCAGCCAACGGACCGAGCGGCGCAATGAGCAGTGAAATCGTGCTCCGCACCGACTCCGCCCGGCCAAGCAACCGGTCGGGAGTCATCGCGAGCCGAAGGCCATGGACCACCGAGTCGCTCGAGGCGATCGCCAATCCTGTCGGCACGAGACAGCCCGCGAGAACGTACACATTGGGCCATACGAGGAAGGCGACTGAGTCGAGGTAGGTCCAGAGCTCGAGTAGCAGCACGGCGCGGACCGGCAACGACCGGCGGACAATCGGAGAAAGGAACGAGCCGAGCAGCAAGCAGGCACCAAAGATCGCGACCAGGCCGCCGACCTCAGCGCCTGACAGGCCGCGGCGGTCCGCGAGCACCACCATCGTCAGCAACAGGCCAGGGATGATGAAGTTGGCCAGGCCGAACAGCAACGCGCAGGTACGCAGGAACGGCTGGTCCCAGAGGTAACGAAGGCCCTCGACCAGCCGCTCGCGGACCGACGCATCATCGGGTTCGCGAGGTTGCTGGAATGGTCGCCGGATCAAGAGCAGCGAGACGGTCGAGAACGCGTACGACGCCGCATCCGCGACGAATGGCACCGCACGGGCAACCGCAAACAGCACACCGCCCAACGGCGGACCAGCGAGCTGGACCGTCGCTTGTCTGCCGACCTGCGCGGTCACCGCCGCCGGCATCTGCTGCCGCGGCACGACCGCGCGAAGCGCTCCCGCCTGAGCCGCCAGGAACATCGCGTTGCCGCTGCCTTCGACAAACGCGACTGCCGGCAGCAGCCAGAAGTCAACGTGGTGCGTCAGGATCGCGGCTCCGAGCGTCCCCACCGCGATCACGCGAACTCCGTCCGCGGCGATCATCAGCCACTTGCGGTTCCACCGATCCGCCAGCAGCCCCGCAGGCAGCGCGAGCAACGCCAACGGCAGCGTGCGAGCGAACGTGACGACGCCCGCCTTGGCGGCTGAATGCGTCACCGCCAGGACGAGCAGCGGATACGCAATCGAGGTCGACGCCGAGCCGCCATCGGAAAGGAGCTGACCGACTTGGAACAGCACGAAGTCGCGGTTGCGGCGCAACGGGACCTCGGTCACCCACCGACACTAGTGACCGCAGTCCGCCAGAGATACTTCAGTTGTGCGCGAGCGGACGGCGATCCTCGACGTCCCACCTCTCGACGTCTTGCGAACGCGCCAAAGCGTGAAGTGGCGCACCTATCCACCAGAGGTGTTGCCGCTGGCCGTGGCGGAGATGGACTTCACGCTCGCGCCCGCGATCACAGTCGCGTTGCAACAGGCGGTCGAACGCTCGGACACCGGATATGCATCTCCGTCGCCGCACGTCGGCGACGCGCTTGCCGGCTTCGCCGCGCGTCGTTGGGGCTGGGAGCTGAAACCTTCGCAGGTGACAGCGACGACTGACGTAGGGGTCGGAGTGGTCGAGCTGCTTCGGCTGCTGACCCAGCCCGGCGACGCCGTCGTGATCAGCCCGCCGGTGTACCCGCCGTTCTTCGACTGGGTCGCCGAAGCGAAGCTGACGCGACGTGAGGCGCCGCTTGCGCACGACGACGCCGGCTGGCGGCTTGACCTCGACGCGTTGGAACGTGCGTTTGCCAGCCATCCAGCGGTGTTCATTCTGTGCAACCCGCACAATCCGGTCGGGCGAGTGCATACCAAGGCGGAGCTGACCGCGCTCGTGGCGCTCGCCCACAAGTACGGCGTGACGCTGATCAGCGACGAGATCCACGCCCCGCTCGTCCTCCCTGGGGCAAGCTTCACTCCGCTGCTCACCGTGCCCGGCGCTGCGGAGATCGCGGTCAGCCTGCTGTCAGCGAGCAAGGCGTGGAACCTTGCCGGCTTGAAGTGCGCGGCGATCGTCACCGCGTCGCCAGACATGGCCGGCGTGGTGGCACGGCTGCCACCTGACGCGCGGTGGCGCGTCGGCCACTTCGGCGTCCTCGCGACGGTCGCAGCATTCGCTGACAGCGAGGGGTGGCTCGACGACCTTCTCCGCACCCTCGATGAGCGCCGCCGCCAGCTCGGACTGTTGCTGAGTGAGCAGCTGCCCGCGCTGACATGGCATCCGCCCGAGGCAACATTTCTCGCGTGGATCGATTGCAACGCCGTCGGCCCCGGTGACGTAGCGCGCGAGCGCTTTCTCACCGACGGGAGGGTGGCGTTGGAACCAGGCCCTCGATTCGGTACGCCGGGCTCCGGCTATGCACGCCTCAACTATGCGACCAGCGCCGACATCCTCGACCAGGCCATCGCCAGGATGGCCAGAGCAATGCGTGGGGTCTGAGCGTTTATGGCGCTCAGGACTTCGTGAGCTCCAACACAATGTCGCTGCCGCGATAGTAGGAGTGGCTCGCGGGACCAGGCACTGCGCCGAAAGGCAACCGTCCGCTCTTGCTGAGGCACAGGTGGGGGAAAACGACGGCCACCGCACTCTGGCCAGCAATCCGACCGCGGGCCCGGCACGCCATCCCCTTCGTCCACCTGGTGCAGTCGTCCGCGACCACGACAATCAGTTGCTTGAGGATGGGGTCGACCGCATTCGGCAGCACGGAGGTATGCAGGCATCGCGTGTCCGGCGCCGGCCGGCAGGCGGCTCGCACACTGTTCGTCGCGACATCGGTGCCGTCAACGACGGTCGGCGGAAGCACTAGCGCATGCAACCCGCGTTCCCCAGCCCGATAGTCCGCCGCACGCGTCGCGCGCTGGCTGACCAAGTCGGCCAACAACCCGAGCAGACCGACAGTCGCGATCATCGTCGCGATAAGCAGCCCCACGAGCAGGCCCGACGGCCGCATTCGCATGTGAGGAGGATCGGGTAGTCCGCGCAGGCGCTTGAGCGACCAGCTGGCGCTAGGAGACCCCCGAAGTCACGACGCCGGGAGAAGCGAGGCAATGAGCAGCTCACCGATCCAGTCCTCATACTCACTGCGCGACCAGCCCCGGGCCTGCACCGTCAGCCGGTAGACCTCCGGGGCGATCAGCGCCGCGATCCGGTCAGCCGCGGCCGCTGGCGTGACGTCCGGTCGCAGGTGGCCGGCCGTGTGAAGGTGGTCGGCGAACTCTGCCATGCCGGCGTGGCGTTGCTGCTCTCCTTTTGCCCACTGCGTGGCGGCTTCGGGATCCACTTCCGCCGCGCTCCGCAGCATCCGAGCGACTGGGGCAGTCCGCGCGAGGATCTCGCTGACCGCGTGCGCGTGCAGGCGCACCTTCTTGCGCGGGTCGGGCTCAGCCAGGATCTGCTGCACCCACTCACGTTCGTTGAGGGGTTGTGGCGCGTCGTCACCTGCGATGGTTTGGTCGACGACCGCTTTGAGGACAGCGCTCTTGTTACCGAATTGGAAGTACACCGTCTGCACACTGACGTTCGCATGCTGGGCGATCGCGGCAAGTGTCGTGGCCGGATAGCCGTGTTCCAGGAAGAGTGCACGCGCCGCATCGACGATCTCGAGGCGGGTGTGCCGGGCGGACTCGGTGCGCCGCGAGTTGTCGTACGAGCGGGGCTTGACAGGCTTCGCCATGTGATTAGAGTATCACTCTAACCGTTATATCAACGCTCTATTCGATGGTTGGAGGCATCATGTTCGCGTACTGCTTGGACATGCCGGGAGCGACCGAAGACATCGCCACGCGCGTCGATCTCGCCGTCGGACCCGAGCCGGTCGAGGGCCTGATCGGCCATGTGTCTGGACCATCCCGCGACGGCTGGCGAATCATCGACATCTGGGAGTCCGAGGAAGCGCAGCAACGCTTCCAGGCAGAGCGGCTTGGCCCGGCGGTCGCCCAAGCCACCGCGGGCATCGCGGGGCCGTCGGCGCCGTTCGAGACCCGCGCTGTCACCGGCGTGGAGGCACTGAGTCGCGTCGCCCTCGTCTAACATCCGGCGCCGACTCAACGCGTCGGGGCACAATGCGCGGTATGGGCCTCGGCGATCTGGTGCTCGATGAGGGCGGCGAGACCGCAGCGCGCGGCCGGGTCGTTGCCGCCGACGGCAGCGTGTGGTTCGAGCCGCCGCTGCCGAGGCATCTGCCGCGCTACATGCCGGGCCGCGAGCCGCGGCCGCGGCCTTCCCGGGTGGCGATCCAGGCTGACGGCGTCGATCTTGACCAGCTGACCGACCGACGCGAGCACGACGGCGCGGTCGAAGGTTGGGCGACGTTGGGCGGCAGGTGGCGCGGCGGCCTACTGGCAGTCACCAGCCAAGCGCCGTTTGGCGGGCTGCAGCATAACGAGAATTCACGGTGGGACTCACCGCCCTGTGACCCACCGGCGGGTGGCTGGCCACGCGGCAGCGACCACGAGAACATCTCCCACCTCGTCGATCTTGACGACGAAGACATCGTGTCGGTCGCCACGTTCCGCCCAAGCGACAACCAGGCCGTTCTCGTGGTCGCGAGTGGGAATCCTGACGTGACCCGCGAGCGGTTGTCGCCAGTCTTGGGCGAGCGGCTCTGTGTCATCGCGAGCCGATGGGCCCTCGACCAGATCGAGGAGATCCAGCGACGCCTGCGCGGCACCGACTCCGACTGGACGTACCTCGAGGGTGGACAGACCACCGGTCCCGATGGGCAGATCCTCATCACGGCGCACGTGGTTCGGGTCGTCGTACAGCTCGTCGCCTATGCCGCGACCGTCCCAGACGGCCTGCTGCAGGTGTCCGCGTGGTTGACGCCGGTCTCACCTACAGTGGATTCGGCATGAGCAAGGTCGTGGTGACGACCAATGTGTCGCTCGATGGCGTGATGCAGGCGCCGGGCCGCGCGGACGAGGACACCCGCGGCGGGTTCGCGCACGGTGGCTGGGCCATCCCGTACGACGACAACATCAAAGCCGCCGCGATGGGCCGGGGGATGGCACGAGCCGGCGTGATGCTGTTAGGGCGTCGAACCTACGAGGACTTCTTCGCGGTATGGCCACATCGCACCGACAACCCGTTCACCGAGTACTTGAACAACGCGCAGAAGTACGTCGCCTCCCGTACACTCACCGACCCGCTTCCGTGGGAGAACTCGACGCTGCTCTCTGGCGATGCGATCGCAACTATCGCCGCGCTCAGGGAGCAGGACGGCCCGGACATGTCCGTGATCGGCAGCGGAGAGCTGGTGCGATCGCTGACATCGCGAGGCTTGGTCGACACCTATGTGCTTCTCATCCACCCGCTGCTGCTCGGCTCAGGCCAGCGATTGTTCGCCGAGGATGCGCCACCAACAAACCTGCAGTTGGTGGACAGCGTGACGACGAGCAAGGGCGTCGTCCTCGCGACGTATAACTCGTCCATCACGTCAACATCACGCCCATCAATGGCATAGGGGGCACGGCTGTGACAGCGGTCGACTACTTCGACAACACCGGACGCACCGATGTGCTGAGCGGCGGCGTCCGGCTGATCCCCATCGAGACGCCCAAGGGTGTCTTCACGGTGTGGACCAAACGGGTCGGCAACAACCCAGCCACGAAGCTGCTGCTGTTGCATGGCGGGCCCGGCGGGACTCATGAAGGATTCGAGGCGTTCGACAGCTTCCTGCCCGCTGCCGGAGTGGAGTACTACTACTACGACCAGCTCGGCTCGTCCTACAGCGACCAGCCCGACGAGCCGGAGCTGTGGGAGGTTGACCGATTCGTCGAGGAAGTGGAGCAGGTCCGCACCGCGCTGGGCCTCGACAGCAGCAACTTCTTCCTCTACGGCCAGTCCTGGGGCGGCATCCTGGCGATCGAGTACGCGTTGGCGCATCCAGACGCGCTGAAGGGCCTCGTCATCTCCAACATGATGGCGAGCATCCCCACCTATAACAGCTACGCGGCTGACGTGCTCATGCCGCAGATGGACCAATCCAAGCTCGCCGAGATCAAACGGCTTGAGGCCACCGGCCAGACTGCCGACCCGGCGTACATGAAGCTGTTATTGGAGGAGCACTATGTCCACCACGTGCTCCGGATGCCGTACGAGCAGTGGCCGGATCCGGTCCTGCGATTGTTCAAGCACCTCAACGAATCTGTCTACGTCTCCATGCAGGGCCCAAGCGAGCTCGGCGCCTCCGGCAAGCTGCTCAACTGGGATCGCAGCGCGGACCTGTCGCGCATCGACGTGCCTGCGCTGGTCATCGGTGCCGAGCACGACACCATGGATCCCTCGTATCTGCGGTGGATGGCCGAGGCCATGCCGCAGGGCAGCTACTGGCATTGCCCGAACGGCAGTCACTGCGCGCAATACGACGACCAGACGACCTACATGCAAGGGCTGATCGAGTTTCTGACCGGCAGGCGATGAGCGGCGGCGTCACAGACGGCGAGAGCTTGAGCGGACTACCCGCGATCGGCGCTACCCTCGTCAGCGCTCGGTCCTACGAGGAGTACGTCGCGATGTTCGGTCTCGACGAGACCGACCTGTCGGCGACGATCCTGGACTGCCCGGGCGGCGCCGCAAGCTTCTGCGCCGAAGCGCAGGCTCGCGGAATCGCAGTTACCGCAGTCGATCCGGTCTACGCGGCTGACGCGACCTGGCTGCGCGAGCATGCCGTCGACGAGGCGATCCGGGGCAATCGTCACACCGCGGCATCGCTCGAGTCGTTCAGTTGGACGTTCTTCACGGACATCGACGACCACCTCCAACGCCGGACATCTGCGGCGCGATCGTTCGGCAAGCACTTCGGCGGGCGTCGCACCCCCTATGTCGCGGCCGCGCTGCCCTCACTCCCGTTTCGCGACCGGGCATTCGACCTGGTGCTCAGCTCGCACTTCCTCTTCATGTACGCCGACCGCCTCGACGACCACTTCCACTACCTCGCGGCCGCAGAGATGTTGCGCGTCGCTCGCCGCGAGGTGCGGATCTTTCCGCTGGTCGCCGACCCGGGCACAGACACCGGTCCGTTGCTGCGATCGCTGCGCAAACGACTCTCCGAGGCAGGCGCGACCTGCGAAATCAGTCCGAGCCGGTATGAGTTCCAGCGAGGTGGCGACGAGATACTCGTCATCTCACGTGACCATTGACAGCGACGCTTGGTGCTATTGATAGTGGTTCCATGCAGGTCGCGCCGCCGCAACCCCGACACGACGCCGACGTGCTTATCCCCGAGGCGCGCCAGCGACAACGCCGTCGGCGGTGGGTCAGCGGACTCGCGCTCCTCGCGCTCGTCGTCGCAGTCGTCGGCTACCTGACGATCGCCCCGCACTCCTCGCCCACCCGGCCACGCGCCGCCCAACTGCCTCCCCGAGCCAGCATCGGCGCGCCGGGTTCGTTGACGTCGCTCGACCGACCAGCGACGTTGACAATCGGTGCCCACGGCCTGCTCTACATCGCCGACGACACCCGCAACATGATCTTCGCCCGCCATCCAGACGGCCGTTTCACCGTGGTCGCGGGCACGGGCCGTAAGGGGTTCTCGGGCGACGGCGGGCCCGCCGCTGACGCCGCACTGAACCATCCGGCGGGCATGACGTACGACCGGGCCACCCACACGCTGTACGTGGCCGACTCCGGCAACGATCGGATCCGGGCCATCAACGCGCACGGCATCATCCGTACCGTCGCGGGTGGTGGCCGACGGGCATGGGTGAGGTCAGGCACGTTGGCGTTGCAGGCAAAGCTGTACGGTATGACCGCAGTGGCCGTCTCACCAGCGGGCCGGCTGTTCATCGTCGACGAACGTCAACTCCTGCGACTCAATACGTCAGGCACGCTGACCGACATCGCCGGGCTCCCGAACCGGGCCGGCGTGGTGGGAATCGGGCGGCGCGCAGTCGACGCCTCAACCGACAGCGCGGACGGGCTCGCCTTCGATCGCCACGGGGATCTGTTCCTCACCGGGTTCGCGACTAAGAGTCTGCTCGCGATCACGCCCGGCGGCCGCATGCGCCTCGTCTCCAGCCAGTCGGTCTATCCGCGCGGCGACGCCGGCATCGTCACAGCACCAGACGGCAGCGTGATCGTGATGCAACCGACCAAGATCGTCCGCTACACCTCACTTCGCTCTCACCAGACGCTCGTCAACTTCGCCAGCACCGGGCCGATTGACGGTGTCCGGGACGTCTCGCCGAACGGAATTGCGATCACCGCCAACGGCACGATCTATGTCGACACCGACGATCGCGCCGGCTATTCGAGCGCCACCGCGATCATCAGGATCCCGGCCAATAGCCAGGTCGGTCACGTCATCTGGCGGCGCAGCTAGCGGCGTAGGCTGGACAGGCATGCCGAGCTCGACGACAAAGGCAGTTCGCGGCTCGCTGAACGCGATCAACGTCACGGTCGACGAGAAGTCGACGGCTCCGCCGTTCGAGCAAGTACGTGCACAGATCGCCGCGCAGATCGCCGATGGCGTGCTGGTCGCCGGGACTCGGCTTCCGACGGTGCGACGTCTCGCCGACGACCTTGGTTTGGCGGTCAACACTGTCGCGCGCAGCTATCGCGAGCTCGAGGCGGCCGGCATCGTAGAGACCCGCGGCCGAGGTGGCACGGTAGTCACCGCCGGCGGCGACCAAGCGCGAGCGAAACTGCTCGCCGCCGCGCACAAATACGCCGCACTCGCGCACGACCTCGGCGTGAGCGCCGAAGAGGCATTACGCCTCGCCGCCGCTGCCCTCGACCCGACAGACGTACAGCCATGACGCACCAGCCTTGGAAAAAACTTCGAGTGGCTCTGCCGGAAGAACTAACTGGTTGCGACTGTAACGGTGTCACGACCGGAGCGCAGCAGTCTGCCGGGCCGAGCGCCGGTGACTTCGCCATCGCGAATCGTCTCGATGCCATTAACCAGCACTCGTTTGATGCCGATCGCGCCGGCAGTCAGCCGCGGTGCATCGCCTGGCAGATCGAAATGCAGCGACGCATCCTCGGACGCGATCTCCTCGGGATCAAAGACCACGAGGTCGGCGTGGTAGCCCTCTCGGAGATACCCGCGATCGATGATGCCGAACACGTCCGCCTGCGCACCAGTGATCATCTGCACTGCGCGCTCCAGCGGCACGAGCTGGCGGCCGCGGATCATGTCGCCGATGAACCGGGTCGGGAATGGTGCGCCGGCCATGCGGTCGAGGTGAGCGCCTGCATCCGAGCCGCCGAGCATGACGTCCTGTTCGGCCCAGGCCTGCTGCCGAAGCGCCCAGGTCTCCGGGTCGTTGTCATTCGGCATCGGCCACAGGATGGTCCGAAGGTCGTCGTTGATGCAGATCTCGAGCAGCGTGTCGAAGTCTTCCTGCCCGCGCTCGGTTGCGATGTCGCGCACAACGCGGCCCTTCAAGCCGTCGTTTGCGGCGCTGTAGGTGTCGCCGATGACGTAGCGCCCGAAGCTCCCGAGCCGCCGGAAGACCCCCGCTTCCTTGCTGCTGACGCGTTCGATCATGTGGGCGCGGGTCGCCGGATCCCGCAACTTCTCGATGCGCTCCGGGACCGGGCAGTTGAGCACTGCATTCCAGCCAGGGATCAACCACAGGCCGCAGAAGTTCAGCAGGCTCATGTTCATCGGCACCAGCACCGGCATCGTCAAGGCGATGATTCGGCCACCGAGCTCGCGGGCGCGAGCCGACGCCTCAAGCTGTCGAGGGATCCGGTCCGGCTCACGCGCGTCGATCGTGAGCAGGTTCCAGTTGATCGACCGCTTCGCGGCGGCGGTCATCTGTGCCAGCAGCTCGATCTCGTCATCCGTGAACTTGTCGAGGCAGCCCGGCACGATGCCTTCGATGAACGTTCCCTCGTGCTCGCCGACTGCAGTACACAAGGCGATGAGCTCGTCCTTTCCGGCCTTGCGTGAGGCAACCGGCTTGCCGTCACCGTCGGAGTGCGTGTTGGACAGCGTGGTCGAGAGGCCAAGGCCGCCGGCGTCGATCGACTCGTGCAGCAGCGCAACGATGGCCTTGATCTCTTCGTTCGTTGCCTCGCGGTCGGTCGCCTCGGCACCCATCACGTACCGCCGGATCGCGCAGTGCCCGACGAGGAACCCGGCATTAACCGCGAGCTCGGCTTGTTCAACCGCCGCAAGGTAGTCGGCAAAGGTCTCCCAGCCCCACCGGACTCCTGTCTCGAGCGCCTCCAACGGCATGCCCTCGACCTTTTGCATCATGCGGCGGGTGTAGTCGGCATCTTCGGGGCGAAGCGGTGCAAGCGTGAAGCCACAGTTGCCACCCAGCACTGTCGTGACACCGTGCTCGTTCGACGGCGTGACCCATGGATCCCAGAACAACTGCGCGTCGTAGTGAGTGTGGTTGTCGATGAATCCGGGCGTGACAATCAGCCCACTCGCATCGAAGGTTTCAACCGCTTCTTCGGTGATGTCGCCGACACCGACAATCCGGCCCTCGCGAACGCCGACGTCTCCGACGTACGACGGGGAGCCGCTGCCATCAACGATCGTTGCGCCTTTGACGAGGTAGTCCAACACGTTCGTGTTAACCCTTCCAGCGGCCTTCGGGAGACAGATCGTAGACGCGGATCGCATTGCCTCGCACAATCTTCTCGACGACGTCGCGGTCGAGGTGCTTCATTTGCTCCTCGGCGACTGCGCGGGTGTTGGGCCAGGTCGAGTCCGAATGCGGATAGTCGCTTTCGTACGCGACGTTGTCCACCCCGATGTGCTCGAGGTTGAGCAGCCCATGCGGGTCATCGAAGAAGCAGCCGAGCACATGCTTGAAATACAGCTCGCTCGGCGGCTCGGTCACCTTTTCCGCAATGCCACCCCAGCCGCGGTTCTCTTCCCAGACCACATCGGCGCGATGCAAGACGTACGGGATCCAGCCGATCGACCCTTCAGAAAAGGCGATCTGCAACGTCGGGAAGCGGGTGAACGTGCCGCTCATCAACCAGTCGACGAGGGAGTAGCACGAGTTGGCAAACGTCAATGTCGAGCCGACCGCTGCTGGCGCATCCTTCGACGTCGATGGCATTTTCGAGGACGACCCGATGTGCATGTTGATGACTGTGCCGGTCTGTTCGCAGGCAGCGAAGAACGGGTCCCAGTAGTTGTTCTTGTCGTGAACGCTCGGCAAGCCGAGGAACGGCGGGATCTCGCTGAAGCACGTCGCACGGACTCCCCGAGCCGCGTTGCGCCGCACTTCGGCTGCCGCCAAATCCGCGTCCCAAAGCGGCACGATGATCAACGGGATCAGCCGCCCATCCGCCGCCGCCGCCCACTCCTCCACCTGGAAGTCGTTGTAGGCCTTGACGCACTCCAGCGCGACGTCCTTGTCGGTCGCCTCGAGGAAGGTCTGACCGCAGAACCGCGGGAAGGTCGGAAAGCACATCTGTGCATCGGTCCAGTTGGTGTCCATGTCGACGAGGCGTTCGGGCACCGAATAGGCGCCGGTGCGCATTTCGTCGTAGTTGACCAGGCGCAGATCGACTTCGTCGCGATCGAACCCGACGGATGCGTCCAGGCGCATGAGCGGACGCTTGAGGTCTTCATAAATCCACCAGGCGACGTCGGGGCCGCTGCCCGGCTCGCCCATCGAGACCGTGAGCTTTCCACCGACGAAGGTGACGTCGCCCTTGGGCGCGAAGATGACTTTCGGTCCTGCTTCCTTCATGGTCGCCGGCAACCGGTCCTGCCACAGATTTGGGGGCTCTACGACGTGATCGTCGACCGAAATAATCTTCGGAAACTCGTCCATATCCGCAACCTTAGACCAAACCTGACGACCCGTCAGGTTTGGTCTTTGCACGCTATGCACAGCCGGAAAACTCGCCATTGACACGAACCTTGTTCGAACGTATGTTCGATCCATGACGCTGCTGCACCCGGCCACCGAGACGGCATTTGACCGTGCGGCAGCCCGGGTCGACCAACTCGAGATGTTGCCGGTTGGCCCGCAGCTTTATGCCGGGCTGATCGCGCTGCAGGCAACCCCGCTTGGCAGCGCCGCCGCGGTTCGCGCCAACGCGCTATGGGGCAAGTTCATCTCCCACTGCCAAGCCCGCTCGATGGTCACGACCTCCGAAGCGACCAGTGGCGTCGACCTTCTGGTGCTCGCCACCGGACACGACGCGATCCAGATCGTCGGCGAGGAGATCGCGGCGTTGACCAGGATCACGTCCGGCGCCGGCATCTCGCATGTCTGCTTCGTCGAGCAGATCGGCGACACCATGCCGACGTCCTGGGAGGCCCTCGACCGCGGTGAGGTCACCTTCGAGCACCTGCGGCACCTCGGCCGGGCGACGCGGCATTGCCAGCCACGCATCGCACTTGCCGTGGACGTCCAGCTGATCCCGCGGGCGATCGAGCGCCGATGGACACCACAGCGGCTCGCGAAGGAAGCCGCGAAGGCAATCATCGCGATCGACCCTGAGGGCGCCGCAGAACGCGCCGAGAAGGCGAAGGCGCAGGCCGACGTCCAGCTGTTTCCGGGCCAGGACGAGACCTCGACTCTCGTGGCCGAGGGCGACGCCGTGACGTTGCTCGCAATCACTGACGCCATCGAGGCTCGGGCCAGCGAGCTGAAGGCGCAATGCGAAGATCTTCCGATCGGGCTGTGCCGGTTCAACGCCCTGGCCGAGCTCGTTCTCGGCGAGCAGGCGGCCACGAAGCCGACCGTGGAAGTTCAGCTCAGGATGGACCTGACGACCTGGCTTGGTCTCAATCAGAATCCCGCGGATCTCTCCGGATTCGGGCCGATCAACGCCGAGGTTGCGCGCCGCCTCTCCGACGATGCGTCGTTCCGCCGGCTGATCACCGATCCGATCACCGCGCAGACGCTCGACCTCGGCGCCGCGCGCTACCGCCCCTCCGAGCCATTACGGCGTTTCGTCGTGGCTCGCGATAGGACCTGCCAGTTCCCCAACTGCTCGCGGCGCGCGAGCCACTGCGATATCGACCACTGCACTGCGCGCAACCATCGTGATCCGGCCAATGGCGGACCCACCGACGCCAGCAATCTCCACTCGCTGTGTCGGATGCATCACAACCTCAAGACCGACAAGCTGTGGCACGTCGACATCAACCCTGACGGTAGCGAGGACTGGACCAGCGCGCTCGGATTTGTCTACCGAAAGCCGACGGCGAGCTATCCGATCGAGCTCCTCGAGCCCCCGGACGACGCCGACCTGCCGGAGCAGAGCGACACGATCCCCGAGCACGATCCAGATCCGCCATATCCCGACGAGCCGTTCCCCACTCCGCCGGCGCTGACCGACGAAGAGTTCGAGGAGTTCACGAGCGCCCTCGATCGGGGCTGGGGAGAGTTCGCCGACCGCGCCTACGACACTTTGCGAGCCGCAGGTCTCATCGGCTGATGGGTTGCTAGCCCGCTGTTGTCACGCACAGAGATGTTGTCACGCAACAAAGATCTTGTTATGCAACGCAGATCCTGTTATGCAACACAGACTTCCCGCAACCGCACCACTGGGATCACGCGGTCGGTCTTGGCCTTGTAGTCGGCGTAGTGCGGCCGGTCCACCACAAGCAGATCCCACATGGCGGCGTAGTCCTCACCGTCGAGGATCTCCGCGTCCGCCCAGAACCCGCCGCCCTGGACCCGGACCAACACGAGCGGGTTGACGCTCTTATCCGCGAGGTTGACATACCAGGCCGGATCCTTGGGCGCACCGGCGAACGACGCGACCACGAGACGATGACCCTCAGGATCACGCCAGAACGGCAGCGCAACCTTGTGTTCGTCGCCGCTGCGCCGGCCGATGGTTCGCAGTAATACGTGGTGCATGCCCACCCAGACCCAAACCGAGTCAGCGTCCGAGGACTCCATCATTGACACGTGCTTCTGGCTGATCTCGACGATCTCATCCCGACTCGGGGTGGCGAATTCTGAGGATCGTTGTGAGGTCACGCGAAGCACCGTACTCTGCAACCTGACGAGGCGTCAGATTCGGTTTCGGAGGGCTTGTGCGCACCCCTGTCTGTGACATGTTCGGGATCGAGTTCCCGATCTTCGCCTTCTCCCATTGCCGTGATGTGGTGGCCGCGGTCAGCCGTTCCGGTGGCTTCGGGGTGCTGGGCGCGCTCGCCTTCACACCCGAAGAGCTCGAGATCGAGTTGGCGTGGATCGATGACCATGTCGATGGCAAGCCGTACGGCGTCGACCTCGTCATGCCGGCCAACTACGTCGGCAAGGGCGGCAAGCAACCGGACGAGCACGAGCTGCGCGCGATGATCCCGCAGGAATACTGGGACTACGTCGATGCAATCCTCGCCGAGTACGACATTCCGCAACTACCTGAGGACTACCACGAGCGTGCTCGCGCTGCCGGCCTCGGTGTTGACGACCAGGCGACCCGTGCAGTCGAGGTGGCGCTCAAGCATCCGATCAAGCTTCTCGTCAATGCACTCGGACCGCCGCCGAAGGAGGTCGTCGACACCGCCCACGAGCACGGGGTGCTCGTCGCAGCGCTCGTCGGCAACAAGCGGCACGCCGAGAAGCAGGTCGAGATCGGCGTCGACGTGATCGTCGCCCAAGGCACCGAGGCCGGCGGGCACACCGGTGACATCGCGACGATGGTCCTCGTCCCTGAGGTGGTCGACGCGGTTGGGCCCGATGTCCCGGTCTTGGCAGCTGGCGGAATCGGCACTGGCCGACAAATGGCGGCGGGCCTCGCACTCGGGGCCCAAGGTGCCTGGACCGGATCGATCTGGTTGACCGTCGCCGAGGCCAACACCTCGCCCGAAGCGCTCGATAACATCCTCGTGGCCGACTCGCGCAGCACGGTGCGCTCGCGCGCAATGACCGGTAAACCGGCGCGGCAACTGCGTACTGCGTGGACCGAGGCTTGGGAGCGCGACGACGCACCCAAGACCTTGCCAATGCCACTACAGGGCATCCTGTTCGGCGAGATGGCTCGACGAGTCAGCCGAGCGCACAACCGTGAGCTCGCCGGTTTCCCGGTGGGTCAGATCGTCGGCCGGATGAACCGGGTGCGGCCCACCCAAGAGGTCATGTTCGAAATCGTCGAGGAATGGATCAGCACGACTGAGCGGCTGGCCGCGCTCCTAGACGACTCCGCGACGGGCTGAGGCGATCATGGGCGCCAACCAGCGAGCCGACATCGTCTTGTCTGATGAGGAAGTGCAGGATTTACTCGCCGGGACTCGAACGATCACGCTTGCCAGCGTGGGCGCGAACGGCCAGCCCCACCTGGTGGCGATGTGGTTCGCGCTGATCGACGGCGACGTCTGCTTCGAGACCAAGGCAAAGTCACAGAAGGCGGTCAACCTGCGGCGCAACCCGCAAGTGAGCTGCCTGGCTGAGGACGGCGTCGTCTACGAAGACCTACGCGGGGTCGAGATCGAAGGCGTTGCCGAGGTCAGCGATGACCCCGATCTGCTCTGGGCGATCGGCGTGAACATCTTCGAGCGCTACTACGGACCATACTCCGATGACCTCAAGCCGATCGTCGAGGCCATGCTCAACAAACGTGTTGCGGTACGAGTAAAGGGTCAGCGCTTTCGGTCATGGGACCACCGCAAGCTCGGGTTGCCCTCGACAGGTGCACCGGCAGGGTCGACGATGACCGTCGCCGGACGCAGGGCCCGTTGACGTGCAGACCGGTGAGGGGCACCGCCAGATGAGGCGCCAGATGATGCGAAGGAGCCGTATGCGACCGCCGCGCGCAGTTGTTGCCGTCCTGTCAGTTGTCGTGCTGATGGGCATCGCTGCATGCGGTGCGCGCGGGCCGGCGCCCGCCACTAGCCCCAGCACCAGCACGACCGCAAGCAACAACACGCCGAGCGCGAACGGCGCCACGGCGACGACGGCGCTGCCCGCCGGCTGCCCGACCAGTGGCAGCGACGTCGGCCTGACCAGCGACACCATCACGCTCGGCACGATCGCTGACCGCACCGGGCCGGTCAGCGGGTTGTTTGCCGGCGCACAGCAGGGCGCGAATGCGTTCGCCGCCTACCTGAACTCCACAGGTGGTCTCTGCGGCCACAAGGTGATCATCGACTTTGCTGACTCCGGCACGAACTGCAGCATCAATCAGAACGACACGTCGACCCTGGTGAAGAAGGTCTTCGCGTTCGTCGGATCGTTCTCGCTCTACGACGGCAATGGCTGTGGCGCAACCGTCCTCAAAGCGAACCCGACGGTGCCCGATGTACACGTCGCTCTCGATCCAACCGCCGAGACGCTCTCCAACCATTTCGATCTCGAGCCAGGCGAGCTCGGCTACGCGACCGGGATGTACAAGTACTTCAAGCAGAAGTACGGCTCGAAGATGGAGCACGTCGGCACCATCTCCGAGGACATCCCGTCCGCGATGCAAAAGCAGGCAGCCCAGGTGCACGCCGCCGAGAGCCAAGGCTGGAAGTTCACCTATAGCAACACTGCCGCGGCGACCGCGAGCAACTTCACCAGCAATTTTCAGACCGCCTGCGGCAAAGACCACATCCAGGTCTTCTACACCGTGACCGAGGATGCCCAGAACGCCGCAACCATGATCCAGAACGAACACTCGATCGCCGCGTGCAAGGGCGTCATCAACATCATCCCGATCGCCTATGACTCAGCGTTCATTCCTGACTTCCAGGGCAAGGTCTCAGCACTCAACGGCGTGCAGGGATGGAGCGAATACTCGTTGTTCTTCAATGCCAATGAGGCGGCCAACATCCCCGAGGTCAAGTTGTTCCAGACCTGGTTCAAGAAGACGAACCCGGGTCAACCACTCAACCTGTACGCGATGTTCGCGTGGGCGGATGGCCGGATGTTCCAGCAGGCATTCGAAAATGCCGGCCCGACCGCAAGCCGCGCCAGCGTGCTCGCCGCGCTTGGCAAGATCCGGAACTTCAGCGACAACGGCCTCGTCGCTCCTACCGACCCAAGCTCGAAGACGACCGGCAACCACTGCTACATCCTCTGGCAGCTGCAGAACGGGGTGTTCAGCCGGATGGGCAACCCAAAGACCGGGTTCCGGTGCGACGGCGCCTTCCTGCCGTACAAAAAGTAGGAAACTGCGGTAGTGACGCTCTTTCTCAGCTACGTCATCCTCGGGCTGGTCACCGGCTGCGTCTACGCGTTGATCTCGACAGGCCTCGTTGTCACCTACACGACCACTGGCATCTTCAACTTCGCCCACGGCGCGATCGCGATGGTCGCCGCCTTCACGTTCTGGCAGCTGTGGCAGGGCTGGCACCTCAACGCGGTGCTTTCGGTCGCACTCGTCCTGCTCGTGATTGCGCCGGTGTTCGGGCTCGTCGTCGAACGCGTACTCATGCGTCCGCTGGAGGGCGCCGCCGTCGACCTGACCCTGGTCGTCACGCTGGGGTTGCTGCTTTTCCTCGTCGGGCTCACCAACCTGGTATGGAGCCAACTGGTGCCGCGGGCGCTGCCGGAGTTCTTCCACGGCAACGGATTTCAGATCACCGGGCTGCTGATCAGCTATGAGCAGGTCATCGCGGCGGCCGCGCTCGTGGTCGTCGCGATCGGGCTGCGCCTGTTGTTGACCCGAACCCGAGCCGGTATCGCGATGCGCGCCGTGGTCGACAACTCCGATCTGTTGGCGATGGCTGGCGGGCGGCCGATTCGAGTCAAGCAGTTGTCCTGGGCGATCTCCTGCGCGCTCGCTGCATTCGCCGGCATCCTGCTTGCCGCCATTAACCAGCTCAACGTGCTGGACCTGACACTGCTCGTCGTCGACGGCTACGCCGCGGCCATCATCGGCCGGCTTCGCAGCCTGCCGATGGCCATCGTCGGCGCAATCGGGATCGCGGTTGGTCAAAGCGTGTTGTTCGGTTACCTACCAACCTCCGGCTTCACCTCGCGGATTCAAGACATCATCCCGATCATCGTGCTTTTCGTCGTCCTGATCGTGCTGCCGCAGGATCGGTTGCGGACCGCCTCGTTCACCGGCGTCATCCCCCCACGGGTCGCCAGCCTCCGGTCCTCACTCGCAGTGGGCGTCGCAGTCATTGCGATCGCCGTCATCGCATCGAGCGTCCTGTCAGGCAACAACCTGCGAATCGGTGCCCAAGGCTTCGCGCTCGCAGTCGTCCTTCTCTCGATCGTGCTGTTGACCGGCTACGGCGGCATGGCGTCGCTGTGTCAGATGACGTTCGCCGGACTCGGCGCCTACGCGATGGGAAACATTGCGAGCGGCGGATCCTGGCTCGGTGTGCTTGCCGCAATTGGCCTCTCGGTGCTGTCGGCGCCCTCGTCGCACTCCCGACGCTGCGCTTGCGTGGCCTCTACCTCGCCCTCGCGACATTCGCCTTTGCCGCGATCATGGACTCGGCATTCTTCAATGAGTCGCTCGGCACTGGCGGCAGCCTGCACATCGGTCGGGTACGGATCCCCGGGATCCCGACCCAATCCGACCGGGCGTTCTTCGTGCTGACCTGCGTCGTGTTCGTGCGTGCGCTATCGGTGTGCTCGCACTCCGGCGCGGACCGTTCGGCCGCAAGCTGGTCGCATCCAACGACTCCCCCGCGGCTTGCGCGACGCTCGGAGTCAACATCAACAGCACCAAGCTGATCGCCTTCACAATCTCGGCGGGCTCGCAGGGCTCGCCGGCGTGCTGTACGGCGGCAGCCCCGGCGCCGTCAACTCCGCCGATTTCGCCTCGCTCGTAAGCCTCACAGTCTGTTGCTGGCGCGGGTCGGCGGCATCAACACCGCGACCGGCGCCCTGCTCGGCGCGGCGGCGCTGACCGCATTCGACGTGCTCGCGCCACATTTCCCTCGGCTCGGGGAGCTGCAGTATCTCCTGACCGGGCTGGCCGCCATCAGCGTCGGACGCGACCCGAACGGGATCAGCGGCCGCATCGCGAACCTCTCGAGCTGTTCCGGGCCTCGCGGGCAAATTCCGGCCCGCGCAACCAACACCGGCACGCCGGCGGCCGTCTTCCTCGCCGAAGGTGGTGACGGCCTTGTCGGTGCGACTGCTGAGCGAGGAGGACCCGGTCCTCGAGGTCAGCGCGCTCTCGGTGAGATTCGGCGGGATCGATGCGGTTAGCGACGTGGGTTTCGCCGCGCGAGCCGGTGAGATCACTGGCATGATCGGTCCAAACGGTGCGGGCAAGACCACGACGTTCAATGTGATCACCGGACTGCAGCAACCGACGCGTGGCCGGGTTGTCATCGGCGGTCACGACGTCAGCAGGCTGCCGCCGTACAAGCGGGCTCGGCTCGGTGTCGCGCGCACCTTCCAGCGACTCGAAGTGTTCGGCTCGTTGACGGCGTACGAAAACATCCTCGCGGCCGCCGAGTTTCACAAGTCGTGGTCTAAGGATCGGACCCCCCGCGCGAGGTTGCCGCCGAGATCATCAGCCGGGTGGGACTTGGCGGCGTGGTCGACGCGCGCGTCGATTCGCTGCCAACCGGGCTCGCGCGATTGGTTGAGCTTGGCCGGGCACTCGCGACTCGGCCGAGGTTGCTGCTGCTGGACGAGGTCGGCTCGGGGCTCAGCCACGACGAGACCCTTGCACTCGGCGACCTCATGCTCGAGCTCGCACATGACGGCATGGCGATCCTGCTGGTGGAGCACCACATGGATCTGGTCATGCGGGTGTGCTCCCGGATCTATGTGCTGGACTTCGGGCGGGTGATCGCGGCCGGCACGCCTGCCGAGATCCAGCGCGACCCTGGCGTGCAGGTTGCCTACCTTGGCGTGGCGTCGTGACCTACGCCATCGAGCTGTGCAACATTCGCGCCGGCTACGGCCGGATCGAGATCCTCCACGGGGTTGACCTTGCCGTGCCGACCGGCACGATCTATGCGCTGCTCGGGCCCAATGGCGGCGGCAAGTCGACCACGCTGCAGGTGGTGTCCGGTGCGACCCGGCCGACGTCAGGCTGTGTCCACATCGCGGGCGCCCACGTCAACGGTGCCGGACCGGATGCGCTCACGCGGGCAGGCGTCAGCCGCATCCCGGAAGGACGCGGCATCTTCCCCAACCTCACCGTCGAGGACAACCTGCGGATGTGGACCTTTGCCGCCGACCAATCCTTCGACCAGGTCCGCGACACCGCATTCGGGCGCTTCCCGCAGCTCGCCGCCCGGCGCACGCAGCGGGCTGGAACGATGAGTGGCGGCGAGCAGCAGATGCTCGCGATGTCACGCGCCCTGGTGGCTGACCCGACCATCCTGCTGCTCGATGAGATCTCGATGGGGCTTGCGCCCATTATCGTGAGCGAGCTCTACGACCTGGTCCAACAGCTCGCTGCGGAAGGGATCACGATCCTGCTTGTCGAACAGTTGGCGGCGACCGCATTGCGGGTGGCCGACTTCGCCGCCGTCCTGTCGCAAGGTCGGATCGTCGCTGTCGGCGAGCCCCAAGACCTCGCCGACCAAGTAGCGGCGGCATACCTCGGAGGTGTGGCGTGAACACGGGTTGGGTGGTCCTCGCCATTGCCGTGGCACTCGTGGTTGCCTACGGGCTCAAACAGCTCGCTGATCGTGTCCTGCTGACCAAGGGCGATCACTGTCGCCTCGAGGGGGATCAATGACGACGTCGACCGAGACCGCCAGCGACCGGATGAGCGGTCTGTCGGGTCGGCTCAGCAGATTGCGCACCGGCGCTGCGGCGGGCAGCCTTGACCGCTGGCTGCTGATTGCGGGTGCGATCCTGATGCCACTCGGGATCGCCTTGATCGTGATCGGCTGGGTCGGTGCTTCCGGCACATCGTTGACCTATCAGCAAAACGACTACCTGATCTCAGGTGGCATCCTCGGGCTGGCGTTGGTCGTTGCGGGTGGCTTCACCTACTTCGCCTACTGGCAGACGGTTCGGATCCGCGAGTCACGCGTGCAAGCCGCCGCGCTGAACCGCGCGATCGGCCGGCTGGAGGTCCTGCTCAGCGGCGGCAATGTGACTACTCCCTACGTCGCCACCGCGAACGGCACGATCTTCCACCGGCCTGACTGCGCAGCAGTCGCCGGCAGGGATGACGTCAACGCGGTCGATGTCGCCACCACCACGTTGGGGCCCTGCCGGATCTGCCTGCCGCTCGACTCGGCGTGAACCCGCCGGAGTTCGTCGAGCTCGCTGCGGCCGTCAACAACTGGGGACGTTGGGGCCGCGATGACGAACGCGGCACACTCAACCTCATCACTGACGAGGTGATCCGGGACGCGACCGCACTGGTTCGCGACGGCAAGCGCTTCAGCCTCGCGATCCCGATGTCGGACGCCGGGCCGCAGCTCGGTTTCGTGCCAGGTCGCACCAACCCGATCCGTACGACGATCGCTCGCCACGAGTTGCTCGGCAAGGACGAGGCCGGTGTCCGGTTCAATGACGACGCACTGTCGATGGGAGTGCAGGCAGCAACGCACTGGGATGCGCTCTCGCACGTCAGCTACGACGACCGGATGTACAACGGCTTCCCCACCTCAATCATCGACGACAGCGGCGCGACCAGACTCGGCGCGGACAAGCTTGGGCCGATCGTGTCGCGAGGGGTGTTGCTCGACCTTGCCGGCTCGGCCGGGGTCGATCGACTCGAGGGTGGCCATGCTCTCGGCGCCGCGGAACTCGACGCCGCTGAGGAGTTTGGCAAGGTCACCGTCAGCAGCGGTGACATCGTCTTGCTGCGTACCGGCCAGATCCAGCTCCTGCTGGCCGGCGACAAGATGGGTTACAGCATCAGCACCGCCGGCCCGTCGATGCAGACGGTCCGCTGGTTTCACGACCGGGACGTTGCCGCCGTGGCGACCGACAACCTGTCGTTCGAGGTTTTCCCAGGAGAGCAGAAGGGTCTGCTGCTGCCGGTCCACATGTTGCACATCGTGGAAATGGGCCTCGTCCAAGGGCAGAATTTCAACCTCGAAGGGCTCGCCGAGGCCTGCGCCGCCGACGGTCGCTACAGCTTCCTGCTCAGCGCGAGCCCCGAGCCGGTGGTTGGCGCGTCAGGTGCACCGGTCACGCCGGTCGCACTCAAATAACGTCGAGCGCTGCTTGCCGTCACACCGACAGCAGCACCGATGAGCCGTGCCCGAACAACCCCTGGTTGACCGTGATCCCGACTCGCGCCCGGTCGACCTGACGAGCGCCGGCCTGACCGCGCAGCTGCCAGGTCACCTCGCAGACCTGTGCCAGCGCCTGAGCAGGGACGGCCTCACCGAAGCACGCGAGGCCGCCAGATGGGTTGACCGGGATCCGTCCACCGATCGTCGTGTCACCGTCATGCAACAGCTGCTCGGCCTCACCGGGTTTGCACAAGCCAATGTCCTCGTACCAATCAAGCTCGAGCGCGCTTGAGAGGTCATAGACCTCGGCCAGCGACAGGTCGTCGGGGCCCAGCCCGGACTCCAGGTACGCGCCGGCCGCGATGGCGGACTTGAAGGGAGTGACCGAGTCCGACACCGCAACGCCTGAGTCAGTCGAGAAGTTAGGCATCTCGATGACCGTTTGGGGAAACGTCGGCGTCACGGTCGAGATCGCCCGCACGGCGACCGGCTGCTCGATCCCATGCCGAGTTGCCCAGTCAGCCGACGTCAGAACGACCGCCGCGCCGCCATCGCTGGTGGCGCAGATCTCCAGCAATCGCAGCGGATCTGCGACCATCGCGGAGGCGAGGACATCCTCGACACTGAAGTTCTTCCGGTATCGCGCGTACGGATTCTCCAGCCCATGCCGTGCGTTCTTCGCGCGCACCATGGCGAAGTCACGCTCGGTCGCACCATGCACGGCCATGCGACGCCGGGCATAGAGCGCGAAGTACGTCGGATTCGTCGCGCCGAGCAAGCGGAAGCGCAACCAGTCCGGGTCGTCCGGGCGGTCACCGGAGTTCGGCGCGAGAAAGCCCTTCGCCGTGGTGTCCGCACCCACGACGAGCGCGACCTCACACCGACCGGCCAGGATCTCGGCCCGGGCCACCTCGAGCGCGGTTGCGCCAGAGGCGCAGGCGGCGTAGGACGAGGCGACTCGGGCGCCGGTCCAGCCGAGCGCCTGAGCAAACGTCGCGCCGCTGACGTAGCCGGGATAGCCGTTGCGCATCGTGTCGGCGCCGGAGACGAACTGCACCTCACGCCAGGCAATACCAGCATCGGCCAACGCCGCGCGGGCGGCAACGATGCCGTACTCCACGAAGTTGCGGCCCCACTTGCCCCATGGGTGCATTCCGACCCCGGCAACGACGACATCGGTCATCCGCTGACGCCTAGCGGCCGCCACTTGTAGACGACGTAGTCGTGATCGTCGTCGGAGTAGAGATCCTCGACGACCAACTCGACCTGCTGACCAACGCTGAGGTCAGCCACACCGAACCCGCTCGCGATCTGGCCGAGCACGACCATCTGCTCTGTCTCGAGCTCGACCGCCGCCAGGGCGAACGGCTGATAGTCGCCCGCCGGCGCGATGTAGGGCGGCGGCGGTTGGTACTGCGCATCGGTGAAGGACCAGATCCGGCCGCGCCGAGACAGTCGAGCTGACTCGAAGCTTTCCCCGTCACAATCGGGGTTGCGGCAGAAGAACGCCGCTTTCGGGAAAAAGACCGTCGTGCACGAGGTGCAGCGATTGCCCAGCAGTACCGGTTCGTCATCGATCGTGAACCAGCCCTCGATCGCGGGCACCCGCCGCTCGGATGCCTGATCCGCGGGAGCCGCACTCGCAGGCGATGGCGGAGTCACTGGCTCAGTATGGAGCATCCATACCCGCGCGGTAGATCGGAGAACAGCAGATCAGATCGGCAGCAGGTCGGCGCCGTTTTCGCTGCCCTCGTCGTCAAACGTGCAGCCCGCGCCGGGCGCGCTGACGTTGAGGGCATCCATCATCGCGAGCTCAGCGGCGCACCGTTCCTCGAGGTCGCGGGCGGCTCGCGCGGCCTCGAGCTCGTCGTGATCGACGAGTCGTACCAAGTTGCTCACGGCCCGATTCTCTCAGACCGAAATGGCGCTTGGTGTGGCATTTGGCCGAATGCTCGCTGACCTGACGGGCCGTCAGATTAGACTTCGACGATGCCTCCGATCGTGCCGCCGGGCAAGGTCGTGTTCGGCATGCAGTTGCCCGTGCAGGCCCAGAGCAAGACCTTCGTGGAGCCGTGGGAGCCCGCGGCTGGGCCGACTGAGATCGCGGAGGTTGCGCTGGCCGCGGACCGAGCCGGCTTCTTCTACGTCGGGGTCTGTGACCACGTCGCGATCCCGGCCGAGGTGTCTCCACGAATGGGGGCAACCTGGTATGACACGGTCGCCACGCTGTCGTGGCTCGCCGCGCAGACGACAACGATCAGGCTGCTGTCCTCGGTGTTCAACCTGACGTATCGACACCCGCTCGTCACCGCCAAGTCGTTCGCGACCCTCGACCTGCTCTCCGGCGGTCGCACGATAGTCGGCGTCGGCGTCGGTCATCTCGAGAAGGAGTTCGCCGCGCTCGGCGTCGACTTCACGACGCGCGGCCAGGCCGGCGACAAGTCACTCGTTGTGCTCGAGCAGGCGCTTCGCACCGGCGTCGTCGATGACATGGAGATCGCCCCACGTGCCGTGCAACACCCCCGCCCGCCGATCTGGGTCGGAGGTGCGGCGCCGGCTGCAGTTCGGCGAGCAGCGCGGCTCGCCGACGGCTGGCTGCCCCAGGGCACCCCGCTCGATCAGATGCCCGAGATGGTCGAGCTGTATCGCCACGAACGAGGTGATGACACCGGCGACATCGGGGCGATCACTGAGTGGCTCTATGTCGGCGACCCAACGTGGGACCTCAACCGCACGGCGACAACCGGCTCGGCGGAGCAGATCGCGGAATCGCTGCGACGATGGGCTGCGGTCGGCGTCAATCACCTACAGGTCCGGTTTGCGAGTCGCTCTGCCGATGAGCTGATCGACCAGGTCACTGCCTTCGGGACGACCGTCGGACCGCTGCTTTCTGCGTGAGCGGATCGTCATGAGCACGCTCGACTACGACACGCTGACGCGCCGGGTGGGCGAATTCGATCGGCGCACGCACGACCTCGGCGACCGAAAGGCCGCCGCCGTTGCGGTCGTGGTGGTCACCGACGACAACGGCACCGGCATCCTGCTCACCACCCGAGCCGAGAACATGCGGGCCCATCCCGGCCAGTGGGCGCTACCCGGCGGGCGCATCGACCCTGGCGAGACACCTGAGCAGGCCGCATTGCGCGAGCTGTCGGAGGAGCTGGGTCTGACGTTGCCGCCCGAGGTCGTCCTCGGCCAGCTTGATGACTACTCGACGAGATCGGGCTACCGGATCACACCGGTCGTGATGTGGGCCGGCGCGGTGACCGCGGACATCACCCCGAACCCGCGGGAGGTGGCGAGCGCTCACATCGCGTATGAGTCGATCTTCGACGTCGAGCCGATCTTTCTGACCATTCCCGAATCCGATGCGCCCGTGATCCAGCTGCCGATGCTCGACACCAAGATTCATGCGCCGACTGCCGCCGTCGTCTACCAGTTCCGAGAGCTCGCGCTGCGGGGTCGAACCACTCGGGTCGATCACCTCGAACAGCCCGTCTTCGCCTGGCACTAAAGGCTTTCACGGCTGTCGGCTACGTGACAGACAGCGGGCACAGGGATATCTAGCCTCGGCTGAGTATCGCTCACCGATCTTGGAGCTGAGATGACCGACTTTCCGCCGTTGGGCCATATTGCCGTCACGGTGCAAAGCTGCGACGCGAGCACACCGTGGTACGCCGCCCTGTTTGGCTCCTCGCCTGTTCTCGACGAGGACACCGGCCCGTTTCGGCATGTCGTCTGGACGCTGCCCGGCGGCTCGCTCATCGGGATCCACGAGCACCACGGCAAGACCGACAGTCAGGACACCTTCAGCGAATACCGCATCGGGCTCGACCACGTCGGCTTCCACTGCGGGTCCCGCGACGACCTGCAGAAGTGGGAGGCGCAGCTGAACCAACTCGGCTACGCCCACGGCGGCATCGTCGATGCGCATTACGGCTCCGGCCTGTCGTTTCGCGACCCGGACGGCAATGCGCTGGAGTTCTTCGCCCCACCGAGCGGCTGAACGCCACACCATGAGGTGGGGATCAGTCCGCGACGATGGTGGGTCCTGTGCCTCGCCCGCCTGGAGGACCGCCTTGTCGAGCACCGACGACACCGAGCGCTTGATCGCTTATCTCCGCACCGGCCCGGGCACGGCGATGACGCTCGATCTCATGGCCGACATGGGGGGCGACCCGCAGGATTATGCGATCGACGATGTCGCTGCGCTCAGCCCGAGCCAGTTCGGCATCGCGTTGCAACAAGGCCTGACGCGGGCGGGTGAGTACGGACTCCTCGACCCCGAGATTGCCGCACTCGCGGCGTCTGTTGATGTGGACTGGGCCGCCGTCGTGGCTCAGGTCGAAGCAAGTCTTTGGCACGGTCACGCGGGACCCTGACGGGATGTCTCAGACCGCGGGATCTCTCAAACTGCACAGGCAACGAGTGCTTTTTCCAGTTGGCTATCCCAGTCGTCGCCATCGTCTGGCCACTCGGCTCGCAGTGCGGTCAAAGCTGGCGCGAGACGAGGGTCGGCAAGGTTTGTTGCAAGCTCAAGCCAGAGCCGCCCGACGCTGCCGGCGCCGAGTCGCCTGATGACCGTGTCAACGACTCGTCGGTCGCCACGAGCAACCAGGCCAGCCGCCGCCTCCGCGGCTGGATAAGCCCAATCCTCGTCGATGTCATCGTTCGCTATAGCTAGCAGCGCGTCCCGAAGCTCCGGGGTGTCAACCTCCAGCTGGCTGCCGAGGACGAACGCCGCCCAGTCCCGGATCTTCGCGTCGTCATCAGCGAGCAGCGCGATCAGCGCCAGCACCGCTGGGTGATCAGCCGACGGCGCATCCAGAGTGGTGCCGAGGCCTCCGATCGCATGGACTCGGCACTTGCGATCCGGATCACCGATCATCGCCAGCAGCACCTCGGCCGCCGCGGCGCTGTTCGACTGGTTGCCCAGCGCACGAGCGACAGCACGCCGGACGACCGGCTCGGGATCTTGGGAGCCGGCCTTGCCAGCAGCGAGGAGCACCGCCGCCGCCGGGGGCTCGTCGACCGCGAGCTGGCCGAGCACCGCCCAACCGAGTGTTCTCGTTTCGACGTCGGGATCACTGCGCCACCGCGTCGAATCGGCCAACGCGGCCGGTCCACCCACCCGACGAATAAACCCGACGACTCGATGCGACAACTGGTCAGCGAGCAATTCGACCGGCGCATCACTGGACCTTGACATCACCCCATCATGAGCACGATGGCAACCCAGTTTCGCGCGAAGCCCTCGTGCTGTGCCGTTGGCCGGAAATGGCTGACCAGCTACCAGATCTGGTCGACGTAGGTGTCGGTCCCCACGACGGTTCGGAAGAACGGGGCGACGAGTGCGGTGTCAGCAAGGCCTTTCGCGGCGACCGCATCGGTGTAGCGACGGAATGGATCGAGACCGTCTCGCACCTCCCCGCTGACGAAGAACACCTGGCACAGCCGGTTCTCTTGGCCGCCGGGCGACCCAAGCGCCATCGGGGCACTGTCCCGCGAGTTACGGAACTCCGGCCGCGGTGTCCATGACGAAGCAATTTCGATCGACGAGCCGTCGAACAACTCGGAAAGCGCGTCCCCCCTCGACGAGCTGGGCATGAAGCGCAGTCGCGTCGAGACCGTCACGGCCGTCGAGCCAGACCGCCACGATCGCGTCGTACCCATGATCGAGGGCGAGCTCGACCGGGACGGGATCGGCATCGCGATAAGCCGCACCGACGTGGTCGAACGTCGCGGTGTGGACGTGCGACCGTTCGGAGAAACCGCGGCCGGCGCCGTACAGCCACTGCACCTGCGGCAGCGCCCACTCATCCCAATCCTTGTGATGACCGGCTTCTACCCAGTAGATCGCGACGTAAGAGCCGGCATCGATCGGGTCGGCAACCGCGGTTGTCCCCCACCGCAGGTCCTTCAGCTCCCGAGTAGCGACCCACCGAGAGCCCGCCAGCTGCCACGGCCCCACCATGCAGCCCGCGTAGTAGTGATCCCTTTCATACCAGCGGTTGTAGGCACTCTCATAGCCCTTATGCGGGTCGACCAGCGTCAGCAACATCGACCCGACCTTGACCGGATAGTCCTCGACTCTGCCCGGCTCGAGCGGGTAGTTGTCTCGCGGATAGCTCATCGTGTCTCCATCAGGGGGTCGGGGACTTCTGCCGGTTATGCCGCGCCGGCGGTGCAACGTGGCATGCATCGGAGCGCACCGGGCCGGAGTCTGGCAGGCTGCGAAGCATGGCTAACGCGCACGAGTCGATCCGCAACCTGCTCGGCCGTTACTGCGCGTTGATGGATGCGGGCGACTTCGACGGCTTGGCAAACTTGTTCGCGGACGGCCGGTTGAGCGACGAGCACGGCACCGTCTTCGCGACCGGCGCCGCGGAGATCGCCACTATGTGGCACGCACAAACAATCCTCCACGACGGCTCGCCCCGGACCCGCCACGTCACGGCCAACACTGTGATCGACGTCGACACCACCGCCGGGACGGCAACCGCGCACTCGTCGTACGTGGTGTTTCAAGCCACCAAGGAAATGTCGCTGCAGCCCATCATCAGCGGGCGGTATCTCGATCGCTTTGCGTGCGACGAGGAGACGACGTGGCGATGGGACGAGCGCAGCTACGCCGTCGATCACGTTGGCGACCTCTCCTCTCACTTGCGGCGTCCGACGACGATCTAGTTGACGAGCCGGTCCGAGCCCTGCCAGTACTGCGCCCGCAATACCTTCTTGTCGGGCTTCCCCAGCGCCGACAACGGAATTGAGTCGACGAAGTCCACTGTCTTAGGCGCGTGGATCGCGCCCTTACGCTCCTTCACGAGCTCCGCGAGCTCCTCGGCGGAGACGCTCTGATCGGCGCGGAGGACGACGATTGCCTTCACCGCCTCGCCCCACTTGTCATCCGGCACGCCGATCACCGCCACCTGCGAAACAGCCGGGTGGGTGCCGATGACGTCTTCGACCTCTCGTGGAAAGACGTTGAACCCGCCGGAGACGATCATGTCCTTCTTGCGGTCGACAATGGTCAGGAAGCCCTGCGCGTCCTTGCGCGCGATGTCGCCGGTGTGCAACCAGCCGCCCTTGAGAGCCTCTTCGGTTTGCTCCGGCTTGTTCCAGTAGCCCTTCATGACGAGCGGGCCGCGGACGCAGATCTCGCCGGGCTCACCATCGGCGACCTCGTTCATCTCATCGTCAAACAGCGTGACCTTCAACCAGGGCACCGCCCGGCCACACGTCGCCAGCCGATTGAGGTCAGAGGTGTCATGCTCGTCCTTCTTCAGCACCGAGATCGTCATTCCGCACTCGGACTGCCCGAAGAACTGGAAGAAAATCGAGCCGAACTTCTCGATCGCTTCCTTCAACCGGGTCGGCGACATGGCGGCGGCACCGTAATAGACGGTCTCGAGGCTCGACAGGTCGTACTCATCGATCTTCGGGTGGTCCATCAGGATGTAGAGCATCGTCGGCACGAGCATCGTCGCGGTGATCTTGTATTTCTGGATCGCCTCGAGCACGGCCGTAGGGTCGAATCCGGGAAGCACGACGATGCACCCACCACGGAGCAACGTCGGCACGAAGAACGCGGCGCCGGCGTGAGACAGCGGCGTCGCGATCAGGAACCGCGTGTCTGCCGGCCACTCCCACTCGGAGAGCTGGATCTGGGTCAGCGCGGCACCGCTTCGATAGGTCTGCATCACCCCCTTGGAGGCTCCGGTCGTGCCGCCGGTGTAGGTGAGGCCAGTCACTTCCTCGGGGTCGACGACCGGAGCCACCAGGGGCTGAGCCTCGAAGGTCTTCGCCAGGGCGATCAGGTCGGTGCCGACGGTCGACGGACCGAGTGAAAGCAGCGTCTTCAAACCGGGCACTCGCTCACGCAGCTCGGTCGCCCGGTCGTCGAAGGCCGACGGGTCAAAGACGAGGGTCTCGACACCGGCGTCGTTAAGCACGTACGCCTGGTCATCGACCGAGCCCATCGGGTGCAACGACGTGCTCCGGCAGGCCGTGATCATGTTGGCGCCCATCGTGAACAGCACCTCGGGCCGGTTCTTCGACAGCATCGCGATCGGGTGGCGCGCCTCGATGCTCAACGACTCGTAAGCCTGCACGTACTGACTCATCTCCGCCGCCACCTGTGACGCGGTCAACACCTCATCGCCGAGGTAAACCGCGGGCTTGTCGGCATGGCGCGCGAGCGCCGCAACCAGCAAGTCCGGCATGAACGCGGCGGTGTGCAAACCGGTCGGCGAATCAGACGTGCTCGACATGAGAAGGCCCTCCGAATTAGTCGCATCCGACCATATCTGAAAGGGCGTCAGGTTTGACCCTGGACCACTGGGCAAGACGCCCATACCGGTGCGGATTGAGTAGCGTGAACGCATGGCGACGCTTGCGGATCTGGCCGAGCTCGGTCGCAAGGAGCAGGGACTCACGGTGATCTCGACGCTTCGCGCCGACCGCACCATTCAGTCGTCGCTGGTCAACGCCGGGGTCATGTCACATCCGTTCAACGGCAGCGAGGTCTTGGCCTTTGTGACGTACGGCAAGGTCAAGCTCGCCAACCTTCGCGCGCGACCGCAGCTCACCGCCCTCGTCCGCTCGGGCTGGCAGTGGGTCGCGGTTGAGGGCGCGGCGCAGTTGATCGGCCCGGACGACCCTGATCCCCAAGTCGACAGCGAGCGACTTCGCCTGCTGCTGCGTGAGGTCTTCGTCGCGGCAGGTGGCAGTCATGACGATTGGGACGCTTACGACCGGACGATGGCGGAGCAACATCGGACCGCAGTGTTCCTTGACCCCACCCGGGTCTACAGCAACTGAGACCTGCTGGCTCAGCGCAGTCGGCGTAGCCGCCGCATGAGCAGGCCACGGACTGGCCCACGACTGACTGCGAGCCAGGTAAGCACGAAGAAGACGATGGCGGGGAGCAACGCCTTCGCCATGCTGTCCCACCGCCACCAGCCGAGGAACAACACCACCAACGCCACCACGCCCGCGGATCGCAGGGCGCCTTTGCGCTGGGCCCAGCGCTGCGGTGCCGACAGCAGTCTGTTCATACCGCTCGCCACGGCTCGACTGTCCCACAACGCCTGAGCTCCGCGCACCGAGTCCACCTGACGGAGGACTGCTACGGCGTGCGGAGTTCGCCCGGGATTTCGGCAAGCACGTCCTGGACATCGACGGTCCGTGCGGCTTCGACCGCCGGCTCCGGCGCCTCCCGGGCGAAAGTCGAACCGATCCGCCAGCCAGAGATATAGCTGTCGCTGCCGCTGGCCTGCGTGCGACCGCGCTCGCCGTCGTGAAATCCTCGGCGATAGTCGTCCTCAGCCACGGTCACAGTGGTGATCTCGGCCTGCCAAGCGCGGGCCTTGAATTCAGTCCCAGCGTGGCGGTGTCGAGATCTATGGGTACGAGTAGATATACGGACGGGGTGACCGTAAGACCGATGAAGTACGCCGACACTAGGGCAGCGCTCGACCTCCACGATGAGGCCGCGGTTTCAGGACATTCGAGTGGGGCAGACGGTTCAGCCGCGCCCGGCGCCACGACCGAGCGCCGGGCGTTGCCCGATTCCGTCGTGTTGGTGCACGCCCTGTTGCGACCGATGGCCGGACCCAAGCTCGAGCAATGGGAGCTGCTAGCGAGCGACCACCCGGTCTTCCTCGACGCTCACGAACAGCTGCGGGCAGCCTGCGGATTGCGGATGAAGGTGGTGCTCCCGTTCGGGTTCGACGAGCAGGATGATGACATCTGCCACCACTGCCGAGTCGAGGTCGCGCGGTGGGCGTGGAACCCGGAGCTGTGGTGGCGCGAGCAGACCCGCTGGGAGCAGCGCAAGCGGGCCCGCGATGAGGAATCGGAGAGCGTCGCGGTGTGGCGGGCGCTGCAAGACCGCAAACGCACCTGGGAAGAGCGGGGTTGGCAGGAGAAATGACTCACCGGCCTCAGCCGGGCGCCCACACCGCGGGATCGGGCGCGAAGGAATGGGCTGTTGACCCACTACGCACTATCGGAGAACTACGCAGCCGGCCCGGCGATCAGCGTGACCTTGGCCTGATGTGACGCACCAGCCGGGTCGACCCATCCAACCGTGACCTCGTCGCCACCGTGGGTCTGATCCATCAACGAGGTCAGGCCCGCTTCGGTGCTGACAGTGGTGCCGTTCAACGAGGTGATCGTGTCGCCAGCGGTGATGCCAGCGTTGGCGGCTGGGCTGTTGGCGATGACGCCCGCCACAGCGAGCCCGGACGATGCGGTCTGGCTGTCGGCTGCGGCGGAGTACGCGGTGCCCAGCGCCGTACCCGGTGCCGTACCCAGTGCAGACCCTTCGCCGCCGCTGCCCTCGCCGCCGCTGCCCTCGCCGCCATATCCGTTCCCATAGCCGCCGCCGAAGCCATAGCCGTTGCCATAGCCGCCGCCGTACCCGCCGCCGAAGCCACCTTGGCCCGAGGAGCCCGCTGCAGTGGATCCCAGCTCGAGTCCCAGAAATCCGGGTGTGCCGATCACGATCGTTGCGCTGGCCTTGCCATTGGCGATCTTGCGCGCGATCGAGAGCGCCGTTGTGATCGGGATGGCGTACCCATCGTCGGACTGCGTGATGGTGCTCGACTCGAAGCCCGAGCCGCCCGACTCGGAGGTGGACGCTGCGGTGTCCATCCCGACGACCTGTCCGCTGGAGTCGACCAATGGGCCGCCTGAGTCGCCGGACACGATGTCGGCGTCGGTCTCAAGCAGGCCGGTCAGCTGCTCGCTTGACGAGCCGTCACCATCGGACGCGGTGATGTTGCGGCCGGTGCCGGTGATCGTGCCGGTCGTCACAGTCGGTGTGCCGGACTTGCCCAAGGCATTGCCGACCGCCGCCACCGCGATGCCCGCCTTTACGGCCGTCGCGTCGGCGGCGTTGATCGTGGCGAGTCCAGACGCCCCCTTCAGTTTGATCAGCGCGACGTCGTCGGTGGCGTCGGTGCCCAGCACCCTTGCTTGGTAGGACTTGCCGGTCGCGACGAGCGTCACGGTGATTGACGTCGCGTCGTCCACCACATGGTTGTTGGTCAGGACGTCGCCGTTCGAGCTGACGATCATTCCGGTGCCAGCAGCCTGCTCATCGCTGTATCCGTCGACGACATCGATGTCGACGACCGCGTTGTTCACCGCTTCTGCTGCCGCGGTTGCACTCACGCTGCTGCCAGCAGACAGGGCTGACACGTGCGGGAAGCCGCGCGTCGCGGCGCTGCTCGCAAGCGCATCCGAGACGCCCCAACCCGCGAAAGCCAGACCAGTCACCAACACGGTGCCACCGGCGATCACTCGACGCCGACGAGAACGTGTCTGCGTTATCGGCGACTCGATCAGCTCGGTCGAGTTGATTGACTCGGGGAGCTCAAAGGACTCTTGGCCGGGGATCTCATTGTCATCACTCATGGATCCACAGTCGCCGCTGGTTGTGAAGCAAGTCTGAATAGAGGCTGGGAGTTTCCAGGTTGCGACGATCGGCCTGTGTTGAGATTGGCCGATGGCGACCACGCTCAGCGTTGGCATCCCAAACTTCGGCACCTGGGCGGGCAGGGATTGGCGCGCCTTGCTCGATGTCGCGCGCGCCTGCGATGACGCCGGAGTCGACCGGGTTGTCCTCAACGACCATGTCGTCATGGGCCGCCACACCGACGCCTACACCTGGGGACGGTTTCCCACCGCGCCAGAGGATCCATGGCTCGAGCCGCTGACGGTGTTGGCCGCGATGGCCGCGGTGACCTCGCGGGTTCGGCTGGCGACCGGCATTCTCATCGCGCCACTGCGGCCAGCGACCGTGCTCGCTAAGACGGTGGCGACCCTCGACGTGCTCTCCACTGGCAGGGTCGACCTCGGTGTCGGCGTTGGCTGGCAGGCGCAGGAGTACGACGCGGGCGGGCTGGACTTCAGCGCCAGGGGCTCGCGGCTAGACGACACCATCGGTGCCTGCCGCGAACTGTGGACACAGCTCCCGGCAGCATTCTGTTCGGCGAACGTCTCGTTTGCCGACACGTTCTGCGCTCCTCAGCCGGCGCAGCGGAGGCTGCCAGTCTGGTTCGCCGGCTCGCTGACCGAGCGAAACCTTGGCCGCATCGTGAGCCTCGGTGATGGCTGGATCCCGATCATGGGCGCCTCGATCGAGGACATTCGCGTTGGTGCGCAACGACTCCGGTCCATGACGGACCGCGCGATCGACGTCCAGGCACCAGCGCCCCCGGCCAAGGCGTCAGATGGCTCACGAGATCCGGCCGCGACGATGGCTGCGGTGCCCGCGCTCGCCGCGGCCGGCGCCACCGACATCTATGTCAACATCGCCTCATTCGCCAGTTCGGCGGATGCCGCGCCAGCCGCCCTCGCGCAGTTGGTCACTGCGTTCAAGGAGGTCACTGCATGACCGATACGCTCGCCCCGTCAGCAGACCAGTGGGAGATTCGGCAGCTCGTCGAGCAGTACGCCGCAGCCGCAGATCGAGCGGACGGACCGGCACTCGCCGCACTCTTCACAGTGGACGGCGAGCTCGAGCTCTGGATGGATCCGACCCGCGACGAGCCGACCGGGGTGCGGCGGGGTCACGCCGAGCTCACCAAGGCGATCAACGGAATGGGGCAATACCTCGCCACCCACCACACCATCGCGAGCAGTGTCGTCACTGTCGGCGGCGACCGTGCCGAGGGACAGACCCGATGTGTCGGCCATCACATCGAGCGCGAGCCGGAGGTCCGCGATCGGGTGCTCTACATCAACTACGACGAGCAGTTCGCGCGAGTGGACGCACGCTGGCGATTCACCCGTCGCAAGGTCCACGTGCAGTGGGTCGCCATCCAACCGGTGGCGTCGATATGACCGAGGAGACCATGCGCGCCTACCGGCTCCGTGACTGGCAACAACCCGGATTTGCCGCCGTCCCGATACCCGAGCCGGGTCCCGGTCAGGTCCGGATTCGGGTAGGCGGTGTCGGGTTGTGTCACTCCGACGTGCTGTTCCTCGAATCACCGGCCGGCGTCCTTCCCTACACCGTGCCGTTCACCCTTGGCCACGAGATCGCCGGGTGGGTGGACTCCGTCGGTGCCGGCGTTGATGACCTCGAGCCGGACGTCGGCGTTGCGGTCTCGTGCATGTCGACGTGCGGTCGATGCCGATGGTGTCGACGGGGAGCGGACAACTACTGCGCCGACTCCTGGCACGGTCGCGGCTTTGGCCTCGACGGCGGGCTCGCTTCACATCTGGTGGTAGCCCGGCGCGACATCGTCCCGCTCGGCTCACTGCAGCCGGCGCAAGCAGCGCCGCTGACCGATGCCGGCGCGACCTCCTACCACGCGGTTCGGCGCGTTCTCCCGAAGCTGCGGCCGGGCTCGACTGCCGTCGTCATCGGTGTGGGCGGGCTCGGGGGGTACGCAGTGCAGTGGTTGCGAATGCTGTCTCCAGCGCGCATCGTTGCGGTCGAGTCGCGCGAGGAACGGCTCCCAGTGGCCAAGCAACTCGGCGCGCACGAGGCACTGATCGCCGGCGAAGGGCTCTCACGCCGGTTGCGGGAGGCTGTCGGCGCAGACGGCGCAGATGCCGTGCTCGACTTCGTCGGGACCGACCAGACTCTGAACGCCGCGATCCGCAACGCCGCAGCCATGGGATCGGTGGCGATCGTCGGTCAAGGGTTCGGCACTGCCCAGATCCGTTTCGGTCAGCTTGCCCACGATTGCGACGTCTTCATCCCGCAGGGCGCGACCGTAGCCGAGCTGGCTGACGTCATCGCGCTCGCGCAGTCCGGCGAGGTGACGATCGAGACCGAGCAGTTCGCCTTTGACGACACTCCCCTCGCCTACGAGCGGCTCACCGCCGGCACCGTCGCCGGCCGCGCGGTAGTCATCCCGAGCTAGTCGCGACCCAGACCCCGGCAGCGCTAACGCAGGGGGTCGGCGTCGCCGGCTGTGTCGGGGTCGAAGTTTCTTGAGACCGTCACGACGAGTTCGGTATCAACCGTCTCGCCGGCGGCGAGTGTCGCCGCTGAGCCATCCTCGACCGCCGTTGCGAGACTGCCGGGCCGACTCGTACACAGCTCTGTCAGCAGCAAGTGATGCCCCCGCCAGCCGCCAAAGACCCCCCACAACCATGGCGTAGGAAAGACCGTGGGGTCGAAGCCGAGGCGCACAGCAACGCCGACCTCAGGGTGGGTGACAGCACACCAACCCGCCCGCAGATCGTCTGCGCAGAGAAACTCAGTCACGCCGAGGTCAGGGCCCGGCAAGCGACTCAGGTCGAGGGAGCCGTCGTGCACCGGCCAACTCACTCGCATCGCCGCACCGGCGCGAGACCGCGTCGGCCCCGAAACAGTCAGGGTGCCGACCGGCACGTGAACCCGCGAGCCTGACCCGATCGCATGGGCGATGTGCTGGTTCCAAATGAACCGGACCGGCTGCGTGCCCTCGTTGTGCAGCGCGAGCCGGATCGAGATGTCACCGCCGCTGCGAGCCGCGGTGATCCACTTGTCGACCCGGCAGGGCAGCGAGGGGCTGTAGCGCCACAGGTGAACCACCGCCTGCTCGCCATCGTCGGACTCGACCTCCCACTCCCACGGCCCGATCCACAGATCACCGTGGTCGTGGTGAGTGTTGCCGTCGACCTCGCACGGGACATCGGTCGGGAACATGTCGTCCCAGCCGCCGCACCACACGTCGTCGAACGGCGCGCCGGCGTAGGTGCGCGCCAGCGGGATCCGTGGGTTCTGCCACAACAGGTTGAAGCCGGACTCGACCTCGATCAGGTCGAGGATCTTGCCGCCGGCTGCCGGGATCAGGTTGAGCGCGATCTGATCCGTACGGATCTGCAATTCAGTCATGCCGGCCCGCTCATGACCGGCGTCAACGATTGATGTCACGGTGCTCCCCGAAGTTGGTGACCAAGCTGAACAAACAGATGGCGGCGACCGCAAAGAACGGCACCTTGTCATTCGTGGCATCGGCGACGAATCCGCTGATGCCGGCCGCGACACCCTGACCGCTCGCCCACACCAGGTTCGCCAAACCGAAGACCAACCCCTGCTGCACGCCGCGGTCATCGGCGCCGTGGCTGATCATCGCGGTGGACGGCACGAACAGCGTGCCAAAGCCCAACGAGCCAAAGGCAACCGCCACGAGGGCTACATCGCGTGGCGAGACCACCGGGATGAGAATCGCCGCGACGATGCACAACATGAGCGAGCGCGTCACGCTGTAACGCGGCCCATGGCGGTCCGACAGCCGCCCGACAAGCGGAGACAACAGCGCCTCGGCGAGCCCGCCGCAGACAAACGCGGCGGCGATCAGCCCAGCGGATGCACCGAGCGTGTTGAGTCGGAGTGGCGCGATGACGTTGAGCACGCCGAGCCCGATGCCGGCGACCGCGGTCAGCCAGAGGCCGCGTCCGATCCCTCGGTGCCGGGCAGCCGCCAAGATCTCGCTCCATCGCAGTGCTTGTTGATCAGCACTCGGCGGCAACAGGCCGCGAAAGGCACAGATCACGATGGCAAGGACCGCAGCTGCGGAGAACACCGGACCGGTGCCTAAGTGGGCCGCGACGGCGCCAAGCGCCGGGCCGACGATCGCGCCGCCGACCGCCGCCGAGAACGCAAACCCGAGGTAGCGACCTCGCTCCGCGGTGGGCACCGTCGTCGACAGCGACGCCAGCCCAGCGGTCCAGGAGCAGGCGCCCCCGACACCCTGGACGAAGCGCGCGACGATCAACACCGCGGCCGGGCTCGACCAGCCGAAGACGAGGGTCGATGCGCTCATCAGCGCCATCCCGACCACCAACGTCCAGCGCGCGCCGAAGCGATCGAAGAGCACCCCAGCGGGCAGCGACGCCAACAACGTGCCGGCCGGATAAGCGGCAACGAGCACTCCGACGCCGCCGCTGCTGAGCCCGGTGACGTGCGAGTAGTGCGGCACAAGCGGGGTGAGGGCGGTGTAGAAGATGGTGTCCACCAGCACTGACAGGCTCACGAATGCGGTCAGCCGGCCGTACCTAGGAGCCGTCAGCGGATAGCCCCCGCCATCATTCCGCGGATGAACACCCGCGCGCTGAACAGGTAGACAAGCAACGTCGGCACGGCACCGATCAGCAGGCCCGCCATGATGACCGGCACGTCACTGCTGAACTTCCCGCTCAGCCCCGCGAGGGTCGGAGTGACCATCTCGTTGGACGGCGAGTGCAGCAGCACCAGGCTGATGAACAACTCGTTCCAGATGTTGAGGAACGTCAGGATCCCCACCGTGACGATGCCCGGCTTGGCCATCGGCAGCACCACCCGGACAAAGATCCGCGCCCAGCTGCCGCCGTCAACTCTCGCGGCCTCGATCACCGAATCCGGGATGGCGCGGAAGTTCGAGCGCAACAGGTAGGTGCCGTACGGAATGCTGATCGCGGTGTAGAGCAGGATCGCGGGCGCGAAGTTGTTGGCGAGCCCGAGATGGGCGATCCGCACATACAGCGGCAGCAGCACGACGATGCCCGGCATGAACATGATCGTGAGCATCACCCAGAACAGCACGTTGCCAAACTTGATCGGCGTCTTGGTGAGGACGAACGCGACCAGGGCGGAGCACATCGTCGCCAGGATGACCGCCGGAACGACGACGATGATCGAGTGCAGGATGCTCGAGAGGAATGGCACCTGCGAGAACAACGCGTGGAAGTTGGCGGTGCTGTAGTGAGTGGGCAGGCCGTACGGGCTGACCTCGAACTGCTGCGTCGTCCGCATGCTGTTCAACGCCATGAAGATCAACGGATAGATCGTCGAGACGCCGATCAAGCACAGGCCGACGAACACCGCCGCGCGACTCAGTCGTGACGTCACTGGATCAGCCCCCCTGAACTTCGCGCCGGGGGAACAGCTTGACTTGGACCACGGTCAGCACCAAGACGACCACGAAGAGCATGACGGCTAGCGCGGCGCCGTAGCCGAACTCGCCGTTCTCGAACGTCGTGATGTAGGTGAAGTAGTCGAGCGTGGTCGTCGAGAAGCCAGGCCCACCCGAGGTGATGACGTAGACGAAGCCGAACAGCGACGTGAAGGTGTAGATCACGTTGATGACGCTGAGGAACTGCAGCGAACCCGAAATCATCGGGATCGTGATCGAGCGCAGCCGTCGCCACCATGAGGCGCCATCGATCGCGGCAGCGTCGTAGAGCGCTGGGTCGATCGTCGTCATGGCCGACAGGATCACGACCATGCCGAAGCCGAATGAGGACCAGACCAGCGCGAGGATCACGACAAAGCGTGCCGCCACCGGGTGGGACAGCCATGGATAGGCCTTGAGGCCGAACGGGCTCAGCACCTTGTCGACCAACCCGCCCGGCAAGAAGAAGGTGCTGAACAGCACCCCGATAATGACCGGCGAGAGCACGTTGGGGATGAAGAACAGGAAGCGGAAGATCCGCCATCCGAGCACCTGCTCATAGACCAGCACCGCGACCAGCAGCGACGCGATGAGGATGAGTGGCACCGAAAGCAAGAAGATCAGCGAGTTGACAAAGACCTGCGAGATCACGGGGTTGGACAGGATCAGGCGGAAGTTCTCAAGCCCGATCCACTTGCTCGACAGTCCATCCCAGTTGGTAAAGCTGTGATAGATGGTGTCGCCGATCGGGATCACCATCAGCACGGTCACGAGGATCGTGGCCGGCAGCACCGCTACATACGGGAAGATGTTCCGCTTGCGGCGCACCGACTGGGTGGGTTGCACGATCGAATCCTCGCTGTGGTTGTACCGATCCGTCTACTCCGCCCCACTAAGACCACCTTGGCTCGGCCGAGGTGAGGCCACGACCGAGCCAAGCCAGCGTCTGTCGCTACCCGGTGGCGGCGGTCGCCAGGTAGCTCTTCATCTGGGTCTGCATGCTGGACGCGGCCTTGCTCGCGCTCAGCGATCCGCCGAACACGGCCGAGTTCGTCTGGTACCAGTACGAGTCGATCGTGCCTGGCATGACGTTGTCGAACGCCTCACCCGTCGTGTAGTGGTCGACGCGGATGTACTTGTAGATGTCGCCGAGCAGCGGCTGGGCCTTCTCGAACGCGGCGTTCGGCGTGAACGAGACATTGTTCGGGTATTGGCCGAGCTCGTTTGCCGACAGGTTCTGGACCTTCAGCGAGGTCAAGAACTGGATCAGCTTTACGTCGTCCGGGATGTTCTTGGAGCTCTTGAACACGACATAGGCGTTGTTCGGGCCGCCGGACAGGCTCTTCGGGAACTGCGAGCCCGGCAGCGTCGGGATCGGGAAGAGCCCGACGTTCTTGCCGAGTCCCTTCTCGAACTGGCTGTTGAAGAAGCCGGCCGTGAACGTCATGGCTGCCTTGCCTGCCGCGAAATCTGCGATCCCGCTGGCGTTCGGCAGTGACGGCGCATCGGAGTTGGTCAGGCCATCCGCGAACAGGCTGTGCCAGGCCTCATACGGCTTGATCAGCGTCGGGGAGTTCAGCGACGCGGTGCCGTTGTACATCTTCAGCACGCCCGCGTCGCCAACCAGGCCGGAGATGAACGCGTCCTGGGTCCACGCGCCGGTGTATCCCTCCTTCTCGCCGATGTCGAAGGGCGTGATGTTCTTCGCCTTCAACGCCTGCGCGTCGCTGATCAGGCCGGCGAAGGTGGTCGGAAGCGTGGTGATGCCGGCTCTCGCGAAGTCTTTCTTGTTGTAGTAGACCGAATACCAGTAGCCCGCTCCGAACGGAACGCCATAGATCGAGCCGTTCGTCTTCGTGCCGTAGCCGTCGGTCACGTACTGCCAACCGGTCAGCGAGCTGACATAGGACTTCGGCAGGTAGTTGTTCAGCGGCACCAGGTATTTGCCGTTCTGAATGACCTGACCGCCGACATACAGCTGCCCGATGTCAGGTGTCGTCCCCGCGGTCTCGGAGGACTGCAGCAGCGTGTCGAACGGGGTCGACGCGTCGCACTGCTCCTGGACGATCTTGACCTTGAAACCAGGGTTGGTGGCCTCAAACAGGTTCACGCCCTTGGTGAGGAAGGACTTGGCGGCTGGGACGCCGCACGACCCAGATGCGAGGGCATCGTTCCAGATCGTGATGGTCGGCTCCTTGCCGCCGCTAGTCGAGCCACCACCGCCGCCACCGCTCGACGAGCTGGAGCAGGCCGCAGCCAGAATCGTCACGGCAACCGCGACCACAAGCCCGGCGCGAGACTTTCTCATCAGCTGGGTCACACCACGACCGCTGCCCGTACTGTTCATCGCAACCCTCGACGTCTCATGCCGGTTCGATTCCATCCCCTCTACCCCGCGCGAGGATGGACTGAGGCGTCTGAGTAGAACCGATTCCAGGATCGATGTCAAGCGCATCGGCATGAGTGGTTTGAACGTCCGATCAGCAACGCCAAGCTGCCGATCTCGTGGGTCGCAAACAGACGGATTTGCGCGCAACTGTCGTTGCTATTCATCAGAAGAAGCGCCTGCGCAGCATCAATCCCGAGCTCGCGCTGCAAGCGCCGCTCGCGGACGATTCCAGCGGCATCGTTGCCAAGCTGTGACCGGGACCGCTTCCAGCCGGATCAGTCGACGATCGCGAGCTGGGTGTCCGGGTCGAAGAAATGCATTCGCTCGGAGTGCACGACGAACTCCGCGCGGTCACCGGTCTTGACCACCATCCGCGGCTGCACCCGGGCAACGCCCTGCCCTTGCACGACGAGCTCACCGGTGTTTTGCAGCTCGTCGTACTCGGTGTCCTGGGCGGCGTCCACGTGGACCCGTTCCGCATCGATCGAGAAGTGCACAAGCAGCTCCGAGCCGAGCGCCTCCACAAGCACGACGTCGGCTTGCAGCGACTCTCCGGGAGTCGTCGGAGCGTCGGCGGCCGGCAGGTCCTCGGGCCGCATCCCGACCACGACCTTCCGACCCTTATAGGCGGCGATCCCCGGCCGCACCTTGTGAACGCGTTCGGGCAGCGAGAGCACTTGGGAGCCAAGACGCACCGCAGACGCATCATCGTTGAGCTGGCCCTCAAACAAGTTCATCGATGGCGATCCAATGAATGCCGCGACAAACAGGTTCACTGGCCAGTCGTAGAGGGTTTGCGGCTGGTCGCACTGCTGCAACGTGCCGGACCGAAGCACCGCCACCCGATCTCCCATCGTCATGGCCTCGGTCTGGTCATGCGTCACGTAGAGCGTGGCGACACCGATCCGGCGCTGGATCCGACTCACTTCCGCCCGCATCTGCACGCGAAGCTTCGCGTCGAGGTTGGACAACGGCTCGTCCATCAAGAAAACAGCCGGGTCACGGACAATCGCGCGTCCCATCGCGACCCGCTGGCGCTGGCCGCCGGAGAGTTGGCCGGGCTTGCGGTCCATCCACTCGGTAAGCCCCAGGATCGCTGCCGCCTCAGTCACCTTGCGCTGCGTATCAGCCTTTGACACCTTGCGCAGCTTGAGCGCGAAGGCGATGTTCTCGCCGACGGTCATGTGGGGATACAGCGCGTAGTTCTGGAAGACCATGGCGACGTCGCGGTCTTTCGACGACACGTCGTTGACGACCCGACCACCGATGCTCAGCGTCCCGGTCGTGATCTGCTCGAGGCCGGCAACCATCCGAAGCGCGGTGGTCTTGCCGCAGCCCGACGGCCCGACCAGGACCATGAACTCACCCTCGGCGACCTCAAGGTCGAAGTCGCGGATGGCCTCGAACCCGTTGGGATAGACCTTGCCGACCCGCTCGATCGTTATCGGTGCCATCGTGCCCCCTCTTACCCACCATGGTGCAGCAGATCGTCGGCGGCGGTGCCAGGGGCAGGCTGAAAGAGCTCGAGCGTGATCCCATCGGGGTCATGCAGGTAAAGGCCCGACCCGCCGGCGTTCACGCCGGTGTCGATCGGCACCGGCGGTGTGAAGGTCGCGACGCCCTGACCGACGAGCCGTGCATACACCGCATCGAGATCGGACACGACGAAGCACAGATGCGCATTGCCGATCCGCCGCGGCTCGAGATCGGCCGGCAACATCTCCGGCGCTCGATACTCGAACAGCTCGACGACGAGCCGACCCGCCGGGTCGTACAGATGCGCCATCCGGATCGAGGTGTCCGGGTAGCCGACGATCGCGGCCAGATATCCGCCGACCTTCTCCTGCTCCATGATGACCGAGCAGCCAAGGACATCACGGTAGAACGCCACCGATCGGTCAAGGTCCCGGACGGTCAGCCCGGTGTGATGCACCGCGCCGATATCGCTCACTGGTCAAGCTCCTTCGTTGTGCTGGACTGGCTCAGAGTGTGCAAGCGCCGCATTCACCGCCGCCGCCGCTTCGAGCGTGGTGGCCGTGCCGCCGATGTCGGGAGTGCGCGCCGCCGGATCGCGCAGCGCCTGGCGAACCGCGCGCTCCAACCGGGCGGCGGACGCTACTCAGCGCCGAGATGGCGAAGCATCAGCGCCGCCGAGAGCAGCTGCGCCATCGGATTGGCAATGCCACGACCGGTGATGTCAGGAGCTGAGCCGTGGACCGGCTCGAACATCGACGGCAGGTCACCATCGAGGTTGAGGTTGGCCGATGGTGCCAGCCCCAGACTGCCCATCAGCGCAGCGCCGAGGTCGGCGAGGATGTCGCCAAACAGATTCGACGCGACGACGACATCGAGCTCATGCGGTTGACGCACGAGCCGCGCAGCAAGCGCATCAACGTGCACGGACTCGTAGGTCACCGCGGGGAAATCGGTGGCGACGTCTTTGACGACCGAGTCCCAGAACGTCATCGAGTAGCGCAGCGCGTTCGACTTGGTCGCCGAAACCAGGCGACCGCGACGGCTCCGGGCGGTCTCGAACGCCAGCCGCACGACCCGTTCGGTGCCTTCGCGAGTGAAGACCGAGGACTCGATCGCAATCTCCCGGCTGCCGCCCGCGAACAACCGGCCGCCGACTCCCGCGTACTCCCCTCGTTGTTCTCGCGCACGATCAGGAAGTCGAATGGCTCGTTCGTCGCGAAGCGGCCCCAGGATGCCTTCGAAGGACATGACCGGCCGCAGGTTGACCATCTGGCGGTAACGCTGGCGGATGGGGAGCAGCAATCCCCACAACGACGCGTCGTCCGCGACTCGCGGGTCGCCGACCGCGCCCAGCAGGATCGCGTCGTGACCGACGAGTGCGTCGAGGTCGTCCGGCCCGAGGTAGTGACCTCGGCTGAGGTAAAGGTCCGTGCCCCAGTCGAGATGGGTCCACGAGATCTCGAGTCCATCCTGCTCGGCGAGTGGCTCCAACACCTCCACGGTGGGCGGCATGATCTCCTGGCCGATGCCGTCACCGGCCAGGACGGCGACCTGGATCGGGCCGCTGCGATTCGCCTTTCCGCTTGCCGCCGCATCGTGAGTCACGGTCTGGCTCATTCGGGCCTCAAGACTTCACCGTCGATCGGCACGCAGGTCAGCCCGCCATCGATGGTCACGCACGACCCGTTGATGAACGCGGCGTCCGGCGAGCAGAGGAACACCGCAAGCCGCCCGATCTCGGCCGGCTCCCCGAGCCGTCCCGCCGGCGTAGTCCGGAGCACGCGCTCCTCGTCGACCACACCGAGGATGACGTCGGCATCCCACATCGGAGTGCGCTGAACGCCGGGCGCTATTGCGTTGGCTCGGACACCGTAGGGTGCCCACTCGGCAGCCGCGACGCGAGTCATCATGATCACGGCGGCTTTGGCGGCGCAGTAGGCGATCCGGCCGGGGTTGGACGACATCCCACGGATCGAGGAGATCGTCACCACCGAGCCGGAGCGCTGCGGCAGCATGTATCGCGTCGCCGCCCGCATGCAGTAGAAAACGCCCGACTGCATCACGCCGATGCTGCGATCCCACACCTCGTCGGTGACGTCTTTGATGTGCGGGCCGACAAATGACACGCCCGCGTTGTTCACCACGATGTCCAGCTGGCCGAAGTCGCTGTGGACCTGCTCGAATGCCGTGTCAACGGCACTCGACGCCGAGACGTCCACGACATAGCTACGCGCGTCAACGCCACGGCCGCGGAGCTCCTCGGCAGCAGTGTCTGGCCGCGTCGTTGTCGATGTCGAAGACGGCGACCGCGGCGCCAGCCGACGCCAACTCGTCGGCGATCGCCCTTCCGATCCCCATCGCCGCACCGGTCACGATGGCCACCTGGCCGGCTAGCTGCGTCACGAGCCGAGCTCCTCGAAGATTGGTGCGAGCGGATGTGCCGCGAGCGCGGTCACCTCGATGCTCATGTAGGGAAACATCGGGAGCGAGCTCAGTATCGCGTGAAGGTCAGTCGCGTTGTCTGCGCGCCACACGCCAACGTTGCCCGCGGTGCCCGGCACCCTCCAGATCGCACGGATTGAACCGTCGCGCACCAGCTCTGCCCCCCTCACTCGCTCGGCCGCGGTCAGCTCCTGGCGGACTGCGACGTCGAGGCTCGGGTCCACGTTCACGTGAATGCGGACGAGAAACTCCTGCGTCGCTAGCTGCATGCCGGTCACAATCAGTCGCGGTGTGTGCGGTTTCACCCGGCAAAAAACGCCGGGGCGCCGCAGGCCGGGAGCACGATGGTGTCCTCCCGGCAAGCCGGTGTCAAGGACTACGCATCGGCACAATCTCGGCGGCGAGTCCAAAACCAGGAAACGATTCCTTAGGTAGGCGCCTCCGCCAGCCGCCACACCGCAGCGTTGTTCTTGTTGGCATTAGGCGGATCTGCCGACAGCGAAACGCTCGTCGCCCTAGCCGCTGATATCGTCTATTCCCGGTGGAAATGATTCCGGATTTTTCGAGTCAAGCCGCTTCGTCAGCGGGTCAAGCGATCCCGGCCGGCTCGCGGCGGTGGACCACAACTCCCGGCGGGCACGAACTCGGTCGGCAAGGTCACTGTTCGCGGCGCGGCGCCGCCGAAGCTGCTCCAGCAGCAACACTGCCGCCTGTCGTCCAACCTCGATCGGGTCACGCGTCACGTGGGCGAGCGGCGGCTCGAGGAACTCGGCGAGCGGCACCTTGTCGAGCGTGACCAAGCTGACGTCGGTGGGGATCCGCAACTTCAGGTCCCGCAGTGCCTGCATCACCCCCTGCAGGATCTGATTCCCGCCGACGATCACCGCCGTTGGCCGCGGGCTCTCCTCGAAGATCGCCCGCGTCGCGGCGTACCCGTGATCCGAGGAGTACGCCCCCGCTCGGACGACCAGGGTCGCGCCCGGGTAGCCCTTGAGCGCCCGGCGGACAGCGCTCGCACGCTCGCGCGACGGTCGCACGTTCGGGGCACCGTTGATCAACGCGAGCCGGCGATGGCCAAGCGACAGCACATGCTCGGCGGCCGGCACCATGCCTTCAGCGTGGTTATGAACGACCGCACCAGCGGGAATGTCGGCAGGCAGCGAACGGTCGATGAGCACGATTGGGCCGTCGAACTTGCGCAACACCTCGAGCGTGCGGGGGTAACGCTCGTCGGCGAGGGACAGCACGAGCCCGTCGACCCGACGCAGCTCGAAGTGCCGGATGTGCTCGGCATCCAGCGCAGGGTCACCACGGGAGTTGCTCATCAACAGGCTGTAGCCGGACTTGCGGAGCTCACTCACCGCTCCGGCTGAGTTGGCCGCGATGATCGGGTTGGCGACGTCGATCGCAACGAATCCGATCGACAGTGTCTGGCCGCTTCGCATGCTCTGCGCGATCAGATCTCGCTCGTAACCGAGCGCTGCCACCGCATCTTCGACCCGGTTGCGCATCACCGGACTGACGTCGGGGTTGCCAGAGAGCACCCGGGAGACCGAGGAGATCGCGACACCCGCGCGCTCCGCGACGTCGCGCATTCCGACCCGCCGGCCGTCTCTGGTGGTCACTGCGCTCTCACTCAGCACCACCGAGCTCTGGCTCGGCGACGTCGCGGCGCTCGCTCGCGCCCAGTTCGTGGCGTCCCGGCCGACGACGCGTTATCGTCGCTACCGCGCGTTCGCGCATGGGTTCAATGCCCTCGCCGCCGGACCGCCACCATCGGGCAGTTGTGGCGGCAGAATACCAGCCAGATGCCGCTCTGGCTGCAATCCGTTCCGGCCGCCAGCAGCGGTCTCCCGTTCATGCGGACATGTCATCCCTCACACGGGTTTACCTGTCGCCACCAAGGTCCTATGCTGCGGCCCTGTGCGAAACGTTTCCAGGGCAAGGCCGACTCATTGGCGGTCTGTCGGTGGATCGCCGTGAAGGTCCGCAGCATCGAGACCGTACCCGTCATCGCACCGCTCGCGCGGGAGTATCGCGGCAGCCACTACCGCATGACCCATCGCGCCACCCTCGTGGTTCGGCTGCACACCGACGAGGGTCTTGTCGGCGAGGCTTATGTCGCCGATGAGGACAAGACCTTGCTTGATATCGAGCGCATCCTGGTCGAAGAGATCGGCCCGCGGGTAGTCGGCCAGGACGTGTTCGCCACCGAGCGGCTGTGGGAACTCGGCTACCAGTCGACGTTCGACATCCTCCGCGACCGGCGGCTCGGTCTCGTTGCTCTGGCCGGTCTGGACACGGCGGTATGGGATGCCGTCGGCAAGGCGCTCGGCGTGCCGCTGTGGAAGTTATGGGGCGGCTATCGCGACACGATTCCGATGGTGGTCATCGGCGGCTACTACGGTCAGCCCGCCAAGGCGCTCGTCGAGGAGGTAGAGGGCTACCTCGCGCTTGGCCTCGCTGGCATGAAACTGAAGGTCGGCGGGCATGTCACCGGCCGAGGACGCCGAACGGGTCGCTCTCGTCCGTCGGACCGCCGGCGATGATTTCGTGCTGACGATCGACGCGAACCAGGGCTACACCGTTGCCGACGCGGTCGACCTCGCTCGCCGATGCCGCGAGCTAGACGTGACCTGGTTCGAAGAGCCGGTTCACTGGCACAACGATCGTCGCAGCCTGCGCGATGTGCGCTATCTCGGCGGGCTGCCGATCGCGGCCGGCCAATCTGAGTTCACCGTCAGCGGTTGCCGCGACCTGATGGAGACCGGCGCGATCGACTTCTGCAACTTTGACGCGTCGTGGTCTGGCGGTCCGACGGCCTGGCGCCGCATGGCGGCCGTCGCGCTCGCTTACGACGTCCGGGTCGCGCATCACGAGGAACCGCATGTCTCCTCGCACCTGCTCGCGAGTCAGCCGCATGGCACGTATGCAGAATGCTTCCACCCCGATCGGGACCCATTCTGGTGGAATCTGATCGCCAACCGCCCCAGCCTGAGCGACGGACTCCTTACGCTGCCCCACGAGTCCGGGACTTGGATGGCAGTTGGACTGGGACTACATCAAGGCGCATCGCGTCCGATAGGGAGCTGCAAAAATCGTGGATACCGCTAGCGAAACACCGACCTGGCCGACGTTGCGCGACCCGCTGACGCTCGACAGTCGATTCCGCTGCTACGCCAGATGCGCGTGATCAGGGCGTTCGAGGACGGTGTCCAGCAGCTGTTCCTCAAGGGGCTCGTCCGCGGGAGCACCCACCTTTACAACGGCCAGGAGGCGGTCGCGGTCGGCGTCATGCGCGGCAATGCAGCCCCACGACACGATGACCTGCACCTACCGGGGCCACGGCGCCGTCCTCGCGATCGGCGCGGAGATGGACCGATGCTTCGCGGAGATTCTCGGCCGCGAGCTCGGTCTCTGTGGCGGCAAGGGCGGCTCGATGCACCTGACCGACATCTCGCGCGGCGCGCTCGGCTCAAATGCGATCGTCGGGGCCAACCTGCCCATCTCGCTCGGCGCTGCGTACGCCGCCCAGGTGCTCGAGAACCACTCTGTCGCGGTCGCGTTCTTCGGTGACGGCGCGAGCAACATCGGCGCGTTCCACGAGAGTCTCAACATGGCCGCGGTGTGGAAGCTGCCGGTCGTCTTCGTGCTGGAAAACAACCAGTACGGCGAATACAGCGCCGTGGCGGCCACGACTGGCATCACCGTGCTCGCAGACCGTGCCGCCGCGTACGGCATGCCCGGCGCGCGGATCGATGGCAACGACGTGATCACCGTGCAGGCCGCAGCCGAGTGGGCCATCGGCCATGCCCGCCGCGGCGACGGCCCGGTGCTGCTCGAGGCCAACACCTACCGCCATCACGGACATTCACGGAGTGACCAGGCGACATACCGACCTGCGGGCGAGCTCGATGACTGGCTGACCCGAGATCCCATCGTGCAACTGCGCGACGCGCTCATCAGCCAAGGTCTGGTGAGCGAGTCCGATGACACGCAAAGCACAGAAGCGGTCGACCGAGAGGTCAGCGAAGCCATGGATCGCGCGCTCGCAAGCCCCGAGCCGCCGCTGTCCGCACTCACAACGGATGTGTTCGCATGAGCCGCGACGTCACCTACCGGCAAGCAGTTGGCGAGTCAGTTGCCGCCGCACTCGCGAGCGACCCGAAAGTCGTCTTCTTCGGGGAGGACGTCGCTGCCGCGGGCGGCGCCTTCAAGACGACGGTTGGCCTGCTTGAGCAATTCGGGCCGATGCGGGTGCGCGACACCCCGATTTCTGAGCAGGCCATCATCGGCACCGCGATCGGAGCCGCGTTGTGCGGGTTACGCCCGATCGCCGAGTTGATGTTCGCCGACTTCGCCGGCGTGGCCTACGACCAGCTCGCCAACCAGCTCGCGAAGCATCGTTACATGACCGGCGGGCAGGGAACGCTCGCAGTGACGATCAGGCTCAGCAACGGCGCCGGCGGCGGGTTCGGTGCCCAGCACTCTCAGCCCGCCGAGAACTGGTTCCTCAACATCCCTGGCCTGAAGATCGCGGTGCCGGCGACGGTCGAGGACTTGTTCGGGCTCATGCAGTCTGCAGTCGACGACGACAACCCGGTGTTGATCTTCGAGCACAAGAACCTGTTTGGCCTCAAGGGAACGATCCCCGAGACGCGGGAGTTCGTGCCACTCGGCGAGGCTGCCGTTCTCACCGAGGGTGAGGACCTCACGATCGTGGCGACTCAACAGATGCGACATCGCGCGGTCGAGGCCGCGGCCCGACTATCCGATGAGGGCGTCAACGCCACCGTGATCGATCCGCGTTGCCTCGTGCCGTTTGACGATGCCGCTGTCGTCAGCTCACTCGAGTCGACGTCACGCCTGCTCGTCGTGCAGGAGGGACCTGCCGACGGCGGTTGGGGGGCATCGTTGATCTCGCGGATGACGACAGCGCACTTCGAGCTTTTCGATGCGCCACCGAGCTTGCTCGCGTCGCCGGCGACACCAATCCCGTACGCGGAGAACCTCGAGCACGCGTGGCTGCCTGACACCGACGCGATCATCGAGGCGGCGCGAACCCTCGTTCGGTATTGACCGTGCTCGACTTCGCCAATCACACCACGGTCGCCCCGGACCTTTACTTTCCGGAAGCACTGCGCTGGCGCGATGGAGCCTTGTGGTTCTCCGACGTCTTCGGTCACACCGTCTCTCGCCTCGACGGTGCGGGCATTGAGGTCGTCGTGCGTGTGCCCGGCATGCCGAGCGGCCTTGGCTGGTTGCCCGACGGCACGCTGCTCGTGGTCTCGATGGAGCAGAAGTCGATCTTGTCCGTCATCGCCCGGTGGCGAGCCGGCGGTATATGCGGACCTGAGTGACGTCTGCCCACAGCTCGCCAACGACATGGTCGTCGACGGCGCGGGCCGGGCCTATGTCGGCAACTACGGCTACGACGTCGACGCGGGCGCGGCGATCGAGGCAACCCACCTGGTCCGGGTCGACCCCGACCGCTCGATTCACGTTGAGGCACCGGAGGTGATATTTCCCAACGGTTGCGTGCTGATCGACGATGAGCGGACGCTCGTCGTCGCTGAGACATTCGCCGACCGGGTCACTGCGCTCACGATCGAGGCCGACGGCTCGTTGTCCGATCCACGGACGATCGCCGAGCTGCCGCCCGGGTCTGGGCCGGACGGTCTTGCGGTGGAGTCGTCTGGCCGCATCTGGGTGCCATGCGCGTACGGCGGGCGAGCAGTCGCGATCACGCCGGATGGTCGGATCGACGACGAGGTCCTGATCCCGGGCGTTACGGTCACGTGCTGCGCGATCGGTGCAGACGACGAGACGCTTTTCATCGCCCTGGCGCCACTCGACGAGGCCGAGGCGGCAGCTCACCCGACCGGCAGGATCGTGTCGCTCGAGCTCTGACCGCTCTCACCGCCCGTCGCCAACCAAGGAGACCGATGGACACGCAACTTCCGACCGAACGAGTCAGCATCATCGTCACCGGCGCAGCCGCCGGAATCGGCGCGGCGACCGCCCGCCGGCTGGCAGATGACGGCGCGCTGATCGTCGGGGTCGACGTCAATGCCGATCAGCTCGTCGCCGTCGTCTCGTCACTGCCCGGCGATGGGCATCGGGCCTGGCCCACCGATCTTCGTGACCTGGCGGGCCACGACGCGCTGGTGAACACAGCCGTTCAGGCTGCAGACCGGTTCGCCGGGATGGCGCATCTCGCCGCAGTGCTTCGGCGTCGGAGCAGCGTGAATGAGGTGACGGAGGACGACTGGGACTTGCAGGTCGACGTCAACCTGAAGGCGACCTTCTTCCTCAACCGCACGGTCGCGAACGCACTCGTCGAGCAAGGCAAGGGCGGTGCGATCGTCAACTTCACCTCGCAGGCATGGAACACCGGCGGATTCGGCGGCGCGGTGGTGTACGCCGCAACTAAGGGCGGCGTTGTGTCGATGTCACGCGGGCTTGCCCGAACCTTCGCGCCGCACGCGATCCGGATCAACACAGTGGCGCCGGGGTTTGTCGAGACCGAGATGATGCTCGGCGGCCTGAGCGAAGGCCAGATCGAGGATTTCAGAGCAATGGTGCCACTCGGGCGAATGGCAGCCGCCGAGGAGCTCGCCTCTACCGTGTCGTTTTTGCTCGGCGAGGACGCGCGTTACATCACCGGCGCGACCCTCAACGTCACAGGTGGCCAGCTCATGTATTAGAGGTCGAAGGCCTCAATGCGGCCGGTCGGGGTGCGCGCGGCCACGCTCTCATCAAGCGAGGCAATCGCCAGGAACAGCGTCCTGCCGTCAGGTCCGCCAACCTCGGCGCAATAGACACCCTCACCCGGAATATCGATCTGCGCAACGACGTCGCCGTCACGAGTCACCGCCAACACTTGGCTGGTGAATGCGCACGCGACCCAGATGCGCCCTTCGCCATCGACCGCAATGCCGTCCGGCCCTGAACCCTTCGGCAGCTCGACCAGCACCTCTGGATCATGCAGATGCCCGTCACCCGCGACCGTCATCGACGTCAGGCGATCACCGAACGTCTCGGCCACGACCAGCGTCCCACCGGAGTGGATGAGCACCGCACCGTTGGGAAACATCAGCTCCGGGCTTTCGACCCGGCGGTAGCCGTCGGGGTCGACGCGGACCAGATGAGTTGAGGCCTGCGCCTCTCCCCCTTCGTAGTCGAAGCCGTAGTTGCCGACATAGGCGCGCCCGATCGAGTCAACCAACATGTCGTTGGCGTATGCCGGCATGAGCTCACTCAGGTCGGCATAAAGCGCCAACGCGCCGCCGGGCGCGAGCGACATGATCCACCGCCGCTCCATCGCGACGACCAGCAACGTGCCGTCGCGAGTCCAGCCGAGACCGCCGGGCCGCCCGGGCACCCGCGCCATGATCTTGCAGCCCGAGTCGTCAATCCGGCAGATCGTGCCGCCGTACTGGTCGGTGAACCACAGCGACCCGCCATGCCATCGCAGGCTCTCTGGGAAATACAGATCGGAGGCGACGACGCGTCCCGCCATGCCGTCTACCTCCAGTTGAAATGGGAATCATTTCCAGGCGAGCCTGGTGGCGTTCCTACCCTAAGAACAGCCGGCGAGTCAACGACCGGACAGAACCGTTTCCACCCCACTCACCCCACCTGCCCCAGGCGCGGTATTGTGCCCGCCATGAGTAGTCTTCTGACCGGCCGCACCGCACTCGTCACGGGCGCCGGCGGCGGCATCGGCGGCGCGATCGCCGCTGAGTTCATCGCCCAAGGCGCCAACGTCCTCGGCGTTGACCTCGTCGAAGCCGGTCCTGCTCCGGTCTTGGTCGCTGACCTCGCGGACAGCACAGCGGTCGAGACCGTCATCACCGAAGCAACCGCCCGGCTTGGCAAGGTCGACATCCTGGTGAGTTGCGCCGGAGTGTCATACCCCGAGTCGGTCCAGAACCTGAGCCGGCCGACCTACGACCGAACCCTGCAGGTCAACCTCCACACCCCAGTCTTCCTGATGAGCCGGTTCGGCGCGGCGATGGCTGAGTCCGGCTATGGCCGCATCCTCAACATCACCAGCATTCACGGCCAGCTGAGCGAGCCGCTGTCCTTGGCCTACGACGTGTCGAAGGGCGGTTTGGAAGCGGCGACCCGAACTGTCGCGATCGAGCTAGCGGACAGTGGCGTGCTCGCGAACGCGATTGCACCCGGCTTCGTCAACACCGCAATGTCGATCGTCGACGGGGTCAACGAGCTCGACAGCGAGTGGTTCCAGTCGATCTACGTTGGACACGGAAAGGTGCCGATTCGTCGCGCCGCGGAGCCGGTCGAGATCGCAAAGCACGTCGCGTTCCTGTGCAGCGACGCCAACACCTACCTCACCGGCCAGACCATCACCGTCGACGGCGGGCTGTCAGCGCGGTTCTGAGCCGCGCTTGTCCGCCGGCTACCCGGTGTAGCCAAGCGGCATCAGGATCGACTTGAGCTCGCAGAACGCGGCCAGGCCTTCCGGCCCGTCCTCACGGCCGACACCTGAGCTCTTGAAGCCGCCGAACGGCGAGCCCATGTCGAAGGCGTACCAGTTGATGCCGTACGTGCCGGTGCGGACTTTCGTCGCAATCTCAAAACCGTGATCGATGTCGGCGGTCCACACCGACCCAGCCAGGCCGTAGTCGCTGTCGTTGGCGATCGCGAGCGCCTCTGCTTCGGTCTCGTACGGAATGATCGACAACACCGGCCCGAAGATCTCCTCCCGGGCGATCGTCATGTCGTTGTTGACGTCGGCGAAAACAGTCGGCCCGACATACCAGCCGACGTCAAGGCCGGCCGGCCGGGTCCCATCGAGGATGGCACGAGCGCCTTCAGCCTTGCCTTTGCTGATGTAGCCCTCCACCCGGTCGCGCTGTCGCTCGGCGACGAGCGGACCGAGCTGAGTCGTCGGGTCGAGCGGATCGCCGACAGTGAGCATCTTGGCGGCCTCGACGATGGCCTCAGTGATCTCGTCGTACCGGGATCGCGGCGCGAGGATCCGTGTCTGTGCAACGCAAGCTTGACCGCTGTTCATCAGCCCGGAGAACGCGATCATGAACGCACTCGCCGCGAGGTCGACATCGTCGAGCACGATTGCCGCGGATTTGCCACCCAGCTCGAGCGACACTCGCTTCAGCCGCTCGGTCGCGAGCGAGCCGACCCGACGACCCGCCGCCGTCGAGCCGGTGAACGACACCTTGTCGACCCCTGGATGCGTGACGAGATATTCACTGACCGCCCGATCCGCTGGCACGACCGAAAGGACACCCTCGGGCAGCCCGGCCTCGACGAACAACGCACCAAGCATCAGTGCGTCGATCGGAGTCTCCGGCGCCGGCTTGAGGATCACCGTGCATCCGGCGAGCAGGGCAGGCACGAGCTTGTTGATGGCGATGAACAGCGGCACATTCCACGGGATGATCGCGGCGACAACACCAACCGACTCACGCCGCACCACGCTCTGACCGAACAGACCGTTGCGGGTCTCTTCCCAGGGAAACGTCGTCGCAAGGTCGTTGTAGACGCCAAGCACCGCTGAGGCGGGGGTGTACATCATCATCTCGACGGTCGCGCCAGGAGCACCCATCTCCTCGGTCAGCACCGACTTGAACTCCGGCAGTCGCTCGGTCAACAACTCGCCGAACCGCGCGATCACCTTCGCCCGGTCAACCGGGGCGGTCGTGGGCCAGGGGCCGTGATCGAACGCTCGCCTGGCGGCTGCGACGGCCGCGTCGATGTCGGCCTCGACTCCCTCCGGTGTGGTTCCGACAAGTTCTAAAGTCGCGGGCGAGTGCACCTCAAAACGCTTGTCTGAGGACGGCGCGACCCACTCGCCGCCGATGAGGAGCTGATCGAAATTCGTCATTCCCATCCCTTCACCGGACCCGGGCGAATCGTGACGTGACGACCCGTCGGACCATTATGTGACGACCCGTCAGATACGGTACGGTCAGGGCATGAAGAAGCTCCCGATCGCGCTTGGACTGGCCATCGTCTTCCTCGTCGCAGGGTGTAGCTCGAGCAGCAGCGGCGGGGGCGGCACTGCAACCTCACCGCCAACGACACCTGCGACGACAACGTCTTCGGCACCGGTTGGCGCTGTCGGTGCCGCCGGCATCGCCGCCGCAAAGAAGCAGATCAAGGCCAACTGGGCCACCTTCTTCAAAAGCGCGACGCCGCACTCCAAGGCAGTGAGCCTGCTGCAGAACGGCGCCAACCTCGGCCCAGCAGTGAGGTTCGCTGCGAAGATCGCCAAGAAGGCGGGCACGAAGGAGTCGGCCAAGGTCACCAAGATCACGTTCCCGAGCCCGACGACCGCAACGATCATCTACAACCTGTATGGCAACGGGAAGGTCTTGCTCCCGAACGCCAACGGTCAGGCCATTCTCGATGCCGGCGTGTGGAAGGTCACCCAGGTCACCTTCTGCACGCTTGTCGACCTCGGCGCAGCCGGCAAGAAGGTCCCTGGCTGCTGATCAGCGGCACCGCCAGCGGAATCTGACGGGGCGTCATATATTCGCCGGGTGCCTGGCTTCAATCTTGCCGATTTGTTCGAACGCGTCGTTGACGCTGCCCCGGAGCGAGAGGTCATTGTCTCGCCGAGGCGGCGGCTGACGTACCGACAACTCGACGACCGTGCCAACGCACTTGCCGATGCCCTCGTGGGCCTAGGCGTCGCCGCCGGCGACCATGTCGGTTTGCAGCTGCTCAACGGATCGGAATACCTCGAGGGAATGCTCGCGGCGTTCAAGCTTTCTGCGGTGCCGGTCAACATCAACTTCCGCTATGTCGAAGGCGAGCTGCGCCACCTCTACGACGACGCCGATCTCGTGGCCGTCATCTATCACCGTCAGTTCCGCTCTCGGGTCGCTGCCGCTGCATCCGGCGCGAGCACGGTGCGGCACCTGATCGAGGTCGAGGACGACACCGATGACAGCCCCGCCGACGATCCGCCGGCGACTGCCATCGACTACGACACCGCGCTTGCTTCGGCATCCACCGAGCGACCAGATGGTGCGAGCCGATCCGGCGACGATCGCTACATCGCTTACACCGGCGGCACGACCGGGCTGCCGAAGGGCGTCGTGTGGCGGCAAGAAGACATCTTCTTCGCGGCGATGGGTGGCGGCGACGTCTTCCAGTCTGGCAACTACATCTCCTCTCCCGAGGAGTTGCTCGAGCGCATGCCGGAGATTGGCGGCACGATCCTGACCACGCCGCCACTGATGCACGTGAGCGCGCAATGGGGGGTCTTCCACTCGATGTTTGCCGGCGGCCGGATCGTGTTCCCGCCACCCGGAAAGTTCGATGCGGACGCCATCTGGACACTAGTCGCCGCGGAAGGTGTCAACATCCTCACCATCGTGGGTGATGCGATGGCGCAACCACTCGCCGACGCCGTGCGCGATGCCAATGCAGCCGGCACGGCGTACGACGTCTCCTCGCTGATCGTCATCGGCTCGGGCGGCGCGGTGCTGTCCAACGCGGCGAAGGCGAGGCTCGCCGAGCTCATCCCCACGATTATGGTCGTCGACGGCTTCGGTTCGTCTGAGACCGGGATTCTTGGGAGCAAGCTGCATGCCAGTGGCGACACCTCGACGTCGCCGCGGTTCACTGTCAACGCCCAAACCCAGGTGCTCGGCGACGATGACCGCCCGGTCACGCCTGGCTCGGGCGAGGTCGGTCGGCTCGCCCGCAAGGGGCGGGTGCCAATCGGCTATTACAAGGACGAGGCCAAGACCAGGGCGACCTTTCTCGAAGTCGATGGCGAACGTTGGGTTCTGCCTGGTGACAATGCCACGGTCGACGCGGATGGCACCGTCGTCCTGCTCGGCCGGGGCTCGACGTCGATCAACACCGGCGGCGAGAAGGTTTACCCGGAGGAGGTCGAGACCGCATTGATGACCTCGCCCGACGTCGCCGATGTGATCGTCGTCGGACTGCCCGACGAGCGGTGGGGCCAACGCGTCGTGGCGGTTGTCGCCGCTGCGCCGGGTGCCACCCCGGACCTTGAGTCGCTGCGCACCCACGCCAGCGGCGTCCTCGCCAGCTACAAGTTGCCCAGGGAGATCGTCACCGTGCCGGCAGTCGAACGCACTCCGGCAGGCAAGGCCGACTACAAATGGGCCAAGGCGGTCGCGGAGACACACCGCACGTCGTCATGACGTCATCGGCGGGATTCAGCGACAGGGAGATCGCGGACCGGCTCGCGATCCAGGACCTGATCGCCCGCTACGCCGTCATCATCGACAGCCGTGACTTTGACGCTCTCGACGCATTGTTCACGCCGGATGCCCGGATCGACTTCACGACCTTCAACGGTCCGGTCGGCAGCCTCACCGAGATCAAGGCCTTCCTGGCGGCCTCGCTGCCGCTGTTCACCCGCAGTCAACACATGATGGGGCTGCCTCTCATCGACCTCGACGAAGACGCCGCTCACGCACGCACGTCGTGCAACAACCCCATGATCTCGACGAGATCCGATGGCACGACCTCGGTCTGGCTGATCGGCCTTTGGTACGAGGATGACCTGGTGCGCACCGCTGAGGGTTGGCGGTTCAGCGTGCGTAACCAAATCCGCAGCTACACGATCACCGGGCTCGCCGACACCTCACTTGGTGCACAGTGAGCGACTTCGTGCAGGTCGAGCAACCTCGACCACACGTCGCGCTTGTGACACTCAACCGGCCAGACCGAATGAACTCCATGGCCTTCGATGTCATGCTGCCGCTGCGCGAATCGCTCGAGGAGGTCAGCCGTGACAACGCCGTTCGCGTCGTTGTCCTGACCGGCGCCGGCAACGGATTCTGCTCGGGTGCGGACCTCGAGGACCCCGGTCGAGTCCCGCACATCGACGGCTTGACCTTACCGACGATCGCGATGCGCTCCATGGAGCTGCTGGAGAAGGTCATACTCACGGTCCGAGGCATGCACCAGCCCGTCATCGCCGCGGTCAACGGGCCTGCGATCGGCGGCGGCTTCTGTCTCGCGCTCGCATGTGACCTTCGCCTTGCTGCGACCACCGCCTACTTCCGCGCCGCGGGCATCAACAACGGGCTGACTGCCAGTGAGCTCGGCATCAGCTATCTGCTGCCGCGAGCGATCGGATCGGCGCGTGCGGCCGACATCATGCTCACCGGCCGAGACGTCGCCGCCGACGAGGCCGAACGCATCGGTTTGATCTCCCACGCGGTCGATACGGCGGATCTGCTCGAGCGCTGCTACACCGTTGCGGGTCGGATCGCCGACTTCAGCCGGGCCGGCGTCGAGCTGACGAAGCGGATGCTCAACGCCAGCCTCGACGCCGCAAGCCTGCCGGCCCACATGGATCATGAAGGGCTGGCGCAGCTGTTTGTGCGGTTGACGACTCGCAACTTCGAGGAAGCGGTCAGCGCCCGCCGCGAGCAGCGGGCGCCGGACTTCAAGGACTGAAGGGACGGTCGTGGACGACGACACTGCGCCAGCTACAGACACTGCGCCAGCTACAGACACTGCGTCAGCCATAGGCACTGCGTCAGCCATAGACACTGCGTCAGCTGGAGAAACTGCGCTGGCTTCACGGCAGCTGGCGGACGCGCTGCGCAAGATTATTGCCCGGCTTGCGGTCGTCCGCCCGCCAGCCGAGCAGCTGCGGCGCGCGGCTGTGGTGGCCGAGGCGTTCGCCGATCAGCTCGATACCCTGCCCGAGCGATCGCGCTCCTGGGAGGTCAGCGAGGCCGGGCTACTTCCCCGTGACTTCGTCCGGTTCAGCCCGGTGAGCGGGCCAAGCAACCCGATCGCGCCGCCGTTGATGATGCACGTCGTCGGCGAGCCGAATGGCGAGCACCACATCGAAGGCGAGATCACCTTCGGACCGGCGTACGAAGGGCCACCGGGTCATTGCCACGGCGGCTGGGTCGCGGCGATGTTCGACGAGCTCCTTGGTTTCGTGCAGATGGCGCCGGGGTTTACCGCGTACCTCAAGGTCGACTACCGCGCGCCGACCCCGCTCAACCGCGAGCTTGCGCTCCGTGGCTGGATCGAGCGCATCACCGGACGCAAGCGGTTGATCCGCGGCACCTGCTCGCTCGATGGTGTGCTGCTGGCAGAGGCAGAGGGTCTGTTCATCGCGCCGCGCGACAACGAGGACTACCTTTCTCGGCTCGGCAAGAGCCGATGAACCGGTTCGCCGGTCGCGCCGCCGTGGTGACCGGCGCCGGCTCGGGCATCGGACAGTCAGTCGCATTGCGGCTCGCCGCCGAAGGTGCCCGAGTGCTCGGAGTCGACATCGATGCGGTTGCGCTGGACCGCACGCTGGCCCTTGCTGAAGGTGAGGTCAAAGTCCGTCGCTGCGACCTCGGCAACGCCAGTGAATGCCGTGACGCGATCGACGATGCCGTCGCTCGGTTCGGTCGACTCGACATCCTCGGCAACATCGCCGGAATCGCCCGCGGAGAGCACGTCGGCGAAGTCAGCGAGGCAGCATATCGGCAGATGATGGCCGTCAACGTCGACGGCTACTTCTTCATGGCGCAAGCCTCGCTGCCACACCTGGTGCACGACGGCGGCGTGATCATCAATGTCGCCTCGAACGCCGGCCTCGTCGGGCAGGCCTACACCGTCGTCTACTGCATGACGAAGGGCGCGGTCGTCCAGCTGACCCGCGCCCTTGCAATGGAATACCTCAAGACGCCGCTGCGCGTCGTGGCGATCGCGCCCGGCGGAGTCGACACCGGGCTAACGCGCGAATACCAGATGCCCGCCGATGTCGACTGGGACCTGGTGATGCGCTATTCGGGTGCGCGGGGCCTCGCAACGCCGGCAGACATCTCGTCACTGTTCGCTTTCCTTGCCTCGGATGAGGCGAAGAACATCCATGGCACGGTGGTTTCGAGTGACGGCGGCATGACCGCGGGCTGATAGGTACGCTTGCGCGGCAGGACGACGCACGGCCGATCGGAACTGGGGGTCCGATGATCGCCGATTCCCGGCGCACACCGCTCGCCAGCCGCCTCGATCCTCGAGCGAACAGTCTCAACGCGATTCGGCTCGTTCTTGCGGCGACTGTGATCGTGTCGCACTCATGGCCGATCGGGCAGTACGGTCGTACTCCCAGTCACGGCGGGTTCGCTCCCGGCGGCTGGGCCGTCGATGCGTTTTTCGTGCTGAGCGGCTATCTCATCACCGGCAGCCGGCTCAACAACACCCTGCTGTCCTATCTGAAACGACGCGTCCTCCGCATCTATCCGGGCTTCGTTGTCTGCTTACTCAGCGTGGTCATCATCTTCGCGCCGATCGGCTACATCCACGACCACCACAGCTTGCACGGCTACGTCTCGACGCCGCACACGCCGGTCTCCTACGTGCTGAGCAACCTCGGGCTGCGGATGCATGTGACCTCAGTCGCGGACACTCCCGGCGGCAACGGCGCCTGGGCGGGCACGTTGTGGACGCTGTTCTACGAGTTCTTCTGCTACCTCATCGTCGGCCTGCTCGCTAGTTGGATCGCCTTCCGGCGGCAGCCCGCGCTCGCGATCTTCGCGCTCGCCGCGGTGACCGCAGTGAGCATCCAGAACGCGCACGTCAACCACGTCGGCATTCACGCAAACATGGTGCGCCTGCTGCCGTTCTTCCTCGCTGGCACGGTTATTTATCAACTGCGCGAATGGATTCCGTGCACCTGGTGGCTTGCTGGGCTGTGCACCGGCGCGCTGGTCGTGCTACCGCTTGCTGGCATTCGGTTCGTTGTCCTGTGCGCGTTGCCGTTGACTTACGTTCTGCTCTACCTCGGCGCGGTGGTCCCCATCGCGATCGGGCGCCGCAACGACATCTCGTACGGCATCTACATGTACGGCTATCCGGTAGAGCAGCTTGTCCGCTATTTCACCTTTGGCTCCCAAGCGGTGTTCATCTTGGTGTCGATTCTCGGGACCGTCCCGCTCGCGGCCGCATCCTGGTTCTTCGTCGAACGACCGGCGATGCGCTGGCGGCGTGGCGACCGCTCCGACCCGCCAAGGGTCATCCGGCTCGACCCGAAGCGGGTCGTCGTCGACTCGCGAGCGTGAGCCGCCCGGGTCAGTTCGTCCTGTTGCGTGACGTTGCGTTACGCGGCGGCTTGCTCCCGATAGCGAGTGGTTGAGACCACCGGGTCGGTATCGATCTTCGGGATGACGTACTTGCCGAGCAGCTCGATCGTCTTGATGGTCTCCGCGATCGGCGCGGGGCCAATGCCGAACACCAGCTGATCGATACCGCTCTCTTCCCAGCGCTTGCACTGGATCAACGCGTCGTCGGGGTCACCGAGCACGATGCCGCCGAATTTCGAGGCCAGCTCCGCGACCTCGAGCGTAGGCTCCGGCAGCGTCTCGGGCCACTTCGGCATCCAGTCCGGAGCCGGGAAGGTGTCGTGATAGCGGTAGACGTTGGAGACCAGGTAGTTCGGCTTGGCGTTGACGTATGACTGCTTGGCCTTCTGGCTGTCTTCATCCACGTAGGCGGCGATGCACGACATGATGTTGTCGTTGACGAACGCGCCGATCGGCTCGGCGTTGGCGATGCCGTTCTTGTAGGACGCACGCAGCTTCTCGACTCGGTCCCAGCGGTCGAGGGAGAACCCGAGCACGCCGAGGCCCATCCGGCCCGCCATCTCATACGACGGCGGGTTGCCGGCGGCGTACCACATCGGGGCATGCCCCTTGGTGAACGGGCGCGGCAGGATCTTGCGGGGCGGGAGCGACCAGTACTTGCCCTGGTAACCCTCGTAGGTGTCCTGCGTGAACATCTTCGGGAACTCCCGGATGACGTCTTCCCAGATCTCCTTGGTCACGTTGGTGTCAGTCACGCCGATGTGGTTGAGGAAACCGAGGATCTCGTGACTTCCCGCACCCCGGCCAGTGCCGAACTCGAATCGCCCGTGGGTCAGCTGATCGAGGTAGTTGACTCGCTCGGCAAGCTTCGCGGGATGGTTGACCTGCGGAAGTGGGTTGAAGATGCCTGAACCGATGTGGATGCGTTCGGTCTTTGCCGCGAGGTAGCCGGCGACGACGTCGTTGGCGGAGAGGTGGGAGTACTCATCGAGGAAATGGTGCTCGGTGATCCACACAAACTTGAAACCCGCCTTGTCAGCCGCGACCACTGCGTCGATGTCTTCGAAGATCGCGTGGTGCTCGGCCTGCGGATCGGCCTCTCGCCGGCTGTTGGGCACGTAGTTCTGGATGAACAGCCCGAACTCCATCAGGACGCTCCTGCCTCGTGATTGACACCGCACCTACGCCGGCCGCGATGAGTTGCATTATATGTCATAACGTTATGTCTGTCTCAGGCTGCGCCGACGGTCGCGGCTGGGCATGGTCTTCAAGCTGGCTTGGCGTCGTCAGGCTTCGTCTGATGTCTTCGGCGGCCGCCAGCAGCTGGCGAGCAGGAGCAGCGCACCGACCGCACCCACCGCGGTGATTGCCAGGCCCTTGCCGCCGTACAGCCAGCCGTCCAGATGGAGCGAGAAGGCATGATCGAGTGAGATCTTGCCCGCGCCGAGCGCACCGATGGCGAACCCGCTGAGCACGATGAACAACACGTACTCATAGCCCTCGCCCGGCCGGAAGATGAAGAAGCCGTTGCGGAGGTGGTTGGCGATCAGCGCGACGAGCATCGTGCCCACGACTCCCGCTGCGGCAAGTGGGGTCAGCAGACCGAGCAGCAGCAGGACCCCGCTGCCGAGCTCGGTGACCGTGGCGAGCAGTGCGTGCACCTTGCCAGGACGGATGCCGATCGATTCAAACCACCTCGCCGTGCCCGGCAGCTTGCCGCCGCGGAATGCATGGTTCCAGCCGTGCGCGACCATCGTGATGCCGAGCGCGGCGCGCAAAAACAGTGCGGCAATGTCAACCCCGGTGCCGTTCACTCGTTGTCTCCTTCGGGTGGTGCGCCGTCGAGCGCCTCGGTGATGGCGGCGGCCGCGCTGCGGAGCCGCTCGACCGTCCAGGTCAGGTCGGCGGCGAACGAGCGGCGGCCCGCGACGGTGACCGAAAGCACGAGGACGACGACCCCGTGCGGGCCGAAGACCGGCGTCGACACGGTACGCACGTCGTCCGCGTCGATCTGTGGCGACTCGTAGTCAGGCGGCAGCGAGCGGATCAGCCGGTGCATCTCCTGCGCCGTCTCGTCTCGATGCAGGTCGGGATCCTCGCGCGAGAGCACCTGCGCGGCTTCGGAATGCCAGCGATGCCCGCGGGCAACCGAGTAGCCGGCTTTTCGCACCTCGACCAGTGTCCGCTCGAGCTCGGCACGGGTCTCGGCATTCGCCTCACGGCCGAGCCGGTCAAACCACGCGGCGCGTGCGGACTGCGGTGCCCATGCGACGAAGGCCGTCCCCATCGGCGGCTCGAACGGGATGCGCTGCCCGACCGCGGTCGGCAAAGCCTGGGTGGGCAGCCGGCCGGCGCGAGCGACAAGCACCATGTCCGACCCGACGACCGCGCTGGCGACGCACTCGACCTCAAGCTCCTCGGCAAGTGACTCCATGTGCGAGCGCGCCAGATCGGCCGAGCGCATCTGCAACACCAGGTCGCTTTCCCAGGCGGCCAGCGAGAGCGAGGAGAACCGGCCGTAGCCGCCCTGGAAGAACACCAACGGCAGCGCGGTCGATCCGACCTCGAGCTCGCGCACCGCACCGATCACGATGAAGTGGTCGCCCGCTTCGTGGACGACGTCGATGTCACAGTCGATCCACGCGAGGACGCCATCAAGGATCGGCGATCCCGAACCGGCCGGATGCCATGGCAGCTCGGCGAACTTGTCGCCGCCACTGACCGCGAAGGTGCGGCACACCGTCTCCTGGTCCGAGCCGAGGATGTTGACACAAAAATGGCCCGAATCGCGAAACCTCGGCCAACTGCTCGAGCTCTTGTCGGGCATGAACGCCACGAGTGGCGGGTCGAGCGAAACCGACGTGAACGACCCGATCGCCATGCCGGCGGGCTGACCGTCTGCATCAATCCCGGTGATGACCGCGACTCCGGTCGGGAAGTGCCCGAGAACCGTCCGGAATCGGCCCATGTCGATCGGCGGCGTCATGTCGCCGTCGCCCCGGACGTGCGCAGCTCGTACTTCAGCACCTTGCCCGAAGCGTTGCGCGGCAGAAGATCCACAACATCGACCGTACGTGGTGCCTTGTAGTTGGCCATCCGCTCGCGGCACCAGGCCACAATCTCCGCCGGGTCAAGGGTGACTCCTGGCAGGGCAACGACATAGGCCTTGCCCACCTCACCGAGGCGTTCGTCTGGCACTCCGACGACGGCGCAGTCGGCGATCCCGGGATGGCTCGCCAGCTGCTGCTCGATCTCCGCTGGGTAGGAGTTGAACCCGCCGACGACGAACATGTCCTTGAGTCGATCCGTGATCCTGACGTTGCCGTGCTCGTCAATCACGCCGATGTCGCCGGTGTGCAGCCAGCCCTCCGAGTCGATCGTCTCCGCGGTCGCCACCGGATCGTCGAAATAACCGGCCATGACGTTGTAGCCGCGCACCATGATCTCGCCCGGCTCACCGGCCACCAGCGGCTTGCCGGCCCGGTCGACAGCGCGCACCTCAGTGTCCGGGATCGCCCTTCCGGACGTCGTCGCGATGGTGAGCGGGTCGTCGCCGCGGCGGCACATCGTGACGGTGCCGGTCGCTTCGGTCAGGCCGTAGGCGGTGAGCACGGTCTCGACCCGCAGCTCATCGCGCAGCCGTTCGATCAGCGCCACTGGCACGATCGCCGCCCCGGTCACGATCAGCCGGAGCGAGCTGAGGTCCCGAGAGGACCGGTCAGGCGAGTCGAGGATCGACTGGTAGAGCGTCGGTGGCCCTGGCAGCACGGTGATGCGCTCCCGCTCGATCCCGTCGAGCACGACCGGCACGTCGAACACCGGCTGCGGCACGACCGTCGCGCCCCGCAACAGGCAGGCGATGATGCCGGCCTTGTAGCCAAAGGTGTGGAAGAACGGGTTGACCACCAGGTAGCGATCACCGGCGCGCAGCCCGACGATGTCCGCCCAGGTGTCGAACACCCGAAGCGTCTGCGCATGGGTGGTCACCACACCCTTCGGGCGCCCAGTCGTGCCGGAGGTGAAGATGACGTCGCTGATTCCATCCGCTGAGATCCCGGCAAGGCGCTCGTCGACGGCGTCATCGTCGCCGTCGGCTCGCCATAGCGAGTCATCCAGGACAACAACACCGGCTCGCCCGGCCAGCATGCTCTGGTAGTCGTTGCCAAGGAACGGTGGCGAGACAAACGTCAGCGCCGCGCCGCTGCGGTCAAGGATCCATTCGGCCTCGGCAGCTTTGAACCGGGTGTTCAGCGGCACCAGGGCGGCGCCCGCCGACAACGCCCCGAGTGCGGCCACCACCCAGTCCAGGGTGTTAGGCGCCCAGATGCCCACGCGGTCACCGGGCTGGACTCCGCGACGAATGCAATCGGCAGCGCCTCGCCGCGTGAGCGCAGCGAGCTCGGCAAAACTCACCCGTCGGTCTCCGTCGGCGACCGCCTCACGGTCGCCATACGCTGCGGCGGCCGCCTGCACCAACGCCGGAATTGTGCCGGCGATCGTCATCCGAACGCCCCGGTGTCACGCAGTTCTTGCACGGTCGCGTCGTCGTAGTGGCAGACATCACGAAGCACGTCGTCAGTGTCCTGACCGGGCGTCGGCGCTCGCTGCGGCAGCGGCAGCGCTTCGCCGACGAACTTCACCGGAAAGCCGAGCTGATCGGCACCTAGCGCTTCGGTCGGGAGCCAGTCGAACCGATCGAGGAACTGCGGGTCAGCCGCCAGCGACTTCGGCGTGTTAACCGGTGCGATCGGCGTGTTGACGCGGCCGCCGAACTCCACCCACTCCGCCGCGCTACGGGTCGCGAAGATGTCGCGTAGCTCGGCCTGCAGCTCGCGGTTGCCTCGGGCATGGTCGGCGTACGTCGACCCGGGCCAGCGCTCAAACAGGTCAGCCCGATCGATCGCCTCGCAGAAGTTGCGCCAGAAGGCTTGCTCGCTGGCCATGAACAGCACGTAACCATCGCTGGCCGCGTAGATCTGATAGCGCACGCCCTCACGCATCCCGGCGGTGCCCGGCGCGCGGCGCTCATAGCTGTCGGAGGCGTTGCCGGTGACCTCGGCGTCGGGGCGCTCATAAGCGCGCCAGGTTTCGCTGCGGTACCAGTCGAATGCGGCCGCGCAGTCCGATTGCGCAAGCTCGAGGTCAGCGCCCTCGCCGGTCTCGCGAGCCCGCATGACGGCGGCGAGGATTGCGAGCGCGCCGTACAACGGCGCGGCGTAGATGCCGATGCTCACGTGCTCCGGGATGTAGGTGAAGCCCTCGTCGTCGATCGCTGGCGTGACAATGCCTGCCCACGTGTCGTAGGCAATGCCGTGACTTGGATAGTCCTTGTAGGGACCGGTCGCGCCGTAGCCGGAGATGCTGGCGAAGATGAGGCGCGGATTGTCCGGGCGCAGGGTAGTCGGACCAATCCCCAGTCGCTCGAGCGCGCCGGGACGCATTGCCTCTACGACGACGTCTGCAGTGGCCGCAAGATCGCGGAAGACGCGCTTGCCTTCGTCGCTGCGAAGGTCGAGCGTCACGCTGCGCTTACCCCGGTTGACATGCAGGTGCATCAGCGAGACGCCGTCGACGATCGGCCAGGTCATCGACCGGATGTAGTCGCCGGCCGGTGGCTCGACCTTGATGACCTCAGCGCCGAGGTCGACGAGCGCGCTGGTGATCGCAGCGGGCCCGAGCATTGAACATTCGATCACCCGCAACCCCGCCAGCGGCGCACTCACCGCGACCTCCCGTCCTCAGTGTGATCGTGCAACACCAGTGTGATCTTGCAACACGGCCGCGGCGACGCGCGCACGGTGCCAGGCAAGACCGCCCCACAAGGTCGTGAGCGACCACGTCCGCTTCATCCAGATGTGCAGATCGTGCTCGTAGGTGTAGCCAATGCCGGCATGGACCTGTAGTGCGGTCCGCGCGGCACGGGCAGCCGCCGATGCTCGCTGCAAGCTTGGCGTGCGAGGCATCGCGGCTGCGGGTGGGACGGTCTCGAGCGACCGACCACGCGGCGCGAGCGGCAACCGGCCTCGCGAAAGCGTTGCCGACATAGACGTCGGCGAGCTGATGCTTGATCGCCTGAAACGACCCGATCACCTGCCGAACTGCTCGCGTTGCATGGCGTAGGCAACGCTGCGGTCGAGCATGGCCTCGGCAAGCCCAGCAGCTGGGCCGCGACCGCGACAGCGGCGAGGTCGAATCCTGCGTCGAGGTCGGCGTCGTCGATCCGGGTCGCCGGCTCGGTTGCCAGTCGACGGTCGATAGCCGCATGCCTCGGTCGACGGAGGGCTCTGAGCACGAAGTGCCACCCGCCGGCCTCGACCGCGTGCGCGACTCCTGCCTCGTCGCGCAGCAACGAGAAGATCCGCCCACGGGCGGCGCTGATCAGCTCGCCGGGCCCGACGCCGACAGCGATAACCGCGTCGCCGTTGGCGACCTCCGGCAACCAACGCTGCGCGAGAGACCCGCCAGCCGCAGCGAGTATCGCGGACTCCGACCATGGTTTCGACCAGCGGTTCGGGCAGCGCGGCCCGACCCGACTTCCAGCAGGACCGGAAACGCCGATCGAAGATCAAGACCGAGACCTCCGAACGCTGCCGGAATCATCAAGCCGGGCAACTCCAAGCCCAGCGAGTTGTTGCCACAGACCAGGGATCCGGCCGTCGTCGGAGTCCCACGCCAGCCGCAGCGCCGCCGAGTCGGCCGAATCGGCGAGCAGCTCGCGCAGGCCGAGGCCGAAGTCGACAGCATCCTGGTCGGGCTCGAGTCGCAACTCGCTCACCTCCTCGGTAGGCCGAGAACGCGCTCGGCGACGAGGTTGCGCTGGACCTCATTGGTCCCGGCATAGATCGGCCCCGCCAGGGCGAACTGATAGCCATCGAGCCAGGTCGCCGACCGGCTGCGCCGGTGAGAGTCGCGCGCTCGCCCAGCAACGCCAGCGCACTCGGAGTGGATCGCCACATCGAGCTCGGACCAGAACAGCTTGTTGGCACTGGACTCCGCGCCGATGGGTCGCCCATCAAGCGCCCGCAGCGCCGTGCCGAGGACATAGAGCCGGTAGGCCTCCGCGTCCATCCAGGCCTGCACGACGTCGGTCGCGGCCGCTGCGGCTATCTCCGGTGACGTCGTGGCGATTCGGCGGTAGAGATCGACCAGACGATCCGCGGTGGCGCTGAACCGGCCTGGCGATCGAAGGGTCAGCCCTCGCTCCGACGTCGTCGTCGACATGGCGACCTGCCAGCCCTGACCGACCTGGCCGAGCACACCGCCCCCAGCCACGTCGTCATCGGGCACGAAGACGTCGTCGAGGAAAACCTCGGCGAAGCCTGGCTCGCCATCCAGCTGCCGGATCGGGCGCACCGTCACGCCCGGAGCGTTCAGCGGAAACAGCAGGTAGCTCAGCCCGTGATGCCGAGTCGAGGCGGGGTCTGAGCGAAACAGGCCGAACATCCAGTCCGCGAACGCGGCGCGAGTCGACCAGGTCTTCTGACCGTTCAGCCGCCAGCCGCCGTCGACCTTGTCGGCCCGGGATCGCAACGCGGCCAGGTCGCTGCCGGCGCCAGGCTCCGACCAGCCTTGCGCCCAGACCTCCGTCGCAGTGGCCATCGGAAGCAGGAACCGATCCTTTTGAGCCGCCGTCCCGTACTCGAACATCGTTGGCGCGAGCAGGAAGATCCCATTTTGGCTGACTCGTGCCGGCGCACCCGCCGCCCAGTACTCCTCTTCGAAGGCCAGCCACTCGAGCAGGCCGGCATCACGGCCGCCGTACTCCTCCGGCCACGTCACGACTGCCAGGCCGGCGTCGAAGAGCCGGCGTTCCCAGCTCACGATGAGCAGCGAATCCGGCCTCCGTGTCGAGCGACGGCAGCGGGTGGCGACGGAACGTTGGAAGCGAGCCACGCCCGAACCTCGGCGCGGAACGCCGAAACGCCGCCGGACTCGGTCAGATCCATCGGCTCGGACTGTATCTGACGGGTCGTCAGATTGGGATAACCTGAGCCCATGCCTGAGGCCTACATCGTCGACGCGGTTCGCACTCCTGTAGGAAAGCGAAACGGCGGGCTCGCGGCCGCGCACCCGGCGGATCTCGGCGCTCACGCGCTGACGGCACTCGTCGAGCGCTCGGGCATCGATCCCGAGCGCGGTCGAGGACGTGGTGTTCGGCTGCCTCGACACTCTCGGCCCGCAGGCCGGCGACATCGCGCGTACGTGCTGGCTCGCCGCCGGCTATCCCGAGGAAGTGCCGGGGACGACGATCGACCGGCAATGCGGCTCATCGCAACAGGCGCTGCACTTCGCCGCGCAGGGCGTGATGAGCGGCACGCAGGACGTCGTCATCGCCGGCGGGGTGCAGAACATGAGCCAGATCCCGATCGGCGCAGCATTCCGCGCCGCGGCGGCGATCGGGCTTGACCGACCCGACCCGTTCAGCGGCTCGATCGGCTGGACCAAGCGCTACGGCGACCAACCGGTCAACCAGTTCCACGGCGCCGAACTGATCGCCGACAAGTGGGGCATCAGCCGCGAGGACATGGAGGCGTTCGCGCTCGAGTCGCACCGTCGCGCGATGCAGGCGATCGACGAGGGTCGCTTCGACCGGGAGATCGCCGCGTACGGCGACGTGACGACCGATGAAGGCCCGCGGCGCGACACCACGCTCGAGAAGATGCAGTCGCTCAAGCCGGTTGCTGGAGGGCGGCCGCATCACCGCGGCGGTCTCCTCGCAGATCTCCGATGGTGCGGCCGCGATCCTGGTCGTGTCCGAGCGCGCGCTTGAAGGAGCACAACCTGACGCCGCGCGCCCGGATCCATCATCTCTCGGTGCGCGGCGCCGACCCGATCTACATGCTGACCGCGCCCATCAACGCGACCGCGTACGCGCTCGACAAGACCGGGATGAGCCTCGACGACATCGACCTGGTCGAGATCAACGAGGCGTTCGCGCCCGTCGTGCTCGCGTGGCAGCAGGAAACCGGCGCCGACCTCAGTCAAGGTCAACGTCAACGGCGGCGCGATCGCGCTCGGTCATCCGCTCGGCGCGACCGGCGCGCGGCTGATGACGACGTTGCTGCACGAGCTCGAACGCACCGGCGGCCGCTACGGCCTGCAGACCATGTGCGAAGGCGGCGGCCAGGCCAACGTGACCATCATCGAGCGCCTCTAACCCCGTTCGTATGTGACATAGGGGTTGCCAGGGCGACCTCCATGTCACATAGGGGTCGCTATAGCAACCCCTATGTGACATACGAACGGTCAGGTGATGCGGACTGGGGTGCCGTAGCGCACCCAGTGGAATAGCCACCGAATCGCTGCCGACGGCATGTGGACACATCCGTGTGAACCGCGCGTGACGTAGTGCTTCGAGCCGAACGGCATCGTCTGCCACGACGCATCGTGGAATCCCCACACCCCAAGGTGGAACGGAATCCAGTAGTTCACCCGGTACGACCGATCGCCGCTTGTCGTCAACGTGGTGTGGCGATCGAGACCTTGCACGGCGAACGTTCCCCGCGGGGTGGCGTCACCCCGCCGGCTGGATGCACCAGTGGTGACCGGCGTGCTCAAGACGGTGCGGTGACGTGCGCATGCCCACTCGTGCTGCTGCGCGATGCTGACGATGATCAACTGCGCCTGCCGATTATGGACGCACGGCGTCACGGCAGTGTCAGTTGCGGCCGCCGAGTCCTTCGGGCGGCCCGCCGCCCGTGATGACCCTGCCGCCCGTGATGACCCCGCCGCCCGTGATGACCCCGCCGCCCGTGATGACCCCGCCGCCCGTGATGACCCTGCCGCCCGTGATGACGCTGCAGTCGACGGTGACGCTGCAGTCGACGGTGACGCTGCCGCCTGAGGCTGAGTTCGCTTGCTCAGGCTGGCTGGCCGCAGCTGGTCCGATGACGCCGAGCCGCTCGACCCGGCCTGGACAACCACCCATGCCGTCAGCGCGAGCGCGGCGGCGAGTGCGAGCGATCTCGCTATACCAGCCCGACGCCTGCCAGCCCGACGCCCGCGATCGCGGGCTTGATCGTCGCGTGTGGGCTCCACACCTAACTGACGAGATGTGTGGACGATCGGTTGCATCCCTTAGCGTGACCTTGGCTATGCCTGGCAAATTCTCTCTGCGCCACACCCGGACCTCGCCTTGGTGGCTCTTGCTGATCTACCAATCGCTGTGGTGAATGAGCCAATGATGGAATCGGCAAACGTGCACCCCGTCCGCCTTATCCGTCTTCCAGCCATGCGCCCAGTCGTCAATGTGGTGAATCCAGCACTGCTCGAGAATCCTGCCCGACGAGCTCGCGAGCTGCCGCTGCGAGGAGCTTCAGCGGGTCTGCCATGACAACACCGTAGAGACAAGGTCAGACAGAAAGCGGGTCAGATCCGTTGGAAACAAAGAGAAAGTCATCCACAGCCGCCACCCTCAGCGTTGACAGATCGGCACAATCAGGCCCGTGGGAGGCCGAGCATCCGTCGGGCGATGATGTCGCGCTGGATCTCGTTCGAGCCGCCATAGATCGTGTCGGCGCGGCTGAACAGGAACAAGCGCTGCAGCTCGTCGTAGTCGGTCGGTGCATCGCCGACATCAAGCGAATCCTCCCCGCGTACGGCCATCGCGAGCTCACCGAGCCGCTGGTGCCAAGGTGCCCAGAGCAGCTTCGAGATCGACGCCTCGGCGCCAGGCGTCTCGACCGCCAGCATGCGCAGTGCGGTGTAGCGCATCACCTTGAGATCGATCCATGCCTGCGTCAGCCGATCGGCAATCAGCGGATCGTTGATCGCGCCGGTACGACGGGCAACTGCGATCACTCGTTCAAGCTCGCCGGCGAAGCCGATCTGTTGGCCAAGGGTGGCGACGCCGCGCTCGAATCCGAGAGTTGCCATCGCGACTCGCCAACCATCGCCAGGCTCGCCGACGATGTTCTCGCCAGCCGTGCGGGCGCCATCGAAGAACACCTCGTTGAACTCCGAGGTACCCGTGATCTGCACGATTGGCCGGACCTCGACGCCCGGTTGGTGCATCGGCACCAACAGGTAGGACAAGCCACGGTGCTTGCTTGCCTCGGGATCGGTGCGCGCGACCACGAAGCACCAGTCGGCGCGGTGGGCGTAGGAAGTCCAGACCTTCTGGCCGGTGACCACCCACTCGTCACCGTCCTTGATCGCTTGGGTCGACACGTTGGCAAGGTCAGAGCCGGCGTTCGGCTCGGAGTAGCCCTGGCACCACAGCGCTTCGCCGCTGCCGATCGCCGGCACGAACTCCTCCTTTTGTGACTGCGTGCCGCACGCGAGCAAAGTCGGGGCGAGAAGATTCTCGCCAAGGTGGTTGATGCGGTACGGCGCGTTGGCCCGCGCGTACTCCTCGTAGAAGACCACTTGTTGCATGAGCGGGAGACCGCGACCGTAAGGAGGCGGCCAGCCGAGGCCGATCCAGCCGTGCTCGCCGAGCACGCGCTCCCATGCCCGACACGTCTGGAAGTCCTCACGTTGCCGGCTGGGTCCGTCGGTGCCTTCGATCGGCGCGTACTCCGCGGTCAGGTGCGTGGCGAGCCAATCTCGCACTTCGGCGCGAAAAACCTCATCCTCGGGCGAGAACCGCAGATTCACGCGCTTACCGTACTGTGCAGCCAGGCCGGACTTGACGACCCGTCAGAGCGGCTCGGACCCGCTGGAGCACGTGTGGACATCACGCAGACGTCGGTCGTCGCGAACGGGCTTGAGTTCGGCGCACTGACGTGCGGAGACACCGGCCCGCTCGCGTTGTGTCTCCACGGGTTTCCCGACTCCGCGCACACCTGGGATCGGCTGCTGCCAGACCTCGCCGCTGCGGGATTCAGGGCAGTCGCACCGTGGACTCGCGGATACGCGCCGACGGAGGTGCCTGCTGACGGTGACTACTCGGTCACCGCGCTGAGCACCGATGCGAACGCTCTTCACGAGGCCCTCGGCGGTGGCGCCGACGCCGTGCTGATCGGGCACGACTGGGGAGCGATGACCGCGTACGGCGCGGCCACGGCCGAGCCGAGCCGCTGGCGGCGGGTCGTCGCGCTCGCCGTACCGCCACCCCAGACCGCAGCCGAAGCGTTCTTCCGCTACCCACAGCTCCAGCGAAGCTTCTACGTGTTCTTGTTTCAGACCCCGCTTGCCGAGCTCGTCGCCGGCGCCGACGACCTGCGCTTCATCGAGCTGCTCTGGCAGGACTGGTCGCCGTCCTTCGTTGCCGCTGCCGAGATCGAGCACGCGAAGGCCTCGCTGCGCGACCCTGCCAACCTCACTGCGGCAATCGGCTACTACCGCGCAATGTTCACCACCGGCGGGCCTCGTGACACGCTCCACGCGCAGACGTTGTATCTCCACGGCTCGAGCGACGGCGCGTTCGGCGTGGAGGGCGTGGGCGGCACGGCCGCGGAGCTGCCCGCCGGCTCGCGGGTCGAGATTCTCGACGACGTCGGCCACTTCCTGCACCTCGAGCGACCCGATGTCGTCAACCCACTGATCCTCGAGTGGCTCCGGGTCTAGCGTCCCGCGATCACCCCTCAGGCGACACCCAGGGGATGCCGATCAATGAACTATGAGTCAGGTCGGGGGGCAAAGCTGGCGCTGGCGTGCCCGCAGTGTCACGAATCCACCGTTGGGGGTGGCTCGTGGACGACCTGGTGTCGTGCCTGTGGCTGGAACGTCGACCCGCAGCCGCCGCAACCGGCCGGCTCTCGCGTGACCAGATGGTGGCAGCACAAGGTGGAGGCCGCCGTGCGTCGAGAGCACGTGGAGTTGCTCAAGACGGCCGGCGCTATCCCTGAAAACCGCAACCTGCGGCGACTGACGACGGCTCTGGCGGTGGTCATTCAGCTCGGCACCGTGTGCCTCGTGGCGCTAGCAGTCGGGATTTGGTTTACACCACTGTCGATGATGGTGCAGCTAGTGATCTCGCTGATTGCCGGCCTCGTCGCGATCGCGGTCTTGCCCATCAGCCATTGGCGGCGGACCGCGCCGAGCGCCAACGGATGGGGCCGCGCAGACGCGCCGAACCTGTTCGCGCTGCTCGACGCCGTTGCCTTGTCGGTCGGCTCGCCCCCGCCTGATCGAGTCGTGGTGGGTTCGGCGTGCAACGCCGCTATCGGCCGGGTTCGCCAGCAAACCGTTCTGACGATTGGCCTCCCGTTGTGGGAGCTGCTCGATGACGCCGCGCGAGTGTGTCTGCTCGCACACGAGCTCGGTCACCTCGTGAACGGTGATATCCGCAACCAACGTCTCATCCACGCATCGACAGTGACATCAGACAAGTGGCTCAGCTTGCGCTGGCCGGCTCCCAGCCGCCATCAAGAGTTCACGCACCGACGCAAGCCGCGGCTGCTACGCCATCACGACGGCTCAGCGATCGGCGATGCCGTCCTGCAGCTCCTGCTTGTGCCGGTGTACGGCCTCGCGCTGGCATTTTCGCGGGCGTACCTCGTCTGCGTGACAAGGTCGGGCCAGCGTGCTGAGTACGGCGCCGATCGCCTAGCGCTGGCAGCGGGCGGTTCGGACGCGATGTGCCAGTTGTTCGGCGCCACGCTCTGCGCGGACCTGGTGATGTTCAAGCTGGATGCTGCAGTACGTCGGGGCGACCGCGAGCTCACATCGTCGCTGCCAACCTTGCTGAACAGTGTCCCCGACCACGAACGCGAACGGCTGCGCCGGCGGGCCGAGATTCGGATGCAGCAGATCGACGCCACTCACCCGCCGACCACCATGCGCGCCGACTACATCGCCGCCGCACCCTACGTCGGCGAGCCGGCCGTCGACCTCGACCGGGTCCCACCCGCGAGCGAGGAGCTGCGTCGCACCCGATCCGCGGTCGACCGTGCCCTGCAGTCACGGTTCGGGGCATAGCGCCATGAGCGACTACTACGGGGCCGGCTCAACGGGCGCCTTGCCGGCCGCGGCCGAGGCGCCACCTGTCTCGGCGCCACCCAACTGGTATCCCGACCCCTACCAACCAGGTCAGCTGCGCTGGTTCGACGGCTACCGGTGGACCGAGCATTCGACCGCGAACCACCCACAGCAGTACGCCCCAGTCGGCTACGGCCCTGGACTCGGCATGCCGCAACGGGACCGCACGCAAGAGTGGCTCATCCCGATCAACCGAACTGGGCTGTCGATCGCCGCGGGATATGCGGGCCTGTTCGCGGTCACGCTCTACCTCGCACCTATTGCGATCCTCCTCGGCGTGCTCGCGTTGATGGACCTGACGCACAAGCCCGACGTCGGTGGTCGAGGCCGCGCCTGGTTCGGCGTGGTGGCCGGGGCCTTCGGCACGCTTGGCCTGATCGCCTTCATCGCGCACTAGGCGTCAAGGGCGGCAAGGCCGGCGGGGTTATCGTTCCTCAGTGACTGAGCTTGTGTTTCGGGATGCCGTCGAAGCCGACGTTCCGACAATCGTGGCGATGTACGCAGCTGACCCACTCGGTGAAACTCGCGAGGACGCGACAGAGCCGCTCCTCGAGTCGTACTGGTCCGCGTTTGCGGAGATCGACGCAGATCCGCGCCACCGACTCATCGTCGCCGAACTGGACGGCGAGGTCGTGGGCACGTTGCAGCTGTCATTCGTGCCGCATCTGGTGCTGCGCGGCGGCGAACGCGCGCAGATCGAGGCCGTCAGGATTCATGCCGGACATCGCGGCTCAGGGTTGGGAGAGGCGATGCTCCGATGGGCGATCAATGAAGCGAGCGACCGTGGTTGCCGGCTGTTACAGCTCACGACCAACGTCGAGCGCGATGACGCCAAACGGTTTTATGAGCGGCTCGGGTTCACCGCGAGCCACGCGGGCATGAAACTTGCCCTGACCGACCCGTGACGACCTTCCTTGCAGCGGCACCTAGTCGGCGGCGAGAATGCGCAGCCGCTTGGGGTCGTAGAGCGGTGGGATCTGCAGCCGCACTGGCACCTCGCCGCTCGGAGTGTGGAGCGTGAACCCGCCGCCGGCCAGCCAGTCGCCAGTGACGCCGTCGTCATGGTGGGCCTGCGCCAGGCCAACCGGACCACCAAGGGTGTGGCCGAACGCCGCGGCGCGGACATACCCGACCCACTTGCCGTCGTGCAACAGCGGCTCGTTGCCGAACAGCTCTACCTCGGCATCGTCGACAGCAAGGCTGATCACGCGGTCCTGCGGCGGCCCGGCTTCCTTGGCCGCAAGGAGCGCGTCGCGTCCGATGAAACCGCCGGGCTTGTCCCACGAGATCGTGAATGCGAGACCGGCCCCGAGCGGGGTGTCGGTGTTGTCGATGTCGACGCCCATATCGCGGTAGCCCTTCTCCAACCGCAGGCTGTTCATGGCGGCCAGGCCCACCGGTCTGAAGCCAAGGTCGGCGCCGACCGTACGCAACTCGTCATACACATGGGTGGCGTACTCAGTGGGAACGTGCAACTCCCAACCGAGCTCGCCGACGTAGGTGACTCTGCCCGCGAGGACGGGTGCATAGCCGACGTGGATCTGCTTCGCGGTGAGGTACGGAAACGCCTCGTTGGACAGGTCGGCGTCGCTGAGCCGCGAGATCAGCTCACGAGAAGGGGGACCCTGGACAGACAGCAAGGTGACGGCGGAGGTGATGTCGGTGACGACGACGACCTCGCCCGGCTGCGTCGCCCGGCGGATCATCGGCTCAATCCGCCGATGGATGACATCGCTCGCTACTACCAGGAAACGTTGCTCATCAAGTCGCGTGACGGTGAGATCGGCCATGATGCCGCCCCGCTGGTCGAGCCACTGGGTATAGACCAGCCGTCCAATCTCCCGGTCGACGTCGCTGGTCGACAGCCGGTTGAGCACCGCCAGTGCGTCGGGGCCCTGGACTATGAGCTTCGCCATCAGGCTCATGTCCAGCATTCCCACCGCTTCGCGCACCGTTCGATGCTCCTCGGCGACGATTCCGAACGAGTCCTGCCGGGTGTAGTCCAGCCGCGACTCCGGGTGCACGGCGTCCACGTCATGCCACTCGGCGAACTCCCAGCCCATCGAGACGTTGAAGTGACCGCCTTCAGCGACCAGTCGGTCGTGCAGCACCGATCGTCGGACGTCCCGCGCGGTCGCTGGCTTCCAGTTGGGGTAGACGGCATCGCCGAACAACACACCGAGCTGCTCGACTGTCCGCTCCGCCCGGAACCGGCGTGAGGTCTCGTGCAACGCCGCGCGATCGACGGCGTACCCGGTGATGTCGACCGGCGGGACCCCGTCGACGATCCACTGCGCCATGACATTGCCGACGCCGCCGCCGAGCAGGATTCCGAGCGAGTTGAGCCCGGCAGCCACGAAGTAGCCATCGAGCTCCGGCGCCGGGCCCAACATCGGGTGAACGTCGGGCGTGAACGACTCCGGGCCGCAGAAGAACATCCGGACACCGACATCGGCGAGCGAGGGGATGCGGTCGAGTGCCGGGCCGAGGTAGGGGCTCATCCGATCCCAGTCCGGTGGCAGCGTCGTGAACGACGCGTCGCCCGGCACGCCGTCGAGCGACCACGGCGCGGCCACCGGCTCGAAGAGTCCGACCAGCATGCCGTCGCCCTCAGGCCGGTAATAACCGTAACGATCGGGGTCCTCGATGACGGCTAGGTCACGGTCCATCCCGGGCACGGCATCGGTGATCAAGTAGTAGTGCTCGGCTGCCTGCAGCGGAATCGTGACGCCGTTGCGCGCACCGAGTTGCCGCGCCCACATCCCGGCCGCGTTGACGACGATCTCGGTCTCGATCCGGCCGTGGTCGGTGAGTACTGCGGTGACCCTGGTCCCCCGGGTTTCGACCCGCTCCACGGTCACACCCTGGACGATCTGCACCCCAAGCGCGGTGGCGCCCTTCGACAGCGAGGTCGCGACGCCAACTGGGTCGGCCCGGCCCTCGTCGGCAACCAGGAAGCCGGCGAGTACATCGGAGGTGTCCAGCAACGGCCACATGCGCGCAAGCTCCACCGCCGAGATCTCCTCGTCGGCGACGCCGAAGCCGCGAACGAATTCGGACTCGCGCCGCAGTGCCTCGAGCCGACGCGGATTCGTGGCAATGCTCACGTGACCGACGGGCCGGAACCCCGTCGAATGCCCGGTCTCCTCCTCAAGTCGGGCGTAGAGGTCGCGGGAGTATCGGCTCATGAACAGCGCTGTCTCATCGGTCATGCCAGCGCTCGTGATGAGACCCGCCGCATGCCACGTCGTTCCTGCGGTCAGGGCGTCGCGTTCGAGCAGTACGACATCTCGCCAACCGAGGTGCGCGAGGTGATAGGCGATGCTGCAACCGATCACGCCGCCGCCGATGATCACGACCTGGGCACGGGCGGGCACCGCAACGGTTCTGGCGGCAGTGCTGTCGGTCAAACCGCTGTCTGTCACACCGCAATCTATCGCTTGGGCGTGAAGAGCAAGACGCGGTAGGTGTGGCTGAATGGGCCCTTGTGGGTGGCGTCGGTGATGTTGCTCACGGTAATCCGGTAGTGGCCGCTGAGGTGCACTTTTGGCGCGCGCCACACGACGGTGGGGTTGCCGTAGCCGTTCTCTACCGGGTAGCGGTGCACCTTGATGACCTGGCCGGCCGCCGACACCATGCGGACGTGCGCATGGCTGAAGTCCGTTGAGGTGTCCGAGGCGGTCAGCGACCAGCGGCCGTCAGGCTCGAGCGGGTTGGGGAACCATCCGGCCGTAGGCCAAGCCACCCACGGCGGGCTGGGTTGCGAGGCGCTAGTCGGTCCGACCACCCATAGCGCGTTTGTCGTGGTGGTGGCGCCGTCGCCCATCTGTGTGGAGGGCGGGTAGAGCACCCAGCGGCGGTGACCCGCGAAAATGTTCGACGGCCCAGGGTCACTCATGTAGCCCGACAACGTCCCGCCAACCGTCAAGCTGGGGAAGCCGATCGCCAGGTCTGAATGACCTGCCCCGTTTGAGCCCGCCTTCGACCAGCACTTCCAACTCTTCGGGGGAAAGTGGTCGAGCGCGTTGTTGGCCGACATGATCAGCGCCGCCTTCTGGTCCTGCGAGGACAGCTTCGCGGAGAAGCTCACGGGTCCGAGCTGACCGAGACTTCGCAGGAAGTTCAACGATTGCAACGTCGCCTTTGATGCCTTCGACGAGATATGACCAGCCCGACAACCCTTGTTGCTACCGGTCCAATGGACATGGACATTGATGTTGGGCGCGTAGTCGTGGAGATAGGCCTTGTTGACCGCCGCCTTGCTGGAGGTGTCGATACCGGCCGAGCGAGTCGCCGGTGCCAGCGCCGGCTGAGGGTGCGGCTGCCGCAGATCGCCGGTAGCGGTGCTCGTTCCCGTCACCACCGCAACCAGCACAAGCGCCGTCGCCACAGTCAGTGCACCGTTAAGAAAGCGCCCCCCGCGAACCGTCATGGCGGGATCGTACGTCCGAAATGTCTGGGCGTCTCCCGCACCGGTTAATCGATCGTGATGACGAGCGGATGGCTCCTCGCCATCGCATGTTGACTCGTCGCGGGCTCGATCACCCGATATCGATCGGTGCCCAAATGGCTGAAGTGGACAGTGAACGCGTGGTGGCCGGTTGAGCTAAGCCGAGCGTGGGCGACTGCGGTCCAGACCCCGTGCACGCGACGCTGCAGCGTGATGCGCTGTCCACCAAGCCCTGGCATCGAGGTGACCCTGAGCTTCTCGTGTGTCTTTGCCGCGACACGTCGGTGATGGAGCGCGACGGTCACGACCGGCCGCACCGTGAGCCGCACGGTGTTGCTGATCACCGCGGCGTAGCCATCCGTCGCCGCCGCGACGAGGCGGTACGAGGTATTGCGCAACGGGCGCACCGTGATGCTGACCGCACCAGCGGCGGTGGTCTCGCTGGTGCCGCCCACGATCCAGCTCGGCGTGCCGGCCGGCCGCGCCTCGACGATCACCGGGTGCCCGACCAGTGGCAGGTCTGAGTTGGCATCAGTGAGGCGACCGGTGATGTTCCTCGACGCCCCGCCGACGACTGTCGGCTGCGTTGCCGCTGCCGCCAGGTCCGCCGTCGGTGGCGGTGGCCGTGGCGGCGTTCCTGACGACGCGACGAGCGTGACGTCCCGGGTGCCGTTGGGGCCGGTCACCGCGAGTGTGCCCGTCGTCGCCGAGCCGCTCGCGGGGTCCCAGGTGACGTCGAGCGTGCACTGCTCGCCCGCTGCCAGCGCGCACGACGCGGGCGACACCGACCAGGCACCCGCGCCGGCGGTCACGTCGGCGGTGACGTTCATGGCGACCCCAGACGCCCACGCCGTGATGGGCACGGTCTGGGCCACTGTGTTCGAAACTGCAAGAGACGTGGTCGACAGCCCGACCGGAAACAGCGACTGCAGCGACGCCCATGTCGGGTCGAGGGCGGTGTCCTTGTTGTCACCGGAGATGAACTCCTCCGCGATCGAGCCATGGTCCGGATCCGCGGTGGTTTCTGCTGCACCCATCAACAGCGGGTCGATATACAGCGAGTTCTCGAGAATGTTGTGGCGATGTCCCCAGCAGCCCGGATCACCTGCCTCAGTGCAGTCCTCGTTGCCGGAGCCAACGCCGTCGTCGTACACCCAGAGAAACTCAGCGAGCAACGTCGAGCTGCCGGCGCCAGCCCAGTTCGAGCCGCCGTAATGACCGTAGAACGGGCTCGGGAAGCTCGGGTCGTCATCAGCCAACGCACCTGCTGCGGCCAAGCTGTTGATCGGTGCGCTCAGCGCCTGCACCGGAATGAGGCCGTGGTCGACCCGGTCGATATCAGCGAGCACAAGTAGCTGCTCCGCCGCCGGCATGGTGTCGAACGTCGTCGGGAGCGTCATCGGACCAAGCCCTTCCAGTGCGCGAGCCGCGTCGAAGTCGGACAGCGCCGCTGCATCGCAGCCTGCCGCCGGGCTCGGGTAGCAATGCTCGAAGAACGCTGAGCTCGGGTCGTTGTTGGCGGGCGGGTCGGGGATCTCGGCAGCTGGCTTCGCGTGAGCGCTGCCGCCGTTGTCCACGTGCGGTCGACCGGTCGACGGCGGCGTCCCGGTGCGGGCTGGCGCGGCCAACGTCGGAGCCGGCGAGAGCATAAGGAGCGCCACGGCAGCCACCAACGCCGCGCAGCCAGCCACGATTCTCGATGCCCCCACGACAGGGATTGTCCCGTGGTTTCACCGCCATTGATGCCGCCGTCAGGGTCAACTTGGCTGAGTTATCGTGACCGCGCCGGAAGGAGACACTCGCAGAAGGAGACACGGATGGGTGCAGCAGTCGTCCACTTCGAGGTTATGGGCACCGACGTCAAGGCGCTCTCGTCGTTTTACTCGCAACTTTTCGATTGGGACATCAACGCCGAGAACGAGATGGGCTACGGCGTCGTTGACCGCAAGGCCAACAGCAACGACGACGGGATCGGAATAGGTGGTGGCGTCGGCCAGATGCCGGACGGCATGCCTGGCTATGTGACCTTCTACGTCGAAGTTCCCGACGTCGAAGCCTCACTCGCCCAGGCCGAAAGCCTTGGTGGCACCCGGCTGATGGGTCCCGAGCACGTGATGGGCGGCCTCGAGATCGGGATGTTCAGCGATCCTGAAGGTCACCCGATCGGTGTGATCAAGGGCGGCGCATAGCTGGTTACGACCAGCGGGCGACAACCTCATCGGTCACGACGACGGTGGCGAGCAACGACAACGTGTTGTCGATGACGGCGTCCGCATAGGGCGGCGGAACGCCAGCGACCGCGTCGCGAACCAGCACGACCTGGTAGCCAAGGTTGACCGCATCCATCACCAGGTTGGTGACCGCGATGTTGACCGAAACCCCGACAACGACAATCGTCGAAACGCCGAGGTTGCGCAACACCGGATCGAGATCAGTGCCAGCCATCGGGCTGAGGCCGTGGATACGCGAGAGCACAAAATCCGCTGGCGCGACCGCGAACTCAGGTACGACCTCAACGGCGACGCTTCCGAGGTCCATCTGTACTGGCGAGTGAAGCAGCGCGCCGAACAGCCGGGCGTTGCGGTTGGAGCCGCGGTCATCCGCTCGGCGGCCGGCGACGCAGTGCACGACCGGAACGGTGACGGATCGAGCGGCCGCGCAGAGTCTCGCACCATTCGGGATCACTGAGGTTGCAGCCGACGCGGCGAGCTCCGGCAGCACGGACTCAGCACCGATCACGCCGTTCTGACACTCGCTTGTGACGACCGCGGTGTGAGCCGGCTCGAGCAATGCGACAAGGTCGATCGGCATCGGCGGCGTCCGTCAGAACGTGAGGACGCCGCGCGCAGTGATCTCGCCGGCTTCCATCTCATGGACGGCGACCTTCATGTCCTCGATCGGGTAGCGGCGCGATACCAGCTCGTCGAGCCTCAGCCGACCACGCTGATAGAGCTCGACGTAGCGGCGCACGTCGCGTTGCGGTTGCGACGAGCCGTACCGGCAGCCGAGGACGGACTTGTCGAGATACATCGACGCCACGTTGAAGGCGGCCTCGTCGGCGAATCCAGGCACTCCAAGCATGACGCAGGTGCCGCCCCAATCCAGCGCGTCGATCGCGGCCCGGATGAGCCCAACGTGACCGACGCACTCGAACGCGTACTCCACCCCGGTCGGTGCAACGTCACGAACCGAATCGGTGCTCTCGAGGAAGTCGGTCGCGCCGAACTGCAGTGCGATCTCCCGCTTCCGCGGGTTGGTGTCGACGGCGACGATCCTCGCTGCGCCGGCCAGTGCGGCGCCCTGGATCACGTTGAGGCCGATGCCGCCGACGCCGATGACCAGCACCGTCGCGCCTTCGGGCACCTTCGCGCGGTTGAGCACGGCACCGATGCCGGTCAGCACGCCACAGCCGACGAGTGCGGCAGCGGCGAATGGCACATCGAACGGGATCGGCACCGCCTGATTGGCCTTGACGACAACGCGCTCCGAAAAGACCGACGCGTTCGCAAACGCGTACGCGGGCGCACCACGCCAGGTGAACGGTTGCGGCCGCTCACCGAACGTCGAGCGGCACATTGTCGGCTTGCCGGCGTCACAGTATTGACAGGCGCCGCAGTTGCCGAGGGTGGACAGCACGACGTGATCGCCCTCTTTGACGGTCGTCACCGCCGCGCCGACCGCCTCGACGACGCCGGCGCCTTCGTGACCGAGCACCACTGGCGTCGGGAACGGGATTGTGCCGTTGATCACCGACAGATCGCTGTGACAGAGACCGGCCGCTTCGATACGTACCGCGACCTCCCCGGCGCCAGGCTCACGCACGGTCAGGTCGTCGACAACCTGATAGTCGCTGCCGTCGTACACCACTCCACGCATGTGCTCTCCCGCTCCGCGATGTCAGCTCGGCCAGATGATGGCTTGCAGCTCGCTGTAAGCATGCAGCCCGAACGAGCCCCGGTCGCGACCGACACCGCTTTGCTTGAAGCCGCCGAACGGCGCCTCCATCTGCTGCGTCACGGTGTTGAGGTCGACCGTGCCGGCACGAAGCAAGCGCGCCACCCGGTAGGCACGAGCCGCGTCGGTCGACCACACGTAGTTGATCAGCCCGTAGTCAGAATCGTTGGACAGCGCAATTGCCTCGTCCTCGGTGTCGAACGGGACGACGGCCACGACCGGCCCGAAGATCTCCTCGCGGACGATGGTCATGTCGTTGCGACAGTCGGCGAACAGCGTCGGCGCCACATAGAAGCCGACGTCGAGGTCGGGGCGGTCGCCACCGGCCACCAACGTCGCGCCCTCGTCGCGGCCGGTCGCAACGTAGCGCTCAATCCGGTCGCGGTGCGCCGCGGAGATCACCGGGCCGACGACAGTGTCGGGCGCGGTCGGATCCCCGACCTTCAAGGCCTTGGCGTATTGCGCCAGCTCATCGACGACCTGGTCGTAGACCGAGCGCTGGGCATAGACGCGGGTGGGGGCGGTGCAGATCTGGCCGGAGTAAAAGCTGAAGGTCGTGCCGATCGCCCCAATCGCTGCCCTCAGATCGGCATCGTCGAAGATGATCGCGGCGCCCTTGCCACCTAACTCCATCAGCACACGCTTCATCGCCCCGCCCGCGACCGAACCGATGGCGCGACCGACGTGCGTGCTGCCGGTGAAGCTGACCATGTCGACGTCGGGCGAGTCGACTGATGCCTGACCGACCTCGATCGACTGACCCGAGATCACGTTGACCACACCCGCCGGCACCCCGGCTTCCTCGAGTGCCTCGGTCATTTTCAACACCGACAGTGGATCCTGTGGGGCTGGCTTCACGACCAGGGTGTTGCCCATCGCGAGCGCTGGCGCGATCTTGCCGGCCGGGTTGGCCCAGGGGTTGTTGTAGGACGTGATGCAGCTCACGACGCCGACCGGCTGCCTGACCACGAGGGCGCCGGTCAGGCCGCCTTTGGCCAGCGGGCTGGTCTCGGTCACGGTGGGCGGCAACGGAATCTCTACCGGCTCGAGAGCACCCTTGGCGTACCGGCGAAACCGCGCGACCGCGACGTTGACCTGCAGCATCTTGACCGTTGCGGACGTCGCCCCGGTCTCGGCCTGCGCAATCGCGGCGTAGTCATCGACATGCTTCGCGATGGTGTCGGCGGCGCGATGCAGGATCTCTGCCCGCTCCTCCGGCCGGGTTGCCGCCCAGGCCGGCAAGGCTGCTTTCGCCGCCGCGGCCGCGTCGTACACCTGCTGCGTGGAGGCCTCGGGCGCGCGCCCGACCACCTGCTCGGTTGCCGGGTTGATGACGTCGTAGCGTCCGCCGGCAGGGGCCACCCATTCGCCGTCGATGAACAGGCGATAGTCGCGGTCGTCACTCACGTCGGGCAGCGTATCTGACGCCCCGTCAGGTTTCGCTGGCCACGAACGGTCAAGGATGTTGGCTGCTCGCTGAGATGACCTCACCGGTCAGGTACGACGCATAGTCACTCGCCAGGAAGATGATGACGTTCGCGATCTCCCATGGCTCCGCTGCCCGACCAAACGCCTCCCGCGCGGTCAACTCCGCGAGCAGTTCGGGCGAGGTGACCTTGGCGAGATTTTCGTGCATTGCCAACGATGGGGCGACGGCGTTGACTCGCACTCCCAACGCCGCCGCCTCGACTGCGGCGGTGCGGGTCAGGGCCATCACGCCGGCCTTCGCCGCTGCGTAATGAGCTTGGCCGACCTGGGCACGCCAGCCGATGACTGACGCGTTGTTGACGATCGCGCCGCCCTGGCCGCGTGCTCGGAAGCGTTTGAGTGCTTCACGGGTGCACCGCATGGTGCCGGTCAGGGTGACGTCGAGCACCTTCGCCCACTGCTCATCCGTCATATCAGCAAGCTCGGCCGTGCCGCCGAGTCCGGCGTTGTTGACCAGCACGTCGAAGTCGCCGACCGCGTCGAACATTCGCTGGACATCAGCTTCGACGGTGACGTCGCACCCGACCGCGATCGGTTGCTGGCCCATCACCGTCGCGAGCTCGGCGGCGGACGTCGCGAGTCGCCGCTCATGCCGATCGCTGATCGCGACGACCGCACCTTCCTCGGCACATCGCCGGGCCGTGGCAAAGCCGATACCGCTGCCGGCGGCAGCGGTAACCAGCACCGTCTTGCCTGCCAGCAAGCCATGCGAGCTCGGGTACGGCGGCGGCGTCACGATGTGGCCGACGCCTGCGCTTCAGCCTGCGCGGCGCGCGCCTTCATCATGTCGATGTAGTCGAGCATCGGCAGCCGATCCGTGCCGACCTCGCCAGGCAGTCGCGCTGCCAGCTCCGCCGGAGTCCAGCGACCTGCCTTCACGATCTCCCGGATCTCGCGAGGTTGAGCCCACAACGCCACCTTGCCGCCCACGACGGTGTAGGTCTGGCCGGTGACTTCGCGGGCCGCGTCGGAGAGCAGGTACACAACCATCGGCGCAACGTCCTCGGGATCGCCGGTCTCGGCCGTGCCGCCGGGCACGTTGGCCTGCATGCGCGTGCTGGCGACCGGTGCGATCGCGTTGGCGTTGACACCGTATTTCTGCAGACCGAGCGCGGCGCTGCGGACCAGCGCAACCACACCGCCCTTGGCGGCTGCGTAGTTGGCTTGCGACACGCTGCCCCACATGCCGACCCCAGAGGTGAAGGCCACGAGCGAGCCGCCGCCTTCCTGCTTGCGCATCACGGCCGCCGCGGCACGGAACACCGTGAACGTGCCCTTCAGGTGCGTCTCGATGACGCCGTCCCACTCAGCCTCGGACATGTTGAACAGCATGCGTTCCCGCAGGATCCCGGCGACGGTGACGACGCCATCAATGCGGCCGAACTGCTCGACCGCAATAGCGACCAACCGTTCACCGGCCGCCATCGTCGAGATGTCGTCGGCGATCGCCACCGCCGTTCCGCCAGCGGCCTGAATCTCGGCCACGACCGCGTCGGCAACCTCGCTCGACGGGTCGGCACCGTCGATGCCGACGCCGAAGTCGTTGACGATCACGGTCGCACCTTCGGCGGCACACGCCATCGCGACCGCCCGGCCGATCCCACGACCGGCACCAGTGACGGCAATAACTTTGCCCGCAAGGAAGCCCGACATGCGCCGGAGCGTACCTGACGCCCCGTCAGATTCGGTATGGTCAGCAGACGATGAGCGACTTCGAGACAGTCCGCTACGAGATCGCCGATGGCATCGGCTGGGTCACCCTTAACCGGCCAGAAGTGATGAACGCATTCGACGGTCGGATGCTCGACGAGCTCGCGACGATCTGGCGGTCGATGCGCGCCGACGACCGGGTCCGATGCGCGGTCCTGACCGGTGCGGGCGAGCGCGCATTCTGCAGCGGCATCGACCGAGCGGGAATCGCCGCGGACGGGACCGCCGACGGTGGCGTCGGCTTCGCGGGGTCGCCGTTCCACTTCGACGACCCGGGCGGCAAGCTTGGCCCGAAGAGCAACAACCTCTGGAAACCGGTCATCGCCGCTGTCAACGGGATCGCGTGCGGCGGCGCGTTCTACCTGCTCGGCGAGTGCGACATTCTCATCGCTGCCGACAATGCGACCTTCTTCGACCCACACGTCACCTACGGAATGCCGGCGTCGTACGAGTCGATGCTCATGGTGGGTCGGATGCCGCTCGGTGAAGTCTTGCGGATGCAGCTAACTGGCGCAGCCGAGCGGATCTCGGCGCAACGCGCACATCAGGTCGGACTGGTCTCCGAGGTGGTGCCGCTCGCTGATCTGCACGACGCGGCTGCTGCCCTGGCGCAAACGATCGCGGCCTCACCGCCGCTAGCGGTCGAAGCCACCCTGAGGGCGGTTTGGACCGCGTTCGAGATCGGGCGCCGGCAGGGCCTTGAGATGGGCTACTCGTTCGTCGCGATGGGCATGACGCCCGATTCGCTCGCCGCGGGCCAGCAACGGTTTGCCGATGGTGAACGAGTCGAATGGCGACTGCGCTAGACGCGGGCCAGCGGTTTCACACACCGACGATGCCGACGAAGCTGACCATCTCACCGGGGTAGCCGCCAAGGTTGTGTGTCAGCGCCACCGAACGCTTGCCGTACGTCGAGATCCGCCGCTCGGGCGGCACATCGCCACGAAGCTGCAACCACGCTTCGTACATCATCCGCAAGCCAGAGGCGCCGACCGGATGACCGAACGACTTCAACCCACCGTCTGGGTTGACCGGCAGATCACCGTCGAGGTCGAACGCACCGGCAAGGACGTCCTTCCATGCCGTGCCGCGTTCGCAGAACCCGAGATCCTCCATCAAGACGAGCTCGGTCGGGGTGAAGCAGTCGTGGACCTCGGCCATGGCAAGCTCGGTCCGCGGATCGGTGATGCCGGCCTGCGCGTATGCATCGGCCGCGGTTGCTGCCACTTCCGGAAAGTGGGTGTAGTCGTAGCCAGGGTCTTGCAAGCCGCCGCCGTTGCCGGCGACGAATGACAACGCCTTGATGATGACGGGCGCGTCGGTGTAGTGATGGGCATCCTCGACCCGGCACACGATCGCGGCCGCCGCGCCGTCTGCCACTCCGGCACAGTCGAACACCGACAGCCCGCCCGCGACTGCTGGCATCGCGAGCAACTTCTCGACCGAGATCTCCTTGCGGAACTGCGCCTTCGGGTTCTTCGCGCCGTTGGTGTGATTCTTTGAGGCGATGCGCGCGAGGACGGTGCGCATCGTCTCGGGGTCGACGTCATAACGCGCCGCATACGCCGGCGCAACCATGGAGAACATCGCCGCCGCCGTCAGGGTCCGTCCCGTGCCGTCGCTGGGGATCGGGTAGGCGTTGAGTCCCTGGTAGCCGGAGTCCTTCACCTTCTCAACACCGACCGCCATCGCGACGTCGTAGGCACCAGACGCCACTGCGTACGCCGCCTGGCGCAACGCCTCCGAGCCCGACGCGCAGTAGTTCTCGACCCGTGTCACCGGCTTGGCCTCGAGCTTGAGCGGGCGGGCAAGGGTGATGCCACTCATGCCGGATTGCGCGGTGCTCAGCCAGTAGGCGTCGACGTCTTCCTTCGTCACACCGGCTGCGGTGAACGCCTCGTCAGTCGCCTCGCGCAGCAGGTCGTCGGTGCCCTTGTCGTAGTGCTCGGCAAATCGGGTGCAGCCCATCCCCACAATGGCGACCCGATCGCGAATGCCGTGAGATCCCATGTCAGCGAGCACCTCCTTGCGGTGCCTGCTCGGCGCCGTCGTCACGCTGTGCTTCTGGCGCGTCGTCACGCGGTGCTTCTGGCGCGTCGTCACGCGGTGCTTCTGGCGCGTCGTCACGCGATGGCCGGGCCTTCCAGAAGTAGTTGGCGATGCCGTCGGCGGTGAACAGCCGCCGGAACGTCATCTCGACCCGCACGCCGACCCTCACGTCGGCCGCCTTGACGTCGGTGAGCTCGACCGGCAGCCGCTCGCCGTCATCGAAGTCGACGACCGCGAACACCACGGGCGGGCTTTGGGAGTAGACCAAGGTGTCGACCGTGAACGTCGTGACCGTCCCCTGCTGATCGGCCAGCACGCCCGAGGGCGACGTCAGGCCGAACTTCCACTCGACGCTGCGTCCCGAGGCACTTGCGGATGGTCGTGCCGGCTCAGGACGGCGCGGTGGCTCAACCTGAAGTTGGCCCCGCCACACGAGATAGCGGCCATAGTCGATCGGGGATCCGCTCAGAATCTGCGAGGCGACGGGCCGCGAGGGAACGTAGCCGCTGATCGCGTCAGTCGCGCGAAGCACGAACGCGTCCGCGCCATCCGACAGCACGACCACGACGATCACCTCGCCAGGCCGGGCTTGCTCAAGTGAACGAGCAAGCAGCAGCAACGGCTGGGCGGCTCCCGGATTGCCGACCGTCGCGCCAAGCCGGTCGGCCACGCGATCCGCCGGAACTCCTGAGGTCTTGCCGAACGCGCTACACGCCCGCTCGTGCAACCCGGCGACGACCAGTGAGTCGATGGTGTCTTCCTTCAGGCCGGCGTCGTCGAGTGCTGCTCGGAAGGCCGCAGTCGCGAGTGGGACGTACTTGGTTTCGCCGAAGCGCTCCTCCCAGACTCGGGATTCGGTGTCACCTGGCGCCCGCCACCGGTCAAGGAACTCCTCGGTCACGGATGCGTGGCCGATCAGCTCGGCGAGGACCGGTGCGCCGGTGCCGTCGCCCACCAGCACTGCGGCCGCGGCATCTGCTCCGGCTGACTCCTCGACCGAGCCTGGCCGACCAGTACGCAGATCGCTGCCGATGACGAGGGTCGTGCCGGCGCTGTCGAGGGCAGCCTGCAGCGCGCCGGCAACCGATCGCACCGACCCGATCGCGTCGTACGCCGCCGCGCCGGGATCGAGTCGTAGCGCCGCGTGGACGGCAGTCGCGTTGGTCTTGTCGAGATATGCCGGGGTCGTGGTCGCGAGCCAGATCGCGTCCGGTGCCAATCGACCGGCGCGACGCACGTTGCGACCGGCCTCAACCGCCATCGTGGTCGTGTCCTCGTCGTAGGACGCGACGGCTCGCGTTCCCTTGCCGCCGCCAGTGCCGACGAGCGGGGCGATCTGGCTACGGTCGAGTCGGTAGTGCGGCACGTGAACGCCCCAGCCGACAATCCCGCGCATGAGCGCGAGTTTACGCAGCAATCTGACGCCCCGTCAGAAACGCGGCCGGCACGCCGAAAGACTCAAGCCCTACCAGCCGCGGAAATCGGGCTCGCGGCGTTCGATGAACGCGCGCACCCCCTCTTGGGCATCATGCGTCGTCATCACGAGTTCCTGCGCCCAGGCTTCTTCAGCCAACGCGGTGCCGCGGGCCACCTCAAGGGCGTGGTTGATAAGCCGCTTCGTCACCGCATGAGTACGAGTGGGCCCCGCGGCGAGGCGGTGTGCGAGCTGTGACGCCGCGGACAGCACGTCGCCAGCCGCGACGACGCTCGTCACGAGACCAAGCCGTTCGGCGTCGGCGGAGCTGATGTCGTCACCGAAAAGGTAGATCTGCTTCGCCCGCTGCGGGCCGACGAGTCGGGTGAGGAGGTACGCGCCACCCGCATCGGGCGCGATGCCTCGGCGGACAAACACCGGGATGAGCTTCGCGGTCGCCGACATCACGACGAGGTCGCAAGCGAGTGCGAGGTGCATGCCGGCGCCCGCGGCGGTGCCGTTCACCGCCGCGACGACCGGCTTCTCACAGTCGAGGACGCCCGTCACGACCGCTTGCCAACCGGTCTCGATCCCGCGGGCCACCTCGCCTTGTGCCCGATCTGGTGCGCCGTCCGGCTTCGGCGGCGCTGGCAATGGGACCCGCAGATCGGCACCGCTGCAGAACGCGCGCTCGCCGGTGCCCGTCAAGACGACTGCGCGAATCGCGAGGTCGGCACTCGCGTCGGCGAGAGCGGCAACCAGGGCCTCACGGGTCGTCCAGTCGAGCGCGTTATGCACCTCGGGCCGGTCGAGTGTCAAGGTCAGCACGCCGCCATCGATGGCCGACAACAAGCCGTCAGTCATGCGCCCCGCCGAACTGCTCGCGCAACCTGAACTTCAGCACCTTGTTGAGCGACTCGTTGCGCGGCAACCGATCGACGATCTCCAACCGTTCGGGCACCTTCTGCATCATCAGCCCGGCGGCGCGGCACCACGCGGTCATCTCCTCGAACGTCAACGGCTCCCCCGGCGTTGCCAGCTCGACGACTGCACACACCAGCTCACCGCGTTCCGGGTCGGGCAACCCCACGACAGCGACCTCTACGACCTTGGGGTGGCTGAAAAGCACCTCCTCCACCTCACGTGCCGAGATGTTCTCGCCCTTGCGGATGATCACGTCCTTCAGCCGACCGGTCAGCCGCAGATGTCCATCGGCGCGCAGCACGCCAAGATCGCCAGTGCGGAACCAGCCGTCGGCATCGAACGCCGCGTCGTTGGCGGCCGGATCGGTGTAGCCGACGCACACGACGGGACCGCGCAGCCGCACCTCACCTTCTTCATTGAGGCCGGCGACCGCGCCGTCCTCCCGGACGATGCGGATCTCTGCCCCGACGACCGGTCGTCCGTCGGTCTCGGCGAGTTGCTCATCGGTGTCATGAGGCGACCCCATCGCCATCATCGGCACCTCCGTCATGCCATACCCGTGAACCACGCGCACGCCCATCTCGCGTTGCACGTCATAGAAGATTTCTGGCGGCTTGGCTGCGCCACCGCCCGACATGATGCGCAGCGAGGGGACGATCGGAACCCCAGGCGACTTGCGTTGCTCGGCGAGATACATCTGATAGAACGCCGTGCTGCCGCCGCACATCGTCACTCCCAGCTCGCGAAACACCGCTACCGCGTCGGCCGGCACGAACGCCTCGAGCAGCACCGCTCCGAATCCAGCCGCGAGCATCATCAACAGGTAGTCAGGCCCGGCGATGTGGGAGTACGGAAAGGCGATCGAGCCGATGTCCTCGGGCGACATGTCCAAGGCCGCGGCCAGCCCACGACCACCAGCCATCAGCGTCTTGTCGGTGTGCTGGACACCCTTCGGCTCGGAGGTCGTGCCGGACGTGTAGTAGACCCAGCGAACGTCATCGCCGGTCAGGAGCGCAGGGGGCAACATCGACGGGTCGCCGACCGGAAGCTCGCCACCAAGGTCGAGCACCACCGGAGCCGAATCAAGCTCCGCGGCTAGCACCGTGGCCATCGCGGTGAAGTCGCGGTCCCGCCAGACCCCGGGCACCATGAAGAACTCCGGCAGGCTCTGGCGGAGCACGGCCGCGACCTCGCGCTCGCGATAAAGGTGGAGCACCGGGTTCTGCACCGCTGCGAGGCGCGACAGCGCCATCGATACGACGACGCTGTCGATCCGGGTCGGCAGCTGCCAGGTCACCCGCGTGCCTGCGCCGATCCCCAGCGACTGCAGCCCGGCGGCGACAACCTCGACCCTGCTCGCGAATTCACTGAAGCTCACCCGATGGCCGGCGGTGTCGATGAGCATCGTGCGATCGCCGGAGATTTCGGCTCGCCGTCGCACCAGCTCCCAGATCGTCGGCGCCTCGAGCAACGGCGGCGTCATCGCCCCCGCCGCATCATGCGCCGTAGACCGGGGTCGGGTCGGGCGCAGCAGCCAGCAGACCGCGTACGACATCGCCAAGCTCGGCCGGCGACCATCGTGCACCCTTGTCCGCCCGAGGGCCGTGCTGCCAACCGTCGGCCACACTCACCACTCCACCCTCGACCTCGAACACCCGGCCGGTGACGTCGCCGGACTCGACTGAGCCGAGCCAGACCACGAGGGGCGAGACGTTCTCCGGTGCCATCGCGTCGAAGCCAGCATCCGGCGCCCGCATCGCGTCCGGCATGGCGACCTCCGTCATGCGGGTCCGGGCGGCCGGGGCGATCGCATTGACGGTCACGCCGTACCTCGCCATTTCGGCGGCCGCTACCAAGGTCATCCCGACAATGCCGGCCTTCGCGGCGCTGTAGTTGCCCTGCCCGACGCTTCCCATCAGCCCGGCGCCGGACGAGGTGTTGATCACGCGCGCGGCCACCGGCTCACCGTTCTTCGCCTTCTCGCGCCAATAGCCGGTCGCATGCCGAAGCGGGCAGAAATGGCCGCGCAAATGCACTCGGATGACCGCGTCCCACTCCTCGACGGACATGCTGACCAGCATCCGGTCGCGGAGAAACCCCGCGTTGTTGACCAGCACATCGAGCCGGCCGAACGCATCGATGGCGGTGTGCACCAACGACCCTGCACCGGACCAGTCGGTGACGTCGTCGATGCTCACCACCGCATCGCCGCCGGCCGCAAGAATCTCGTCCACGACGCGTTGTGCTGGCGCGTCTGAGGAGCCCTCGCCCTCACGTGACGTGCCGATGTCGTTCACGACCACGCGGGCACCCTCCGCTGCGAAGGCCAGCGCATGCGCCCGGCCGAGGCCACCGCCCGCGCCGGTGACGATGACCACCCGGTCGTCGCAGATGCCCATGGTCGGAAGTTCTATCGCAGGTACGCCTGGCCGCCATCGACCATCAGGGTCGATCCGGTGACGTATGCGGCATCCTCGGACAGCAGAAAGGCGACGGCGCGGCCGACATCCTCCTCAAGCCGCCCGACCCGGCCGAGCGGGATCGTGGCGACGAACTCATCGAACTCCTTGGTGGCGAACTGTGACCACATCTCCAGGCCCGGCGACATCCCGTTCGGGATGACCGCGTTCACCCGGATGCCGTCGCTGCCCCACTCCAACGCCGCCATGCGCGTCAGCGTGCGGATCATCTCCTTGGTGCCGGCGTAGAGCGCGAAGCCCGGCAGGTCGTTGCGCAGGGCAGAGCCGGTGCCGAGGTTGACGACCGCGCCCTTCGACGCCAGCAACGCGGGGTAGCGCCGCCTGCATGAACCACAACGAGCCGAGAAAGCCGCTTTCCCAGGTGCGTCGCGCGGCCTTCTCGGTGATCTCCAGGACCGGTCCGAGCGCGACCATCTGGGCGTTGTTGACGAGGCCGTCAAGCCGGTCGAAACGCTCCAGGGCGGCCGCGACACACGCATCGACCTCGTCGCGGTGCCGGACGTCGCATTGCACCGCGAGTGCCGTCACTCCCCGTGCCTCGACCTGCGCAGCGATCGCCTCGACCTTCTCGAGCGTCCGCCCCGCCGCCACGATCGACGCACCCTCAGCCGCAGCCGCAAGCGCGATGCCGGCGCCGATGCCCTGGCCGGCTCCGGTCACGAGCACGACCTTGCCGTCAAGTCGACCCACGACGCGGTCACACGCCCTTCGCGGTTGCAACGATCGATCCGGACCTGACGACCCGTCAGGTTATCGTTGCGCGCGTGGACCTGCGCGACTCGCCTGACGAGCAACGCTTTCGGGCGCAGTTGCGAGACTGGCTGGCGACCGTGCTCCCGACCGTGCCACCAAGACCGGACGCCAACGACTGGCCTGGGCGACGGGAGTACGACACCCACTGGCAGCAACTGTTGTTCGACGCCGGCTATGCCGGGATCAACTGGCCCAAGGAGTACGGCGGGCGTGGCGCCACTCCCACCGAGCACCTGATCTTCCTCGAGGAAGCCGAGCGAGCCGGTGCGCCGTACGTCGGGGTCAACTTCGTCGGCCTGCTGCACGCCGGCCCGACGATCATCACCGAGGGAAGCGCCGAGCAGCGCGCCGAGCACCTGCCGAAAATCCTGCGCGGCGAGGAGATCTGGTGTCAGGGCTTCAGCGAGCCGACAGCGGGCTCCGACCTCGCGTCGCTGCGGACCCGCGCGCGTCCGTGACGGCGACGACTACGTCGTCAACGGACAGAAGATCTGGACCTCGCATGCCGAGGTGGCCGACTTCTGCGAGCTGCTGGTGCGCACCGATCCAGACGCGCCGAAGCACCGCGGGATCACCTGGTTGATCCTGCCGATGGACACTCCGGGCGTCGTGGTGCGGCCGCTGCGCACCATCCTCGGCTCGACCGAGTTCAGCGAGATGTTCCTCGACGACGTGCGGATCCCGGTCACTAACCGCGTCGGCGACGAGAACGACGGTTGGCGCGTCACGATGGTGACGCTGTCATTCGAGCGCGGCACCGCCTGGGTCGACCAGATCGTCGACTCGATCCGGCTGGTCGGTGACCTGGCGGCGTTGGCGAAGACCGTGACGAACCGCGACGGCGTCGCCTGGGACGACCGTGGGCTGCGGCGCTGAGATCGGTCATCTTGCCGCTGAGTTCGATGCGTTGTGGGCGCTCACAAAACGTGGTGTCACCGAAGCGAGCGGCGGGTCCGGCGTACCCGGCCCTAGTGCATCGGTGCTCAAGCTCCGATACACCGAGGCGCGACAGCGACTGATGGAGGTTGGCGCCCGGGTCCTTGGTCGCGCGTCGCTCTCGCGCAGTTGACATTGCCGGAGTGCCAAGCGCCGAGTGGGGTGACGAGCGAATCAACTCGATCAACTACACGATCGCTGCTGGCACCTCACAGATCCAGCGCAACATCGTGGGCGAGCGCATCCTCGGCCTGCCGCGGGAACGCTGATGTACTTCCTGCCAACCGGCGACCAGCTTGACCTGCAACGAGGCGTCCGAGAGCTGCTCGAAGCGCGCTTCCCGCTCGAACGCCTGCCTGGCGGATATGACGCCGAGCTCTGGCAGGCGCTGACCGACACCGGGGTGTTCTCGTTACGCAGCGAGCTCGGTCTGGGGCTCACCGACGCCGTACTCGTGTTTGAGGAGCTGGGCTGCGCCGCAGTGCCAGGACCGCTCGTTGGCACCTTCCTCGCCGAAGGCAAGATCGTCGGGCCGGTGACCGTCGCCGACCCCGACGTGCGGCCGCTGCTGGTCACGCATCTCGACGTGGCGACGGCGTTGCTCGTGCTCGATCGCTCCGGGCCGCTGCTGACCCCGCCCGTCGCTGGCCGACCGATTGCCAGCCCACTCGATCCGCTCTCGCCGTTGCACGAGCTCACCGATCCGCTAGCGAGCTCGGGCACGAGAGTCGATGCGGCTCTCTCGCGGGTCCGGCAGGAAGGCGCCCTGCTCACCGCCGCGCTGCAAGTCGGGCTGGCGAGCAGGCTCACCGAGCTCGCGGTCGACTATGCCAAGAGCCGCGAGCAGTTCGGCAAGCCGATCGGCTCGTTCCAAGCGATCAAGCACATGTGTGCGGACATGTTCGTGCGGACCGAGCTGGCGCGCGCGTCGGTGCACTTCGCGGCCGTCACCCTCGACGACGCCGAGTCCGATGCCGGTTTCTCCGGCTCAGCTCGGCGATCGGTTGCGGGCGCGAAGCTGCTCGCCGACGAAGCCGCGACGACCAACGGACGGGCCTGCATTCAGGTGCACGGCGGCATGGGATTCACCTGGGAGGTTCCGGTTCATTTCTTCCTCAAGCGGGCCTGGCTGCACGCCACCGAGTTCGGTACGGCGGATGAGCACGCCGAGGATCTCGCCGCACTGCTGTGACCACGCTCTGCGAGCTCAGCGGCGTCAGCGCCGAGGCGATCGCCGTCACGGACGGTGATCGACGCGTCTCCTGGGCCGAGCTCGATGCCCGGAGCACTGCGTTGGGTCACGGGATCGAGGAGCTCGGGGCCGCACCCGGCTCCCACGTGGCGATCTGCGTCAGCAACCGGGCCGAGTTCGTCGATGCGGTGCTCGGCGCCTGGCGCGCAGGTTGCGCGTACACCCCGTTGAAGACGGGCTGGACCGCCAATGAGGTGGGCGCGGTGCTCGATGACGCTGACACTCGCGTTGTCGTCACCGACCGTGACGGCGCGCGCACCGCGGCCCGCGCGCGCGACATTGCGGTAGTCGACCTTGACGATCCTGGTTTCGAGGCATGGCTGGCGGCGCAGTCCGGCGAGCCACTGGGTGAGAACCGCTGCGGTTACAAGCTGCCCTACACCTCCGGGACCACCGGTCTGCCCAAGGGCGTCGTCATGTCTGGCTCCGGCAGCACACCATTCGCGATCGGCTGGGCCGGGATCGCACGCTGGGCCGAGGCGCTTGGCCTGCCGGGCGACGGCACGCACCTGTTCGCCTCCCGGCTGTTCAACGGCGCGCCGCAGACCTTCGGCTTCGGCGCACTCGCGAGGGGCGCGACGATGCGCATCGTCAAGCAGTGGGATCCCGCCAGCGCTCTGGCGTTGCTTGCGGATCCGGACGTGACCTCGACAATCATGGTGCCGACGATGTTCAGGCAGCTGTTGGCGCTGCCTGATGTCGACCGCACGTTCTCACCGGCGCCATCCCTGCGGACGATCGTGCATGGCGGCGAGCCGTGCCCGGCGCCGCTGAAGGAAGCGATCGGCAACTGGTTCGGTGACGTACTCGTGGAGTACTACGGCTTCACCGAAGGTGGCATGACCGTGGTCGGCGCCAATGAGTGGCGATCTCGACCCGGCACGGTCGGGCGGCCGCTCGGCGGTATGTCGGTGCGGATCCTCGACGACGCCGGCAACGATGTCGGAGCCAACACCGAGGGGGCGGTCTACTTCGCGATGCCGGCCGGTCGCCGGTTTCACTATCGCGGTGACACTGACAAGACCGAGCAGGCGCATCGCGGCGATGCCTTCACCGTCGGCGACATCGGCTGGCTCGACGACGACGGCTTCCTCTATCTGTGCGGGCGGCAGGCCGACGTCGTGATCTGCGCCGGAGTGAACATCTACCCCGCGGAGATCGAACAGGCGCTCTCCGATGTCACGGGCATCGCCGACCTCTGCGCCGTCGGCGGCCCCGACGCCGAACGCGGCGAGGTCATCGTTCTGTACGTCTCGTTGTTGGCGGGTGCCGACCGCAATGCCACGCTGGCCGCGATCGACGAGGCTGCGACGACTCGCCTCGCGCCGTACAAGCGGCCTCGCGATGTGCGTGTCGTCGCCGACATCCCGCGCGACCAGACCGGCAAGCTGCTGCGCAGAGTGCTTCGCGACGCGCTCTGGGAGAACAAGTCCCAGTTCGCGACTGGTCCCCGACTGCCCTGAGCTGCTCGATCGCCTTGCGCTAGTTGGCGGTGTGCTTGAGCAGCAGCATGATCGTCATCGCGAGGGCCAGGAGCAGCGCGCCGCAGACCAGGTTGAGCGCGGTCGGCCCGATGACGAAGGATCGGCCCTCGTACCGGGGTGCGTACGCTCCGAACCGACGCGCCTCAAGACGCCATTTTGTCCATCGGAGTGGATCAACCAGGATCGAGGCATCGATCCCGTCTCTCGGTCCGCCCGCTGCTGCCAGCCCAGGAATGCCGCCATGGTGCTGCGCGAAACCGCCTTGTGACGACTGGTCTTCGTGCTCACGCCCACTGTCGAGAACCTCGACGTAGAGATCGCTCATGTCGCCACCTCCTTCAAACCAAGAATAGCGCCGATTCGTCCGACAAACTTGACGTCAGCCGGTTCAGGAACCAGCCCGGGTTCAGTGGAGATTGCGCAGGTTGGTCAGGGCCTCGGCGGCGTCGTGAAGGTTGAGGTGGTGGCCGTCCCAGTTGCCGGTGATGGCGTCGGGCCGGAGGTCCGGGTCGTGTCGGAGTGGCGCGACCGGCTCGGCAGGTGTCGGGGTGGCGCGGACTGCTCGCCCACCTGAGCTTTGGAACGCCCACGTGGCGGGAGAATGCCCGGTGATCCCCAACCGCCATCGTGGACCCGCCAATCATGCGCGTCACACAAGCTGACAGGTTGGGCGTCAGACATGTGGGTCCGCCGTCAGCCCAGTGCGCGACGTGGTGGATCTCGGTGGTGGGGTCGTGCGCCAGGGTTGGCAGTGACTCGGTGTCGCGATGGTGAACTCGGGCGAGTGTCATGCGGCCCGAAGTCAACCAGGCACCCGCAACAATTTCCGTTGCCAATCAACAGGTTTCGCTTGTACCCAACATCGCCCGCGTTACTGCGGAAACGTTGTCTGCCCAGCCGTCACAATTGCGTCCGGGTCGCGTGTCAACGAATGTCACCGCGGCGACGTTGAGAACTGTGTCGGAGGTTCGGTCATGTGGTCTTGAGGGGATGTTGGATGCCAGGTCGTCGATGGTTCAGCGCGGCCGTTGGGCTTGCCGTCATTGCCGGATCAGCCGCTGTGGGCACATCCGCTCTGCTGTCGCCTCAGCGGCTACCTCGAGCCCGACTCACATCGTCCGGGTGACGCCGTCACACGGTCGATTCCTCAATGGGATCCTGGTGCTGGCCGGATCGCCGTCCCGCGTGGTGTACGAGCAGTTCAACGCTGGCCAGCGCGGCATCTATGGTCCAGGGCAGCTATGGGTGCGGAACTCCAGGGGCAAGACCCGTCGCCTCTACACGCCGCCGTCAAGGCAAATCCTCGATGAAACCGAACGGGTGACATGGTCGCTGGTCGGCACCTATCTGACTTCGGATGAGCCGATATTCCCGCCCAGCGCGAACTTCGACTGGTGGAATGTCGTCACGGGCGCGCACGGTCACGGCCGCGTCGCTCCTGGAGATTTGATCGGCTCCTCGCCCGATGGCTGGGTCTACCTCACCGAAGACAGCAGCCGCGACACCGACGAGATCTTCGACCAACCCGCCTCCGGGGGAAAGCCGAAGTTGCTCAGTCACATTGTCGTTCCCAACGACGACAACCTGGAGCCCGCGACGAGCGGACCAGACGGCTATGGCGTGATCCTCGACGGAGACGACGGCACGGCGAGGCTGCTGTATTCGACGTGGGGATCCCCCGAAACCTGACGCCCCGTCAGATCTCGTCCTAGACTTGCCCGGTGCCGGTCGCGATGGACAGCAAGTTAGGGAAGCTCGTCGTGAAGGCGAGCGGCACCAAGACCTTCATGCGGGTGGGGCCGAAGATCGTGCCGCATCTGGATCGAGCGCTGCACAAAATGAGTGGCGGCCGGATCATCATGAGCGGCGGGATGCTTCCCTCACTCGTTCTCACGACCACTGGTGCCAAGACCGGCCAGCGACGCACGACGCCGCTCGCGACCAAACCAGAGGGTGGCTCCTGGTACGTCGTAGGCAGCAACTTCGGCCGCGACAACCATCCAGCCTGGACCGCGAACCTCATCGCGAGTCCCGACGCCGAAGTGTCGTTCCGTGCGCACACAACAGCGGTGCATGCGCACCTGCTCACCACTGAGGAGAAGGCCGATATCTGGCCTCGGCTGGTGACGTTCTGGCCGAACTACGACGTCTACGTCGAGCGAAGCGGTCGCGACCTGCGCGTGTTTCGTCTCGACCCTCGCTAACGGCCAACACGTGCGGGTCCTCATCACCGGCGGCACCGGCTACGTCGGCTCCTACGCCGTCCAGGCACTCGTGGCAGCAGGTCACTCGCCCCGACTGTTGGTTCGCAACCCCGACCGGCTGGCACGGACCGTCGCCGCGCTCGGCGTCGACATCGACGCGCTGGAGATAGCGCCCGGAGACATGACGGACAAGGCGTCTGTCGCGGCTGCCGTTGCTGGGGTCGATGCCGTTATTCATGCCGCTGCGGTAGTGGCCGCACTCAATCGTGGCGATGCCGAACGCACCGTCGAGACCAACGTCGAGGGCACTCGCATCGTGCTCGACGCGGCGCTTGCGACTGGCTGTGATCCAGTGCTTCACATCTCCAGCGTGGCCGCGCTTTATACGCCGTCTGCACCGCTGATCACCTCCGACCTCGCGCCGGCAACGCATGCGACCAGCCCGTACACCAAGTCCAAAGCACTTGCCGAAGAGCTTGCTCGCGATCGCCAGGCAGCCGGCGGCCCGGTCACGATTGTCTACCCCGGCGGCGTCTCTGGCCCGGCCGCGGGCGACGTGTTCGGCGACGTCGCCGAGGGATTCATCTCGATGCTGAAGGGTGGTCTGATTCCGTTGAGCGACGGTGCCTTCGGCATCATCGATGTTCGCGACCTCGCGTTGATTCTGGTCGCGGCGCTGACGCCCGGTTTAGGACCACGGCGCTTCGTCGCCGGTGGTGAGTTGCTCGACATGGAACAGGTCGCACAACTGCTGCGGACCCTGACCGGGCGGCGGATTCCGGTGATCCCGACACCGGGGGTTGTCTTCCGCGGCGTCGGGCGGATCGCGGACAGCCTGCGAAGGGTCAAGGCGTTTGACACCGTTTACACCGCCGAGGCCATGGACCTGCTCACCCGCGCCCGACCCACCGATGACACCGCTGTCCATACCCAGCTCGGGATCTCCTACCGCCCGCCGATCGAGACTGTCGAGGCGATGGTGCGCGCTCTGTATGACGCCGGCCGGCTGTCGGCCAAGCAGGTCGGCCTACTCTGCTCCGCATGAGCAACGACAGTCGTTGGGCCGCCGCCGCAACGGCTTCGGGCGGTCGGGAGTACGCCGCACGGTTCGCCGCTTTGGCCGCCGCCGGCACCGACGTCCACGGCGAGGCAACGTTGTGCGCCGCCCTGGTGCCACCCGGCTCACGTGTGCTCGATGCCGGCTGCGGCACTGGCCGCGTGGCAATTCGGCTTGCGGAGCTCGGCTACGAGTGCGTCGGTGTCGACAGCGACTCCTCGATGCTCGACGAGGCGCGCTGGACCTCGGCCAAGGTGACGTGGCTACTCGCCGACCTATCGCACCTTGCTGACGTTGCGGCGCTTGACAGCTCCTTCGACCTGGTCGTCGCTGCCGGCAACGTGATCCCGCTCGTCGCGCCAGGAACCGAGGCCACGGTCATCGCCGCCCTCGCCACTCGGTTGCGGCCGAACGGAGTCCTGGTCGCCGGCTTCGGGTTGGATGCGGCACACCTGCCGCTGACCGACGCACCATTCGGGCTGAGGGAATACGACGAGTGGTGCGCGCACGCCGGGCTGATGCTCGAGCGGCGATTCGCGACCTGGGGCGGCGAAGAGTTCGCCGACGGCGGCTACGCAGTCACCATTCACTCCTCGAAGGGGTAGCGCAGCCCGATCTGCCGGCGGATCTCATCCATCGTCGTCATGATCGACAGGCTCTCGTCCAACGACATCACGACGCTCTCGGTCTGCCCGTCACGCAGACACCGACCTACCTCATCGGCCTGATAGCGAAGGCCGTGCCCGATTCGCGGCTCATCGAACCGTTGGGCTGATCCTGACCGGGTGTGCAAGGTGAACGACGAGGGTTGATACCAAACGCTGTCGATCTCGATCCTTCCGTCAGTGCCAGTGACCGATGCCGTCGTCGGTGTTTTCGCCCCAAGCGTTGTCGTCAGGACCGCGTGGCTGCCGCCGTCGTACTGCAGAAGCATCGATGTCTGGGCGTCCACGCCGGTCTCAGCGGGATCGCTGACGGCGGTGGTCGTCGCTGGCTGCCCTAACACGAACGAGGCGAAGGAGACCGGATAAATCCCGAGATCGAGGAGTGCGCCACCACCGAGCTGCGGGGCATACAGCCGAGAGCCGAAATCGGGAGGCAGGAACCGCTGCCCGTGATCGGCCATCACCGTACGCACATCACCGACTGCATCCGAGTCGAGCAGCTCGCGGATCCGCCGCATGTGTGGCAAGAACCGGGTCCACATCGCCTCCATACAGAAAAGTCTCCGCTGCCGGGCTAACGCGACGACCTCAGCGGCCTCGGCGGCGTTCACTGTGAACGGTTTCTCGCACAGCACGTGCTTGCCCGCACTGAGCGCTAGCAGCGAGTGCTCGGCATGGTACGGATGCGGCGTCGCGACGTAGACCACGTCGACGTCCGGGTCGGCACACAGCGCGTCATAGCTGCCGTGGGTGTGCGGTGCGGTAAACCGCTTGGCGAACTCGGCTGCAGTCTCCAGCCGGCGGGAGCCGACGGCGACCAGTTCATGGTCAGGCAGCAGTTGCAGGTCACGCGCAAAACTGGCCGCGATCGAACCGGCGCCAAGGATTCCCCATCGGATGGTGTCCGTCACGACACCATCCTGGTGCATGCCTGCTAGGAGTGCTTGAAGGTGACGGTGAACGCGTTGTTGGTCTTCAGCACCGACGGGATGGCCTTGACCGTTCCCTTGGCCTTGGCGTTGGAGGTCCACTCGATTCGCCCGACGAGCTTGGCAAGACCGATCTTGTGGCCGTTGTCAGTCGCCCGGGTGAACTTGATCGGCTTGAAGGCCAACAGTGGCAGGCGACTCGCGAGCTGCCCGTTGATGTAGTTATCCAGCGAGGTGACGTTGTATTCACCCTCGGTGATCTCGTAGCCGGTCGAACTCTTGTCCGTCTTGGACGTCTTGCTGGTGAGGTCGTCGACGGTCACCGCCGTGCCGCCGGCCTTGCTCTCCTTGACGACCGCTCGCACCGTGTCACCGGCAGCGACCTTGACCGACGTCTCCTTGATCTCGCTGATCGGCCCGGCATTCACCACGATCGCCGCGGTGTAGGTCGTGACCCCGGCGAGGCAGTGGATCTCCACCGCGCCATAGCTGTACTTGCCGGTCTTGTGCAGCGGCGCGACCACTCCGGCGACCACACCTGACTCCGGCGTCTTGGCCGTACAAGTCACCTTGGGCACGGTGAAGTCGGTCGCCACCGTGGTGTATGAACCTTGGGCGATGTAGCCGGCAAAAGTGCTCGAGTAGAACAGCGGAATCGTCGTCTTAGTCGGTGCCGCAGCCGCCGGCGCGACCCCTATCAACACCGCCATTAACCCAGCGGCAACAACCGCAGAAGACCTCATCACCGCACCATCCCTTGACGAACTCGACCGTCACCCTAACGAGCGTGCGGAGCCTCGTCAGCCGATTCTGCGAGTTCTCAGCGCCCGAAGTCGGGGCTCAGAGCTTGAGGTCGTTGCCGACGGCGAAACCGTGGCGCTCACCGTCGCTGAGGAACGCACCCACCGTGCTCCCAAGCTCATCGACCGTCCAGGTCTCGCTGGCAGCGGCGAACGCGCGGTCGAGCGAGGGGGCCTTCATCACGCCGAGCTTGCCGCCATAGACCACGAACACCTGGCCGGTGACATGATCGGCGCTGCGAGTGCCGAGCCAGATGACGACGGGTACGACGTGCTCGATCGCCCACGGGTCGACCTCGTCGCCCTGAGGAGCCGGCGGGAACGTCGCCTCGGTCATCGAGGTCCGGGCGCGAGGAGCGAGGGCATTCGCGCGTACCCCATATCGACCGCAACCGTTTGCGACCGACAGTGTCAGCGCCGCGATGCCGGCTTTCGCCGCCGAGTAGTTGGGTTGGCCAGGCGAGCCGAACAGAAAGGCCTCGGACGCGGTGTTGATCACTCGTGCCCACTGCGCCTCACCGGCCATTTTGGAGCGATCGCGCCAGTACGCGGTCGCCGCGGCGCATGTTGCCGCATGACCACGCAGGTGCACCCGGAGAACGGTGTCCCACTCATCGGCGGTCACCGAGAAGATCATCCGGTCCCGAAGCACGCCAGCGTTGTTGACCAGCACGTTCAGGTCGCCGTACGTCGAGACAGCCAGCGACACGAGCGACGTCGCGAAGTCCCAGTCACCGATGTCACCGGGTGCTGCGATCGCTTCGCCGCCGGCCGCGACGATCTCGCCAACGACCGAGTGCGCAGCGTCGCCGATGTCGTTGACGACAACCTTCGCGCCGGCGGCGGCAAGCGCGAGTGCCTCCGCGCGCCCGAGCCCGACGCCGGCGCCGGTCACCACCGCTACCGCATCGGCAAGCTCATCGCCGGTGAATGACGGCGCAAGCGGCTTCATCGATCGACTCCCAACATCACGGCGCTGGTCGGCACACCGGTGCCGCCAGTGACCAGCACGTGCGCTGCATCAGCCACCTGGTTGACCGAGGTGCCTCGGACCTGCCGAACACCCTCGGCAATGCCGTTCATCCCGTGCAGGTAGGCCTCGCCGAGTTGGCCACCGTGAGTATTGATCGGCAGCCGACCGCCGAGCTCGATCGCCCCGTCGGCGATGAAGTCCTTGGCTTCGCCCGGACCACAGAAGCCGAATTCTTCAAGCTGAGCAAGAACAAACGGCGTGAAGTGGTCGTAGAGGACTGCGGTCGCCACGTCCTCGGGACCGAGCCCGGAAGTTTCCCAGATCTGGCGTGCACAGGTCGCCATCTCAGGTAGGCCGACGAGCGACTCTCGAAAGAACGACCGCATCATCTGCTGCTCGTCCGCCATGCCTTGGGCTGCGGCTTCAATAACCACTGCCGGCTTCTCTAGATCACGCGCCCGGTCGATCGTGGTCACGAGGATGGCCTGGCCACCGTCGGTCTCCTGACAGCAGTCCAACAGATGCAGCGGCTCGACGATCCAGCGCGATGCTTGGTGGTCAGCGAGGGTGATCGGCTGGCCGAAGAAGTGCGCAGCCGGGTTGGTGGCCGCATGCTTTCTGTCCGCGACCGCGACGCGACCGAAGTCTTCACTCGTCACGCCATACTCATGCATCATCCGGGTGGCGAACATGGCCACCCAGGACGCCGGCGTCAGCAAGCCGAACGGCGACGTCCACGCGAACTGCGCTTCTTCGGCCGTCGCCCCTGCTGGCCGATCCTGCACGCCCGCGCCGAACCGTCGACCTGACCGCTCGTTGAATGCGCGGTAGCAGAGCACGAAGTCGGCGACTCCACTCGTGACCGCCATCGCGGCGTACTGCACCGTCGCGCACGGCGCGCCGCCCCCGAAGTGGATCCGGCTGAAGTGGGTGAGCTCCGCGATCCCGAGGCCACGCATGATCTCGGTTTCCGGGTTGGTCTCCATCGTGAAGGTCGACAACCCGTTGACCTGCGAGGGGTCGACGCCTGCATCGGCGCAAGCCGCCGTGCACGCCTCAAGTGCGAGTTGGAGCTCGCTGCGGCCAGATGCCTTGGAAAACTCAGTCGCGCCAATGCCGACGATCGCCGCCTTGCCGGCGTAGCTGTGCCTCGTCACGTCGGCAGCTCCAGCTCGACGGTGCCGGCAACGTGGCGGCCGAGCTCGTTGCTCGCGACCACCGAGACGGTCACCGTGCCGGTCGCTGCGTCGACGGCCTGGACCGCACCCGTGAATGTCAATGGCAGGTAGGGGTAGGCGGGCGCGCCCAGACGCACTCGCAATGCTCGAACCACCGCCTCAGGGCCGGCCCAGTCCGTGACATAACGCTGCATCAACCCGAGCGAAGTGTTGATGTTCAAGAAGATGTCCTTCGAGCCCTTCTTGTGGGCGAGGTCACGATCGTGGTGCACGTCCTGGAAGTCGCGGGTCGCCAGCGCACCCGAGACGATGAGCGTTGGTGTGACCGGCAACACCCACATCGGCAAGACGTCGTCGGTGGCCAAGACGCTCGCACTGATCGTCTCGACCCGCCGTGCCGGCGTGGCTGGACGGAACTGCGGCAGCGTCACCGGACCACGCGAGTCAGTCGCACCCGCAACCAGCGCCGGATGGCTGTCGAGCCAGTCAACCTCCAGCCGCATCCCGACCCACAGCTGGTCCGGGGTCACGCCGATCAAGTCGACGACGATCCTCGGGCCCTCGTCGAGCTCGACGAGGGCGACCGGCAGCGGGTAGCGAAACCCTGGGACCTGCGGCTGATGGACGACGGCGAACGAGTACAGCCGGCCGTTGCCCGACGCGACGGCAAACCCGATGTCGAACCCGCCACACAGCGCACACCGGGGTGAGGGCGGGAAGATCAACGCGCCGCACCCGTGACACGCCGGGATCCGCAGCTCGTGGCGGCGATATCCCTCCCATACGGCGGCGTTGTCGGCGTTGATCGCCGGCCGTGGCCGCAGCGATGGTGACGGATCTGGCGCGGCTGGCCCCTCCGCCAGAATCGGCGGCAACCGCAGTCCCAGTACCCGGCTTGAACTTCAGGATCCGAAACAGCAGGTCGCCGACATGCTCGCCCGACTCGGTGGTGTAGCGGTGACGGGTGGTGACGAAGTGACCGGTGCCGAGCGCGGTCTGCTTCTCCGCCGAGACATCCTCGAGCGACTGGACATTACGAAGCCGGTCGCCGACGTCGCAGGTAACGGGCGATCTCCAACTCGCTGTTGACTGCCACGACTCCGACGAAGCCGTGATCTTCGAGCAGTCGCAGCACTTTGCTGCGCGGATCATCGCCGCTGCGCGCGGCCAGCAGACTGGGCCGGCAGCCCGGCTCGATCCCAGATGTCCAAGGTGGCCGGCGGCGCCACCAGGCCACGATGACGGCTGCCGCCAGCGAACCGCTCGTCGGTATAGCTCGGGTTGGCGTCGCCGATCGCGTCACACCAATCGGCGATGGCGGGCGCGGTCACGGGATGCCTGGCGATCTGCACCGGCCCTTGCTGACCAACGAATTCGCGCAACGCGACGACCAGCGGATCGGAGGTCATCGGTCGCCGCATCCCTTCGCGCGTGAAGCCGGCCTATTACATTTCGAGTCTCGTAATAATGTATCTATCACGATGCGATTCGACGACAGCTCCGACGAGCGCGCGCTTCGCGCCGAGCTCCGCGAGTACTTCGCCACGCTGCTCCCCGCGAACGACCCCGAGCAGCTCCATGCGCCCGGCGCGAACTCGGCCGAGTTCCGTCGAGTCGTCCGCCAGCTCGGCACAGATGGCTGGCTCGGATTCGGCTGGCCAACCGAGTACGGCGGCCAGGGCCGGAGCGCGATGGAGCAATACATCGTCTTCGATGAGATCCAGCGCGCTGGCGTGCCGTTCCCGTTCGTTACGATCAACACGGTCGGCCCGACGATCATGCGCTTCGGCACCGCCGAGCAGAAGGCCAAGTATCTGCCACCGATCCTCGCCGGCGAGCTCAACGTCGCGATCGGCTATACCGAACCATCCGCCGGCACCGACCTCGCCTCGCTTCGTACCTCGGCCCGGATCGACGGCGACGAGTGGGTGATCAACGGCACCAAGATCTTCACCTCCGGGGCGAACCAGGCTGACTACATCTGGCTGGCTTGCCGCACCGAACCTGACCTGAAGAAGCACGCCGGGTTGTCAATCATCATGGTGCCGACCGACTCGCCCGGGTTTCGCTTCACGCCAATCGTCACGGTCGGCGACATCGTCACGACGACGACCTACTACGACGACGTCCACGTGCCTGCCGAAAACCTGGTCGGCGAACGCGGTGGCGGTTGGCGGATGATCACCACCCAGCTCAACCATGAACGAGTCGGGCTGGCTGCCCTGGGCGGCGCCGCCTGGCGGATGTGGGCCGAGGTCGGTGGCTGGGCCCGCGAGACGCCCGTCGGCAGTGACGCCAGCCGCGGCATGGTCGCCGACCTGCCGTGGGTCCGCACCGACCTGGCCGACTGTTATGTACGCCTGGAAGCCATGAAGCTGATCAACTGGCGGCTGGTTGAGGCGATCGCGAACGACCGGCTCAAGCCGGCCGACGCCTCGACCGCGAAGTTCTACGGCACTGAAACACACGTGTACGTCTATCGAAAGCTGCTGAGCATCCTGGGCGCGGCGGGCTGGCTCCGCGGCGACTCACGCGGCGCCGCGTTGCAGGGCCGAGTCGAGCGGGTCGGGCGGAGCGCGCAGATCAACACCTTCGGCGGCGGCGTCAACGAGGTGCAGCGGGAGATCGTGGCCGCGGCTGGCTTGAAGATGGCAAGGCTGGCGCGATGAACCTCACCCTCGAGGAGACCCAGGAAGAGCTGCAGGGTCTCGCCGCGCAGATCTTCACCGGGCGGGGAAAGCCAGACCACATCAGCCAGGTCGAGGCCACCGCCGACGCGTTCGACCGTGAGCTGTGGCGCGAGCTCGCCGACGCCGGCCTGCTCGGCGTGGCCGTCCCGGAAGCCCATGGTGGGCTCGGCTTCGGGACGGTGGAGCTCGGGCTGGTGTGCGAGGAGCTCGGTCGGGTGGTCGCGCCGGTGCCGCTCGTGGCGACTGGCTGCGCCGCCCAGCTCATCGCGGCTCTCGGCACCGAGGAACAGAAGCAGCGTTGGCTGCCCGGAGTTGTCGACGGCTCGGTCGTGTTCGCGGTGGCCGCGCCGCAGTCGGCAAGTGGTGTCACGCGCATCGACGACTCCATCAGCGGGGAGCTGATTGGCGTGGCATGGGCACACATCGCTGACGTGCTTCTCCTGCCGATCGGCGACATCGTGATGGCCGTGGATCCGGCCACAGCCCGCCTCACCGCGACGCGCGGCATCACGACCGCTCGCGAGGTCGCGCTCACCCTGACGCTCGACAATGTCGCAGCAGAGCAGGTGGGTCCAGCAGGCGCTGCAGGCTGGTTACGCCAGCGTTGGATGACCGCGCTGGCATCGCTGCAGGCCGGCGTCACCGATGGCGCGTTGCAGATGACCGCGACTTACACCTCAAACCGCGAGCAGTTTGGCAAGCCGCTGTCGACGTTCCAAGCCGTCGCCCTCAAGGCCGCGGACGCCTACCTCGACACGGTCGCGATCCAGTCGGCCGCGCGGCAGGCGGCGTGGTCGCTCGACGCTGGCCCGGACAGTGGCACCGACGCCGTGCTCGCCGTGTTGACCGCCGCGTGGTGGGCCGCGGAGGGCGGCCAGCACGCCGTCCACCTGACACAGCACCTGCACGGCGGCATGGGTGCCGACATCACCTACCCGGTGCACCGATACTTCCTCTGGGGCAAGCAGATCGAGCTACTTCTCGGCGGTGCGTCGGCCGTGCTCACCGAGCTCGGTGACGTCCTCGCCATCCGCCCGGATGCGGGCGACTCGATCCGTGTGTAAGTTGCCGTCATGCGATTCCGTGCCGGCCTGACGTCTCTCACGGTTGCTCTCCTTCGCGGCGGGCGCGACCGTGCCTGCCGCCGCCGTGACCCATCGTCCAGCGGTCCCGGCGAAGAGCCTCGCCGGACACGTCTGGCGCTACAACGAACAAATCGACGGCAAGGGCGGAGTCGACAAGGTCGTCATCGACGCCGGCAAGGACCTGACCCTGGATCGCTTCGGACCCGGCAGCGGCGGCTCGGGCCACTTCACCGTGCGGGTTCATCTTGCCGGCACGACGACTAATGTCTCGTCGCGACAGCTGATGGGCGGCTATCTCTCGCCCCGCAAGCACTGGACGCCGTTCTACGGCGCGACCAACCTCGATCACAAGGGTGGCAAGGAAATCCTGGTGGGCTTCTCCACCGGCGCGCATCTTCAGTCCTTCACCGCCCTGACCTACTCAGGCGGCACGCTCACGGTGCTGGCGGCGCCGGAAAATGAGACCTACTGGTCAGTCAACAGTTCCTTCGGCACCGGAAGCGACGGCTGGCTGTGCACCAGCAAAGGAGTTGAGGGTCGGTCGGTGACGCCGACCAACTCCAAGGCGACTCACTTCCGCATCGTCCGCAACACCTTCGTCTACAAGTCCGGCGGGTGGGTGCGTACCCATCACTTCGCCACCACCGTCAAGGCGAAGTCGCCTGGCAACCCGCCGAAATACACCGACAGCTACGCGGAGTTCGCCTGCCCTGGGCTTCCAGCAGCGCTCTGAGTCGCCTAGCCGTACGAAACGGACTTGCTCCGCTTGCACAGGTTCTTGATGCCCCACCACAGCTTCTTGCTCGCATAGCCACCGTGGGCCTTCGGGAACTGCACGAGCAACCGGGTATACGACTTCCGACTCGCCCCCGCGCAGGTCCGAAGGTCGCTTGGCTCGAGCTTGATCGTGACCGTTCCACCGGTCTCACCGTTCAGGCAGGTCTTCCCGCGTCCCTTTGCAGTCTTCCCGACCCCAGGACGACCAGTGAATGTCAGTGATCGCGCCGGTGCAGTCGGTGTCGTTGGAAAGCAGCTTGGGCTTGACCGTGCCCCAACCGGAGCCGTGGCCGCTGAACACCTTCTTGCTGCCCAATGTGGGCTGCAGCTTGGCGTGCCCGGCCGCGTGACTGCCTGCGGCAGCGACTCCACCGCCACTGCCCGCAAGCAAACCGGCGAGCACCAGCGACGCGACCATGATCTTCTTCATCCGCACACCCTGTCAGAGCCTTCCTTGCCTTGCGGGCAATCTCAGGATTCGACCACTACCGCCGCTTCGAAAGCTGCCAGCTCGGCGTGGAGGTGCTCAGCCATCACCCGCAGGTCCGGCATGAAGTCGCGGCACGACTGGACGCCGATCGAGAAGTGCTCGCCATAGCTCCAAGCTGTGAAGTTCAGGCCTAGCACGCGGCTGAGCGGACCCATCGAACGCACGGCAACGACCGGTGCGCCTGCCAGGGACAGCTGCCGCGGACCGCGCACGTTCGAGACGACGGCGTTGAACAGCGGCTTCTTGGTGACCCGCTCGACGACGCCGAGCGCCTTCAGGGTGACCTTGCCGAACAGCAGGTAGTAGTCCTGCCACACCGCAAACAACTCGACGTCACCCTTGGCCCACTCCCGCGCGGCATCGAGGCTGCTCTTGACCGCAACGAGGCGTTCGATCGGATCCTCGATATCGGTCCCGAGGGCGACGTACCAGTACGACGTCCGGTTGCCGAAGTCGTCGACCTGCTCCGGGCTGCGGATCGAGACCGGATGCGCGACATTCAGGCACTTGTCAGGAGTCTCGCCGTGGGCAGCGAGGTAGCGGCGAATCGCGCCGCCGCACAGCGTGACGAACAGCTCGTTGACTGTCACGCCGACCGCGGCCTTCAGCGCCGCGATCCGCGCGAACGGCACGGTCGACATCGACGTAGATGCGCTCCGGCAATGGCAGCCGGTTGAAGCGCGTCGACGGACCTGACATCGGGTTGACGACCGGCACTGCGCCGCCGGCCTTGCGCGCCCGATTCTCCCGAGCAGACACCACTGACCGCTTCACGACGGCAGGCAGCTGCGCGTACGTCCGGGCGTGGGACGTCATCGCGAAGCGGACCAGCTCGGTCCGGCTGGGGATCGGTTCCGGTCGCGCTGGCACCGGTGGAAACGACAGCGGCACGGCACTATCGAAGGCAAGCTCGAAGAAGCGGACGCTCGCCTGGCCATCCATGATCGCGTGATGAATCTTGAAGACCAGGGCGACCTGACCGTCCGGTAGGCCCTCGACGATGGTCAGCTCCCACAACGGTCGATCGCGAGCCAGCTGGACACTGGATATCTGCGACACCAGCTCGTCGAACTCCTCATCGGTGCCGGTCGCGAGCCGCTCGACGAACAGATGCGGCTCGACATCGAACGCGCCGGCATCAACAAATACCGGGCGACCGAGGCCGTACGGGATCTTGATGACGAGCCAGCGCATGGCCGGGATCTGCGGCAGCCGCTCCCGCGCCCAGTCCTTGATCTCTGCGACCGTGACCGCGCCGTCCGGTCTGGCGGCAACGATCGCCAGCTTGATCGTGTGCATGTGTTCGCCGGCAGACTCCTCGAGCACGTGCAGTGCGTCGACACCGCTCAGTTGCCGCATCAGCGATCCCTACCGGCTCGGTCTGTCTTCGGGCGCTTCTGACTCCTCGTCAGATTTGCTCCTGGCACGCTACACACTCAGTGGAGCTCGGGAGAAAACTCGCTGCTAGCGTCAGCGGCGGATCTGACCGGGCATCGGGAGGCTGGCATGGCGCTGAACCGCGATTTGATCGGCCGCTCGTATGACAGCGAGGGCACCTTTGAGGTGTCCCGAGAGCACATCCGGCGGTTCGCCCAGGCAATTGGCGATAAGAACCCTGCCTACACCGATCCCGAGGCAGCGAAGGCACTCGGTCACCCGGACGTCATCGCGCCACCGACGTTCATGACAACGGTCGGCATGAGCTTGGCGGGCGGTGGCCCCATCTCCGATCCCGAGCTCGGGCTCGACTACTCCCTCGTGGTTCACGGCGAGCAACGCTTTGTCCATCATCGGCCCGCTCGGCCGGGTGATGATCTCAGGGCCAAGACGACGATCGAGGACATCCGCAACGCCGGCGGCAACGAGCTGCTGAAGATGCGGATGGACATCACGACGACCGACGGCGAGCTGGTCTGCGAGGCATACAACCTGATCGTTTCCCGAGGCACCGCAACGCCAGCTGGCTGATGCGAACGGGCGACCGCGCAGGTCGCAACGCGTATCGCTGCGGAAAATCCGCAATCATGGCTATATGACGCCCGCGACCGGTGGTTCTTCCACGCCCGAGGCCGCCTCACGGGCACCGGGCGACGCGGGCGCACCGGGCGCGATGCAGTTCGTCCCGCCCGAGAGCAAACCACCGGGCAGGCTGAGTCGCTTCCGGCTCGAGCTTCCCGATCGCGAGACCACGTCGCGCGAGGCTCGCCCGTTGCTGCTCGTCCTCGGCTTGCCGACGTTTGGGTTGTCGTTCGCGATAACGGTGCTCACGACATATGGGCCGATCCCCTTGCTGGCCTTGACGCATTCAGCGGCCAAGGTCGGCCTGCTGCTTGGTGGTGAGGGTGCGTTCGCGCTGTTCGTGCCGCTTCTCTCAGGCGCACTGTCGGACCGGCTGCCGGCGAAGACCGCGGCTGGCCGGCGGATGCCGTTCGTGATCGTCGGTGCCCCGCTGGCGGCAGCCGGGCTCGTTCTGCTGCCGTTCGCCCCGACCTACCAGCTCGCCGGCGTCACGATCTTGATGTTCTTCATCGGCTACTACCTCTACTACCCGCCGTATCGCGCGATCTATGCCGACGTGCTACCACGGCGGTTGTTCGCCCGAGCACAGTCCGCGCAAGCTATCCAGCGCGGTGCAGGGCTGGGGATCGCGCTGGTGTCGGGCGGCCTGCTGCTCAGCGCATGGACCCCGTTGCCGTTCGTGCTGGGTGCCGGCGGTGCTCGGCGTCGCGACATTCTCGCTCAAACCGGTGCTACGTCTGCAGAAAGGCTGCGCCGGCGAGGTCGCGGAGCCGGCAGGCTCTGGCTCTGCTCGCGAGCTGTTCCTGCACAACCGCAAGATGCAGATGTTCGCGGTCGCGAACATGCTGTGGGAGTTCAGCCTGGCGGGGCTCAAGGTCTTCATCGTGCTCTACATCACGCATGGCCTCGGCAAGTCCAAAGCGCTCGCTTCGGCATTCATCGCGCTGGTCGCGGTCGCCTACATCGTGGGGGCGCCGATCGCCAGCCGGCTCTCAGACCGCTACGGCATCGTCGCGGTGATGAAGTGGTCGGCGGCTGCGTACGGCATCGTGCTCTGCCTCGGTGTCATCCCGACTACCGCGACGCCGATGGCGATCATCCTGCCGGTTGGCGCGCTCGCCGGCGCCATCCTGATGACGCTGCCCCAGGCGCTCGCCTTCACCCTCGCCCCCAGTGCCGGCCAAGGCGCCGCCGCCGGCCTCGTCGACTTCTCCCGTGGGCTCGGCGTCGTGCTCGGGCCGATCTTGGTCGGCATCGCGGTCAGCAACTCGACCTCGTTGCTGTCGAGCACCCATGGATACGCCGCGATGTGGCCGACGATCGGCATTCCGGTGCTGCTGTCCCTGCTGCTGCTCCGCCGCCTGTCCACGCCCGCAGGCCAGCCATCGCCCGTTGCTTAACGCGGCCCGGGCTGACGTACTAGTCCCAGCGACCTGCGGCGGGCGTGCCGTCGAGCGCATGCGGAGCACGCACAGTTGCGCTCGGCTGGAAGCGCAGTGACCGCGTCCAAGATCAACGAACGCAGCCGACCGATGCTGCGCTCGAAGACCGCGAACACCTCCGGCTGGGTCACGGCCTCGCCAGCCGCCATGCCCGCGTCGAGGTCAGTCACAAGGGCAACTGCGGTGTAACACAGCGCCAACTCACGCGCCAGCCCAGTCTCTGGCATGGCCGTCATGTTCACGACGGTGCCGCCGGCAGCGGCGTGCCACTGCGATTCTGCTCGCGAGGCGAACCGCGGCCCGTTGATCACCACCATCGTGGCGCCGTCGCGTGCCTCCCACTGCACGCCCGCCGCGGCCGACATAACCACCTCACGACCGGTTGGGCAGTACGGGTCGGCGAACGGCACGTGGACGGCCCCGTCGTCATAGAACGTCGACGTTCGGCCAGAGGTCCGGTCCAGGACCTGGTCCGGCACGACCAGGTCACCTGGCGTCAACGAGTGGTCGAGGGCACCCACGGCAAACGGGGCGATGATCTGGCGGACTCCAAGGGAATGCAGCGCCCACAAATTCGCCTGATACGGCACTCGGTGCGGCGGGAAGCGATGGTCACGACCATGACGCGGGACGAAGATCACCTGGCGGTCGCCGACCTCGGTCACCACGAGCGGGCTGCTCGGGGTGCCGTACGGCGTCTCGATCTCTACCTCGTCGGCATGGGGCAGTAGGGAGTAGAGCCCGGAGCCGCCGATCACGCCTACCGGCGAACCGAACGCGGACTCGACGCGAACATTCCTCACAGGACCAACTTAGGAAAGGATTACGCCGTGGCATCCCCGAGGGGTCGATCGAGCGGCGTGAGCGACCGCGATCGCGTCGCGGTCGTCGGCAGTGGAGTCGCGGGGCTGACCGCGGCGTATCTGCTGCAGCGCCGCTTCGACGTCGCGCTCTACGAGGCCGACGATCGTCTCGGCGGGCACGCCCACACCCACGACATCCTCACGCCCGACACCGGGCTGACCGCCATCGACACCGGCTTCATCGTCCACAACGCCAAGACCTACCCGCACCTGCTCCGACTCTTCGGCGAGCTCGACGTCGCCACCGAACCCACCGAGATGAGCATGTCGGTCCGGTGTGAGGGATGCGGCCTCGAGTACGCCGGGGCCAAGGGTATCGGGGGGCCTGTTCGCGCAGCCCCGGTCGGCCACCCGGCCGGCGTACCTCCAGATGCTCGTCGAGGTGAAGCGCTTCCATCGCGCCGCGCGCCGGCGTGCTCGCGGCCGGTCGCGACGACCTGACCCTCGGCGAAGTTCCTCGCCGACGGTGGCTACTCCGCCGTACTTCGTCCAGCACTTCATCGTGCCGCTCGTCGCCTGCGTCTGGTCGACGTCACAGGAGGCGGCACTCGGCTATCCCGCGCGCTACCTCTTCTCGTTCCTCGACAACCACGGGATGCTGGCAGTGACGGGATCGCCACAGTGGCGGACCGTCGTGGGTGGGTCACGCACCTATGTCGAGAAGGCGGCGAAGGAGCTCACGTCGGTGCGACTCGCGACCCCGGTGCGCGCCGTTCATCGCGACGCCGCCGGCGTGACGGTCCGCGACGCCGACGACGGCGTGGAGCGGTTCTCACGCGTCGTCATCGCCACCCACGCCGACACCGCACTTGGGCTGCTCGCCGATCCGACCGTCGCTGAACATGCCGTGCTCGGCGCGTTCGGCTACTCCCATAACCACACCGTCCTGCACACCGACGAGCGCCTGCTGCCCCGCAGCCGCCGGGCCCACGCATCATGGAACTACCTCATGCCGACGTGCGCCACGTCGAGCGCCGACGTCATGGTGAGCTACGACATGAACCGCTTGCAGCACCTCCAAACATCGACGCCATACGTCGTGAGTCTGAACGCAAGCGATCGGATCGACCCCGCACGGGTCGTCGAGAGATGGACTACGAGCATCCGATCTACACCGTCGAGTCAGTCACCGCGCAGCGACGGCTCGCCCGAGCTCAACGACGGCCGGACGGCGTTCGCCGGCGCGTACCACGGCTGGGGCTTCCACGAGGACGGCTGCCGGTCCGGTGTCGATGCGGCGCGATCGCTCGGTGTGGACTGGGATTCGTGATGACGCGCAGCAGTCACCTACGACACGGTCGTGACGCATGCCCGGCAGGCGCCGATCCGCAACCGCTTTCGATACCGCACCCGGGCCTGGCTGGTCGACCTCGACCACGTGCCGCAGTTGCCGCGGGGCCTTCGATGGCTGGCGCGCTTCGACGCCAAGGATCACCTTGGCGAGCCGGCAGAGTCGTTGCGGGACAACGTCACCGCGTTGCTGGCGACACACGACATTGACATCTCGGCCGGCCGCATCGAGATGCTCGCTCACCCGCGCGGCCTCGGCCACGCCTTCAATCCGATCAGCGTCCACTGGTGCTACGCCGGCGACGACTCGCTCGTCGCGGTGGTCGCCGAGGTGCACAACACCTACGGCGACCGCCACGCGTATGTGCTCCGGCCAGGACCCGGCGGAACCGTCGATCAGCGACTCGACAAGGCGATGTACGTCTCGCCGTTCAACCCGGTCGACGGTCGCTACCGAATCGCGATTTCACCGCCCGCGGAACGGGTATCGGTGTGTGTGACCTTGGAGCGAGACGGGCAGCAGCCGTTCGTCGCGACGTTGCACGGCACGCGGCGCGCGTCGCGCGGCCTCGTGCCGACCGCGGTGACGAGCGCCGCCACGTCGTTGCGGGTGAGCACTCTGATCCGTTGGCAGGGCGTGCGGTTGTTCATTCGTGGCCTGCGCGTCGAGCCTCGTCCGATCCATCCTGCTCAGGAGGCAGTCTCATGACGACGGTGCGCGACACCTCGAGTGCTCTCGCAGTCGATCTCGAACGCTGGCCCGCGATGGCCGATCCGTCACCCGCGCCGTTTCGCTCGCGGGTCGCGCGGACACTGTTGCGGCGCGTGGTCGATCACACCGGCATCCGGGTGCTGCTGCCCGACGGCACGTCATGGGGAGATCGACGTGCACCGACGCTGCGAGTGCTCGACGCCGACGCCTTCTTCACCCGGCTCGGTCGTGACGGCCTGATCGGGTTCGGCGAGTCGTACATGGCCGGCGCCTGGGACAGCGAGGACCTGGTTGCGTTGCTCACCCCGATGGCCCGCGACATGGGCACGCTGGTCCCGCCTGCCTTGCAGTGGATGCGGCGCTGGTACAACGAGCGGCACCCGTTGAGCGAGGAGAACGACCGGCGAGGTGCGCGCAACAACATCGCCCGGCACTACGACCTGTCGAACGAGCTGTTCGCCACATTCCTCGACGAGACGATGACCTATTCGTCCGCCCTGCTCGAATCGCCCGACGAGGCGTTGGAGATCGGGCAGGACCGAAAGATCCAGCGGATCCTTGACATCGCCGGCGTCACTGCCGGCTCGACCGTCCTCGAGATCGGCACCGGGTGGGGCGAGCTGGCCCTGCAAGCGCGCGAAGCGCGGTGCACGGTGGTGTCAGTCACCCTCTCGACCGAGCAGGCCGGGCTCGCCCGCGAGCGGGTGCGCGAGGCCAACCTCAGCGACCGAGTCGACGTTCGGGTGCAGGACTACCGCGACGTCGACGGCCGCTACGACGCCATTGTCAGCGTGGAGATGATCGAGGCAGTTGGCGAGAAGTGGTGGCCGACGTACTTCCGCACCCTCGATAACCGGCTTGAGCCCGGCGGTCGGATCGGCCTGCAGGCCATCCTGATGCCCCACGACCGGCTGATGGCGAGCAAGCGGTCATGGACGTGGATCCACAAGTACATCTTCCCCGGCGGCTTGCTCCTGTCGGAGCAAGTGATCGATGAGGTCTGCGCTGCCCATACGTCACTGCGGGTGGTCGACCGACTGCACCTCAGCACGTCGTACGCGGACACGCTGCGCCGCTGGCGGGAGCGGTTCGCCGAAAACACGGAGCGGATCGACCGGCTCGGGTTCGATGCGACATTCCGCAAGATGTGGACGTTCTACCTGGCGTACTGCGAAGCCGGGTTCCGGGCCGGTTACCTCGACGTCGCGCAGCTGACCCTCGCACGCGGGAGTGCACGCATGAGCACGGTCGCCGAGAGGATCGCCGGGGTCGTGATGCCGCTGTTTGGCGACCGCCTCCCCGTCAATGTCAGGGCCTGGGACGGCAGCGTGCTGAGCGCAGCCGACCCGCTCGCACCGACGGTCGTCCTCAACTCGCCGGATGCGCTTCGGCGAATGTTGTGGGCACCGGGCGAGATCGGATTGTCACGCGCCTACGTCACCGGCGAGCTCGATGTCGAGGGCGATCTGGCGGATGCATTCCGGCGGATCTGGGCGGCCGCCCGGGAACGCAACCTGAAGAGTCAGACTGCGGCCGGCGGCGCTCGCGCGGGCCGCCCGCGCCGCGTTCGCGCTTGGGGTGGTGAAACGGCCGTTGCCACCGCCGGTATCGGAGGCTCGCCCGATCGGGCGGCTGCACAGCCGCCGGCGCGATGCGCAGGTCATCAGCCACCACTACGACCTGTCCAATGCGCTCTACACCTTGCTGCTTGACGAGAACATGGCCTACTCCTGCGCATACTGGACCAGCGATGACCCCTCCTACACCATCGCCGATGCCCAGCGGGACAAGCTCGACTTGATCTGCCGAAAGCTCGATCTGCGCCCGGGTGCACGGCTCCTTGACGTCGGCTGCGGCTGGGGCGCGCTGTCGGTGCACGCGGCGCGGGAGTACGGCGCCCGGGTCACCGGGATCACGATCTCGCGCGAGCAGCTCGCCTTCGGCCACGCACGGGTCGACGCTGAGGGTCTCGAGCACCTCGTCGACCTGCGGCGCCAGGACTATCGGGACCTGACGGACGGCCCGTACGACGCGATCTCGACGATTGAGATGGGCGAGCATGTCGGCGCTGCCAACTACCCCGCATTCCTCGCGAAGCTGCACGGACTGTTACGCGACGAGGGCAGGCTGCTGACCCAGCAGATGTCGCACGCGCCGAACCACCCCGGCGGGGGACCGTTCATCGAGTCCTATATCGCGCCGGACATGCACATGCGCCCACTGCCAGAACTGCTCGGACTTATCCACGCGGCTGGCTTCGAGATCCGCGACGTGCACGCGCTGCGCGAGCATTACGTCCGGACCGTCGAGGCCTGGCACGAGGAGTTCGAGCGCCGATGGGATGAGGTCGTGGCGTTCGTCGGGCTCGAGCAGGCACGGGTTTGGCGGCTCTACCTGGTCGGCGGGGCGCTGACGTTCGAGGAGAACCGGATGGGGATCGACCAAGTGCTGTCGGTCAAGCCGACGGCAGCTGGTCGCGCCTCGATGCCGGCGACCCGCCTCGGCTGGGAGCCCCACGCGAGTCGGGGCGCATATGACGACGCCAGCCGCGATAATTCCCGCGCGTGACCTCCGTTGCGGTCCATCCCTTCCTCACTGGCCTGGCGCTGACCCTCGCGGTCTCACTCGCACTATTCGTGGTGTCCTGGCTGGTCGCCGTTAGGGTCGGCCGCTTCAACGTCGTCGACATCGTCTGGGGGATGTCGTTCATCGTCACAGCGACCGTCTCGTTCTTCTGGTCGGCTGGGCACGATGCGTCGACGTGGCGCCGGGTTCTCGTTCTCGTTCTCGTTACGGTGTGGGGAGGGCGGCTATCCGGCTACATCGCGATCCGCAGCCGCGGCAAAGGTGAAGATCCGCGCTACACCGCGATGCTCGGTGACCGCCCGCATCGCGCGCTGCGAGCGCTCGGGTCTGTCTTCGTGCTGCAGGCCATCGTCGCGTGGTTCATCTCGCTGCCGGTGCAGGCCGCGATGTACATCCGATCCGGCTGGGTGCCGTTGGCCTACCTCGGGGTTGCGGTCTGGGCGGTCGGCGTCTTCTTCGAGAGTGTCGGCGACGCCCAGATGGCGGCGTTCCGCAACGACCCCGCGAACACGGGCACCGTGATGGATCGCGGACTGTGGCGCTACACCCGCCATCCCAACTACTTCGGCGACGCGACAGTGTGGGCGGGACTGTGGCTCATCGCTGCCGAGCATTGGATCGGCGCGCTGACGATTGCCTCCCCCGTACTCATGGCCTGGTTCCTGTCGTTCAAGACAGGAAAGCCACTGCTGGAAAAGCAGATGGCGGAGTCCAAACCCGGCTACGCGGACTACATGGCCCGCACCAGCGGGTTCTTCCCCCTGCCGCCACGGGCCGCAATCAACGAGCAACATGAACCCATGGCCGGATAACCCCACTAGAACCAGGCCAATCGGCCAAGGTCCCCGGCCTCGTGCGACGCTAGGTACGGACGTTAGCCAGGCCGAGGCGGTCGGTGCCGAGGCCCGGGAAGACATGCGTGGTGCTCAGGCCGCAGCGCTTTTCCAGGAGCTCGGCCAAGATCTTGCGGTAGTCCGTCGCACCGGCAAGGTTGCCGAGCACGAGGTCGGCATCGGCGAGGCCCGGCCAGCGGCCGTACACAGTCCCGCCCTTGACCCCACCGCCGAGCACGAAGACCGCATTGCCATGCCCGTGGTCAAGCCCGCCGGAGTCGTTCTCCATCACGCGCCGGCCGAACTCGGAGAGCGTCACCACGACGACGTTCGACATCGCGTCGCCGAGGTCAGTGGCGAACGCGGCGAGTGCCTGCCCGAGCCCGGTGAGATTGCCGAACATCCACCCGTTGGTCGGGCTGCCGAGCCCGACATGCATGTCCCAGTTGCCACAGTCGACTGCGGCGACCCGCAGCCCCACGCCGGCCTTGATGAGCTGGGCGACGTTGCTCAACGAGCCACCAACGTCGTCTGCCGGGTACGTCGCGCCGTTTGCCGGGGCGTACTTCGCCGTCGACAGGGTCTGGGTCGTGTTGAGCGCGGCGAGCGTCGTCTGTGCCGGAGTGGAGACCAGCTCGGGCGCGCCATGCTGCAGGCGACGCAGCGCGGTGTGCCAGCTGTCGACGTCAGTGCCCGACGCACCGCTAAGCGCAAACGAGCTGAGCGTCTGCATCGCCGTGACCGGGTAGTTGCCGCTCATCGACGACGGCGCCGTCGCCGGGCCGACAGATGTCGCGGCGAACGGCGTGCCGCTGCCAGTAATCCCGGCCATGCGATCAATCCAGCCGGAGCGCGTCGACGAGCCAGGCGCCGCTCGCTCCATCTCCTCCATCGCCTCAAAGTGCGACATCGTCGGGTCTTCCTGACCGACCGCGTGGACGAGTGCCAGCTGACCCGCGGTCCAGAACGGCACCAACGGCGAGAGCGCTTGGTTCAGGCCGAACATCGAGTCCAACGGGTAGAGGGCGGAAGCGGGTATCCCGATGTTTGGCCGGTTCGGTGCGTAGTCAGGGTCGCCCGACGGAACGACCGCCGACAGGCCGTCGAAGCCACCTCGGAGGCTGACCACCACAAGGACGTCGCCGTCGTACCCAGCGTCCGCGAACGCAAGTTGGGTCGAGCCGAGTGGCCCGAACCCGCCAACCATCCCGAGTGCGGCGAGGCCGGCGGCGCCGCCGAGGAAGCCGCGCCGGCTCACCGAAAAGCCCTCGCACCCGCACCCAGGCGGGCTGATCGGCGCTTGCTCGGTATTGGTCATCGCTCCGCCTGGTGAGAGCTGTCGAGGATGAGCGCAACGAGGTACGGCAGGCGCCACCCGACGGCCTCATCGGTTGCCGCGAGCGGATCGCTCGGCTTCTGGCCGACGAACTCCGTGAGGGCCGCCCGTTGGATGTGGTTCAGCGCCGGCACGTTGAGGGCCGCCGCCAACCCATCAACAAGGTGGCCATGGGTCTTCGGCAGCGGTGTTGGCACCAGCGCGGACAGCTTGGTGTAGCGCAGCCCGGCCGGCCACCATTGCCCGGCCAGGCTCATGTGCACGTTCCATTTGCCGAGCGTCGCCGACGTCGACGACCACGCCGCGGCCGTGTCGGCGTAGCCATTTGGCGCATGCCACCCGAGCGGCGGTTGCCCGACGGTGGCGCTGAGCCACTGCAGGTCGCGAATCGCGGTAGTGCCGGCGTGCGGTGGATGGATTCGCAGCACCCGCGCCGTCGCGATGAAGTCCTCGTACGGCGTCCGCACCTTGGCGCCATGCGAGGAGGTGAAAGCCTTCGAGGCGAACAGCTCGCGCAACACCGGCACGATCGCGGTGCCATGACGGCGATAGGTCGCGGCGAGATGGGTGATCAGCGCCTTCGGTGGGTCATCGGAGACGAACCGCACCGCGAGCTTGCTGGCGATGTGCTTAGCGGTGCTCGGGTGATGAGCGAGATACCGCAAATAGCTCATCGCCACCGCCTCGCCCTTCGCCGCGGAGGTGTTCGGCGAGGAAAAACCCAGCACCTTGACGTGCCCGACGTAATGCATCCATGGCGCGTAAAGGAACTCCCCGCCATCAGGCTCCACCGACAGGCCGGTGAGGATCAAAGCGCTGTTGTGCACGTCCTTCTGGCTGTAGTCAGCGCCGAGGCCAACGGTGTGCAGCTCCAGCAGCTCGCGACCCCAGTTCTCATTCGGCGCCGCACCGGTGCTCTGCGCATTTCCGAGATAGTTGAGCATCGCTGGGGCACGACCGGTCGCGCAGAGCATGTCGCTGAACGATCCGAGGGCGTACTTCGCGGATCACGTCGCGGTCAAACAGGTGGCGGCTGTCCCACACGTCGCTGCTCGGGCAGGTGACGTTGAGGTGGTTGGACCAGAAGTCCACCATGATCTCGAGTAGTTGCCGCTTCGACCAGATCGCTCGGGCGATGTGCGCATCTACCAAATCGAACATCACGTCCCACGCACCGATGGACAGGTTGTCGTGGACCTGCCAGGTCTTCCAGTTCAGGCTCGGCCACCGTTTCAGCAGCTCGGTCATCGCCGTGTCGGGAACGCTGCTGGGATGCAGCTGGCCCTCGAGCCACGCCGCCATGCCCCGCTTCTCTACCTCGCGGGTCAGAGCGGGCGTCGCACCGTACGTCGTTCGCCGGAGCAGATGCGCGACTGCAGTCGGCCTGACGTGATGCCGCGACGAGCTGGCCCACGCGGCGTCAACAGCGCTCGTGGTTGAGCCGGCGAGCACGGCCGCACCAGTCAATGCCCCAAGTCGACGACGAGTCAGCGGCACAGTCACGTATCGGCATCGCCGCTGGCGCGATTCAGTTACTGCGAATGCGCGCTGAAGATCACCCGATTGCGTGTCAGCCGCACTGGCAGGGCACGGTGAGGACCAACCACCCGACCGAGACCGGGCTGGCCGGTACGTCGTTGAGGTAGATCGTGAACGAGCCGTTGGCAGGTACGGCGGCGAGCACGGAGGTGACGCCATCGTTGTGCTGAGCGGTTGCCAGCACCATGCTCGAGGTGCTGACCCCAGCGAGGATGACCGTCGCCGACGAGGTGGCACCCGCGCCGATATCGACCAAGCCGCTCATCGAGAAGACCGCCGAGCCGTCGACCGCCAGTGCGGTGCCGTGAGTCGAGCTCGCCTGCACGCCGACGCCACCAGACTCGCTCTCATCCGCGCCCGCCACACCACTTTGGCCGTCACCCTTGGTGGTGCCCAGGACCCCGGTGCCGCCAGATGACGTGCCGTAGACGCCGGTGCCGATCGTTGACCTGCCGTAGGCACCGTGACCACCTTCGGTGCTGGTGTCGATACCCGATGTCCCGCTTTGGCCCTGCGCCTTGGTGTAGCCCTGCACGCCGGTTCCGCCGGTCGACGTGCCATAGACGCCAACGCCGTTTGTTGACCGGCCGTAGGCGCCGTGACCACCACCAGTGCTGGTGTCGACACCCGAGGTCCCGCTCTGGCCGTTGGTGCTGGTCTGACCCTCCACGCCGGTACCCTTGCTTGCGATGATCGCGGTTGTCGCCTGAGCCTTGTTCGTGTCGCCGAGCTGCACCGATTTGCCGTCAGCGGTGTTTGCCGATGCCGGTGCTGCCCCGACGACCATGCCGGCAGCAACTCCGGCACTCGCCACTGCCGCCCCGGCAAACAACGACCGGCGGGAGCGGAGCACTGCGACACCGCCACCTGATCCGGTCTCGGCAACAGACTCGTCAGGCTTCGCGCCATGGTCGGATTCGGTCATCTGAGCTTCCTCGTCTCCTGCGACCCCCGACGTACGGTCAGGCTCGCAGATCGAGGAGCGCCGCGCACTCGGCCAATGGGGCTGTTGTTACGGTCGTGGCGTGGAAACAGCAACCGAATCAGAGCAGGTCCGAGTCGCGAAGCTGCTCGATGCGCAGACGAAGGCCGCCGAGCTGTTCGACAGCGTCGAGTCGCGTGGGTTGATCGCGGCGGGCGTTCGTGAAACCGAGGCGAGCGACGCAATCCGAGATCTCGCAGCGGACATGTTCGGAGTCAGTCGGCACTGGCACAAGCGAATCGTTCGAGCCGGCGTGAACACCCTGCAGCCCTATCGCTACAACCCGCCGGATCGCGTGATCGAGGCGGACGACATCGTCTTCTGCGATTTCGGGCCGATCTTCGAGGAGTGGGAAGCCGACTTCGGCCGCACGTACGTCCTCGGCGACGATCCGGTCAAGCATCGGCTCTGCGACGACCTACCGGTCATGTTCGATGCCGGCCGTGCGCACTTCGAGGCGAATCCCGACATCACCGGCGAGCAGCTGTTTGCCCACGTCGTCAATCTCGCGGATGAAGCCGGTTGGGAGTGGGGCGGCACCATCGCGGGCCATCTGGTGGGGGAGTTCCCGCACGAGGAGATCGAAGGCGATGACGTGTTTTCGCACATTACGCCTGGCAACACGCGCGTCATGCGAGGCCTCGACCGGGTCAGCCGCGTCTGCCACTGGATCCTCGAAATTCACCTCGTCGATAGAGACCGCGAGATTGGTGGCTTCTACGAAGAGCTGCTTGACCTCGGGACCCGGAGCTGACCGACTCGGCCACGAGCCGCTGCTAGACCGAACGCTCCAGCGCGCGCTCAATGCCTCGCGGCATCGGCTTAATTCCGAGCACTGCCAAGGAGAATCCGGCCGCGATCCGATGCCATCGCCGCCACCGGAACAGCATCGCATGCAGGTCCGGACGTACGACGATGTATCCCACTCGGGCCGCCACAGTCGCCGCGCGCCGGGCAAACAACCTCGACGCACGCGGCGATGTCACCATGTCGAGGTTGCCGTGCGCGATCAGCACGGTCGCCCCCGCCAACTGCTCAACCGGATCGGTCGCCTCAGTCCACGGTGCCAGGGCGCAGACGCCACGAACTGAAGGATCACCGCCGACGGCAAGCACCGTGCGTCCACCCATCGAGTGACCCACGAGGGCGACCGGCACATCACCGTGTCGTCGCCGCACCTCGTCGAGCGCCCATTGCGCGTCTGCGACCGGCGATCGGTCCTCGCCGTTCCAGCCTCGATACCGGTAGCGCACCGTCCACACCGCGAGACCACGCGCCCGACCTCGACGGTGCAACAACGAAGCGAACGGCCGCATCCGCACCGCACTGAGCTTGGTCGGGTCGCCGGGCTCAAAGCTCCTCGCCTTGCCACCTGGCAGGACGAGCGCGACCGCAGTCGTCAGACCATCGGCGGCGAGCACGTCGACGGTCGGCATGAGCGCGGTGTCTTCGCTTGCGGGAACTGTCACCGATTGCGCTTCGCTCGGCGCCGCATCATTGCCGCGCGCTCGATCGGCCCGGCCTCCTCGAGCGTCGGCGCCTGACCACCGAGGTAAGCGGGCTGCCACCAGGAGTCCTCGACGGACTGTGGCGGCGGATAGGCGCGTTGCACTTCCTCGGCCTGCTTCGTCATGCGCTCATGCAGCACCGCGGTGAGCTCCAGCGGAGTCTCAGTGCCGGACAGCTCGATCGGTGGCCCGATCTTGATGACGATCGGGACGTGCCGATGAAACTTTGGCTTCCGGCCCGTCGTCCAGACGCGGTGCCCGCCCCACACCGTGACCGGCAACAACGGCACCTGCGCATCCAATGCCATTCGTGCGGCACCAGACTTGATCTTGCGAGGGACAAATGCGCGGCTGATCGTCGACTCCGGGAAGACACCCACGAGCTCGCCATCACGCAACGCCTGCACCGCGACGTCGTAGGCGGATGCGCCCGCAGTTCGGTCCACCGGAATGTGATGCATCGCTCGCATCAGCGGTCCGGACACGCGATTGTCGAAGACTTCTTTCTTCGCCATGAATCGCACCAGGCGTCGCTTGTCCCGCGCCGCCAAGCCGACGAACATGAAGTCGAAATAACTGACGTGGTTCGACGCCAGCACTGCACCCCCGGTGTCGGGCAAGTTCTCGACGCCGGTGATCTCGATCCTGAAGTCCAGCACCCGGAACAACCCGAGCGCAGTCCGGATGACGCCTTCGTATACCCGCTCTGTCACATCAAGATCTTCGCGTGCGCCCGCCGAGCGGTTCGACTCAGGTGGCATCTGACGTCGCCAGCAACGCCTGCGCTACCCGCGCAAGATGCGCGAGCCGGGTCAGCTCAGCCGGCCGAAACGCCGGCCCGCCGATGCGCCCGACCAGAAACGCTGCGGTCGCTCGGAACGGTACGGCAGCCAGCTCGCAGTCCGGTCCGGCGACTGACGGGTCACGCCACACCTCGGCCGCCGAGACATCCCGCGCGGCCTCAATCGGCAGCCAGCCGGCGCGCGGCTCGGTGTCAGGTGCGGCCACGCTCGCCGCGAGCACGGTCGCCACATCGCCGCTGGTCGCCGGCGCCTCGACGACGAGGGCGTAGCTCGCGTGCAGCAGATCCGGCAGCCCCGCCGCGAGCACCGCGAGCGGGTCCGAGGCTGACACTGCGACGTCGAGCAGCGCCAGATCGTCGTGCAGCCGAAGTCGGCCGTGATGGCGCTGCACGGTCTCGACCATCACGCCCGGCACCGATGTTGCTGCGCTCACCAGCCGATCGACCAACGCGGCAGTCGGCAAGCTCACGACCAGGTCGTCGACGGCGTACCCGGGCTCGCGGTCGACGACGACGATGCTGTCAATGTCAGCGCCGGTCGAGCCAAGCGCCGAGGCAACGTTGCCGAGCACACCCGGCCGGTCAGGCAGCCGCAGCCTCAGCAAGTACGTCGAGGGCGGGCTCACCCGATCGGGACTTCAGCCGACGATGACGCGGTCTCGCCGGGCCGTACGCGAATCAGCAGCAGCCCGGCAATCAGGCCGAACGCGGCGAAGATCGCACCGGCCCGAAACGCCGCGTCCGCGCCGTGGGTGAACGCATGCTGCGCAAGTGCGACACCGTGCAACCTCGCGCTGTTTGCCTTGATGTCGTGGCGCGATGCCGTGCTGAAGACGGTCACCAGCGCCGACAGGCCGATCGTGCCACCGACCTGCTGGCACACGTTCAACATCGCCGACGCGATGCCCGAATCGTCGGCTGCAACACCGCCAACTGCGGTCAACGTGATGGGCACGAAGACGAAACCCATGCCCATCGCGATCAGCGCAATCGCCGGCAGCACGTGGGCGACGTACGACGAATCGGTCGACAGCGACGCGAGCAACAGCAGCCCGAATCCGGTCAGCACCGTGCCACCGACGATGAGCGGCTGCGGGCCGAGCTTCGACACAATCCGGCTGGCGATCTGGGCCATCACGACGATGACCGCACTGACCGGCAGGAACGCGAAGCCCGCCTTCAGTGGTGAGTAGCCGAGGACCTGCTGCACGTACTGCGTCAGGAAGTAGAACATCGCGAACACCGCGGCACCGAGGATGAGCATGACGATGTAGCTGCCCACCCGGGTCTGGCTGCGGAACATCCGTAGCGGCATGATCGGGTTCGCCGTGCGCGCCTCGATGACAACGAACGCGGTCAGCAAGACGATCGCGGCGGCGAAGGACAGCAACGTCGTCGTTGATCCCCACGTATACGTCGCGGCGTGGATGAAGCCATAGACGAGCGCGGCCATGCCGCCCGTCGACGTCAAGGCGCCCGGCACGTCGAGGACGCCGGCCCTTCGACGCTCGGTCTCGACAATCACGTACGGCGCCGCGATCGCCAGCGCGATGCCGATCGGCGCGTTCACGAACAGCACCCAGCGCCAAGACAGCAAGTCAGTCAGCACCCCGCCGAGGATCAGCCCGATCGCTGCGCCCGCACCGGAAACCGCGGCATAGACGCCGAACGCACGGTTGCGTTCGGGCCCTTGCGGGAAGGTCGTCGTGACAAGTGAGAGCGCGGTCGGTGACGCGATCGCCCCGCCGACGCCCTGCAAGGCGCGCATCGCCAGCAGCCAGCCCTTGTCCTGCGCGAAGCCACCAGCGAGGCTCGCCAACGCGAAGAGCAGCACGCCGATCATGAACATCCGGCGCCGTCCGAACAGGTCACCCGTGCGGCCGCCGAGCAGCAGCAACCCGCCGAAGACCAGGGTGTAGGCGTTGAGAACCCATGACAGGCCGGTGGGTGAGAAGTGCAACGCGGTGTGGATGTGCGGCAGCGCGATGTTGACGATCGTGGCATCGAGCACAACCATCAACTGCGCCGCGGCAATGACCACGAGCGCGAGGTTCGGGTGGACTCGGTGGGCGGCGCTGTCCCTCGTCGGGGTGTCGGCGTCGGTGCTCGTCGTCACGGTTCTCCCCTTACCTGCTGCGACTTACCTGCTGCGACATCCTGCGCGTCCTGCAGTCCAGTTATTGTGAACGCTTTCGTTCCTTATCGCCGACGTTAATCCATAGTTGCTAGGAAACGCAACCGTTCACTATTCTGGGATCGTGAAGACCGCGGAACGAGTTGCCCGTCGACGAGGCGACATCCTTGTCGCGGCCATCCATGACGCCACGATGGCCGAGCTCGCAGACCAAGGCTACGACGCCTTGACGATCGAGCGGGTGGCGGAGCGGGCCCAAACCGGCAAGGCGAGCATCTACCGACGTTGGCCGAACAAGCTCGAGCTGACCCTCGACGCGATCGAGAACCATCTGCCGTCCGTCGGCGCGCCGCCAAACACCGGCTCGGTACGCGGTGATCTGCTGGCGATTCTTCGCCGGATCGCGAAGCATTTGAACAGCCCGGCCGGCTGCGCGATGAGCGCCTGCATGGTCGACGTCAAAACCCACGCCGAGCTCGCGGTCGAGGTCCACGACCGCTTGGTCGTCCCGCGCAAGCAGGTCCTGCTGGACATCTTGCAGCGAGGCGTTGAGCGGGGCGAAGTCAGGTCGGACGCATTGTCTGACCGAGTTGTCGAGCTTGGGCCGATGCTGCTCGGCGCCGAGCGAATGCAGCGCGGCCGCCCGTTGCGCGACGCCGACATCGTGGCGATCGTCGACGACGTGCTAATTCCGCTTCTTCGTCCTACCAGCTGAACCCGCGCATGACGGTCCTCGCGGCGAAGCTCGGCATCACCCACACGTCGCGCACCCTGGTCGTCGGACCGGCGCCGGAATCCGTGGTTGAGCAGTTGTTCCAGCCGATGCGACGGGCAACCAAGGCGCCGTACGACGCGATCGTGGCGTTCTGTCCCGACCGCCGCGCACTCGACCGACACGCCAAGACTCTCCCCGAGCGCTTGACCGTTGCCGGTGGACTCTGGTTGTTGTGGCCCAAACGCTCGAGTGGCGTCAGGACCGACATTGGCGAGGCCGACATCAGAGCGGTTGGCCTCCAGACGGGTCTCGTCGACGTCAAGATCGCCGCGGTCGACGAGACCTGGTCAGGCCTTCGCTTCGTCCGGCGGCTCGCCGACCGCTGACTCGCCCTCCGCTGACTCGCCCTCCGCCGACTCACCCTCCGCTGACTCGCCCTCCGCCGACTCACCATCCGCTGACTCGCCCTCCGCCGACTCACCCTCCGCTGACTCGCCCTCCGCCGACTCACCCTCCGCTGACTCGCCGACCGCCGAAAGCGATCGACGGCCTTGGTCAGCCGCGACGGCCGCGATCAGCAACGCCGCGACCGCGTCCGACCACCACCAGCCGAAGCCGCGATCGAGCCCAAGACCGAGCAAGGTCAGCGCGGAGGTCGATGTCCCGACCATGGTGATGTGGGCGTCAGTCCGCAGCGCCCGACTCCCCACCAACTCGGCCACCGCGTACTTCCATCTGGCAAGCCACGGCAGCGCGATCAGGTTGACGGCAGCGAGTGCGAGGGCGAGGGCCGGAGTGCTCGGATGGGCGCGCGAGACGAGGTGCTGGATGCCGGTGCCAGCGAGGGCGATGGCGATCGCCACGAGCCCGAGCGCCGCCACCACCTGCGCCTTTCGCTCTGCCGACTCGGGAAACTGTGCCGCGGCTCGCTCGCGCCGAAAGCGCCAGATCAGTACCGCCGAGGAGACCACGTCAATCAGGACGCTGGCGCCGAGCCCGCCAAGGGAGAGGCTGCCGGCGCGAATTCCGACCACGAGCGAGGCGATGCCGGACGCGAGGCTCCACGACACGGTCGCCCACGACACCCGCAACGCCGATCGCACCGGGTCCATGGGCAGAAGAGTACGAACAAAGCTCGGCACCCCTGCCCGATTCAGCACATGACTCACGGCCAAGTAGCACGGCGCCGCACGTTCTCAGCGCGTACCGTCCCCAGCTCGCGACGTCTGCCGTCCAGTCATGTGCTGATCCGGGCGGGATCGTGGCGACCAGCGGCGGGCGCGGCGGGCGCGGCGGCGATAACCGTACGGGCGTACCATGTTGGGGCCCAGGAAACGACTACAACGCGTGAAAGAGGCGACTCTCGCCGTGACTGTCGACGCCGGCCAATTCGCAGGCTTCGGACCCAATGAGTGGCTGGTTTACGAGATGTACCAGGCCTACCTCAAAGACCCTGAATCAGTCGACAAGGCGTGGTGGGACTTCTTCGCCGACTATGCCCGGACCGCACCGTCCAACGGGAACGGCGCACCGCCACAAGCTGCGCCACCGCCAGCCGCGCCACCGCAAGCTGAGCCGCCGGCCGCGACGACCACGGTGACCGAAGCGGCCCCGCCGCCGCCCGCATCTGCCACGCCGACGCCCGCAGCCGCCGCGCCACCTTCCGCTCCAGCCGCGCCAGCGGCTCCAGCGGCTGCGCCCGCGCCGCCATCACCCGCTCCCGCGGTCGCGTCAACCACCGCGGTAGCGACGACCGACATTCCGGTCAGCCACACCCTCAAGGGAGCCGCCGCCCGGACCGTGCTCAACATGGAAGCCAGCCTCGCGGTCCCTATCGCCACGAGCGTGCGGGCTGTGCCGGCGAAGCTGCTGATCGACAACCGGGTCGTCATCAACAACCATCTCCGCCGGGGCCGTGGCGGCAAGGTCAGCTTCACGCACCTGATCGGATTCGCGCTGGTCCGCGCGGTCGCCAGGCATCCCGCGATGAACCGAGCCTTCACAGTCGTCGACGGCAAGCCGACCCTGCTCGAGCCTGAGCACGTCAACCTCGGGCTCGCGATCGACCTCGCGAAGGACGACGGCAGCCGCACCCTCGTTGTGCCATGCATTCGCAATGCCGACACGTTGGACTTCTCGAGATTCTGGGCGGCCTACGAAGAAATCGTCCGCAAGGCCCGCACCGGCAAACTCACGGCCGACGACTTCGCTGGCACGACCATCAGCCTGACCAACCCCGGCGGCATCGGCACCGTGCACTCCGTGCCGCGGCTGATGCCCGGCCAGGGCGCGATCGTCGGGGTCGGCGCGATGGAATACCCCGCGGAGTTCCAGGGCGCCGCGTCGGACACCCTCGCGCGACTTGCGGTGAGCAAGATCATGACGCTGACCTCGACGTACGACCACCGAATCATCCAGGGTGCGGAGTCCGGTGAGTTCCTCCGAACGATGCACCGCTTGCTGCTCGGCGAGGAGGGCTTCTGGGACGAGGTGTTCGCCGCGCTGCGCATCCCGTACGAGCCGATTCGCTGGGCTGAAGACATCCCCGTCACCCATGACGAGGAGGTCGGCAAGCCGGCCCGGGTCATCGAGCTGATCCACGCCTACCGCGTGCGCGGGCACCTGATGGCCGACACCAACCCGCTTGAGTTCGAGCTGCGCCGCCACCCCGATCTCGATGTCGTGACGCACGGGCTGACGTTGTGGGACCTCGACCGGGAGTTTCCGACCGGCGGCTTCGGCGGCGAGCCACTGATGAAGCTGCGCGAGATCCTCGGGGTCCTGCGCGATTCCTATTGCCGCACCATCGGCATCGAATATATGCACATCCAAGACCCCGAGCAACGCAAGTGGATCCAGGATCGGGTCGAGCGGTCGCATGCCAGCCCGGATCGTGAGGAGCAGTTGCGCATCCTCGGCAAGCTCAACCAGGCCGAGGCGTTCGAGACGTTCCTGCAGACCAAATTCGTTGGGCAGAAACGGTTTTCGCTCGAGGGCGGCGAGTCCGTCATCCCGCTGCTCGATGCGGTGGTGTCCCAGGCTGCGCACGACGACATGGAGGAAGTTGTCGTCGGCATGGCCCATCGCGGCCGGCTCAACGTCCTCGCCAACATCGTGGGCAAGTCTTTCGGCCAGATCTTCTCGGAGTTCGAAGGAAACCTCGACCCACGGACTGCTCACGGCTCCGGCGATGTGAAATACCACCTGGGAGCCGAAGGCACGTACACCGCGCTCGACGGTGAGACGGTCAAGGTGACGCTCACCTCGAACCCCTCACATCTCGAAACCGTCGACCCGGTCGTGGAAGGCATCGCCCGGGCCAAACAGGACGTCATCAACCGCGGCGAGGGCGGCTTCACGGTCCTGCCGATCCTGATCCACGGCGACGCGGCCTTCGCCGGCCAAGGCGTGGTTGCCGAGACACTCAACCTCTCGCAGCTTCGCGGCTACCGCACGGGCGGCTCGGTCCACGTGGTCATCAACAACCAGGTCGGCTTCACCACCTCGCCGGCAAGTGCGCGCTCCAGCGTCTACTCCACCGACGTCGCCCGCATGATCCAGGCGCCGATCTTTCACGTGAACGGCGACGACCCGGAGGCCGTCGTCCGAGTCGCGGAGTTGGCGTACGAGTTCCGGCAGGCGTTCAAGAAGGACGTCGTCATCGACATGCTCTGCTACCGCCGTCGCGGTCACAGCGAGGTCGACGAGCCGAGCTTCACCCAGCCGGTCATGTACGACCTGATCGACGCGAAGCGCAGCGTGCGCAAGCTCTACACCGAGTCGCTGATCGGCCGTGGCGACATCACGGTCGAGGAGGCCGAGGCGGCGCTGCGCGACTACCAGGGTCAGCTCGAACGCGTCTTCTCCGACAGCCGCGACATGAGCGCCACGCCACTCGAGGTGCCGGCCGAGGTGCCGGTCGAGACCAACCCTGACACCGCGATCACGCCGGAGGTGCTCAAGGCCGTCGGCGACAGCCAGGTCTCGATGCCCGAGGGCTTCACGGTGCACCCGCGGCTGCTGGGCCAGCTCGAGAAGCGGGCGGCGATGGTCACCGAAGGCGGGATCGACTGGGCGATGGGCGAGCTGATCGCGATCGGGTCGCTGCTAATCGACGGCCATCCGGTGCGCCTGGCCGGTCAGGACTCGCGACGCGGCACGTTCGGCCAGCGCCACTCGGTCATTGTCGATCGCCGGACGGGCGAGGAATACACCCCGCTGGCGCACCTCTCCGATGACCAAGGGACGTTCTACGTCTACGACTCACTGCTCTCCGAGTACGCCGCGATGGGTTTCGAGTACGGCTACTCGGTCGCCCGACCCGAGGTGATGGTGGCGTGGGAGGCGCAGTTCGGCGACTTCGCCAACGGCGCGCAGGAGGTCATCGACGAATTCGTCTCGGCGAGCGAGGCCAAGTGGGGCCAGCGCTCTAGCCTGGTGCTGCTGCTGCCTCACGGGTACGAAGGCCAGGGTCCCGATCACTCCTCGGCCCGGATCGAGCGCTACCTCGCGATGTCCGCGGAGGACAACTGGACGATCGCGATCCCGAGCACTCCCGCCAACTACTTCCACCTGCTGCGGCGCCAGACGCTGTCCGGTCGGCAGAAGCCGCTCGTAGTCTTCACGCCGAAGTCGATGTTGCGGCTGCGCGCCGCGACGTCGATGCCGGTCGACTTCACCAGCGGGCGCTTCCAGCCCGTCATTGCCGACCCGAGCGCGCCAGACCCGGCGGCGGTCACCAAGGTGATCCTGTGCAGCGGCAAGATCTACTACGACCTCATCAAGCAACGCGAGGCGGCCGGGATCACGAACACCGCCATTGTGCGGGTCGAGCAGATCTATCCGCTGCCGATCGCGGAGATCGTCGAGGCAATCGCGGCGTACCCCGCCATGACCGATCTCGTGTGGGTGCAGGAGGAGCCGGCAAACCAGGGAACGTGGCCCTACGTCGCGCTCAACCTGCCGGAGCACCTCGCGGTTGGCACCTACCTGCGGCGCGTCTCACGCCCGGCGTCGGCATCGCCCGCGGCGGGATCGCACAGCCAGCACGAGGTCGAGCAGGCGCAACTGCTCGACGAAGCCCTCGCCTAGGTCGGCACGTGTATTTCACCGACCGGGGCATCGAGGAGCTCGAGGCGCGACGCGGCGAGGAGACCGTCACGCTGACCTGGCTGGCCGAGCGGCTGCAGACCTTCGTCGACCTCAACCCCGAGTTCGAGATCCCGGTCGAGCGCCTCGCCACCTGGCTGGCCCGCGCCGACGACGAAGACGACTAGCGCCACTGTTCCGCTAGGGCGTGAGGACGATCTTGCCGAAGACGTCGCCGGCGATGAGACGCTCGAAGCCCTCCCGCGCGTCAGCGAGTGGCAGTGTCGAGTCGATCGTCGGCCGTACCCCGGTAGCAACGAGGAACGCGAGCAGTTGAGAGAGCTCGGTTCGCGTGCCCATCGTCGAGCCGAGCACCTCGATCTGCAGGAAGAACAGCCGCTGCAGCTCGAGGGTTGGCAACGGACCGCTCGTCGATCCGCACACGACCACCCGCCCGCCCGGTCGCACTGCCTTGAGGGAGTGCCCGAAGGTTGCCTCGCCGACGGTCTCGATGACCGCATCGACTCGGTCAGGCAACCGGGCGCCGCTCTCGAATGCCTGATCGGCGCCGAGCTCGATCGCCTTCGCCCGCTTGTCCTCGGTGCGAGATGTCACCCAGACGCGAAGCCCAGCGGCTCGACCGAGGGCGATCGCGGCCGTTGCCACACCACCGCCGGCGCCTTGCACGAGCACCGTCTGACCTGGCTGCACCGCAGCCTTCGTGAACAACATCCGGTACGCCGTCAGCCATGCGACCGACAGTGACCCGGCCTCCGCCCACGACAGCTCTGCAGGCTTGGCAACCAGATTGCGAGCCGGGACCGCGACCAGCTGCGCAAGCGTGCCCGGGTAGCGCTCGGACAACAGCGACCGCTTCGGATCGAGCGTCTCGTCACCCCGGCCGCGGTCAGGGTCAGCGACCACGGCATGAACGACCACTTCGGTGCCGTCGGTCGTGACACCGGCGGCGTCGCACCCCAGGATCATCGGGAGCTTGTCCGCCGCCAGACCGACCCCGCGCAACGAGAAGATGTCGTGATGGTTCAGCGCAGCGGCCCGGACCTCGACGCTCACCCAGCCGTCTGGCAGCGCTGGGTCGTCGACCTCTCCGACCTCGAGGGCGGAAATCGGATCGTCCGGGGACAGCCGGGCAGCGTAGGCAGCAAGCACAACGCGACCCTACCGATCGAACGCCGCGCGCCGAGCCGTACCTACCCGTTGAGCAGGGCCGCCATCCGCTCGCGGAGTGCGGTAGCGGCAGAGTAAGGCCGGACCATCACGGTGAACTCGGCGATCTCGCCATTGACGATCCGCAGGATGTCGACGCCGTCGATCGCGCGGTCGCCAACTCGGGCAGCAAACGCGAGCACATGGCCGTCATCCGAGCCGTACTCCGCGGTGTAGCGAAAATCGGAGAACACCATGGCCACGGCGTACAGCAGCGGCGCGACCACGTCCCTGCCGCGATACTCGGCGAACACGACCGGGCTGTGGAACACGACGTCATCCGCCAGCAGCGCGACGGCGGACGCCATGTCGCCCGACTCGATCCTCGCCCTGAACGCCGCGGCCACCTGCATCGCCCCTCCATCCAAATGTGACCCCGTTCGTATGTGACATAGGGGCAGCTATCGCTGCCCCTATGTCACATACGCGCTGCCCTGGCTACCCCTATGTGACATACGAACGCTAGATGCGGGCGACGCCGTCTTCGCGGGCGGCTTCGGCCACGGCGGCCGCGACCGCGGGGCCGACACGCGGGTCGAAAACGCTCGGGACGACGTACTCATCGGAGACATCATCGCCGACCACGTCGCACAGCGCGGACGCGGCGGCCAGCTTCATGTGCTCGGTGATGGCACTCGCTCGCACGTCAAGCGCGCCCCGGAAGACGCCCGGAAATGCCAGCACGTTGTTGATCTGGTTGGGGAAGTCACTGCGCCCGGTCGCGACGACTCGGGCGTAGCGGCGCGCCACCTCGGGGTGGATCTCCGGCTCCGGGTTGGCCATCGCGAAGATCATCGACTCGGGCGCCATCTTGGCGACGTCCGCCTCATCAACCTTGCCCGCCGACAGCCCGAGGTAGACGTCAGCGCCCACCATCGCCTCCGCGATCGAGCCGGTGTAGCCGGCCGAGTTCGTGATCGCGGCCATCTCCGCCTTGATCGGGCTCAGGTCGGTGCGCCCGGAATACACAATCCCCTTGCTGTCAGCGATCGCGATATCGCCGATGCCCGCTCCGATCAGGATCTTGGTCACGGCGACGCCAGCGGCGCCCGCGCCCGACACGACGGCGCGCAGATCACCGAGGGAACGACCCGTGAGCCGTGCCGCGTTCTGCAACGCGGCCAGCGCGACGATCGCCGTACCGTGCTGGTCGTCGTGAAACACCGGGATGTCGAGCGCCGCCTTCAGCCGGTCCTCGATCTCAAAGCACCGCGGCGCGCTGATGTCCTCGAGGTTGATGCCGCCGAAGCTCGGCGCCAACCGGATGACGGTCTCCACCAGGTCGTCGGCCTCAGTGCAGTCGAGCGCGATCGGCACCGCGTCCACGCCGCCGAACTGTTTGAACAGCAGTGCCTTGCCCTCCATCACCGGCAGCGACGCCTCGGGTCCGATGTTGCCGAGACCGAGAACCGCGGTGCCATCGGTCACCACGGCCACGACGGAGGATTTCCAGGTGTAGTCGTTGACCAGGGCAGGCTCGGCCGCAATCGCCAAGCAAACCTCAGCGACACCAGGCGTGTAGGCCAGCGAAAGGTCGTCTCGATCGCGCAGCGGCACCTTGGCGGCGATTTCGATCTTGCCGCCTCGATGCAGCGCAAAAACAGGTGAATCGTCACGCGACGTCATGTTCACAGTCTCCAGCGTCATCGGGTGTCCTTACGGTGCCACCGCACGGTGGCCGAAGGCGACGAGTGCCGATCAGGCACCTGCGGCGAGCGCCGCAAAATCTCCTGCTGTGCGGGGGTCACCCGATACATGTCAATCTTGTCACACACCCGGTCCCGCCGTTTCGACGGTCGTGGGTACACAATGCGGACCAAGCGCACATCGATAAGGAGCCCACATGTCGTCAGTCCTTCGTCGTCCGGCCGTTTGTGCTGGCCTGATCGCTCTCGCACTCGGTGCCGCCGCGTGCGGCAGCAGCTCTTCAGGCGGCAGCCAAACCGTGACGCCACCCTCGAGTGGGTCCACCTCGTCCGCGGCGAGTGCCCCTGCTGGCTCGAACCCGGCCGCCGTCGCGCTCGTCCCCGCCTCGATCAAGTCGAAGGGCTCGATCACCGTGGCAGCTGATGCGACGTACGCGCCGGATGAGTTCCTCGCCTCGAACGGAACCACCGTCGTCGGCATGGACGCCGATCTCGCGAAGGCGATCGGTAAGGAGCTCGGCCTGTCGGTCAGCGTCAAGAACGTGACCTTCAACGCGATCATCCCTGGTCTCGTTGACGGGCGCTACGACCTCGGCATGTCCTCCTTCACCGACACCAAGGCGCGAGAGAAGCAGGTCAACTTCGTGACCTACTTCCAGGCTGGTACGTCGTTCTTCGAGAAGGCGCAGGGCGGCCCACCGGTCACCGGGCTGGCGTCACTGTGCGGCCGCAAGGTTGCCGTCGAGAGCGGCACGACTGAAGAGACCGACGCCAAGGCGCAGGCCAAGAAATGCCCGAGCGGCAAGAACCTGCAGGTGCTGTCGTTCAACACCCAGAGCGAGGCCAACACCGCACTCGCCGCCGGGCGGGCCGATGTCGGCATGGCCGACTCACCGGTCGCGGGCTACCAGGTCGCCCAGTCCCACGGCATGTTCAAGCTGGTGGGCACCTCTTACGGCACTGCGCCCTACGGCATTGCGGTGCCCAAGCAGGCGGGCACGATGGACAAAGCGGTCCTCGCGGCGGTGACTGACCTGATGTCGAACGGGACCTACACCACGATCCTCAAGCGCTGGGGTCTGCAGGCCGGGGCGATCAGCAACCCGGTCATCAACGGAGCGATCAGCTAAGACCTGATCGTGAGTTTCGCCGACGAACCTGCCGGTACGGCCGAGATCACGGCCGTACCGGTACGGCACCCAGGGCGTTGGGTGAGCGCTGTCGTCATCGCTGTCTTGGCGGCGATGCTCATCAACTCGTTCTTTACCAACTCGCGCTACGGCTGGTCGACCATCCGGAAGTACGCCTTCACCGGACCGATCGTTCGCGGGGTCGGGGTGACCCTCGAGCTCACGGTTATCGCCATGATCATCGGGATCGTCGGCGGCATCATCCTCGCGGTCATGCGGCTCTCTCCGAATCCGGTCGTCTCCGGGTCCAGTTGGTTCTACATCTGGTTCTTTCGCGGCACGCCGGTGCTCGTTCAGATCTTCCTTTGGTACAACCTGTCCTACCTGTTCCCGCACCTCTCGTTGGGGGTTCCGTTCGGGCCGCGATTCGTCACGGCGAGCACCAACTCGTTGATCTCGACGTTGACCGCAGGGATCCTCGCACTCGGGCTCAACGAAGCGGCCTACATGGCGGAGATCGTCCGCGCCGGCATCCTCTCGGTCGACGAGGGCCAGTCCGAGGCGGCGGCCGCGCTCGGCATGCGCCGCGGGCTGATCATGCGTCGCGTGGTGCTCCCGCAAGCGATGCGCGTAATCATCCCGCCCACCGGCAACGAGACGATCTCGATGCTCAAGACATCGGCTCTCGTCAGCACGATCGCCGTCCCTGAGCTGCTCCAGCACACTCAGGCGATCGTGAATGTCACCTACATCACGATCCCGTTGTTCTTGATGGCAAGCCTTTGGTATCTCGCATTGACCTCGATCCTCACGATCGGGCAGTACTACCTCGAGCGACACTTCGGCCGCGGGTCCTCGCGTACCCAACCGACCGCGACTCTGCCGGGTCGACTGCTCAATGCGATCCGATTCAATCGTCCCCACGAGCACCGCGAGCCGTCCATCGGTATCGCGCAGAGGCACTGATCGTCATGGACACATACATGGTCAAGGCCGAAGGCGTTCGCAAGCGATTCGGGCTCAACGAGGTGCTGAAAGGCATTGACCTGCAAGTGGCACACGGGGAGGTCATGTGTGTCATTGGGCCGTCCGGCTCGGGCAAGTCCACTCTGCTTCGTTGCATCAACCACCTCGAGAAGATCCACGCCGGGCGCCTTACCGTCGACGGCGAGCTCGTCGGCTACCGGCAGAACGGCGACAAGATCTACGAGCTCAAGGAGCGCGAGGTCGCCCGAAAGCGCGCTGATATCGGCATGGTCTTTCAGCACTTCAACCTCTTCCCACATATGACGGTGCTCGGCAACATCGTCGAGGCGCCGACCCGCGTGAAGCGCGTCTCGAAGTCAGAAGCTGAGGGGAACGCCCGCCGGTTGCTCGACCAGGTCGGGCTCGCCGGCCGCGAGCACTCCTATCCGCGCCAGCTCTCCGGCGGCCAGCAGCAACGTGTCGCGATCGCCCGCGCACTCGCCATGGATCCCAAGCTCATGCTCTTCGACGAACCCACCAGCGCGCTGGACCCTGAGCTGGTCGGCGACGTGCTCGACGTGATGAAAAACCTGGCCAACAGCGGCATGACGATGTTCGTCGTCACCCATGAGATGGGCTTCGCCCGAGAGGTCGGCGACAAGCTCGTGTTCATGGACGACGGTGTCGTCGTCGAGTCAGGTACGCCGAAGGACATCATCGCCAACCCACAGCACGAGCGGACAAAGGCCTTCCTGTCCAAGGTTCTCTAGGCCCGTTCACAGTCCGCTAGGTCCATTGCCGCCGCTCCGGCGACAACCCGGTCGTCGTCTACGGCATCGGCGGCTGACCGGCCAGACGCGCATCAGGACGACCCCGCGCAGGGAGTCGGCCGGCAGCGATCCGAGCGAGCGGCTGTCGGTGCTGGCGTACTCGTTGTCCCCCTCGACCCGGACCCGGCCGTCCGCATCGACAGCACTCAGCCGCTTCACTGACAGCGGCCGATCAGGCAGTGCCACGATCACTATCCGGCCGATCGGCGGCGTCCGGCGAGGCGGTCGAAGCCAGACCAGAAGGCGATCGCCGTCGCGCAACGCCGGCACCATGGAGGGCCCGCGCACCACGACGAGCCGTAGCGGCCAACCCATGATCGACTCCCTGATGTGTAGCGGTGTCCCCCACGCGGAATAGTGTCCTCAGAGAAGTCATGACTCGAGTCCAGGAGGACCTCATGCTGGGAAGAACGCGCTCGTCGCGCCTTATCGTCTCTGCTCACTGTGACCTGCCGTGCGGCGTTTACGATCCCGCCCAGGCACGCATCGAGGCCGAGTCCGTCAAGGCGATCATGGAGAAGTACCAGGACAACGAGGACCCGGTGTTCCGATCGCGCGCTCTGATCATCAAGGAGCAACGCGCGGAGCTCGTTAAGCACCACCTCTGGGTGCTGTGGACGGACTACTTCAAGCCGCCGCACTTCGAGAAGTACCCCCAGCTGCACCAGCTGTTCAACGACGCCACCAAGCAGGCGGGCGCGGCTGGCGCTAAGGGCAAGGTCGACCCGGCCGACGGCCAGAAGCTGCTCGACCAGATCGCTGAGATCGACAAGATCTTCTGGGAAACCAAGAAGGCATAGTCCATCTCGACACCGCGGGACACATGACCGAAGGGACGGGTACGTCGCTGATTCGCGCCGCGAAGCCAGCCGACGTACCCGTCATCCGCACCCTGATCACCGAGCTCGCGACCTACGAACGATCAGCCGATCAGGTCGTCGGCACCGAGGCGGATCTGCGGGCGGCATTGTTCGATGAGGGCCACGTTGCGGGACTGCCACGTCGCGGAGCTCGATGGCGCGGTCGTCGGCTTTGCCTTGTGGTTCCGCAACTTCTCCACCTGGTTAGCCAAGCCAGGCATTTACCTCGAGGACCTGTTCGTCAGCCCCTCGGCTCGTGGCCACGGGCTCGGCAAGGCGCTGCTCATGGAGCTCGTCGCCGTCGCTCGAGATCGCGGCTACGGGCGAGTCGAGTGGTCCGTGCTCGACTGGAACTCGCCGGCCATCGGCTTCTACCGCTCACTGGGCGCCACGCCCAATGACGAGTGGACGGTCTGGCGCCTCATCCCGTGACGGCACCGCAGTGGGCTAGTTTTGCTTTGACCACACTCGATTTGTGATCGACCGAGAGCACGGGGAGCGCGCGTGACGAATGCCGCTGGTGTCGCAGGGATCCACGACGCGAAACCCCGGGACGTCGTTGTCATCACCCTCCCGGCCGACAGCGCCTACCTGTCTGTCCTTCGGACCGCAACCGCCGGTCTCGCGGCGCGACTGGACTTCACGATCGATGAAATCGAGGACCTCCGCATCGCAGTCGACGAGGCGTGCGCCATGTTGCTGCCACAGGCGGTGCCTGGCGCCGACATCACCTGCGAGTTCCGCCTGGAAGACGGGTCGATCCGGGTCGGTGTCAGCGTGCTGACGATCGACGGCGAACAGCCATCCCGCGACACGTTTGCCTGGACCGTTCTCTCCGCCCTCGCCGGCGACGTCGACAGCAGCGCCGAGCCCGACCACCGGATCACGATCACCCTCCGCAAGCACGGGAGCGGATCGACCCGATGACGGACGACGCAATCGCGCCGTCACCGGACAACCTCGAGGTGAGGGCCGCGCCCGAACGCGACGATCGGGCGGCTGATCGAGTCGCGGACCGCGCGCGGACACGGGAGCTGTTCATCGAGCTCGCTGCGGCGGGCGACGACGACCTTGACCGGCGCCGGGTGCGTGACCAGCTGGTCGAGATGCACTTACCACTCGTCGAGTACCTTGCCCGCCGGTTCCGCAACCGCGGCGAGCCGCTCGATGACCTCGTCCAAGTCGCCACCATTGGCTTGATCAAGTCGATCGACCGCTTCGACCTTGAGCGTGGGGTGGAGTTCTCGACGTACGCGACCCCGACAATCGTCGGCGAGATCAAGCGACACTTCCGCGACAAGGGATGGGCGATCCGGGTCCCCCGCCGGCTGCAGGAGATGAAGCTCTCGCTCAACAAGGCGACGGCAGAGCTCTCGCAGCGACACGGGCGCGCACCGACGGTCGCCGAGCTCGCGAGCTATCTCGACCTGAGCGAAGACGACGTGCTCGAGGGCCTCGAGTCGGCCAACGCCTATTCGGCAATCTCCCTCGACGCGCCAGACATCGCGCGATGACTCACCGGCCGTGTCGGACTCGCTCGGCGCCGTCGACGATGCGCTCGAGGGAGTCGTCTATCGCGAGTCGCTGAAGCCGCTGCTCGACAAGCTGCCGCCGCGCGAGAAAAACATTCTGATGCTGCGCTTCTTCGTCAACATGACCCAGTCGCAGATCGCGGCCGACCTCGGGATCTCGCAGATGCACGTATCCCGCTTGCTCGCTCGCACGCTGGCCCAGCTCCGGGAAGGCCTCCTCATCGAGGAGTAGGTCGACCGACTAAGACGGGAACCGCCAAAGTCAGCCGCAGTCAGATGCCGCCGAGCGCGGCCCGACTCGACGGCAACGATGCCACCACGAACGTCGCCACCCCGACCGCAATCAGCGGCACCGTGAAGCCAGGCAGCGTGTGAAGCTGCCCGACCCCGATCACGACCGCAAAGAACGACACCATGTACGTCGGGGTTTGGGCCCATCGCCTGACCAGCCATAGCCCACGCGCGGCAGCCATCACGCCGACTGAATAGATCAGGACGACGACGCCAAGCAGGATCGCGGTGCCTCGGTCGCTGGGGTGGCCCACGAGCGCACGAATCAGCTCAACCGCGCCCCAAATCGCGAGGGCGAGCGCTTGTAGCGCGACCAGCACGGCCGCTACCTGCAGTGATCGAGGACGCGCCATCAGGTCGAGAGACTACGGCTCGGTTCCCAGGTGAGCGGCTCAGGCCGGATATTCTGCCTAGGTGCACGCGATGTTGGTGGTCAATCCCAAGGCCACGGCCACCACCGAGCGGCAGCGCGATGTGCTGACCCGTGCCCTTGGCAGCGACCTGAAGCTCGACGTGATCCAGACCACCCACCGTGGCCACGCCATCGAGCTGGGCAAGCGGGCGGTCCAAGACGGCGTCGACCTGGTCGTGGTGCTCGGCGGTGACGGCACGATCAATGAAATCGTGAACGGCCTGCTGGGCAGCGGACCGTGGCAGGGCGCCGACACTGACACCCCTGCGCTGGCCGTTGTGCCTGGTGGCAGCACGAACGTCTTCAGCCGCTCGCTCGGCGTTGCCCGCGATCCCGTCGTCGCCACCAGCGAGCTGCTCGAGGCGCTGCGTGCCGGTCGCAGCCGTCGGATCGGCCTCGGCCGGGTCGACGAGCGGTGGTTCACCTTCACGGCGGGTCTGGGCATCGATGCCGATGCGGTGCGCAGAGTCGAGGTCGCCCGCACCAAGGGCAAGTCACCGACCCCCACCCGATACACCCGGGCGACGGTACGAAGCTTCCTCGCGATGGACCGCCGCCATCCGCCGCTCACCCTTGAGCGACCGGGCGAGGAGCCGGTGACGGGACTGTTCCTCGGCATCGCAGCCAACACCGCGCCATGGACCTATTTTCGGTCGAAGCCGATCGTGCTGACCCCGGATGTCTCCTTCGACACCGGCCTCGACCTCGTGGCCATGCGGCGGATGAGGCTGCTGGGGACGGCGTGGGCGGTGAGCGGCATGATCACGCCGACCGGAGTGCGTGGTCGCAGCGTTACAGTCTTCCACGACCTGCAGGAGTTCCGGTTGGCCGGACAGGTGCCTATCCCGCTGCAGGTGGACGGCGACTACCTCGGCGAACGCACGGCGGCGACGTTCCGGGCGGTGCCGAGCGCCCTTCGGGTCGTCGGCTGAATATCTCCACCCGAGCGCCGGGTGTGAGAAGTGCCACACCGGGGAATCCGACATTCACACCGAGCGTGCTTGATCGGCGCAACGCGAAGATCTAACGTCGAGAAGGAGCCTCTGGACAGGTTCGCGACGAGGCAATAGCGTCGCGAACATCCGGTCGTCACGTTCGACGGTCGGAGTAGTCCGGACCACTTCGTGAAAGTGTTCACAAGAGTGAGCCGAACGCGAAGTTGCCACAGGTCGGGCGAGCCGAAGGGCTCAGCCCCGAATGGAAGGACGAAGCGCATGGACTGGCGACACCGGGCCGCCTGCCGTGACGAAGATCCGGAGCTGTTCTTCCCTATTGGCACCACCGGACCCGCACTGCAGCAAGTCGACGAGGCCAAGGCCGTTTGCCAGCGCTGCGAAGCCGTCGATGAATGCCTGAGCTGGGCACTTGAGAGCGACCAGGACGCCGGCGTCTGGGGCGGCTTGGACGAAGATGAGCGACGGGCACTCAAGCGTCGCCGTGTCCGTACCGCGCTGCGCACCGCCTGAGAGCTAGCGCGACCGCCGGAGAGCCGGCGCACCGCCTGAGGGTTAGGGCGAGCGCTCGCTGGTGATCACCGCCATCGCCGCGGCGGTGCCGCCAACGTCGCGACGGCTCAGACTCAGCTGCCCGCCGAGCTCACCTTCCACCAGCGCCCGCACGATCGCGAGGCCGAGCCGGTCAGAGTCCCCAATCTCAAAACCCACCGGCAGCCCTCGCCCGTCATCAACCACGGCGACGTCGAGTCGGCCCGGCGAGGACCCGTCGACCACAACCTCAACCCGACCGCGCTCCCCCGCGTCATAGCCGTGTTCGACCGCATTGTGCACCAGCTCCGACAGCGCCATCGCCAGCGGCGTGGCAACCTCGGCTGGAAGCACTCCGAAGCTGCCCACTCGCGTGACGCCGACGGATGTGCCGGCCACCTCGGCCACCATTGCCAACACCCGGTCAGCGACCTCGTCGAAGCTCACCGCCTCATCCAGCGTTCCCGACAGGGTCTCGTGCACCACCGCGATCGACGACACCCGGCGCACCGACTCCTCGAGGGCGGCACGAGCCTCCGGCACCGCCATCCGGCGGGCCTGCAGCCGTAGCAGCGCCGCGACGGTCTGCAGGTTGTTCTTCACCCGATGATGGATCTCGCGAATCGTCGCGTCCTTGGTGAGCAGCGCGCGCTCACGCCGCCGCAACTCGGTGACGTCGTGCACCAGGACGAGCGCGCCGATGTGAGCCCCACCGGGCCGCAGCGGCAACGCGCGCAGCTGGACCACGACATCGCCGGCCTGAAGATCACTGCTGCCGGGGGTGCGACCGCGGGCGATCACCGCGACCGGCTCACCGATCTCCGGGACGCCACGTTCGGCGAGCGCACGGGTCACCTCGGCAAGTGATGAGCCGGTCAAGTCGCCGGCGTGGCCGAGCCGACGGTAGGCCGACAACGCGTTCGGGCTCGCGAACGTCACGTTGCCCTCGGCATCGAGGCGGATCAGCCCGTCCCCCACGCGCGGGCCACCCTCGGGCGCTGGCTCACCGGGATAGGGCCAGCGGCCCTCCGCGAGCATCTGGGCCAGGTCGTTCGCACTCCGCAGGTAAGCGATCTCGAGCTGGCTCGGTGTGCGGGCGGCAGCGAGATTGGTCGCACGCGCAACGACCGCGACGACGTGGCCGCCGACTCGGACGGGCAGCGCCTCCTCGCGTACCGGGGACCCGGCCACCCAGATCGGGTCGTTCTCCCGGCAGATCCGGCCCTCGCTGATCGCGACCGCAAGCTGCGGGCGCTCGGCGGCAGTGACGACCGAGCCGACCAGATCATCTTGATATGCAGTCGGGCCAGTCGTCGGCCGCATCTGTGCGACGACGACGAATCGACCCGCGTCATGATCGGGGACGAACAGCACCAGGTCAGCGAACGACAAGTCCGCGAGCAGCTGCCAGTCCCCCACCAACCGATGTAATGCCTCGGAACGCGAGCGCTTAGCAGCGACCGAGATGTACGCCTCGTCGGCCGAGTCCCCTACCTCGCCGGCCGAGAGCAGCTCGTCATCGAGCAGTTCGTCCATCGTGGGCACATACCCAGGCTAGGCGCCCTATCGAGGAGTGATCTTGGCCGCGGTGACCGCACTTCCGGCGCGTCGCGGCGTTTGCTGGTCGTCCAGGCGAAGATCTGTCGCTCGCGACAGCGCACTCAGCAGCGCACGGCGCCGCAGCCGACGAGCGACTCGCATTCGCTCGGCGAGGATCACGTCGCGCGCCGATCCAGCCGAACCCGCGGAGAGACGAACGTCGCAGTCGCGAGCATCGCGAGAATCGGCACCGCGACGACGACGACAGCGATCGTGTCCCACGGCAGCACGAACGGAAAGCCGGGTCGAGCCCGAAGAATCGCGTACGCCGGCACGAGGCCTGACACCACACCTGTTGCGGTGCCGAGTAAAGCCACCACGCCGGCCTGGTTGGCGACGATTCCGCGCCTCGTGCGCGGCGCCGACCCCACCGCCACCAACGTGGCGAGGTCCGGCCGGCTCTCTGCGACCGAAAGCCCGGTCGTGATCCCAGTCGCGCCAAGGGTCACGATCGCGGCCGCCGCTGCCAAGGCGAGCAAGCCGTAGCCCCATCGTGCCGGGTGGTATGGCCGACCGATGATGATGCCGGTATTCGACCACCCGCTTGGCTGCGTCATTGCCGCGTCGACGCGGTCCTCTTGTAGCTGGGTTGGTGTCTTTGGGGTGGTCACGATGTAGGTGGAGACCGTCGTCGACAACTGCAGCCGGCTCGCGACGGGAGGGCTCATGATGGCACCGACCGACGCAGACGCCGAGCCAACCGCGACGCCATAAGCACTCATGTCGACGCGGCGGGATGCATTCTCATACTGGATCGCGACGCCGGTACGCCCACCGTGTACCAGGCTGGGCGCAAACACCACGAGCTTGCCAGCGTTGAGGGCGGCGGCCGCAGCGGGGTCGGTCTTGCCGAGCAACGCCGTGAGCACAGCATCGTTGCCGATCGCGATGGTGCTGTCGACGTTGGCATCGGCGGACGTGAGGTCGGCCGCGTCGAGCTGCGCGGACCGGCAGCGCGTCTGTCCGCATTGCGTCGTCGGGAGCGCGACAAGACCAGTGGCGCCGAGCTCGCGCTTGAGCACCGTGGTCGCGGCTGCGACGTCGTGCGCCGCGTCGCGGGAATGCGGCGAGTACACCTGAAGCAGCGTCTGGCCGACTCTCGCCTCCGGTTGGTAGCTCGCGCGCTCCTGGGCGACTTCGCTCACTACGTACGTCGAAATCGCAATGCTGCCCGCGACGGCGGCCATGATTGCGGCGACCGCCGGGCCGGTCCGCCCGCGGTGCCGGGCCGCATCGCGCAACGCCATTCGGGGCGCGAGCGGAAGAAAGCGTGCTGCCCTTCCGACCGCGCCGACGAGTGCTGGAGCGCAGATCACGAACCCCAGCTCGGAGATGACCGCGCCAACCAGAATCAGCGTGAACCGAGTAGGCGGGTGCGCCGCATATGCCGCAACGAATGCGCCAATGACAACCATCGCGAGCCCGACCTGCGGCACTCGCCTCGCGGTGGTGATGACCCCACGACGACCGGTGAGGGCAGCGACGACATCGTCGCGCGCTGCTGCCCTCGCCGGCAGAATGCTGGCCAGCAATCCGGTGACGATGCCAAGGACGGCGACCGCGGCCAGCTCAGCCGGCCGCAAGTCGAACGGTCCGGCCTGGCTGTCGGCGAGTCGTTGATACGGCGACATCAGCAGCCTGGCCGTACCGATTCCGGTGACTACGCCAACGACCGCGCCGGTCAGCCCGAGCACGAAACCGCCCGCGACCACGACTGCGCGGACGTGGTGCTCGTCGCCGCCTGCCGCAGCAAGCAAAGCGAGGTCCCGGCGCTGTCTGCGGGCACCCACCGCGAAAGCGGCACCAGCAAGCAGGACGACCTCAAGGATTGCCAGGCCGACCGCGACTGTCGCGATGCCGATCACATCTTCAGAGGTCGTCCTTGAGTTACCCGACCAATTGATGTGCCGAGGCGGGTGCAAGACGGCGTACCTCGACGTCACCGCCACCCCGATTGCGTTGAACCGCAACACTTGCGCCCAGGTGATTGGTTGAGCGGACGCAACCAGGTACGTCGGCGTCTGTCCAGGCGGCGGCGCGACCGCCGTCGGGATCTGCCAGGTCGACTCGTCATTCCACGCCGCCGGATCGCGGTAGAGACCGACAACCTTCTGCGTCACCGAGCCGACGGTCACGTCGTCGCCGACGGTGACGCCAAGCCGGCTGGCGAGCGCCGGTGACAGCGCAACCTCGGAGGCGTCGGTTGGGGCCCGGCCGGACACATGGTCGGCGATGCCCGCGGTGATCGGATCGGCCAGGTTGATGCCAAAGAACGTCGCCGAGACCAGACGCCGGTGAGCGCCCACGGTGCCGGAGTTGACGGTCCGCTCGATGACCCGCGCGCCGGGCGGCAGCAAGGCACGGGCGTTCGCCAACAGCGCGGCGTAGCGAGGGGTGCCGACCTTCAACACTGGTCCAGAGCTGCTGCTGCTCGAGCCCTGGTCCGCGTCGACCGCTTGGGTCACGGTGCCACCCCAAAGCTGGAACGCGGCGGTGGCATGGCCGATCTCGCGGGTGACTCGCTGCGCGGGATCGAGCTGCATGGTGCGGGCAAGGACATCGGCGGTGGTGAGCCCCAGAACCGGCAGCGCGACCATCAGCACGACCAGCACGCTGCGAGCCTTGTGACGCAGGGCGTCGCGCCGAGCGATCCGCAGCGCGACACCAGCCTGAGGGAGTGAGATCACCGGCCGAGCCCGCCCCGCAGCAGGCTGTCCAGCTCGGCGCGCGGCCCGGTGTCGTCGGCAACCCGGCCGTCGCGCAGGAACACCACCCGATCGGCCCATGCCGCGAGGCGCGGGTCATGGGTGACCAGCACGCCCGCCGCGCCGGCGTCACAGCGCGCGCGGATCAGGCGCATGATGTCTTCGCCGGTCACCGAGTCGAGTGCACCAGTCGGCTCGTCTGCGAGCACCAGGCGCCGCGGCCCGACCAGGGCCCGCGCGATCGCTACCCGCTGCTGTTGGCCGCCGGAGAGCTCGTCCGGGAAGCGATCCGAGACCTCGGCGAGGTCGACCTCGGCGAGAGCAGCAAGTGCTTCGACCCGAGCCTTGCGAGCAGACACCCCGTCAAGCTCGCGCGGAAGCGACACGTTCTCTGCGGCGGTCAGTGCGGGGATCAAGTTGAGCTCTTGGAAGACGTAACCCGCCGACCGGCGGCGTACCTTCGCCAGCTCGGCCCGAGACATCCCGGACAGCAACACCTCCTCGACGAAGACCTCGCCTGCGGTCGGGGCGTCGAGCCCGCCGGCGATGTTGAGCAGCGTCGACTTGCCCGAGCCGCTCGGTCCCATGACCGCGACCAGCTCGCCCGCGGCGACGTCGAGCGAGACGCCTCGAAGTGCCTGCACCGCGGTCGCGCCGGAGCCGTGCACCCGCGACACCTCGCGCATCGACAGGACGGCCGTCATTGCGCGATCTCCTCGACCTCGTTCGTCAGCTCGTCGGCTGGTGGCGCGCCGATCCCGTCTGAGGACGCCGGGCGTGGCTTGCGGTCTCGCGTCAGCCGTTCCTCGCAGGCGTCCAGCCACCTGATTTCGGCCTCGGCCGCGAAGATCAACGAGTCGAGCACGATCGGCCAGGCGAGCGCCTCGGCGTCGTCATCGTGCGAACGCCGCAGGCGGGTGTAGTCCTGCAGCGCCCGCATCGTGTCGGTGCGCTGCGCCTGCACAACCGCGTGCAGGTCCGCTTCGGGCAGCTCGGCGGCCATCGCCAGCTTGATCGCGAGCTCGTCTCGCGGCCGGTCCTCCCGGTGCACTGGTGTCGCGAACCACGCGGCCAGCTCAGCCCGGCCCTGCTCGGTCAGGCCGTACCGCTGATGGGTGTCATCGGCCTTGTCCAGCGCAATGACCAGCCGATCGCGTTCGAGGCGCGACAACGTGGTGTAGACCTGCCCGATGTTCAGCGGCCAGGTCGAGCCAGTCCGCTGCTCGAAATCCACCCGCAACTGGTAGCCGTACCTCGGGCCTTCGGCCAACATCGCCAAGATCCCCTGCCGAATCGACATCGCACCCCTCCGTCACGCCCTGCCGGCATCACGTCCGCAGATAATCACGCCATGCAGATACGCAGTATGCATACGGAGTATGCAGGGTCAACGAGGTTGGCCAATTGCACAAGCAAAGGCGCAAGTGCTGGAACTACCAGCCAGGGCTGGGGTTCCGCGAGGGTACGTCCGATCGTCGTCCGCGAACCGTTAGCGGTGTCTAGGACACCTCAAACGGTTCACAAGCCCGACCTGATGACGGGCAGATCACGACCGATACCGGGCAAACTGCCGAGCCTCCTAGCAGTTTGGGCTCTTGGCGCTGAGCGCCCGGAAGAGCGAGACCGAGCTAGGCGACGAGGCCGACTCGGCGGAGTTCGACGGTGAGGTCGTGGGGGTTGGTCGAGGCGATCATCGCGGCATCGAGGGTGATGACGCCGTCGCGGATCAGCGAGACCAGGTGCTGGTCGAAGGACTGCATCCCGTAGTAGGAGCCGTCGGTGATGAGGGCGGCGATGCCGGAGGTCTTCTCTGGGTCGATGATCGCGTCCGCGACCCGGCCGGTGTTGATGCAGATCTCCATCGCCACGCAACGGCCTTCGCCGTCAGCTCTCGGAACGAGGCGCTGGCAGACGATGCCGCGAAGCGCGCCCGCAAGTGCCATTCGGACTTGCTTCTGCTCGTGCGGCGGAAAGAAGTCAACGACGCGGCTGATGGTCTCTTGCGCGTCCGTGGTGTGCAGTGTCGACATGACGAAGTGACCGGTTTCGGAGGCGGCCAGCGCCGCCTTGACCGTTTCCTGGTCACGCATCTCACCAACGAGAATGACGTCTGGGTCCTGCCGCATCGCGGCACGCAAAGCGACGACGAAGTCCTCGGTGTCGACGCGTACCTCGCGCTGGTTGATCATCGCGGTCTTGTCGAAGTGCAAGACCTCGATCGGGTCCTCGATCGTGACGCAGTGGACCTCGCGGTTGACGTTGATGTGGTCGATCATGCCGGCGAGCGTCGTGGTCTTGCCCGAGCCGGTCGGCCCGGTCACGAGCACCAGGCCGCGAGGCTCGAGCGCGAGCGTCTCGAGGACGACAGGCAGGCCGAGATCGCCGAGCGGGATCGCGCCGACGGAGACCCGCCGGAAGACGAGGCCGGCTGAGCCGCGGGAACGGAAGGCGTTGACCCGGAAGCGACCGACGCCGGACAACGAGTAGGCGAAGTCGGCTTCATTGGTCCGGTCAAACTCGTCGACGAGGTCCTCCCGCAACACCTCGCGCACCATCTGCTCGGTATCCGACGACGTGAGATCGCGCGTCTCGAGCTTGCGCAGCCGGCCATCAATTCGGACACGGGGGGGCGAACCGACCTTGCAGTGCAGGTCCGAACCGCCGCACTCCACGAGCGCCCGCAGGAACGGCTCGATCATCAATGCTGACGTCACCTGTGTTGCTTCGGCCTGATTGACCGACTTCTTGACCGATCCGACACGCTCAGGATCCGCGTACGGCGGGCCGGCCGGGCCGCGTCGTCGAGACCCGGATGGCGGCCTAGTCGATGACCGCGATCACGTCGCCCTCCTGGACCACCTGGCCCTCGGAGACCCGCAGCTCGGTGAGCGTGCCGGCTGCCTCGGCGAGCACCGGGATCTCCATCTTCATTGATTCCAGGATGACGATCGTGTCGCCATCCTCGATGGCCTCGCCCTGGGTCGCCACGACCTTCCAGACGTTGGCCACCATCTCAGCTCGGACCTCTGCCACTGCCACCCTCCTCACGGGACCTGCCTATCGAACCACCGCAGCGGGCGATGGTCAGCGACCGGTCCATGTCGGCGGCCGTTTGTCGAAGAATGCGGCGATGCCCTCAGCCACGTCGGCGGTTGTGGTGAGCAGTGAAAGCTGGGCCTGCATGGCCTCGAGCGCCACAGCCAGCGAGGGCGTCTCGGTTGCGGCGATCCAGGCGGCTTTGCCGAGGCGGACCGCGACGGGCGGTGAGTCCGCGAGCTTCGCGACGTAAGCGTCGAACACCTCGTCGAACGTCGCGTCGTCGTAGACACGCGAGACCAGACCCATCGACTGCGCGGTACGCGCGTCGAACCGGTCGCCCATCAGCATCCGGTCCATTGCGTGCTTCGGCGACACATGGCGGGCGAGCAAGGCACTGACCATGAACGGCCAGAGCCCGCGGTCGATCTCTGGCATGCCGAAGCTCGCACTCTCACGGGCGAGCACGACGTCGCAACCCAACGCCAGCCCGATGCCGCCGGCCAGGCACACGCCCTGGACCCGCGCAACCACCGGCACCGGGCACTCGCGCATCGCGATGACGAGCTTGGCGAGCAGGCCTCGACCTTCGTGCTTCTCAAGGCCGGTGGCGTCATCAGCCATCACCGCAAGGTCGGCGCCCGCGCAGAAGATCCGGTCGCCGGCGGATCCCACAACGACGACGCGGACATCGTCGTCATCAGATATGCCGCGAATCGCGTCGAGCATCGCCCGCATCACCCCGGCGGACAACGCGTTGCGCTTGTCCTCGCGGTTGATCGTGAGCCGCAACACCGGACCCACGCGCGCGACCTCGACCTCGCTCATGCGCGCATCCTCTCGACGAGTCCAGTGTCGTAGTCGCCCGATACGAAGTCCGGCTCGGCGAGTAGTTCGGTGAAGAAGCTCAAGTTGGTTTTGATGCCCTCGATCTGAAACTGGCTGACCGCGGTGCGCGCACGCTCAAGCGCCGCCGCTCGATCAGGTGCCCACACGCACAGCTTGGCGAGCAGTGGGTCGTAGTACGGCGTGACCGTAGTGCCGGCGGCGTACCCGGCGTCGACGCGGATGCCATCACCGGCTGGCTCCTCCCACACCGCGATGTCACCGGGCGACGGCAAGAACCGCTTCGGGTCCTCGGCGTAGACCCGTAGCTCGAAGGCATGACCGTCTCGTCGGATGTCGGTGAAGTCGGTCGCCGGTGGATCACCAGCCGCAATCAGCAGCTGCTCCTCGACGATGTCAATGCCCGTGACGAGCTCGGTCACCGGGTGCTCGACCTGCAGGCGGGTGTTCATTTCCAGGAACACGTAGTCCTGGGTGAGGGGGTCGACCAGGCACTCGACGGTGCCGGCGTTGCGATAGTCGACGGCCTCCCCGGCGAGCACCGCGCCGGTCAACATGCGGCGACGGAGCTCCTCAGAGACCCCCGGCGACGGCGTCTCCTCGGCGACCTTCTGATGCCGTCGCTGCACCGAGCAGTCACGGTCGCCGAGCGCGACGACCCGGCCGCTGTCAAGACCCAGCACCTGGATCTCGACGTGCCGAGCGTTGGTGATGTAGCTCTCGAGCAGAATCGACGGCGACCCGAAGAACCGTTCGGCTCGACTCCTCGCCGTCTCGAATGCCGCGCGCAGGCCCTCGTCGTCATGGGCCACGCCCATCCCGATGCCGCCACCGCCCGCCGCCGCCTTGACCATGAGCGGATAGCCGATCTCGCGCGCGGCAGCGAGCGCAGCCGCAACATCGCTGACCGGCTCGCGGGTGCCGGCCGCGACCGGCACACCCGCGTCGGCCATCAGGTTGCGCGCGCTGATCTTGTCGCCCATGGCGACGATCGCCTCAGGCGGCGGCCCCACCCAGATCAGCCCGGCATCGATCACGGCGCGAGCGAACTCCGCGCTCTCGGCCAGGAAGCCGTAGCCCGGATGGATCGCCTCGGCGCCGGTTCGGCTGGCGGCCTCGAGCAGCTTGTCGATGGCGAGGTAGGACTCAGCCGGAGGTGCTGGCCCGAGCAGTACGGCTTCATCGGCTTCCCGCACGAACGGCAGCAAGGCGTCCACGTCTGAATGCACGGCAATCGTGCGTAATCCCATCGCGCGGGCGGTTCGCAGAACCCGCCGCGCGATCTCTCCGCGATTCGCGACCATAAGTGACTCGAACACGGCGGCACACTAGCGGGGTGGGACTTGCCGTACTTCTCCTGGTCGGCGCTTCGGGCGTCGGACTCGCCCTGGGAGGCAGCTTCGCAGCGCTGGCGGACCTTCCGTACCGCGGCAGCCGGCTGGTCATCTTCGCCGTGCTTGGGGAGTTCCTGGGCGTGGGCCTGGCGTGGGCCACGAACGAGCATTTCTTCTATCCGGTAGGCCTGGCCATCTCCGCGCTGGCCGCGCTCGCCTTCTGCGTACGCAACATCCGCCACGCCGGGCTGCCGCTGTTGACGCTCGGCCTGCTCCTCAACGCGCTCGTCGTCGCGGTCAACGGCTCGATGCCGGTCTCGGTGAACGCGGCCGCTCGGGCCGGTGTCCCGACGCACGAGATCGCGGCCGGCGCCGATGCCCGCCACTCGATTGCGGGCAAGGGAACGACCTGGCGAGTTCTTGGTGACGACATCCCGGTGCCGCTTCCGTTGCGCCCTGAGGTCGCGAGCCCGGGCGATGTCCTCATCGCCGCCGGGCTGGCCGAGCTGGTGTTGTTGGGCATGGGTCCCCGGCCGATTCGCCGCAAACCGGCTCGCCCAAAGCCGACTGCCGTAGCGTTGCATTAACTCGACGAGGAGATCTCAATGGCCAAGAAGAAGCGCAAGCGTCGCGCCAGGGCGAAGAGCAAGGCCAACCACGGCAAGCGCCCGAACTGCTAGCGCTGACCTATGCGGGCGGGTGTGACTTCCACGCCTCCCACGCACTGCTGACCATGTCGTCCAGGCCGTAGCGAGCAGTCCAGCCGAGCTCGCTGCGAATCCGGTCGACTGCAGCAATCGCTCTCGCCGGATCCCCCGGTCGACGGGCGACCACAACCGGCTCGGTGTCGATGCCGGTCGCATCGGCCACCGCCCGAAGGACCTCGCGCACACTCGAGCCTTTGCCTCGCCCGACGTTGTAGGTCGCGGACTGCGCGCCGGCCTGCAAGTGGCGCATCGCCGCGAGGTGGGCGTCGGCGATGTCCGCGACGTGGACGTAGTCACGGATGCAGGTGCCGTCTGGCGTCGGGTAGTCGTCGCCGAACACCTTCGGTGGCTCGCCTGAGGTGAGCGCCCGGAGCGTCAGCGGGATCAGGTTGAACACGCCAGGGTCACCGAGATCCGGCGCAGCGGCGCCAGCAACGTTGAAGTAGCGAAGCGACATCACCCGCAGCCCGGTCGCAAGCCCGACGGCACGGCTCATCCACTCACCGATCAGCTTGCTCTCGCCGTACGGGCTCATCGGGTTGCCCGGCGTGTCCTCGGTGACGAAATCGACGTCCGGCATCCCGTACGTCGACGCACTGGAAGAGAACACGAAGGACTGAACACCTTCCGCGACGGCCGCATCGAGCAGGGAGATCAGGCCACTAACGTTCTCGCGGTAGTAGTAGACCGGCTCGGCGACGGACTCGCCAACCTGCTTCTTGCCGGCGATATGCACGATGCCGCGCACATCATGGGCTCGAATCGCCTTGCGGACGAGGTCGGTGTCAAGCACGCTGCCCACCACTAGCGGCGCATCGCCCACTCGCTCGGCATCGCCGGTCGAGAGGTCGTCGAGCACGACGGTTGTTTCGTCGTTGTCGCGCATCGCCCGCACAACATGCGCACCGATATAGCCGGCGCCGCCGGTCACGAGCCACGAAGTCATTGGCACAAGACTACCGAGGCAGTCTGGGCAGACCTGACTACTCGGCGCGAAACTCCAGCGTCGAGATCTCGATGCGCACCTCGTCAAGCTTCATGCGCAGCCGCTCCTTGAGGCCGTCCGGCGCGGTGTCGCTGCCGCAGCAGCGAGCGACCAACGCCTTGACCTCCTGCTCGATCCCGAACTGCCGAAGACACGGACCGCACTCGTCGAGATGCGTGCGTACCTCTTCGCGGTGCGGGTCATCGATCTCGCCGTCGAGGTACAGGTAGACCTGCCGAATCACCTCGACGCAGTCAACGTCGTGAGGGTTTCCGCAACTCATCGGTCACACCTCGTCATGTCGTGCTCCCACTCTCGGGATGTGCGTAACCACGATCTGCCGCGTAGTGCTCGAGGGCCTCGCGAAGCCCACGGCGACCGCGGTGCAGCCGAGACATGACCGTGCCGATCGGCGTACCCATGATCTCGGCAATCTCCTTGTAGGCGAACCCCTCGACGTCGGCGAGGTAGACCGCCATCCGGAAGTCCTCCGGCAGCGACTGCAGTGCCTCTTTGATGTCGCTGTCTGGCAGATGCTCGAGCGCCTCGGTCTCGGCGGACTTCAGGCCGGCCGAGGTATGCGACTCCGCACTGGCGAGCTGCCAATCCTCGACCTCGGCACTGCCGGACTCGAGCGGTTGGCGCTGCTTCTTGCGGTAGGTGTTGATGAAGGTGTTGGTGAGGATGCGGTAGAGCCAGGCCTTGAGGTTGGTGCCTTCCTGGAACTGGTGGAACGCCGCGAATGCCTTGACGTACGTCTCCTGGACGAGGTCTTCGGCATCGGTGGGATTGCGCGTCATCCGCAGCGCGGCCGAGTAGAGCTGGTCGAGGAAGGGCAACGCATCGCGCTCAAAGCGCTCGCCGCGTTCCTCGACGGTCTCCTCGGGCACTGCTCGATCCCTTCGCGCGGCAAGGCCCCTGCCTGCGGTGGAGCGTCCGAGCGTCGCTGACGTCACTGCCGGGGGCCGCGCAGACTGTATATCTCGTCGGGTCGACGCAGATGTCTCGCGGTGCCCCGGTCGCGTGCTTCCTGGCCTGCGCGGGGCCTCAGCACCCGCCTGCGCGCCATGCCCTGCCTGCGCGCCATGCACTGTCTGCGCGCCATGCACTGTCGTTCCGGTCACAACTGCTCCAACACGCCGATCTACAGACCGATTCCCGCCAACCACTCGAGGAGGGCATCGGCTACTGCGGCGGGGTCCTGGCGCAGCGAATGGTCACCGCGCACCTGCGCGATCGCCAGCTGCGCCGGGCCCGCGCGGCGGGACTGCTTCCCGATCTCGGCAGCCGTGCCGAACGCGTCTCGATCGCCCTGCACCACGAGCACCGGAACCATGACCGCGGCGAGCTCGTCGGCGCGCGATTTGTCCGGCTTCCCCGGTGGATGGAGCGGGAATGCGAGCGCCAGCACCGAGCTCGCTCCCACGGCCGAGGCGGTACGACAAGCCACTCGGGCACCACTGCTACGACCGCCCACCATGATCGGGAAGCGGCGACGGCCGCGCAGCGCCGCGACCACGGCGATCATGGCGGCATCAAGGCGTGGAGCCGCCTCAGGCGTCCGCTGGCCCCTGACCCGATAAGGCTGCTCGACCCGGGCAACTGTCCAGCCCACGTCGGTCAGCGCAGCGGTAACGGCCAGCAAGTCAGGCGTGTCGACCCCGCCGCCCGCGCCGTGCCCGAGCACGGCTAATCCGGGCGCGGGCCGGCGGCTCGAAACCGAGACGTGGGCCCGGGCGAGACCACTCGGGGTATCGATCTCGCGTAGCTGGACTGGTCGGGCCACGTCTGCATATTGGCAGCCAGGGTGGCGGGGATGCGACGATTTCCCTGTGACATCTCCGCCGCCGGCACCGCGCGTTGCGCTGCGGCCGCATGCGCGCGGCCGAGGAGCCACCCGCTGACGCGCCAGCCGATGGACGACGAGGACCGCCTTGGCCGACAGGGGCGCGGGTCACGACCGCGCAGCCGGCTGCGGCCCAAGCACGTCGACGCCACCAACGGTCGCGTGGTCAGCGTCGATCGCGGGCGTTACGGCGCGCTCCTCGACGACGACACACTGGTTGTGGCGATGCGGGCCCGCGAGCTCGGGCGGCGCGCCGTCGTCGTGGGTGACGCGGTCGACATTGTCGGCGACGTGGCCGGCGGGCCAGACGCCCTCGCGCGGATCGTCCGGATCTCTCCGCGCCGATCAGTCCTGCGACGAAGCGCCGACGACACCGACCCGATCGAGCGCATCCTCGTCGCCAACGCCGACCAGCTCGTCATCGTCAGTGCCACGGCCAATCCCGACCCGCAGCCCCGCCTGATCGATCGGTGTCTTGTCGCCGCGTATGACGCGGGCATCGAGCCGGTCCTGTGTCTGACCAAGAGCGACGTCGTGCCCACCGACAAGTTGGTCGCGGCCTATACGCCGGTCGGTGTGCCGATCGTTGTCAGCGGCCGGCCCGGGTTCGACGCGGCCGTCGCCGACCTTCGGGAACGCCTGCACGATCGCGTGACGGTCTTTGTCGGCTCATCTGGTGTCGGCAAGTCGACCCTGGTCAACGCGCTCGTGCCCGACGCGACGCAACGGATCGGTGAAGTCAGCGCGCGTACCGGCAAGGGGCAGCACACGACCACGGCGGCAATCGCGCTGCCGCTGCCCGGCGGTGGCTGGGTCGTCGATACCCCAGGCATCCGGTCGTTCGGCCTGGCACACGTCAGCCGCGAACGGCTGGTGGAGTGCTTCCCCGACCTGGTCGGGGGCACCGCGTTCTGCCCAACGGACTGCGACCACCTCGACACGTCCGTCTGCGAGCTCGACAACTGGGTCGCAGCTGGTCACGCCTCGCCCGAACGCCTGGACTCCATGCGCCGCCTCCTGATCACCCGCGACGCCACCTGACCGTTCGTATGTGACATAGGGGTCGCCCAGGCTGCCCTCATGTCACATAGGGGTCGCTATAGCGACCCCTATGTGACATACGAACGATTAGGCGTCGGCGCCGATGGCGATCGTCTCGTCGACCTCGGCGATCCGGGCGGCGAGCTCGCTCTTCTCTCGGTCGAGCAACTCGGCCTGGTCCTCGTCGGCCTTCATCAGCTCATCGAGGTTGAAACCCGCCATGTCGAGTACGCCCATCTCGGCGTAGCACTTCTGGACCTTCTCGCCCCACAGCCCGATGTCTTTGACGCACGGCACGATCCGGCTGAACAGCAGGGACCGAAAGATCTGCTGGAACTCCGAGTTGTCCGAGATCTCGGTGCACTCCTTGACTGGCATCCCGAGCGTCTCGTACACCTCGGTGCCGAGGAATCGGTTGCGCATCAGCCAACAACCCTCGACGACGAAGTCCTCACGCTCGGAGCGTTCTTTGTCCGACAGTTCCTTGTACGCGTCGCGCAGCGCCAGCCGGCCGAACGCGACATGGCGCGCTTCGTCCTGCATGACGTAGGCCAACAACTGCTTGGCAAGCGGGTTCTCCGCCATGTCCCGCAGCACTCCGAACGCCGCGAGCGCGAGGCCCTCGATCAGCACCTGCATCCCGAGGTAGGCGTAGTCCCATTCCTTAGCCTCGAGAGCATCTTTGAGCAGTGCGGCCAGGTCCTGGTTCATCGGGAAGACAGTGCCGACCTTGTCCTGCAGGAATCGCGCGAACGTCTCGACGTGACGCGCCTCATCCATCACCTGCGTCGCACCGTAGAACTTCGAGTCGTTGTCAGGCACGGTCTCCACAATGCGAGCGGCGCAGATCATCGCGCCCTGCTCACCGTGGAGGAACTGGCTCCACGTCCATGCCGCCTGGTGATGGGTGAAGTTGTCGCGCTCCTTCTGGTTCATCTTGTTCCACACATCGGTGCCCATGAACGGGTTGTACATCTCCGGCAGCCCGACCGGATTCGTCGGATCGACCTCGAGCGACCAGTCGATCCGCTTGGTTGAGTCCCACTGCTTGTCCTTGCCCTTCTGGTACAGCGAGAGCAGCCGATCGCGGCCGTCGTCGTACTCCCAGCTGAACCGCGCTGAGCCATGCGCCGGGACATCCCAGGTGTTGGTGACGTCCGTGGCGATCGCGTACTTATCTGCAGTGCTCATGACGAACCCTTCATCAGCAGTCGTTCGACGATCTTGGACAGGCGGGCAGCGATGGCCTCGGCGGAGCCGTCGGGACCGTCGCTTGGCAGTACGAGGTAAGAGATCGTGAGCCGCGCGACGGTCTCGGCGGCGAGCGTGACGTCCTGCGGGTCAATCTCGGGCCACTGTGCTCGCCAGTAGGTCTCGATATTGGACCGGGCGGCGGCGATGATCGCCTCGCCGCGCGTGGTCAGAAACGGCAGCAGCTCGCTGGCGTCGTCGGTCAGGACCGCTTTGAGCAGCGGGTTGTTCGACGCCTCTCGGATGGTCCACTCGGTCGCCGCGGCAACCGCCTCGACGGGCGCAGCTGGGTTCATGTCGTCGAGGAACCGGTTGGTCCCATCGATGAACCGCTGCGCCTCGCGCATCGCCAGCGCCTGCGCGAACGCATCCTTGGAGCCGAACTCGTTGTAGAGCGTCTGCCGGGAGACTCCGGCCGCGGCAGCGACGTCAAGCATCCGCGCGGACTTCCACCCGCCCGCGACCACGACGTCGTACGCCGCATCGAGCAGCGCGTCGCGAGTCGTCCGGGCATCGACCATTGCGGTTGATTCTTTACACGAACGCCCCTCGTGTCAATCACCCGATAGGGCGTTGATATACTTGACTCACCCAGCATGACGTCGTAGACTCACCACTATGAGCAAGGATGAACTCCCACAGACGTTGATCGAGGCGATCCGTCTACTTCTCGGACCTCGACGTTTGCACCGATTTCGTGGCGCAGACTGCGGTGGCCCGAACGGCCCGGTCTGCCCGCGGTGCGGCGGCATCGAGCACTCCTACCTGACTACCCGACGCGCTGTGGAAGTGCAAGGCGCTGCAAGCAGCCAGTTCAGCGTCAAGGTCGGGACGATCTTCGAGGACTCCCCGCTCGGCCTCGACAAGTGGCTCCCCGCCGTGTGGCTGATCGCGAACTCCAAGAACGGCATCACCTCGCACGAACTGGGCCGCTCTCTCGGCGTCACGCAGAAGTCGGCGTGGTTCATGCTCCACCGCATCCGGCTCGCGATGCAGACCGGCACGCTTCGAGAAGCTGTCGCGGCGAGCGTCGAGGTGGACGAGACCTTCATCGGCGGCAAGGCCGCGAACATGCACAAGGCACGACCGCGACGTCGCAGGATCAGCACGGGACGGGTGGCGACGACAAGACAGTCGGTGCTCGGCATGCGTGGAGCGCGGCGGCGAGGTGCGCGCCGAGGTCATCCCCGACACCAAGCGCCACGACCGCTCAAGCCGCGCGTCCGCGAGAACGGTCGAGGCGGGCAGCGCGGTCTACACGGACGCGCTCAAGCTCCTACATCGGGCCTTGACGCGGACTACGAGCATGAGATCGTCGACCACGCCGAGAGTACGTCGATGGGCAACGTCCACACGAACGGGATCGAGAACTTCTGGTCGCTGCTCAAGCGCGGCCTGCACGGCACCTACATCTCCGTCGAGCCGTTCCATCTGTTCCGCTACGTCGATGAGCGGGCGTTCACGTTCAACCTGCGTGACCTCACCGACCTGGGCCGATTCGCCACCCTCTTGGGTCAGGTCTCGGCTCGACGTCTCACCTACGCAGAACTCACAGGGAAGGCATGAGGTGACAACAGATGGTTGATGACAAAGGGAACCAACAGTCGGGACCGCTTGACGACGAACCCACGCCGTTTGAACGCTTCGAGGCGCTGGTGCGAAAAGTCGTCGCTGTCCCGAAAGCCGAGATCGACAAGAAACGTCACGGGCCTCGCTACCGTTCCACATGAGACACCCGCCCCCCGCGGGACTGTCTCGTTAACGGTGTTTCCGGCGGTTTCCATTAGTAGGTTTCAGCGGCCGGGAATCGGTCACTGAAGGTGATGGCGAACGCGTTGAGAGCTGGCTTCCATCGCATCGTCCATCGGGTCCTGCCGGTTCCGGTCGGGTCCAGGGACCGGGTCACGAGGTAGAGGCACTTTAACGCTGCTTGCTCGTTCGGGAAATGCCCGCGGGCTCGGATGGCGCGGCGGTAGCGGGCGTTGAGCGATTCGATCGCGTTCGTCGAGCAGATCACCCGGCGGATCTCGATGTCGTAGTCCAGGAACGGGATGAACTCCTCCCAGGCGTTGTCCCAGAGTCTGATCACCGCCGGGTAGCGGGCACCCCATTTCTCGGTGAGCTCGTCGAACGCCGCTCTGGCTGCGTCGGCGTTGACCGCGGTGTAGATCGGTTTGATGTCGCGTTTGAGCTCGTCCCAGTATTTGCGGGAGGTGAGCCGGAACGTGTTGCGGATCAGATGGATGATGCAGGTCTGCACGATCGCCGCCGGCCAGACGTTCCCGACCACCTCGGGGAGGCCTTTGAGGCCGTCGCAGACCACGAAGAACGTGTCCTTCACCCCACGGTTGCGGATGTCGGTGAGCACACTCATCCAGAACTTCGCGCCCTCACCCCGGAGCCGGCCCACAACCCGAGGATGTCCTTCTCACCGTCGAGGCTGACCCCGATCGCGGCGTAGAACGGCCGGTTCGCGACCTGACCGTCGCGGACCTTCACCATGATCGCGTCAATGAAGATCGCCGCGTAAACCTCGTCCAGCGGCCGGGCCTGCCATTCGGTCATCTCCGCGATCACCTTCTCGGTGATCCGGCTGATCGTCTCCTTGGAAACCGACGCCCCGTAGATCTCCGCGAAGTGCGCCGAGATCTCCCCGGTCGTCAGCCCCTTCGCGTAAAGCGACAGCACGATCTCATCGACACCGGTCAGCCGGCGCTGCCGTTTGCGGACGATCTGCGGGTCGAACGTGCCGGCCCGATCCCGCGGCACCTCGATCTCGACCTTGCCGGTGCTCTCCGTCAACACCGTCTTCGGCCTGTGCCGTTCCGGATGTTGCCGGTCCCACCACTCGGCGGCCCGTGCTTCTCATGCCCGAGATGCTCGGTCATCTCCTCGTTCAACGCGGTCTCCAGCACCGTCTTCGTCAGCTGCTTCAGCAACCCATCCGGGCCGGTCAACGACAGACCCTGCTCTCGGGCCCGGCGCACCATCTCCTGGCGGCCTGCCGCTCAGCCGAATCCGGTCGTTGGCTTCTTTTTCGTCACATCGTTCAGTGTCTCGGTCATCAGCGCACCTTCCCGCCAAGCAACGCTCAGCGGATCAGGCCGGAAACACCGTTAAATCCACAGTCCCCCCCCGCGCCTTACTGCGCCCTGTTCGATGATGCGTGGCTTAAGTGGGCCTGGGCGGTACAGCATTCGCACGCGTTGGAAGCCCTGTTCCGGGGGGCTCTTGAGAGCGATGTCGAGCCAATGTTTACCGCCGACACTGAGTACCACCCGGAGTTCCACGGCTTCTCCATGCAGATTGCGACCATCCGTCCCTTCCCCGAGACCTGGGGGCTTCAGCTTGGGGACATCCTGCACAACTTCCGTAGCGCGCTCGACGCCGCAGCGTGGGCGGCTGTCACGCGAAGCGGTCACTCGCTCACCAGCAAGCAAGCCTGGGAAGTGCGATTCCCGTGCAGCAAGTCCGGCAAAGCCCTCACCGGGGACCTTAAGCGCCGCGTCCCCTACGCCAGTCCCGCAGACCGGGCAGTTATCCGCTGGGTACAGCCGTATCGTCTCTCGCTGCGACGCCGCCAACGGCACGTGTTTCCCGACCTTTGCCAGAAGAACAACCTCGACAAGCACAAAGCGATCCAGCCCGTCCTGCTGCTGAATCACGGGATCATGGCTGATCAGATACTCAGTCGAGATTGCATCGTCCGTCGGGTCAAACCAACCGAGCCCAGCGCGCTGGAGGTTGAGGAGAAGTAGCACGCACTGACGCCCGACGGACTGGACCCGATCCCCAGATTCAGGTGAAGGGCCACCTCCCCACGGGCGTATTTCTCGAAGGACGTGGCTGTCGGGAACTTCTTCAAAGCAGCCCGTGACTTCATCGCTGACACCCTCAAAGGTTTCAGTGCTCCACCGCTGGATCTCGCGCAACGTCTCGGCCTCCCAGTTCCGCGTGGCCCGACGTCGATCTCAGCGCTCCTAGATGACCTCACGGTGCCCCTCCACTACTGGCTGTAGTGGCCGAGGCACCGACCTGGGGGTGAGTAAGATATCAACGCCCCCGATAGGCTCGACTCGTGACCGACTGGGACGCCGACCTTCGACTTGCTCACGATCTCGCCAACGCCGCCGACCTGCTGACGACCGCCCGATTTCTCGCCGGCGATCTCGTGGTGGAGAGCAAGCCCGACCTCACCCCAGTCACCGACGCCGACCGGACCGTCGAACGTGAGATGCGTGCGCATCTCGAACGCTCTCGACCTGAAGACTCGATCCTCGGCGAGGAGTACGGCGTCACGGGCAGTGGGACTAGGCGTTGGGTGATCGACCCGATCGACGGCACCAAGAACTACGTCCGCGGCGTCTCGGTGTGGGCCACACTCATCGCACTTCAACAGGATGACAAGACCGTGGTCGGTGTCGTGTCGGCGCCCGCTCTTGGCCGCCGCTGGTGGGCGGCAACTGGCGGTGGCGCCTGGACCGGCTCCTCGACGCGGGACGCGCGCCAGTGCCGCGTGTCCCGGGTAGCCGAGCTCGCCGACGCCTACCTCGCATACTCCTCACTGTTCGGTTGGGAGAAGCGCGACCAGCTGCCGCAGTTCATCGAGCTGCTCCGGCGGGTCTGGCGCACCCGGGCGTTCGGCGACTTCTGGTCGCACATGATGGTCGCGGAAGGGGCGATCGACGCGTCCTGCGAGCCGGAGCTCTCGCTGTGG
>CAWFEP010000008.1:0-136450 GCA_963814845.1 uncultured Actinomycetota bacterium
GGTGCTCGCGCTGTATCCCGATCCGTCGGCATTCGTGTCACGCACTGGTCGTGGCCCAGGATCGCTGTCGGCGTGACGAAGTTGTTGGCACAAGCGCGCCGCGACGGCTATGACCACGAGGACGGCGAGGTGTCGACAGACTTCAAGTCGGTCGCCATCGCCGTCGTCGACCACACGAATCACCCGGTGGCGGCGATTGCTGTGACGTACACCGCGGACACGATGTCGGATGCGGATCGGCGCGCGATCGTGGCAGCGGCGACCTCGACCGCCGGCGCGGTCGAGCGGCGTCTCAGCGGTCGCGGCGCAGCCTCACAGTCGGGCTCGTAGACAGGTCTGGCAGTGGCTCGTCGGCCGTCTCAGATCCGGGCGGGCACGCCGCCGGATCTGACGAAGTGGATGACACGATCTGTCACATTCGATGACAAAGTCTGTCAGCAACCGTCTGGGTTTGAGCGCTCCAGTGGCCTCAGTTTGGCGGGGGTTGCGCATGGTGGTACTTTGCCGGGAAGGGTCTCCGATGTCATGGGGGTAGACATGCTCTCTCGCACCATCGCTGTGTCCGCTGCTCGCCGCGTTGACGTTGGGACGTCGGCGATTGCGCAAGAAGGCGGTTCCGGGCCGCCGCTGCCGACCTCGACGAACGGGCACCAGGTGCAGCTTGTTCGCGTCGGGCCTAAAGACACCGACGTCGTTTGCGTTCGGTGACGGCAGCGTCTTCGAAGGCGACGGCGGCAACTCCGAAGGCTGGGCGCCGCCCAACGGCGGCGTCTACGTGCTAAGGGCGGCAACGCGACCGAGATCCCCGGGTCTCCGCAGTTCGTCGCCGGCCTCGCCTGGCACAACGGCGCACTGTACGTGAGCGGCGGCTCGGTCACCGCAAGGGCGTGTCCTGGCGGCTGTTCAAGTGGACCGGTTGGACCGGTACGACGTTCAAGACTCAGAAGACGATTTACACCGCGCCCAAGAAGTTCGACGGGTTCAACGGGATCGGTTTCGGCGCTAACGGACGCCTGTACGTCGGGGCCGATGTGGGCCTGCTCGACGGCAACGACCACGGTCCGGCGACGACGTCGCCGCACGTGTACCAGATCCTGTCGTTCGGCCGAACGGCACACACCTCAAGATCGTCGCCAGAGGGATCCGGCAGCCGTGGCAGATGGCCTTCCCGGCTGGCTCCAACTCGCCGTACGTCACTGACCTCGGTCAAGACAAAGGCGCCAAGCACCCGCCGGACTTCATCCTGCGGGTCAAGGCCGGCCAGAACTACGGCTTCCCGGCGTGCAACCACACCAAGGCCAAGAGAGTGCAGGGCTTCGCGACGCCGTTCGGAAGCTTCAGACCGCACACCGACCTGATGGGCATCGGCCTGCACCGCGGCCGGCTCTATCTCACCTCCTTCCAGGGCCGCAACGCCAAGGGGCCCGGTGGCGAGGTCTTCACCCTCTCCCTCAAGGGCGGTGCGCTAAAGCCGCTGATCACCGGTTTCGTCGCCCCGACCGTCGGCCTGGAATCCACGGCGGCTACGTGTACGTCGGCGAGCTCACCGGCCAGGTCTTCCGCCTCAAGCGATAGGCGCCTGACGGAGTTGCTTGTCAGCGGGTTTCGGGTGAAAGGCGAGGGTTCGCGACGAGTCCGGCACCGGAGTGGTCGCGACCCCTCACCTGTACGAGGTAGGTAGTGCCCTTCGACAGGCCAGTTCGGCTCGCGTGGCGACGCAACATGGTGTTGGCCCAGGTAGTCCAGCTGTGGCCGTCGTTAGCTGACCAGCGGATCTGGTAGGACCGGACTGGCCCGCTGCCGGTGAACGCCGGGGCTCGCCAGGTTGCTCGGGCCGCTCCCGGGTGGGGAAAGCTCACGCGAAGGCGCCGAGGGGCCGTCGGAATTCCGGCGGTGACCGCGGCTGACAGTGCCGATGCCAGCCCGGTGCCGATCGAGTTGTGGGCAGTGACCGCGAAGCGGTAGTTCGTCTTGTTCTTCAGACCGGTCACCGTGCACGTCAGCAGGCCGGACGTCGCACATGATCTTCCCCAGGCGTGGCAGTGACTCGGTAGCCCGAGATTGCGGTCGCGCCGTCTGACACGGGCGCTGTCCACGTGACCACGGCGGCCCGGTTGCGAGGACCTGCCCTGACGGCGCGGGGCGGCGAAGGCACGCCAGTCGTGATCCGGGCGACCCGTTCGCCGATCTGCTGGGCGAACCACAAGCTTCCGTCGGGGCCTTCAGCGATCCATGTCGGGACACTGTTCGCGGTGATCCCCGCACTGAATTCATGGACCAATCCGGTCATCGTGATTCGCCCGACCTGGTTGCTGTCGTACTGGGTGAACCACATGTCTCCGTCGGGGCCGGCCGCGATGCCAAACGGGTCGCTGTCCGGCGTGATCCCGGCGAAAAACTCACTGACAGTGCCGACCGGAGTCAATGTGGCTCCCGCGGGGGCTCCCGTCATCGTCGCAGTGAGGACCACCACTCCTAAGGCGACCGCTATGGCGAATGATCGGCGGATGGGAAGTGCCATTGCACTGTCTTTCTTGCGCGCACTGTCTTTCCGTGCAGCCCCCAGCGTCACGACTTTCCAACCGCGACGATGGCGGCACCGTACCAGCCGAATAACAGACTCCGCCGCCTGAGTGCGGTGGGCCGCAGCGCTGGGAGCTTCCGGGTCAGCTGTAGTGGGCAAGTAGAATGGGGGTTCCGTACCAGGGAGTTCGTGTGTCGCAACCGGCAGTATCAGTTTCTGGATTGACCAAGCGGTACGGCGACTTCGAAGCGGTCCGAGGGATCGACCTCCAGATCGAACCAGGCGAGACGTTCGGGTTTTTGGGGCCGAACGGTGCCGGCAAGTCGACGACGATCAGCATGCTGTGCACGCTGGTCACCCCAACGGCCGGCACGGCGGAAGTCGCAGGATTCGACGTCGTAAGCCAACGTGACGACGTGCGCCGCAACATCGGGTTGGTGTTTCAGGACACCACCCTCGATGGCTACCTCACCGCAAGCCGCAACCTCAAGCTGCATGCTGAGCTGTACGGCGTACCGCGGGCGGGACTCGACGGGCGGCTGCGGCAGGTACTCGACATGGTCGGGCTGTGGGATCGCCGCGATCAGAAGGTGGCGACCTTTTCCGGTGGGATGAAACGGCGCCTCGAGATCGCGAGAGGACTGTTGCACTCGCCGCGAGTGCTGTTTCTCGATGAGCCAACGGTGGGGTTGGACCCGCAAACCCGAAGCTCGATCTGGACCTACATCCGTGATCTGAAGCGGACCGAAGAGATCACGATCTTCCTGACTACCCACTACATGGATGAGGCCGAATACTGCGACCGGATCGCGATCATCGATCACGGCAAGATCATCGCCTTGGACACGCCGGAAGCGCTCAAGGCCAGTGTGGGCAAGGACAGGATCCAGATTCAGCTCGACGATCACGATGCGGCGATCGCCGCTCTCGCAGAGCAGTTCGGGCTCACGGCAACGGTCGCGGAAGGCGTGGTGACGTTCTCGGTCGAAGCCGGCGAACAGTTCGTGCCGAAACTCTTCGCGGAGTTTCGTCATCCGATCCGTTCGGTCAATGTCTCCCGTCCGACGCTTGACGACGTGTTCATGTCCTACACCGGCAGCACGATCCGTGACGCCGAGGCGACCGCAAACCAGCGAGGCCGCGACCAGATGCAGATGTTCCGGGGAGGCGCACGTCGATGACCGCGACACTGAGCTCGACGCCGAGCCCGACGCCCGTCGCCCGAATCAGGGTGCCGACGCGAAGCCGAACGAGCGAGTTTCGGGCGGTGAAGATCGTTTGGCAGCGCGAGCTGATCCGATTCTTCAACGACCGGCTGCGAATCGTGACCTCACTGGTTCAGCCGTTCCTGTTTCTGTTCGTGCTTGGAAGCGGCTTGTCCAGACTCACGTCAGGCGGCACCGGCGGCCTGAGTCTGCGGACGTTCCTGTACCCCGGCATCCTCGCCATGGCGGTGATGTTCACCGCGATTTTCTCGGCCGCATCGATCGTGTGGGATCGCGAGTTCGGCTTTCTCCGGGAGATGCTCGTCGCTCCGGTTCGCCGCAGCTCCATCGTGATCGGCAAGTGCCTCGGTGGCGCGACCGTCGCGGCGTTTCAAGGCGTCATCGTGATCTGCATCGCGGGGCTCGTCGGGGTCCCGTACACCCCGACGCTTATCCTCGGCGTCTTCGGGATCCAACTGCTGTTGGCGTTCACGATCACCAGCTTCGGTGTGATGATGGCGGCGCGGATCAGCCAGATGCAGTCCTTCATGGCCCTCACGCAAATGCTGGTTCTGCCGCTGTACTTCCTGTCGGGCGCGATGTTCCCTGCATCGAACCTCCCACTGTGGCTCACCATTGCCAACCGGATCGACCCGCTGACTTACGGCGTTGACCCGATGCGACGCGTGGTGTTCAACCACCTTCACCTGAGCGCGGCGGTGCGTCAGCGGCTCGACCCCGGCGTGACGTGGGATGGCTGGCGGGTTCCCACCCTGCTCGAGGTTGGCGTCGTCGCGGCGATCGGCCTGGCAATGCTCGCGATCGCGATTCGGCAGTTCAGCAAGACCGACTAGAAGTCCTGCCAAAGCTGGGTGTTGGTGCGTAGGCTTCGGCCATCCACGACTGTCGCGGGAGGCGCAATGTGGGCGCGTCGGGCCGAGCTGATCGCGGTCGCTTCGGTGGCTTTCCTCGCGATTCTCGCGGGCCCGGCCGCCAACGGTGTGTCGCATGAGCGAGGCCGGCCCACGTCGAAGCTGGTGTCGGATTATCAGCTCACGTCGGTCAGCGTCATCCCGCACTCAACCTCGGTATGGGCGCTGGCCGCGCATCCGACCGGCCCGACTTCCGCACGTTTCTTTGTCCTGCACCCCGTCGGTGGCCGCTGGTCGCAACATGCGTTGCCGCGTCCTCGTGCCCTGAACCTCTCCCAGATCTACGCTCCCTCCTCACATTCGATCTGGATCGACGGCACGCTCGGTCACGGCATCGGCAGGCCGTACCTGTTGCACTCCACCGGTGGCGCCTTCCACCGGGTCAAGGTCCCAGGCGTCGGTCGCGGAGTGCTCAATGCACTCGGTGGATCCTCGGCCAAAGACATCTGGGCGGTCGGCCTGACGAAGGCGACCACGCCGCTCACGCTGCACTACAACGGCAGGACCTGGTCGGTCGTGCCCTTCGCGGGTGAGCCGGCGAACACCGGCATGGTCGCGGTCGCGTCGTCCGGCGCCGGCAACGCCTGGGCTATCGGTGAGATGGATTATTCGTTCGACCCCACGCCAGAGATGTTTCGATGGAAGGGCTCGTCGTGGTCGATGGTCGACATCCCACGGCACGACGAGGCGCTCGGCGCCGTCGCGACCACCTCGGCATCGCACGCCTGGGCAGTCGGCTCCAACGTCGCCAAGAGCGGCAGACTGGTGAGCTATGTGATCTCGTGGAACGGGCACACGTGGGTGCATCAGGCAACCGCGTCGCCTGGCCCCGCGGAGAATGTCTTGGCCGGCGTCGCGGCGTCGTCGGCGCATCGGGTCTGGGCCGTCGGCTACCACAACCAGGGTGACTTCGAGAACCCGATCGTGTTGCACCTCGTCGGGTCGCACTGGAAGCTCGTACGCAGCCCGAACCTCGGCAAGAAGGCTTATCTGATGGCGGTCGGAGTCTCGTCGCGTGCGGTGGTCGGCGCCGGCTACTACCTGCCCGGCAGCCGCGTGATCATCATCAGCGGATCGGACGTACCGTCGCCACTTGTCGAGGTGCCAGACGGTTCCCACTGGGCGATCCAGCCTGTGCCCCGCTCCGGTCGCAAGCGCGTGACTTGACGTAGGTTCCCTTGCGCGCGCCTCTCAAGGGAACCTACGTCAAGATCACCGGAGGTATTGACGGCGCAGGTGTGCGCCGGCCAACCGGTGGTGCACGGTGACCGTGCGATGCAGCGAGACGTGCCTGAATCCCAGGCTGAGTCGAGCACTGATGCGGTAGCGGCCGGGAGCCAGCGCGGCGGGCCAGATGAGCGGATACGTCACCAGGGCGCCAGGCAGGACAGTGTCGAGTCGACGGACGATACGCAATCCGTGGTGGTGCAGGCGGGTGAGAGTGACGGCGAGCCGCGGACTGCCCATCCGGCGACCGCGGTCGCCGAGTCCGACATAGACCGCACCGATTGCCGTGGGGCCAACCCGTCGGATGGCCAGCGTCGTCAAACTGGGTCGAAACACCGCCTTGCCCGGCACGACGATCTCGACCGCGATGACGGTACGCACCACCTCGTTGACCGCGCCGCCGTGCTTGGGCTTGGGCTTGGGCGTCGTGATGTTGCGAGTACGTGCCGCGATCCCACCAACGTGATCGCCCGGCGCGGCCATCTTTGGGACCTTCACGGAGAACTCCAGCCGGCGTGACTCGCCAGCCTGCACTTTGAGCGTGCGGACTGAGGGAGTGATCCACTGGCCCGCACCGAGGAGGCGATTGCGGTGGCCGGAGAAGACGGTGCCGGTTGTCGGTCCGGTGCGCCCGTCAACCGGGTAGATGGTGAGCGAGACCGCCTTGTGAGCGCTGTTAGTCACGACCATCCAGCGATGGATGGTCTCTCCGCGAGCGACGTGCAGGGCGAAGTAGTTCGGATTGGCGGCATGCGGATGTGCCGGGCGCAATCCGACCCCACCGGTTGGCGTCGACGCAATCGCCGCGAAGCTCATGATCGTCGCGCCGACTGCGACGCTGAGAAGCGCAGCGCTGCACGAGATGAGCACCCGCTTCGAAGGCCGGGTCACGGCGCGCTGACGAGTGAGTAGATCCAGGTCGATGTGTAGACGCCGGCTCTGGTGTTTCCGTTGATCGCCAGGCGCATCTGGTTGGTCCATGTCTGCCCGCCCATTCCCGATCCGGCGGCGGCGGACATGATGCGCACCGCGGTTGGCGCGAACTTCGCCGCCGGGATCAGAACCGGATAGCTGGTCGCGGAGTTGTTCGCCAACGTGCACGTCACACCGGTGTCGCACGCACCCGCGACGCTTCGGTCGAATGCCGAATTGTTCGGCAGCTCGTAACGACCGGTCTTGAAGGTGGTGGAGGTCACCGTCAGGGTCCAGCCGGCCGCGCTGCCACTGCCGTCCACGACGTTGATCCGCTGGCTCGCGCCGACGATCTGGTTGATGCCGTTCAGAACGGCGCCAAAGCGGATCGTGGCGGGTGTGACGTAGGACAACGCGCCCTGCGACAACGTCGCCGTGCCCACAGTGCCCGTGGCGAAGGCTGCTGACGGGATCACCGCAATGGTCAGCAGTGCGGCGGCGGCCCCACCGATCAGCGTCAACGTACGCGTCGTACGCATTCACTACCTCCGAGGCAGTCGTGGGAGCGGTCGTGTCGACTGCTCGGCTTTGGCCGTGTTACCTGTCGGCTCCGTAGGGCCGGCGGCGTACCGCCAAGGTCACGAAACATGACGCCTCAGGCCTACGCGAGGCCAGGTTTGCGCAATCTGGATAGGGCGCGTCGTTTCACGCATAGCAGGGCGTGACGGCGCGTGGTTAGGTCGACATCATCACCGAGGTGTGTCCCGGTGCTGAACACCTCGTGGGCTCGGACCTCGCCTGTCAACCGTAGGTCTGGAGGCCGCATCACGCTCGCTCCCGTTCGCCAATTGACGCCGGCACTCGAGCGTCAGACGACGGACGGGTTGCGGTCGCCGACAACGCTGACGTTCCTCAGCGGCGACGAGGCAACTGCTGAGCTCCTGATCAGGCTCGCGTTGCACACCGACGAGCAGTCACTCCTCGAGATCTACGAAGAGCTGCGTACTCACATCGCCTACGCCGCCAAGCAGTCGCATGGCCGGCTCGTCCATGACAGCGAATTGGACGAGAGCTTAATGCGCTTGGTCGCCCGGCTTCGGCCGGCGCCGAACAGTCGGCCGACGTGGCGAGCCTGCGTCATTCCGACGGCAGGACGCGGGGTAGCCGAGTGCGTGTCGCACCTTCTGATCGAGTCGGGCACGCCCTCGATCGTGGTGGCGGCCCTTTCGGATGATCGCAGCACCAGAGCCTGCGTCGCGACGGTGGCGGATCTGCTTCCGAGCGTCGACTTCGTCATCGTCGACGGCTCGCGAAGCCACCCGGATGCTGTCCGGCGCTGCCTGCGGCTGCTGAATCATCTCGACTTTGCGGGGTCGCGCACCGACGTCATTCTCCTGACCGACTCAGACCCTGCGCTTGATCAGACGTACGTGACAAGCATTCCTCAGATAGTGGTTGTGCGTTCACTCGCCGGCGTTCTCGCCGCGCTCGACGTCACGGTCTGCAACCCGTTGACTGCCCGCGAACGTGAGGTTCTGAACCACGTCGCACTCGGTGCAACCAATGAGCAGATCGCCAGAGTGCTTGGCGTGGCGGTGTCGACAATCAAGACCTACCTCGAGCGAATCCAGATCAAGCTGAAGTCACGTGATCGTGCGTCGGCGGTGGCGACCGCGGTGCGGCGGAACTGGCTGTAGGTCAGATCACGGACCGCTGCTGATGCTCAGCGTCACCGTGGTGGTGAAGGTTCCGGCGTAAGCGGTCGCCGGCACGGTCAGAGTGAAGGTCGGAGTGACTGTCTGGTTGCCAAGCCCGGTGCCTGCGCTCGCGTTGAACATCTTCGTCGCGGTTGGCGCAGTTGTGCCAGCGGGCACGATGTAAGGGTAGGTAACGGAGTTCGTCGGGCCGACACATCCAGTGCTCGAGCAACTCGACGACGGCTGCGACGCGATTCCGAACGCAGTGTTCGGAAGCGTGTGTGACCCGCTCGTCCACGTGGTTGACGTGGCGGACAAGCTCCATCCTGAGCTGCCACCATTCGACAGCGACATCGGGAAGGCTGTGCTCAACACCCGGTCAGTCCCGCTGCCAGTCGTGTCCGTGAAGACGAGCGATGCAGGTGGGGTCAATGCCAGCGAGTACGACGACACCGTGATCGTCGCGGAGGCTGCGGCTGAGGGCTTGCCGTTGTTGCTCACGGTCGCGCCGGTGAATACCTGCGTCGTCGACGTTCCGGCGGTGTCGGTCTCGGTCACGGTCGCGGTGTAGGTGCCGCCATACGTATAGGTATGCGTCGTCGTCGGCGTTGTGGTGGTTGCCACCGAGGTGCCGTCGCCGAAGTTCCACGCGTACGAAGCGATCGCCCCGGTTGTGTCGGTCGAGGCCGAGGCGTCCAGCGTGATCGCGCTGCCCTGAATGCCGGAGGCGGCGGCGAGTGCAGCAGCCGGCGCCTGGTCAGGCATCATCGCTACCCCGTTGCCGCCGGCCACGCCAGGCATCGCGATCGGGGTGCTGACCTTTGTCGCCAGAACGGTAGAGGTCGCGTTGGTGTCGTTAGTGTCTGGGCTCAGCAGGGTGGTGCCGTCCGGGCTGACCGCCAACCACGACGGACTGGGGCTGGCGGTAAACGCGGTGCCGGCACTCAGCCCTGAGATCGTGACGGGCATGATCATGGCGCTGACGTTCTCGTCCACGTAAGCCGTCCGGCCATCGGGGCTGATTGCCAGCCACTTCGGCCCTACCGCGCCGAGCGAAAGCGTGGTCACGGTTGGCGTTGTCGTGCCGGTGGGGAAGCTGCTGATGGTGCCTGCGGTCTGGTTCGCAACGACGACTGTCGTGCCATCTGGGGTGATGGCGATGCCGGCTGGCCCGCTGCCGACAGTCACCGTGCCGGTCACCGTGCCGGTCGAGAGGTTGACGATGCTGACGGTGCTCGCGCCGCCATTCGTGACGTACCCCGTGGTGCCGTCCGGCGTGATTGCCATGACATTCGGGCTGGTCCCGACCGTGATCGCGGTGCCGACCGTCTTGTTTGCGACATGGATCGGCAGGATCGCGTTCGAACCAAGCTCGACGACATATGCGGTCGCGCCGTTCGGGGTCACCGCCAGGGAGCGTGGGTTCGATCCGACCGTGATCGCACTTCCCGCGACTCCGGTAGCCGTCGTGATCGGGGTGACGGTGCCGGCCGTGGAGTTGGCGACAAATGCGGTCGCGCCGTCCGGGGTGATCGCTAGTCCTCGCGGACCCGCCCCGACGGTAATCGGCGAACCGGCGGTCCCGGTCGAGACGTTAACCGGGGTCACCGTATTGGTGGTGAAGTTGGAAATGTAGGCAATTTGAGACCACGGCGGCCCGGCGATCGTGACGGTAGCGCTCGCTTTCGCCACGGCGCTGCCGTTGTTGCTCATGGTCGAGCCGGTGAAGACCTTCGCAGTAGAGGTTCCCGCTGAGTCGGTCTCGGTGACGGTGGCCGCGTAGCTCCCACCGAAGGCGTAGGAGTGGGTCGTCGTTGCGGTGGAAGTTGTCGCGCTGGATGATCCGTCACCGAAGGTCCACTTGTACGACGCGATGGTTCCGGTCGCAGTGGTAGAGGCAGACGCGTCAAGAGTCGTCGGGGTGGTCGCAGTGCCAGCGGCGCTTGCAAAGGCAGCGACCGGTGCTTGGTCTGGCATCATCGCGACGCCGTTGCCACCGGCTGCTCCGGGCATTGCCACTGAGGCGGTCGCCTTCGTGGCCAGGGTCGTGAGGGTTGCGTTCGTGTCCGTGCGATCGGCGCTGATCAGGGTGGTTCCATCAGGGCTGATCGCGATGCGAGAGGGGGATGGGACTGTCCACGCGGTGCCGACGCTGAGGGTAGACATGGAGACCGGGACGATCGTGAGAGCGGTCTGTCCTGCGACATAAGCAGTGGAGCCGCTCGGGCTGATCGCCAGCCAGGTCGGGCCGGTCGCCGCTGGCAGCGAAACCGTGCTCACGGTCGGAGTAGTGGTGCCGGTCGGGAACACGCTGAGGGTGTTCGAGGTGTTGTTGGCGACGACGATCTTGGTGCCGTCTGGAGTGACCGCGATGCCGGCCGGCGCGGTTCCGACAGTGATCGTCGCGCTGACAGATCCGGCCGACAGGTTGATCATGCTCACGGTGCCGCTGCCGGCGTTCGCGACGTAGCCGGTGGTGCCGTCAGGGGTGATGGCCATCATGTCGGGGTTGGTCCCGACCGTGATCGGTGTCCCCGCGATTCCGGTAGACATGGTGATCGGAGTTATCGAGCCCGATCCCTGGTTGACCGCGTAAGCCGTCGTCCCGTTCGGGCTGATCGCCACGGCGTACGGTGTGGTTCCGACCGTGATCGCGGTCCCTGCAGTGTTGGTCGCAGTGTTGATCGGTGTGACGGTGCCCGCCGTGCTGTTCGCGACATAAGCCATCGTTCCATCCGGGGTGATGGCAACACCCCGCGGCCCGGCACCAACCGCAATCGGCGATCCTGCCGTTCCGGCCGAGACATTCACCGGAGTCACCGTGTTCGCGTTCGAGTTCACCACATAGGCAAATTGCGAGCCAGGACTGGCGGATGCGAGCTGTGCAACGAATGCTTGTGCGCCAAGGAGGCCGAGGAATGTCAGCGCGACCGTGGCGAACGCCGTCTTCCGCCGGGTGCGGTCGATTCTCACGCAGTGCCGGTTCGCTGGCGGGGACCGGGTCCCAGCGTAAAGCGGCGGCGCATGATCAACCAGACAATGGCGACCATGACGAGCGCGGCGGCGAAGCCGCCGATGAGCGCCGGTACGAACGACGTCGAGTGACTTGCCGCTGCATGCGGTCGAGGGATGTTGCCCGCCAATGTCGCGCCGAGCTGAACGGTTCGTTGCAGCGTGGCGGTGGCGCCGTCGCCGGACAGAGTCGCGGTGACGTCGTAGCTCCCTTTGCTGAGGCTGTCCGGCCAGGGGTAGGAGTAGACGATGGTGTCACCGGGAAGCACAGTGTCGAGGTGTCGGTGCAGCGTGCGGTGATAGTTGTTGGGCCCATCGAGCGACACGGTCAGGCTTGGTTGCGCGAGTGCCAATCCGTTGTTGCCGAGGCCGATCAATACCGAGCCGATGCCCGTGCTGCCGACCGCATGGATGCCCAGGCTCACGAGACGCGGGTGGAAGACCGCCGGGCCGGGCACAACGATGAGCACGCCGATGACGTTGCGGACGATCTCGCGGACCTTGAAGCCAGTGGTCGATGTCGTGATCTTCGCGTTTTGAAAGGCGATGCCCGCGAGATGATCGCCAGGGCTGGCGTTCTGCGGCACGCGGACCGTGAATGCTACTCGCAAGCTGCGGTGTGCCGGGACCAGCACTGATCTCACTGACACCGAGGCCCACGCGCCGGCCTTCGTGGTGGGGATGCCGCGATTGGCATACACCGCACCTGTCGTCGCGCCGGTGAGGCCGTCGACTGGATTCACCAACAGAGTCACGGGCTTTGCGGTGGGGTTGGTCACCAGAACCTGTTGTGTGGTCCGAGCCCCGGCCGCGAGGCGCAGGGTGAAATAAGACGATGCGTGATTCGGATTCACGTGCGCCGGCCGCAGGCTGATGCCGGTGGGAGCGGGGGTGCTCGACCCTGCTGATGCTGGGGCCATGGGCCCCAGCATCAGCAGCAGGGCAGCGGCCAGGCCTGCGCCGCCACCGAGTGTCATGCGCTTCAATGCGTCATCGCCTTCTGATCGTGGTGCAGTGGGCGCAATAGATGTCGCTGATTACGGTGCGCTGACCAGGGAGTAGGTCCAGGTCGAGCTGTAGCTGCCGGCCAACGCAGTCGCGGGGACCGCGAGCGACATCTGGTGCGTCCAGGTTTGGGCGGCCATTCCGGTGCCAACCGCGGCATTCTGGATCTCAATTGCGGGCGCGTCGACTCCGGCGGGGATAGTGACGGGGTAGGACACACTGTTGTCGCCAATGGAGCACGCGCTGTCCACGTCGCACTGGTCGGACTGAATGCCGGTGTCAGTCGTGCCGTCCGCCGCCAGGCTGTTTGATTCGTTCGCGAAGACCGTGGAAGTGACGGTGATGTTCCAGCCCGAGCCACTTCCGGTGTTGTCCGCGACATCGAACGTCTGATTATCGAGCGCGGCCTGTGCGACACCGTCCAACGTGGCGGAGAAATCGACCGACGCGGGTGCTTCCATCCCGAAGCCGCTGCCGGCGGTCAAGGTTGCGGTGCCGGTGGTGCCGGGCACGGCGAAAGCTGAGCTTGCTGGGAGAGCCACCATGGCCAGGACTGTGGCGGCAATGGACATGCCAAGGACGGTTCGTTTCGTATGACGCCTGATGGCGTGCTCCTTCGGTCTGGGGCGACACTCAGGGGCCGTTGGGCGGGGCCGGAGATGTGGGGCACCGGGGTTGTTTGTTGTCATGACACCGTCGACGCCCGGCGAGATTCACCGAAGCGAGTCGGCGTCCGTCATTCGGCTGACATCGCGCAATGTCTCGTGCGGGTACTCCCGGAACTCCTCGTGGTAGGCGGCGCTGAAGCGCCCCATATGCGCGAAACCCCAACTCGTGGCGACGGTCGTGACGGTGGCATGGCTCGATGTTGCGTTCTTGAGCTCGTCGTGTACCCGCTGTAGGCGCACCCACCGCACGTACTCGGTCGGGGTGATGCCAACCGTCTTGTGGAACCCGGCCTGCAAGGTGCGCACACTGCACCAGACCGTTGCCGCGAGCTCATCCACGGTCCACCGATGATTCGGCTGATCCTCGATGCGATCGATCGCGCGCTGCACGATGCCGATCTGCGGCTGTTGGAGGTTGCGGCTGTGCGAGTGCGGCTGCTCAGTGAGCAGCAACATCAACAGCCGGCGTTCGAGCCGACGCAACGGAAGTCCGCGCGCCAGCGTGCCGTTGACCTGCTCGGCGCTGACGTCGATCGCTCGCAGTAGGTGTCGCCACAGCGAGGTAGCCGAAGTCGTGAGATCCAACCGCTCCGAGAACTCGATCGGCGCGGTCACCGTGGTGCCGGTCAAGCGCTCGAGCTCGCGGTGTAACACGTCCTGTGGGAAGGAGACCGCGAGGTGCGAGTAGCCGCTCGCGCAGACCAACTCGACGCCAGCCTCGGTCGAAACGACAATGCCGGTCTGGGGGTTGACCCGCAGCGATCCGCGGCCGGACACGCGCACGCCCGCATGCCCCTCGAGCGGGATGACGACGCGGTAGGCAGACATTCCAGCCAGGCTGATTCGCATTGGTGCGCCGAACCGCAGGAACGCGACTTGGGACTGGCCGAGGCAGAACACCTTGTGACGCGCGTCGAGATCGACACCCTGACCGAGCTGCTCCAGAACGACCGCTGATCCGTCGCCCGCACGCAGTGCGGCCTCAACGGCGCCAAGATCGGAGGTCGTCACGATCTGGTGGCCGACGATTGGAGCGCCCATTAGTCCTCACGATGGCGACAATGAGCGCTGCAGGCGCTGGGCAGACCCAGAAACGATGTGGCACGAAGGCTCCGTGCTCAGCACTGAAGGTACAGGTATTCATTGGATCTGTCGGCGTCTGAAGGCCAAATAGTAAGGAGATGGCGGCTACCCGTTTAAGTCGGGCCAAACGCCGGACCACTGCAACTCCGGTCGCCGTCGCCGCTGTCGCCGACGTTCGTGGCGTGGAGTTCGCTCATGAGCTCGTGAGAAGGACGAGCTGTTGGGTCGCCCGGGTCATCGCGACGTAGCGGTCGACCGCGCCCTCGACGCCCGTTCCGAACGTCTCCGGGTCGACAAGCACAACTAGGTCGAACTCAAGTCCCTTCGACAACTCCGGCGTGAGCGAGCGAACTCGAGATGTTGGTTGGAACGTCGGATCGCCGATCACGCAGGCAGTCCCTTCTGCATGCATCGCAAGCCAAGCGTCGAGGACCGCATGAAGATCTGGGGTCGATCCATAGACGATCGCGGCATCAGTGCTGCGGATCGAGGTCGGTACGTTGGCGTCGGGGAGCACAGCCCGGATCACTGGCTCTGCTGCGTCCATCACGGCTGCTGGTGTCCGGTAGTTGATGCTCAAGGACGCCAGGCTCATCCGATCGATCCCTATTCGCTGGAGCCGCTCCTGCCACGACTCCGTGAAGCCGTGTCTGGCCTGGGCGCGGTCGCCGACGATAGTGAAGCTGCGGGACGGGCAGCGCAGCAGCAGCATCTGCCACTCGGCGTCGGTGAGCTCCTGAGCCTCGTCCACGACGATGTGGGCGAACGGACCGGCAAGCAGATCAGGAGCCGTTCTCGGCACAGCGGATTGGTCGACCAGCGCGTCGTGGAAGTCCTCACCGCGCAGCATCGTCACCAAGCCCACGCCGTATTCGTCATCGGCGGCTTCCCTCAGGTTGTCGACCACCATCGCCATCTGTTCCCGTTGCGCTGCTGCGTTGGCCTCCTGGCGGCGCCTGCGCCGAGAGGCCGCCGGGTCGCCGAGCCGCTGTCTTGCAGCGTCCAGCAGCGGGAGGTCGGACACCGTCCAGGCCTGCGGCTGTGCGCGCTGCAGCATCTGGATGTCATCCGGGCTGAGCCATGGAGCGCACTTGCGCAGATAAGCGGGGACCGACCAGAGGTCACCGACAAGGTCAGCCGCTTCAACGACAGTCCAGGCGCGGTTGAGGGACCTGCGCAGCTCGCGGTTCTGGAGCAGCGACTTTCGGAGCAGGTCAGGTGATTCGTCACTGTCGTACTTGTCGATCAGGATCGTGAGCAGCTCCTCCCAGATCTCCGCACGCGCCTCGTTGTGCGCAGTGCCGGGTTCGGCAGCTTCAAATGCCTCAGCCCAATCCTCGGCGCTTAGCGAAACGTCGCCCCATTCGGTCTCGACCGTCATTCCCGTCGCGGGCGGCTCCTCGTAGATCCCCACGGCGGTTTCGATCGCCTTCACCATGTCCGCGGAGGACTTCAATCGCGCGACCGTCGGGTTTGATTCGATCGTCGCCCTCGCTCCCTCCGTGACGAGGTCGCGCAGGGTCGCTGTCTGGACGCCATCCTCGCCGAGGCCAGGCAAGACGTCGCCGACATAGGCCAAATAGGGCTGGTGCGGACCGACGAACAGCACGCCGCCGCGGCGATGACTGAGCCGAGGGTCGGCGTAGAGGAGATAGGCGGCGCGATGCAGCGCAACGACCGTCTTCCCCGTACCCGGACCGCCGTCGACGATCAGAGCGCCGCTGGATCCGGCCCGAATGATGGCATCCTGATCGGCCTGGATTGTCGCGAGGACGTCTCGCATTCGGGCCGACCGGCTACTGCCGAGGCTGGCGATGAACGCCGACTGGTCGTCGAGCGCCGCATGACTTTCAAGCCCCTCCGCGGTGAAGACCTCGTCCCAGTAGTCGCTGACTCGGCCGCGGCTCCAGCGATACCTGCGACGACTCGTCAGACCCATCGGATTCGCATGCGTGGCACCGAAGAACGGCTCAGCGGTGGGGGACCGCCAGTCGAGCAGTAGCCGATGACCCGTGCTGTCGGTCAGACCAAGGCGTCCGATGTAGATCGGTTCGGGGTCCGCCGCGCTGATGATGTGTCCGAGGCAGAGGTCCAATCCAAACCGACGCAAGGTACGCAGGCGCGTGGTCATCCGGTGGATTGCCATGTCTCGGTCCATCGCCTCCTGGCCAATGCCGCCGGGAGCCTTGCGCTCAACCGCAAGGCGATCGGACAACTCGGCGATGGACTGCTCGAGGCTCTCGGCGATGGCCGCAAAGTGCTTCTCGTCGACAGCGATCATCGCCGGTTCGGCTTTGGCGGCGAGGTGGTCAGGAAGGTCAAACGCGCTCATAACCAGGGGGTACACCTCACTGACATCAGACTGAGGTTCGTGACCTTAGACCGAAAGCTGTTGGCTCATGAGGGCCGCCGGAATCTGATACAAAGGAAATTGAGGGGAAGTGCTCGCCTTGCTGCACATCGCGACGCTAACCTCGGACGGCTTGCACGATGCTGTACGTCGAGAGCACGAGCATGATTGCCGCCGCGACCCGCGTGACGATGCCGATCGGGACGCGAGCAATCAGGCGATGGCCGCCGTAGATCGCGATAGCCCCAACTGCCCACAGTGCCAGAACAGCGCTAAGACCGACCGTCACCGGGTCGTGGTACTTCGCGGCGAGGTTGGCTGTGACGATCTGCGTGAGGTCACCGAACTCCGCCACGAAGATGACCGCGAAGCTGGTGAACAGTACCCGCGGCGTACTCATACCGGCGCGGTCGAGCGCTTCCTCGCCGTCGTCGGCATGCTCCTCGCGCCCGCGAAGTAGCAGGACCGCGCCGGCGAGGAAAAGCGCACCAATCACCGCTTCCAAGGCGCGATGCGGCAGCAGGTGCAACAGCGAGCCGGCGACGATCGCGATCACCACATGCACTGCGAAGGCTGCCATCATGCCGAGCAGCACCAACGACGGGCGGTACCGCGTGCCGAGGATGAGCGACGCGAGGGCGGTCTTGTCGGGGAGTTCGGCGAGGAAGATCACCGCGAACACCGTCAAGGCGATCAGGGGATGCACGTCGCTCCTCATTCGAGGCGACGGGCCGGTGAGCGGGAATGCCTCCGGCGCCGCCAGCCGTGACTGTCGGTACCGAAGGTCTCGCCCGACCAGCGAACTGGTCCCGCGCACCGGGCCTTGCGGCCAGTATGTCGACACGCGGCGAGTGGACTACTCCCCTTCACGACCCAGCATACGGACGTGGGGGCACCTGGATTGGCGGCACCCCGTTTGGAGTGCACCGACTCGGCCGATGGCAGTCCAACAGTGTTTCGCCGCTGGCAAACCGGAGTTCACCTTGGCTTGGCAGGGTGAGGCTCATGTCTGACTCACCGCGTATTCCTCGTCCGCTGTCTCGTCGTGACTTCCTTCGCGCTGCCGCAGGGGCCGGCGCCGGCGCCGTAGTCCTGTCGGCCGGCTGGCCCGAGGGCTACGCGTCGGCTGCGGGTGTCGGCGGGATCAGCTCGCTGGGGACAGGCACCACCCCGGAGCAGGTACACCTCACCTGGGGACAGGATCCGTCCGCCGAGATGGTCGTGTCATGGGTGTCGCCGTCGCCGCAGCGTGCTCCGCAGGTCGAGTTGGTGTCACGACGAGGACCTCGACGGGTGGTCGAAGCCATCCGCCGGCCCTACACCGATGGCTTGAGTGGTGAGACGGTGTACAGCTATCACGCGGTGCTTCGCGGGCTGTCGCCTGCGTCGGGCTACACCTACACCGTGCGTGACGCGGCGTCTCCGGGCGTGAGCTTCACCAGCGAGTTCACAACCGCCGACTCCGGCCGCTTCCCGTTCTCGTTCACCAGCTTTGGCGACCTTGGCACGCCGGGAACGGGCGCGACGTACACGCTGGCCGACGGGTCGGCCGTGCAGTCGACAACCTATAGCGAGTCGCAGTGGAACGCCTACAATGCGGTCACCGAGGTTGAGAACCTCGAGCCGCTGTTTCATCTCCTCAATGGCGACCTGTGTTACGCCGACAAGGAGACGATCACGAGCACGGGCGGCACGACGACTGCGCAGGGGGCGCAGCCTTCGCCTGAGGTGTGGCGGGACTTCGGGCTCAACACGCAACGTTCGGCAGCCAACCGGCCGTGGATGCCGTGCATCGGCAATCACGAGGCCGAGCTGGACAACGGCCCACATGGATACGCGTCGTTCAACTCCCGGTATTTCCTGCCAGACAACGGCACTCGGTTCGCGGGCAACTTCTACTCATTCCAGGTGGGCTCGGTTGTCTTCGTTGCCCTCGACGCCAACGACGTCTGCTATCAGGGCGGCGGTGCCTTCAACCCAGGCGGTGTCGCGACCGTCGACGCCGGTCGGCAATCCGATCTCGGCAACGGCCGCTCAGTACAACCAGCTCTACACCGGCACGTTCGACAGCAACACCGATGGGACGCTGCGACCAGGCGGCTGGCTGCCAAACCGGCAAACGATTTGGCTCGAGCGGACTCTTGCCCGAGCCAGGGCCGATGCATCCGTCGACTGGATAGTTGTCCAGATGCATCAATGTGCGTTGTCCTCCTCAACCGACAACGGATGCGACCTCGGCATCCGCGAGGCATGGCTTCCGTTGTTCGACAAGTACGAGGTCGACCTCGTCGTCAACGGCCACGACCACGACTACGAGCGTTCCTATCCGGTGCGCGGCTTCACGGTGGGACTCGGCACCTCGACCTTCGCTGGCGGCACCATCACCAACGCCGCTGGCACTGTCACCCTCCCCTCCACCAAGGGTGAGCCTGTTAACACCCTCACTCCTCAGGTCGTCTCGACCGACATCACCGGTCCCTTCGACACCTCACAAGGCACCGTCTTCCTTGTGCTCGGTGGGGGAGGGACGAACAAGCGCGACAACGTCTACGGCGCTGACGTTGCCAACGTCACAACGTTCACCCAGATCCGCACCGGGTCGACCAAGCCACTTCCCGATGCGATCGAGCCGGCGAACTGGTCGGCAAAGACCGACCCTACGGACGCGTATGGAATCGCGTTGTTCGCGGTCGACCCGGGACAACCGGGTGGCAGCACGACGATCACCGTCACCTATTGCCACGCGCCAACGCAAGCCTCCGGCACCGCCGACTACAGCGTTCTGGAGAGCTTCCAGCTGACCCGGCGCCGCCGGGACCAGCGGCCAGGGCACCGCTTCACCTCCGCACGCACGCACGCCGGCGCTCGCTAGAAACGCCATCGTCGAATTCGTGGCTACCGGCCGCGACGGCCGTAACGTTCGCTGAAACGCCTCAACGGGTAGTTGTCGATTCGACGGCTACCCGTTCGTAGTCATGGGAGTGGTCTTAAACAGCCACGGATACAGACACCAGCCGCATCACGACGAAGGAGCGAGCATGCCGCGCACTTTGACCGTCGATCTCTTCCTCTCGGTTGACGGCTGGGCCGGCTCCGACGGACTACCTGGATACTTTGGTTACCTCGGCCCTGAGGTTGAGAGCTGGGTCGCCACGCAGCTGGCTGCACCGCAGATCGTCGTCATGGGGCGCCGCACTTATGAGGCTCTCGCGGGCATCCCGAACGACGGCGGCAAATCCCCGGATCCGATGGCTCAGCTGGACAAGGTCGTGTTCTCGAGGACCGTGAAGGACGCGGTCTGGCCGAACACGAGGATGTGCAGCGGCGATCTGGTGGCGGAGATCCGGCGGATGAAATCCGAAGGCAACGTTGCGTTGCGGACGATCGGGAGCCTGTCGCTGGTGCGGCAATTGACGGGCGCCGGCTTGGTGGATCGGCTGCGGCTCATGACGTTCCCGCTGCTCGCAGGCAGCTCGGGGCGCGAGGCAGCCTTTGCGGACATGGCGGCTGCCGATCTGGAGCTGGTCGATCACCGAGCGTTAGACGGTCGGGTGCTGCTCCTGGAGTACCGGCCAACCGGTCGAGACATCCCACGGTAGGAGCCGTGATGAGACGCGTAGTACTGCAGATGAGCATGTCCCTGGCCGGTCACGCGAATCGCCCGTGGTGATCTTGCGACCGAGATCGCCGCGATCAAAACGAAGCGGGGCCGGATGTGATCGCCTACGGCGGCGTTTCGTTCGCCGCATCGTTGGCCAGGCTCGGGCTGATCGACGAGTATTGCCTCGCTATCAAGCCGCTTGCGTTGGCAGCGGCCAAGCTCTGTTTGCCGATCTCCCCACCACGCTCAGTTTGGAGCTCACCGAAGCCAGAAGCTTCGAATGTGGCGTTGTCGTGCATATCTACCGGCCAACGGTGGACTAGGGCGCCCGCGTCGGATCGATGAATACCTGGGTGACGACAGGCCAGCGGTGCTGAATCTCGGCATCGACGTCACTGCTCAGCGCTTCGATTGCGGCCGAGCTGAGACCGTCAGCCAGGTCAACCCGCGCCGCTAGCAGGACGTCGTTCGCACCGATGTGCATGGTCAGCAGATCGAGCACCTCGTCAATCCCCGGACACTCGTCGTTGAGATAGGCGGTGATGGACTCGGTGAGCTCAGGTGTCGCCGCCTCGCCGATCAACAGGCCTTTGGTATCGCGTCCGAGCGCGATCGCGACGACCACGAGCAGCACCGCGATCACTGCCGACGCAGCGCCCTCCCACCAGTTTGAGCCGGTTGCCTGGTGCAGCGCCAGGCCGGCTGCGGCGAGCATCAGCCCGATCATCGCGGCAGTGTCTTCGCTCACCACCGTCTTAACGCTCGGATCGCTGCTCGTGACCACATGCTGCAGGACGCCGACCTCCGCGCTGCGTGCTTCATTGCGTACTTGCTTGATCGCGCGGAGCCATGACGTGCCTTCCGCTATCAGCGCCAGGCCAAGCACGACGTAGTTGATGAGGTAGTAGTGCGCGCCGATCGTCCCAGTGCCGGTGAACGAGCGGTACGCCTCGACGAGAGAGAAACCGGCGCCGGCAACGAAGATCCCGACGGCGGCAAGGAGTGACCAGAAGAAGCGCTCCTTGCCGTAGCCAAACGGATGCTGCGGATCGGCGGGTTTGGCGCTGCGCCGCAACGAAGTCACCAAGAAAACCTCGTTGAGCACATCAGCGACGGAGTGAGCCGACTCCGAGAGCATTGCCGCCGATCCCGTGATCAGCCCGCCCGCGAACTTGATCGCCGCCACGGCCACGTTGGCGGCGAGTGCCAGCCACACCGTGCGCTTGCTTTCCGAACTCACGCGTCAACTCACTGCGCCGGGGGCGAACGATCTCGAACCGGGTGATACCCGGCTGGGCGATGAATACACCGAGGGTAGGGACGAGGTCCCACGAGGGAGTCACCTGAGCATGCAACGAGACGACGCCGACGGGACCTCCTCGCGGGCTCGGCCAATCGCTAGGATTGGTGCTCCGGGTCCCGGTTAAGCAGCAGCCGAGATGCCTGCGGCCGCCATGCGCGGCCATCGGTGATGACGAACCGATTGGGCAGCGCTGGCAACGGCGGTGCCGAGAAACTGGTGGGCTTGATGGTCGACGAACTAATTGAGTGTGAGCAGATCAACCTGTCCGATGCGGTGGCGTCGCTGGCGAGCATCGTGTTGGGTCACGACTCGTTCGAATTCGTGATCGAGCGGCTCACCGGGGTCGCGAAAGACTCCATCCCTGGCGCGGCCGAGGTGTCGGTGACGATGCGCGACCGTAACCCGGTCACGGTGGCGCCGACTGACAGTGTTGCTTCTGCCGCGGATCAGGCGCAGTACGACGCCGGTCATGGGCCGTGTTTGGACGCCCTACGCACCGGCCAAACCGTGATTGTCGCGGATCAAACCGTCGAAACCCGCTGGCCGCACTACAGTTCCCGGGCAGTCGAGTTGGGCGTCGGGAGCTCGGTATCGGTGCCACTGGAAATTGCCGGCGAGCACTCGGCAGCCCTCAACATCTATGGCGATCATCCACACGCATTCACGCCATCCGCGGCGCGAGCCGCTGAGGAACTCGCGGTGTATGCCGCGGTCGTCGTCAACAACGCCGACCTTTACTACACCGCAACCACCCGCGCAGAGCAGATGAACGACGCGATGGCCTCACGCGCCGTGATCGAGCAAGCTAAGGGCGTCTTGATGGGCGGGCGACGCTGCAGCGCGGATGACGCGTTCGCGATCCTGGTCTCGTTGTCGCAGCAGTCGCATCGCAAACTTCGCGATGTCGCGCAGTCCATCATCGAGGGGATTACCCAACCGCGATAAGTCCAACCATCGTTGCGGGCAGTGATTTAAGTGCAGCCGAATGGGGATACCACGTCGCAACGACGCGCGACGAGGGGTGTCCTTGATGGCGGTGCAAACGGTCAACACCAAGCGAAGTGAACCCGACTCCCAGCCTCGTCTCGATCGCGCGGTCTTCTGGTCCTCTGCCATTACCGCCCTGGGCGGGCTGCTGTTCGGTTACGACACGGGTGTCGTCTCGGGCGCATTGTTGTTCTTGCACAACAGCTTCGGCTCGCTGTCATCGCTGCAAAAGGAGCTGGTGACGAGCCTTCTCCTCGTCGGCGCGGCCGTCGGCGCGGCTGGTACCGGTCGACTTGCCGACCGGTTCGGGCGGCGACCACTCATCCTCGCTACTGCAGCCGTCTTCGTCGTCGGCGTCCTAGGGGCGGCCTTCGCGCCGACGTACGCGGTGCTCGTGGCGATGCGTTTCGTTATCGGTCTCGCCGTCGGATCAGCCTCGATGTCGGTGCCGTTGTATATCGGGGAGCTCGCGCCGGCGCGCTATCGCGGCGCCATGGTGAGCCTTAACCAGCTCGCGATAACCAGCGGGATCCTGTTCTCGTTTCTGATCGACTATTGGCTGTCGTCTTCGCAGAACTGGCGGCTGATGTTTGGTCTCGCTGCGGTACCGGCGGCGATGCTGTTCATCGGGACGCTGCTGCAACCGGAGAGCCCACACTGGTTGATATCGAAGAATCGGGTGGACGAGGCGCGCGAGGTCCTGGCCAGGTACCGGCATGGCGATGAAGACGTCGACCGTGAGATCGAGGATGTCCAATCGGTCGCTGGCCGCGACAGTCGCTGGTCGGACCTGGTCGAACCGAAGGTTCGCAAACTCCTGGTGATCGGGGTCTCGCTCGCAGTGTTCCAGCAGGTCACCGGCATCAACACCGTGATCTACTATGCGCCGACGCTGCTCAAGAACGCGGGCTTCGGCAACTCCGCCGCCCTTTTGGCGAACGTCGGTAATGGTGCGGTCAATGTCGGGATGACAATCGTCGCGATCTTGATCATCGACCGAGTCGGACGTCGGCCACTGCTGATCTTCGGCACTGCCGGGATGGCGGTTGCCCTGACGACGATCGGGATCGACTTTGCGGTCGGGTGGCGACAATCTTCACGGCGCTGGCGCTGTCGTCGCGATCGTTGCGCTCGCCGTCTATACCGGATCATTCGCGATCGGCCTTGGCCCGGTGTTCTGGTTGCTGATCAGCGAGCTCTATCCGCAGCGGCTGCGAGGGACCGCAATGAGCGTGGCAACCGTCGCGAACTGGGCGGCGAACTTCGTCGTGACCATCTCATTCTTGACACTGCTCAATGCGATCACGAATGCCGGGACGTTCTTCTTGTTCGCCGTGATCACGGTCGCGGCGCTCGGCTACTTCGCTCTGCAGGTCCCCGAGACCAAAGGTCGGACCTTGCAGGAGATCGAGCGAGACCTGGCCTAACGGTGTCCGTGGCGCCAGGCCATGTGAGCGACGACCAGCGAAACGTCGGCGTCGATGGCGTCGCCGGCGGCAATCCGGCATTCGGGTAGCAACGACGCGTTCGGGCCCGCCGGGGTGTATCTATCCGCCGGTTCTCGCGATCATGGTGGTGGGCCGTTTTCACTGCCTTGTGCAAGTGGGGATGGTCAAGGCCCCGTCCGATGCCCCCAACGTCGGGCGGGGCCGCTGTGCGCCCGTGGCGAAGTCGATCAAGGGTTCAACCTTCGGCGCTTCGGTGTCGATCTTGTCTGTGATCGGGCTTGGATCCCCATCGGGCTCGGTCTAGGCCTCGGGCCGCTGTGTGGGGACATGCGGCCTGAGGCCGCCTGCGCTGCGGCGTACTATCGGGTTCGGACAGTTGTGTGGTGTCCGCCGTATAACAGCATGCGGGTTGGCCGGTATTGACCGGTCGGCCTTCGGGCCGACCTTGTTCCATCTGAGGTGCCCGATGACCTCTCGATCCTCGTCGTTGGCAAGGTTGCAGACCAGCCGGGCGCTTCTCGCCGCAGTTGATCAGCTTGCCGAAGAGTTTCCCCACCTCTCCTTGCCAGCGATCTACGTCGCGGTGGGAGACGCCCGGGTCTTGGCTGCTCGTCGGTTGCCGAACGTCCGGCTCTATCGAGAGGCGCTCGAGTCCGAGGCGCGCGCCCGCTTGCGGCTGGAGGCCAACGCAGGCTTGATCGAGGTCAGCGCCGGCACGTCGGGCGCCCGGCTGGACATCGTGAAGCCGTAAGCCCGCGACGACGAGCGAGTGCGTCGCTCTAGTCGGCGTCGGGTCGTCTACTCGGGCTGATGCAGGAGCGCCCGGTCTCCGGCGGCCTCATCGCGGTCGAGCGCAGCGAAGTGTCGGTCACCAAGCGATGCTTGCCGATCGCGCGCGGCTGCCTCGCGGTCGCCGTCGGTGTCATGGTCGAGTCCGGCGTCGCGGTGCCCGACGGCCACGAAATCGCGCCGCATAGCTTCGTCATCGCGGGCGCGGGCGGCCCGGTCGCGCCGCACCGCGGCGAGGTCACGCTGGTCGGCTGCGGCGATTGCCTCCGCCACCGTCCGTCCCCGATCAGCGGACGGGGTGCCCGCGTGGTCGATGGCCAGGTCGCGCGGTTCGGTCTCCGAGTCGGCCTGGCCGGGAGTCTGGCATCAAGGCGGTCGTCTAAATCCATGTCGGCACCTACCTTCGTGAGACCTCGATGACCCCATAAAGCAGGCGGCAGGCTCAACGTTTTCACGTCGTTGTGCCGTTCATCCGTCACGCGGGGTCTGGGCATGACGCCGACAGGCTACGGTCACGAACGGTGCGTCGCAAGAGGTCGAATGCCCCAATTTGGGAGGCGCCGTTCGGCCTATGGGTCGGCGTCGACAGGCGAGCTCAGATCGATTCCGGCTCGGAGAGTACGACGACGCTGGTGTCCCCGTCCCGCCAGCCGTATCTGGTGTTGGGTGGCATCGGCTCCCCGCCGAAGGAGTGAGGGGTGCTGAGCGCCGCTTCGTGCTCGCTGTGAGGGCCAGAGAGGTGGCAAAGGGCGCGTACCGTCAGCCGCTCGTCCGGCACCCGCCGACCACAGATCTCCCGAACATTCGGCTCGATCACTCGGCGAGCCAGTCGGGTGCGTCGGCGCGGTAGAGCCAGACCGACCCGAACTCGTCGCGATACTGGTCAAGCTCCGGCCCGACGGGCGTCGTCCCACGGTGGGGTTCAGGCGCCGGTCCGTCCGCGGGTTCTTCCGGTTCCACTAGCGCAGTCCTTCCAGGCGACCAACGATCAACAGGTAGCCCGCACGCTGCTGGCGGGAGGATCACATCACCGCAAAAACACACAATATCGCGACGCCAGCGCGCTGCGCCGCTGGGTTTTGATCACGTTTGCGAGATTGTCGGCGCAACGCACCGCAGCAGTGCTGGCGGTTGGGCCATCGGGCGCATTGAGCCACGACCGAGTGGCCCGATGCGTTATGTATGGTCAAGGCTTCGGTGGCGCTGGTAGTCGGAATGTCGATCACGCTCGGTCTATCAGGGGCCGCCATCGCCACTGCCGGCACGGAGCGCCAGGCCCAGTTGCCCCAGGCTCACTGCCTTCATCTGCCGGGCCACGCGCCCGCTCACGCGAGGCGATCGAGCGCCCACCAGGCGCGGCGGCGAACGGCTCCTCGCGGCTCAGTCGTTGTCTCGGTCCCACGGGCCGTCTTTATCCGGGACGTCGGTGGCTGCGTGACCGTCACGACCAACACCGGCGAGCGGCCGCAGCCAGCCGACATCTTCTACGATCTGCGACACGGCCACGCCAAGATCGCCAGCGCAGCCGTTCGGGCCTGGATCCTCGACGATGCATCTGGGCGCTCTCGCGACCGCCTGTGACGCTCGCAAGGCAGCGCGGGATCGCGAATACGCGCGCTGCCAACGGCGGCCGGTTCGCTCAACCAACCGATGACGCACGCAACTTTTGTATTGCTGCCTGCTGCGTCAGACGTTGGTGCCGGCGTAGTAGTCAGTGAATGTGCCGGGCGTCGACGCGGCGCACAGGCCAGGAGCCGAGAAGCGGCCACGCACCGCGGTTGTCTTGTCCTTGACCAGTTTGGTGTGCAGGACGAAGCGCCCGGTGATCTTGACGTGGACTCGATAGCTGATCCCCGACTGGGTCTCATCCGGAGTCAGCGTGAGGGTCTTGGAGTAGCTGAAGTGTCCGTTCTTGGCGATCGCCACGCTCGCTCCGCGCGGAATATCGATGAGCTGCACGGCATAGCTCAAGATGCCCTTGCTCACGGCAGTGGGATTGGGCAGGCACGTCGCGCCGCCTGGCCAACCGACTCGTTTGCCGTGCTTTTTGACCGTCAACTCGACGTCCGCCGAGTGGTACTTCTTGAGGTCCTTGGATGAGGAGGAGAAGAAGCCGTCCGGCGGACGGTTCTTGACCGTCACGGGGTGTGGGTGTTTGGCTCCAACGGTTCCAGCCGCGAAGGCCACGCTGACGGTGGATATCGCCACGAGCATTGCCGCGGCAAGGACGGCCGTTAGCCGTCGACGTCGTTTCATCGCAGACCCCCTTTGTTGACCGGGCAATGACGTTAGCGCCTGAGGATTAGTACGTGCAGCCTTAGCGGCCCGGCGCCTTGATCCCGTCACAGACGATATCGATCATTCGCTGGCTGGCTGCATCGTCGAGACCGGAGTTCTGGGCGGCCTGGCAGGTGCCCATGATCAGCCCGATGATCTCCTCGGCGCCGACATCAGAGCGGATGGCGCCGGCAGCCTTGACGCGCGTCGACGAGACGGTCGACGGCGCGCTTCATGCTCGTCGACGGTTTCTGCGCACTGCGACTTGATGTCAAAGCCGGCCGCGCCCATGGCGTCAAACAGGTCGTGCTTGGCCGACGCCTGGCTCGCGAAGTGGCGAAGGAACGCGAACAGCGCCGCGGTCGGGTCCTCGGCGTCGGCGGCACTCGCAGCTTCGGCGACCAGATCCTCGAGGCGGGTCATGACGATCGCTTCGAACAGCGCTTCCTTGGTGGGGAAGTGGCGATAGAGCGTCCCGACTCCGACGCCGGCCCGCTCGGCGACGGTGTCGACCGGCACCGCAAGGCCCTCGCTGGCGAAGGTGGCTTCGGCGGCCTCGAGGATCCGCTGCCGGTTCTTGACCGCATCGGCGCGCACCGCCCTGGGCGCACCGACGCTGGCGTCGGCGTCGATCGTCACGGTCGGCGGGCGCGTGCGCTCGCTGTACCGCTGGCTTCGTTGCCATCGAGTCGTCTCCGTTCATGCCGTTCGACAAACATAAGTGTTTGACAAACGGAACCATCGCTCCGTATTGTCTCCATAGACGGAGCGCTCGTTCCGATTGTAGCCCCAAGAACCGTGGGACGCCACCGGATCAGCGTCTGAACCGGGATATTTCACCGCAAGCTGCGCAAGGAGATCGACAGTGACAACCAACGCGATAGCCCAGACAAGTACGTCAGCCGGCTCGGGTCCCGACCCGCGCCGGTATTGGTCGCTCGGTGTGATCGCGATCGCCCAGCTCATGATCGTGCTCGACGCCTCGGTCGTGGTTGTGGCGCTGCCATCCGCGCAGCGGGCGCTGCACATCTCGCTTGCCGATCGGCAGTGGGTGATGAGCGCATACACCCTCGCCTTCGGCAGTCTGCTGCTGCTGGGCGGGCGGATCGCCGACTATCTCGGCCGCCGGCGAATGTTCATCGTCGGGCTAATCGGTTTCGGCGCCGCATCTGCGTTGGGTGGACTGGCCCAGGACCCGGCAATGCTGTTCGGTGCACGTGCGCTGCAAGGCGCCTTCGCTGCGGTGATGGCACCGGCCGCACTATCGCTGCTCACCGTCACGTTCACCGAGCCCCGCGAGCGGGCCCGAGCATTCGGCGTTTACGGCGCAATCGCGGGCGGTGGCGCGGCGATCGGTCTGGTTCTCGGTGGCACGCTTGACGCAGCTCGCATCGTGGCGCTGGACGTTGCTGATCAACGTCCCGATCGCGCTTGTCGCGGCTGTGGCCGCGAGCCGCTTCATCCGCGAGAGTCGCGTCCACGTGCAGGTCCGGTTACGACATTCCAGGAGCCATCGCGGTGACGAGCGGACTGTTCCTTCTTGTCTATGGCTTCACCACGGCCGGCACCGACGGCTGGGGAGCGCTCGTTGACGGTGGCGCTGCTGGTCGGCGCGGTCATCGCGCTCGGCTCGTTCATCGCCATCGAGCTGCGCTCGGCACACCCGCTGCTTCCGATGCGAGTGATGCTTGACCGCAACCGTGGTGGCTCGTTCCTGGCATCGCTCCTCGTCGGCAGTGCGATGCTCGGCACGTTCTTGTTCTTGACCTACTTCATGCAAGGCACGCTGGGATATTCCGCGCTGAAGACTGGGTTCGCGTTCCTCCCGTTCTCCTTCGGGATCATCGCCGGAGCCGGCATTGCCAGCCGACTGCTGCCTCGCGTCGGTCCGCGCCGCCTCATCGTGGTCGGGCTGGTCCTCGCCGCCGGCGGGCTGCTGTGGTTCACCGGCCTCGGCCGTTGACAGCACCTTCGTCGCGAACGTGCTGCCACCGGAGATCCTGGTCAGCATCGGGATGGGCATGGCGTTCGTCTCGCTGAGCAACACCGCACTGGTCGGGGTGGACCCGTCCGACGCAGGTGTGGCCAGTGCACTGGTCAACGCCACGCAACAGGTCGGTGGCGCGCTCGGGACGGCGCTGCTCAATACCGTTGCCGCGACCGCCGCCACCACGTATCTCGCCCATCACGTCCTGGGTGCGGCCAACGTGCAGAAGGCTGCGGTGCACGGCTACACCACGGCATTCAGCATCAGCGCAGGGCTGTTGCTGCTCGCTGCTCTGACCGCCGGACTCCTCATCCGTAGCACCGAGGACGCGATGGTTGTCGACCCAATCGACATGGCAGAGCTCGAGCAACTTGACCCTGAGCCCGCGACCGCCTTCTAGCAGCCGGCGAAAATCACGGCCGGGGGTGGTCGGCCGGCTCGCCGGATTCGAACTGGGCCCGCGCGAGCCAGCACCTGCAGCAGTAGGTGTCGATCTCCTGGTACCGCTGACGGCATGACCGACAGATCGGCGAAGCCTCAGGTAGCCGGACCGGTTCGTGACCAGCGGTCTGGGCGGACTCGGCTAACTCTCGTCGATCAGCTGTCGTCTCGGGCGGGCGTGTCAGTGAACGCCTTGCGGTAGTCGACGGAGCCGCATGACGGCCTCGCGCTGGATCAGGACGGGCACGTAGGTCCGGATCCGCGCGTCGCGGAACATCGCTCGGGTCGCCTCGACCTCGGCGTGAACCATCTCTTCGGAGAGCCTGCCGTCGAACTTGCGGAGCAGTGAGTCCTCGACGCTGCGGATCTGTGAATCCTCGGTCACCTGCATGTGACACAACCTCCGTGGTGGGGAGCACGGACAGCAGAGTTGTATCTACCTCAGGTGAACACAAGGTGAACAGAACCTCAACCGGGGCCGAGGCGAGCCGCCGAGGACCGCCTCTGCGCTGTGACGCTGGTGTGACGCCGGGTCGCCACTGTTGACGCGAAGCCCGGCATCGAGCCGGGGAAAGCTGTCAGCGAGGGAGTGCGGGATGGCAGTCGAAGCCGAGCGATACACGAGTCAGACGAGGCCGGCGGGTCGGTGGTCCACGGTTGCGCCACTGCTCGGATTGTTGTTCGTCGTGCTCGTGATCGGGTCAGTCACGTTTGGCAACACCCCGGCCACAAGCAAGTCGCCAGCGGTGGTGTTGGCCTTTTACAAGGCACACCGAAGCCGCGAGTACGTCTCGGCTTTCATTGGGGCGCCTGCAGTGGTCGTTGGGCTGTTCTGGTTTGCCTACCTTCGGCAGTGGCTACAGCGACGCGACGTGAACGAGCGGTGGGGTGCGGTGGCGTTCGCCGGTGGGATCTTGTTCGCCGTACTTGGCGGCATCGCGGTTGGCCTCGAGTTGGCACTTGTCGACACTCCGAAGTACCTCACCCCCGACACCGCAGCGGCGTTGAACTTCCTTGAGTCCGACGTCCCATTCATCCTGGCGTCGATGGCACTCGGCGTCATCGCCATCGCGGCTGGCATCGCGGCGTTGAAGACTCAGTACCTGCCGACCTGGGTGGGCTGGGTCAGCCTCGTGGTCGGGGTGATCGCTGTGGCACCCGTTGGCGATTTCATCTCGCTACCCGCGATCGGGGTCTGGGTGCTGTTCATTTGCGCAGTGATGTGGTTCCGCGACGATCCCGACGGCGCCCTCGCTCCCTAGAGGCCGCGACAACGCCGCTCCCCGCGCTGCGGTTGACTAACGAACATGACGTCATGGTTCATTACGGGTGCCGCACGGGGCCTCGGCCGAGAAATCGCTGAGGCGGCCCTGCGCTTTGGTGATCAGGTTGCTGCGACAGCGCGCGATCCTCAGGTGCTCGCTGCCTTAGGCGACCGGTACGGGGACCGGGTTTTGGCGCTGCGCCTCGATGTGACGAATCTGGGGGAGGCGGCTGCGGCACTCGCGGCCGCGCGCGAACGGTTCGGGCGCCTCGACGTGGTCGTTAACAACGCGGGCTACGCCAACGTGTCCGCGATCGAGACCACCACGGACGAGGACTTTCGGACGCAGTTCGAGACGAATTTCTGGGGCGTGGTGAACGTGACGAAGGCGGCGATTCCGTTGTTGCGTGATCAAGGCGGTGGGCTTGTCATGCAGGTCTCCTCGGTCGGCGGCCGGGTCGGCGGCTCGCCGGGGATCGCGTCATACCAAGCCGCGAAGTTCGCTGTCGACGGGTTTAGTCGAGTGCTCGCGGTGGAGACTGCGCCGTTCGGCATCTCGGTCGTGGTTGTGGAGCCGAGCGGGTTCGCGACCGACTGGGCCGGCTCGTCGATGACGGTGCAGGACGTCGCGCCCGACTACCAACAGACGATTGGTGCAATGAACACGCGCATGAGACAGAATCCGCAAGGCCCAGCTGGTGATCCGGTGCGCGCGGCCGAGATCATCGTGCGGGTTGCGCACTCCCAGAACCCGCCGACACATCTCCTGCTCGGTGTGAACGCCGTGGAGATGTCGCTGGACTACTCGCGTCGCCAGATCGCCGAGGCGCAGTCATGGGAAGCGGTCAGCAGGTCCGCGGACTTCAGCGAGCCCTATCCCGCCGACCTTCCGGTGTCCGGCTAGCGCGCTCAACCTGAGCGGGCGCGACGCCGGCGACCACGATGTCGACGACGGCCTGCGCGAACCGATCAGTGAGCGCGAGGTGCGACTGCAACAGCCGGTGGTAGGCAGCGCCGAAGATCAAGTCGAGCACGACCTCCGGGTCGGTGTCCGGCGAGGCCTCGCCTCGCTCGATGGCTCGCTCCACCAGCACACGGTGTTGCGCGCGTACCCGGCTCAGGAAACCCTCGCGCCAGATCTCCGCCAACTCGGGGTCTCGCTGGACTTCGGCGACGAGTCCGACCAGAGTGCGGCCGGTCACAGTTCCCTTGACGACCTTGATCCACCCGCGCAGGGCAGCCAGCAGGTCGCCGCGAAACGACCCGGTGTCAGGGAGTGGTTGTCGATTGAGGAAGTCCGTCGCAAACGCCTCGAACACGAGCATGCCCTTGCTCGGCCATCGACGGTAGATGGTGGTCTTGCCGACTCCTGCGCGCTGTGAGACTTCGTCAATTGTCAGGTCGGCGAGGCCACGTTCTGCGAGCAGCTCGTTAGCTGCGTCAAGGATGGCGCGATGCGAACGCTCACTGCGGGGCCGACCGCGTGGTGCGGGTGCTGGCGCCGCAGAATTGACCATGGGACGAATCCTAGCATGCTTATGATACGCTACGGATCGTCTCGTTAATAGGTCAGGAGGAACGGCCATGAAGGTCACGATTCTGGGTGCTGGCGGCATGGGTTCGGCGATGGCGAAGCGCCTCTCCGAAACCGGTCATCAGGTGACGAGCTGGGACCGTCACCCCGACCACGCGGAGCGCCTCGGCAGTTTCGGTGTGAGGCAGGCTGGCGACGTGGCGTCGGCCGTCGCTGACGCGTCGGTCGTCATCACCATGGTGACGAATGGTGAAGCGGTGCACGCGGTCGCGGTGAAGATGCTGCCGGCGATGACGTCCGATGTCGTGTGGGTGCAAGCCTCCACCGTCGGGGCCGACTGGGCCGACCGGCTTCGGGCGCTAGCAGATGCGAACGGTCGGGCAATGCTCGATGCCCCGGTTTCAGGCAGCACCGGGCCGGCGCGGGCCGGAAAGCTGAGTTGGATCGTCGCGGGTCCAGCGACTGCGGTCGAAACGGCCCGGCCGGTGCTCGACGCACTTGGCGAGCGGGTTCTCGTTGTCGGTGCGGCTGGAGAGGCGAGCCGGCTCAAGCTCGTCGTCAACACGTGGATGACTGCAGCAACTGTGGCGATGGCAGACGCGCTCGCCGCGTGTGACCGGCTCGGCCTTGCGCGATCGGCGCTGCTCGAGGTGCTCGAGGGTGGTCCGCTCGCGATGCCCTACGCGTTGCAAAAGGCGCAGCTGATGACGGACCGCGAGTTCACCGCGGGATTCCCGGTCGAGCTTGCGCTCAAAGATATTCGGCTCGCTGAGGAGGCTGAGGGCGAGCAGCCGCCATTTGTGCACGCGGTTGAGGAACGGCTGCAACGCGCCGTCGATGCCGGCCACGCACGCGATGACGTTGCTGCTGTCGCCGCCGTCAACTAACCACGGAACAGAAAGGGAGCCTCCGATGGACATCGCAACGGCGTTCGTGGCGGGGAGCGATCGGTATTCCAAGCTCGCTTATCGGCGTTCGGGCCGAAGTGGAGTTGAGCTGCCGCTGGTGTCGCTAGGGTTTTGGCAGAACTTCGGCGCAGATCGCCCCATCGAGGTCCAGCGAGCGATCGTGCGTCGCGCGTTCGACCTCGGCATCACGCACTTCGATCTCGCCAACAACTACGGTCCGCCGTACGGAGTGGCGGAGTCCAACGTTGGTCGACTGCTGGCCGAGGACTTCGGGCGTTACCGGGACGAGTTGATCATCAGCACGAAGGCAGGCTGGGACATGTGGCCCGGCCCGTACGGCGACCGCGGGTCTCGGAAGTATCTGCTGGCCAGCCTCGACCAGTCGCTGTCCCGGCTTGGGCTGGACTACGTCGACATCTTCTATTCGCATCGTCCCGACCCCACGACACCCCTTGAGGAGACGATGGGCGCGCTGCACACCGCGGTGCAGCAAGGCAAAGCGCTCTACGTCGGCATCTCCTCCTACGGCCCCGAGCGCACGAAGCAGGCCGCGGCGATCCTCCGTGATCTGGGAACCCCGTTGCTCATCCACCAGCCGTCTTACTCGATGCTCAACCGCTGGGTCGAACACGGCCTGCTCGACGTGCTGGAAGACGTCGGCGCGGGCTGCATCGCGTTCACCGCGCTGGCGCAGGGGTTGCTCACCCCGAAGTACCTCGACGGCATCCCGGCAGACTCGCGGGCGGCCGCGCGTAACTCGACGCTGTCCTCAGCAGCGTTGACCGCACACCGCGAGGGGTTGCGTCGGCTCAACCAGCTCGCAGCTGCCCGCGGGCAGTCGCTGGCACAGCTGGCACTGTCCTGGGTGCTCCGCGACCCGCGCGTCACGTCGGTCGTCGTCGGCGCGAGCTCGGTGCAGCAACTTGAGGACAATATCGCGGCGACCGAGGAGCTCGAGTTCACCGCAGCCGAGCTCGACTCGATCGATGCAATTGCCGTTGACGACCCGGGCATCGACCTGTGGCGAGAGCAGTCACAGATCGGCGCCGACAGCAAGGCCCCACATCAGCCGAACTGATCGTGCCGGAAGCTCTGGATGGCGTTCGAGCTTGGCGCCCCAGAACGCAACGCCCAACTACCTTGCACTGGTACGCACTGAGTCTGGAGAAGGATGTCCGTGGTCGCCGCGACGAGAGTCGAGACCCATGAGCGCCTGGGGCGCGCAATGGTGCTGCTCTTCGCGGTGGCGTGCGGTCTGTCGGCCGCGAATCTGTACTACGCCCAACCCATCCTGCCGAGCATTGCGAGCACGTTCGGAACCAGCTCGAGGACAGCAGGCCTGATCGTGACGTTCGCTCAGATCGGGTACGCCGCGGGCCTCGTCCTGCTGGTTCCGCTCGGTGATCTGCTGGCGCGCCGACGCCTGGTGCCGGCGCTGCTCGCTCTGACCACCGTTGGCCTTCTCGTGTCCGCGACGGCACCGGATGTCGGCATCTTGGTCGTGGTTTCGCTCTTTATCGGCGCCGGCTCGGTGGCGGCGCAGGTCCTGGTGCCGATGGCCGCCACGCTGGCCGGAGAGGCGCGCCGCGGTCATGTCGTCGGTACCGTCATGAGCGGGCTGCTGCTCGGCATCCTGCTCGCGCGCACGGTGTCGGGAGTAGTCGCCGGAATCTCCAGCTGGCGGGTCGTTTATGCCGTCGCCGCGGTGCTGTGCCTGTCCCTTGCCATCATCCTGGGTCGACTCTTGCCACGCGAAGACGAACGCCCTCACATCAGCTATGCCAACTTGATCGGTACCGCTTGGCGGCTGTTGGTCACCGAACCGCTCTTGCAACGGCGGGTGTTGTTCGGTGCGCTGGGCTTCGCGGCGTTCAGCGTCTTCTGGACCACGATGGCGTTCGTGCTGGCCGGCCCGCCGTATCACTACGGCGACGTGAGCATTGGTCTGTTCGGACTTGTCGGAGCCGGGGGCGCCCTGTGCGCCAACTTCGCTGGCCGCTGGGCCGACCGCGAGCTGACGAAGCTCACGACGTTGATATTTGCTGCCTGCATCGCGGTCTCGTTCCTTCCGCTGTGGGCAGGTCGTCACAGCATCGTCATGCTGATCATCGGAATCTTGGTCCTCGACATCGGTGTCCAGGGCCTGCAGGTCACCAACCAATCGATGATCTACCGGCTAGCGCCGCATCTGCGCAGCCGCATCACGTCTGCGTATATGGCCTGTTACTTCGTCGGCGGCGCGATCGGGTCAGCAGTCGGAGGCACGGTCTACTCCAGCCATGGCTGGTCCGGTGTATGCGTGCTCGGTGCCGGCATAGGCGTCGTCGCGTGCGTCGCGGCCGTTGTCGACTCGATGCGCGACCACCCGGTCATGGTGGGCTGACCGGGAGTCACCTAGTCGATGCCGCCACGGCTCACTAGCTGGCGCACGATGACGTTGCGTTGGATTTCATTGGTTCCCTCGCCGACGATCATCAACGGCGCATCGCGGAAGTAGCGCTCCACGTCGACATCGGTGGAGTAGCCGTGGCCACCATGTATGCGAATGGCGTCAAGCGCCACCTCCATACACGCTTCCGAGGCGTAAAGCTTCGCCATACCTGCCTCGAGGTCGCAGCGTTCGCCGGCGTCGAGACGTTCGGCCGCGTGCCGAATCAGGAGTTTCGCTGCGGTGATCTTGGTGGCCATGTCGGCGAGCAGATTCCCGATTGATTGGTGTTTCCAGATCGGCTTGCCGAATGCCTCTCGTTCTTGGGCGTAGCTCAAGGAGTCGTCGAACGCCGCCTGCGCGACTCCAAGTGCCCTGGCCGCGACCTGGATCCGACCGATCTCGAGGCCTTTCATCATCTGGGTAAAGCCTTCACCCTGCTCGGCGCCCAGCAGGCTGTCTGCGGGCGCTCGGTAGTCGTCAAAGAACAACTCGCAGCTCTCGACACCCTTGTAGCCGAGTTTCGGCAACGCCGGCCCGACGGTCAGGCCTGGGCCCTTCTCGACAAGCAGGATGCTGATTCCTCGGTGTGCTGGCGTTGCCTGCGGATCGGTCTTGCACAACAAGGCGATCAGGCCTGAGCGCTCGGCGTTGGTGATCCAGGTCTTTGAGCCGTTGACCACGTAGTCGCCAGCATCACGCAGTGCGACGGTTCGGATTGACTGCAGATCCGAGCCGCCGCTCGGCTCGGTGAGCGCCATTGTGGCGCGCAATTCGCCGGTGGCGAGTTGCGGGAGATAGCGCGTCTTTTGCTCGCTCGTGCCGAACGCGACGATGAGCTTTGCAACGACGGTGTGGCCGCCCATCGCCCCGGCCAAGCTCATCCAGCCGCGCGAGAGCTCGGCGGTGACCGCGGCGTAGCAACCGGTTGAGACGAGTGAGCTTCCGTACGGCTCAGGAACAGCGAGTCCGAAGACGCCCATCTCTTTCATGACGTCGATGAGCTTCTCGGGGTAGACGTCGTCGTGCTCGAGCTCGCGAACCACGGGCCGCACTTCGGAGTCGACGAACTCACGCACGACGTCGACGATTACCGATTCCTCGTCTGACAGATCCGTCACGTGCCCGCCTCCGGCCCAATATGTCGTAGCATATATCCTATTGAATTATTGCCCGGGGCGCCAGCGCCGCTCGTCGCGCGGCTGCGACGCCAACCCGGTCAACACTTCCAATGCGGTGCTCCAGCCCGTCGCTAGCACGGCCTCGGCATCATCGCCGCAACAGTCCACGGCCTTCTCGCGAAGCGCTGCGTCTGTGAATGGACGCGACGGGGCGCCCAACGGCTGGGCAAGCGCGACGTGCCGGATCTCGCCATCGTGCAGGTGGATGTCCGCCTCGAACTCGCCAACAAGAAGGTCGGTGTCCTCGGGCGAGGTCAATTCGTTCTGCCCAAGGTCCGAGGTGTCGATGTCGATCAACCCGATCAGGGCCTGAGCGGCTGGGCGTCGGACGGCGGTGTCCTCGAAGCTGGCAAAGCCAGTCCTGGTATCGAGCAGCGCCGCGACGATTCCATATTCGAGACTGAACTTGCCGGTGAGGCCATCAGTCGGCCGATGGTGAATCAACGGTTGGACGCAAGCGGCTGGCGTCCGCACCTCAATCCTGGTGATGTCCATCGGATCGAGCGGCTTCACCGTCTGGATCGCACAGATCGGGCGCTGTAGGGCGTAGCAGCACGGAAAGACCTTGATCGCCAGGCCGCCAGGGATCGCGGCCGGCTCGGCCACCTCAAGCTCGACTGCCCCTGCCTCTATCGGGCGGCCTCGACCGAGAGCTAACCACTCGTCAACGGCTGAGGTGTCGGCGGTCGCGCCGTCACGCGCAAGCTCGGCAGCACGCACGCCTGCAGCGGCCGCGAATCCGACCTGAAGCGACTTAGCCATCGTGCCGAATGCGCGCTGCACACCGCCAGCGCCGGGCACAGCCAAGGCCAGCGCACGCGCGAGTGCTGCCTCGTCGAGGTCGAAAGCGATACCGGCCGATACAGCCGCCCCGAACGCACCCGCGGTGCAGGTCGCGTGCCAGCCGCTGGCGTAGTGCGACCAGCCGAGCAAGCGACCAACTCGGGCCATGACGCCCGCTCCGGCGAGATACGCACGACTGTCGCCGCCGGCGGCGAGGGTGGCAGGCACACACACCACGCTGATGTGGCTAGTGGACGGAATGTGCAGGTCGTCATAGTCCAGTGCGTGGCCGATCGTGGCCCAACGTGCAGCGATGGGCGTATCGGTGACGAGTGCAGCGACGGGCTCGCGCAGCGCCGCGACAGCGACAGCGGTGGTATCGATCAGCGCGCGGTCGGCCAGCCCGAATTCATCGGTTGTTGGCCGGAGACCGAGCGCCCACGTAGCGAGGCGAGAGGCGGTGTCGATCATGGCTGTCCCATCGTGTCGCATGGCTGGCGCAGCGTCCCCTAGTGAGCGCTTTCGGCGGATCGTATATTCAGTTTTCAACTGTAGATAGAAAACGGGAAATGAAGACAGAGTATCGAGAGTCCTTGACACCGGCCGTCGAGACGGGCTCTACTACCGGCATTCGGCTCATGGTCATCACGGCATCCGAGGCATGAAATCCGGCTGGCTGTGGTGTGCCAGGGGGACTGGATTCATCGAGCGGAAGGCTCCTGAGACATGGCCACTACGTCGCCCGCGACGCCACACGCACCTGCCGACGGACAGAAGCTCGAGAAGGGCATCCTGAGTCTCAGGAACTGCCTGGCGCTTTCCGCCGCGGTCATGGCGCCTGTTCTGGCTGTCATCCTGAACGCGCCTGCCGGAGGCGCCGACGCCGGCGCGGCCCTGCCGCTCGCGTTCTTGCTTGCCTTCATCGCGGCGCTGTTCGTTGGGAACACCGTCATCGAGTTCGCCAAGAAACTGCCGACCGCCGGCTCGTTCTATACCTTCTGCAGCCGCTCGCTCGGCAGCCTCGCCGGTTTCTTTACCGGGTGGCTTTACGCTGCCGCGTTCGTCGTCTTGACGATCGGCCTGTTCACCGCAAACGGCGCGTTTCTCCGGTCCTACCTGCAGTCCACGTGGTCGTGGAACGTGCCGTGGTGGATCTTGGGCATCATCCTCGTCGCTATCGCGACGACGTTGTCGGTCCGCAGCATCAGAACTTCAGTGCGCCTTGACCTCATCCTGCTGGGCCTGGAGATGTTCATCTTCGCCTTGCTCGCGCTGATCTCCATCATCAAGGCCGGCAGCGGCAACAGCTTCACCTACTTCAACCCGTCCTCGGGGCCGACCGGATACAACGGCGTCGGCCTGGCGGTGGTCTTCGGCTTGTTGTCGTTCATCGGGTTCGAAGCCGCGGCTGTACTTGGTGAAGAGACGAACAATCCAAGGCGCAACGTTCCACTCGCCGTACGCGGCGCATTGATCGGCGTCGGTGTCTTCTTCGTGTTCGTTCTGTACGGGTTGGCGGCCGGCTTCCACTTGAACACCGCCCAAGGCCTGAAGAACTTCCTGGCCAGCCCGGCGCAGTTCACCACCTTGGCGCAGCAGAATGCGTCCTGGCTCAAGCAGCCGGTCCAGATCGCCGCGGTGTGCGGGCTGTTCTCATGCCTGCTCGCGGTGATGAACACGACCGTGCGGGTGATGTTCGCGATGGCGCGGGAGCGGATCCTGCCGCCGGCGCTCTCGCGGGTGCACCCGAAGTTCCGCTCCCCGTTCGTGTCGATCTACGCGCTGGTCGTTTTCTCCGTTGTCGTCGGACTGCTTCTCTCGAAGTGGCTCGGCTCGGGGCTCACCGACGTCTACGGCTTCACCGGCTCGGTCGGGACGATCGCGATCATCCTGGTGTATGCGATGGCCAACATCGGCTTGATCAGGTTCTATTGGGGCACAGCCGACTACAACATCTGGCGGCACATGATCGCGCCGATCATCGGAACGGCCGTGCTGATCTACCCGCTGTACGAAACCGTGAAGCCGGGGCAGTCCTTCCCGTACAACCACGTCAGCGAAGTGGTTATTGTCTGGATCGTCATTGGGCTCGCCGTATTTGCCTATCTGAAGAGCAAGTCACCCGAGAAGCTCGCTGCGCTCGGCGCGACAATGGCCACCGATGAGATCGACTTCGCCGAGGCGCACTCGCCGAGCCTGTCTTCAGGAGGGCCGACTAACGTGCACCCCGCACCCGAGACGCCATGATCGAAGTTGCGGGCAAGCAGGTCTTCACTGAACTGGCAGAGATCGTCGATCCGGCGCACACCGCGTTGGTAGTCATCGACATGCAGCGTGACTTCTGTTGCCCGGGCGGCAGCTTCGATGCTGTCGGCGTTGACCTGTCGATGTATCCGCCGGTGATCGAAACGATTGGCGAGTTGATGGCTTCGGCGCGCGAAGCCGGCGTGATGCTCGTGTTCATCCAGATGACCGTGCTGCCCAATCAGGCCAGCGACTCACCGGCGCAGATCAGGTTCAACCTACGGATGCACGACGAGCACCACGGCGATGTGGATCCGCTTCGCTACACCCTCGACGGGTCCGAGGGACAGAGGTTCGTGCCTGGCCTCGAGCCGCTCGACGGCGAAGTTGTCGTGAAGAAATACCGCTCGAGCGGCTTCTGGGGCACAAACCTCGACCTGGTGCTGCGGAGCAACGGCATCAAGTCCGTTGTGATCGCCGGATGTACGACCGAGGGCTGCGTCGAGTCGACCGCTCGTGATGCGATGTTCAACGACTACTACGTGGTTATCGCCACTGACGCAGTCGCCAGCGACGATCGCTTGCAACACGATGCGTCGATGTATCTCATGGCGCGCCGCTTCGACCTCGCCACCTCCGAGTTGATTCGCAAGAACTGGGCGGCGTAGTCACGATCGCGCCCCTCTCGTTGTGCCGGTGCGGTCCACGGTGAGCGATTCGGCAGTCATCAGATTTCACCGGGGAACGAAGGAGTTGGCATGACGGGAAAGCTCGAATCGAAGATCGCAATCGTCACTGGTGGAGCACGAGGCATCGGCGGTGAGATCGCGATGGCGTTTGCCGCTGAAGGCGCCGACGTCGTTATCGCAGATCGCCTCGACGAAGCCGCAGCGGCGCCCGTGTTGGCAGCGATCGCCGCGTCCGGTCGCCGCGCGCTGTTCGTCAACACCGACGTGTCCGACGAGCAGCAAGTGCGCAGGATGGTCGACACGGCAATTGCCGAGTTCGGCAGGGTCGACGTTCTGGTCAACGATGCCGGCACCGTCAGTCAGGTCGCCTTCGACGAGCTGGACGTCGCGGAGTTCGATCGGGTGCTTGGCGTCAACCTGCGGGGAGTGTTCCTCTGTAGCCGGTTCGTGATCGGCGGCATGCTGGAGCGCGAGAGCGGCGTGATCATCAACGTTGCCTCACAGCTGGGCCAGATCGGCGGCATCGAGATGGTTCACTACAGCGCGAGCAAGGCCGGGGTGATCGGCCTCACGAAAGCGCTGGCGCGCGAGGTGTCGACCAGGGGCATCCGGGTCAACGCGATCGCGCCAGGGCCGATCTTGACGGACATGATGGCCGAGGAGACCGAGGAGTGGGCGGCGCGGAAGCTCGCTGAGCTCCCCATGGGACGGTTCGGTCAGCCGCACGAAGTGGCGCCGACCGCGGTGTTCCTGGCGAGTGACGACTCCTCTTATTACGTCGGACAGACGCTCTGTCCCAATGGCGGGGACGTCATGCTCTAAGGAGGCACAACATGTTTGAACTTGATGGTCGGGTCGCCCTCATCACAGGCGCCGCCTCCGGCATTGGTGCTGCCACGGCCCGGGTCTTTGCGGAAGCCGGCGCGAATGTTGCGCTCGCGTGGTACCCGCCGGACGGTCACGACGTCGGGCTGGTGGAGGAGGCGGTCGCGAAGGCCGGCGGTCGATCGATTGCCGTCGAGGTCGATGTGCGACGAACGGCGGACGTGGATGCGATCGTTGCTCAGGCCGTCGCTGAGTTCGGCAGTCTGGACATCGTCGTCGCAAACGCCGGGATCGCGCGCAAGGTCGCGTTGGAAGACCTCGACGACGAGGCGTGGAACACCGTGATCGACGTGGATCTCAACGGTGCCTGGCGCTGCTTCCGGGCGGCGTTGCCGCACATGCGTAGCGCGGGTTACGGCCGCTTGATCGCGACGTCGTCGATCGCCGGCACCGTGCAGGCGTGGCCGGCTCACCCGCATTACACCGCGGCGAAGGCGGGCCTCGTCGGCCTCATCAAGACAATGGCGGTGGAGTACGGCCCTGACGGAGTCACCGCGAATGCCGTCGCGCCGGGCGTGATCGATACGCCGCAGGCGAACGACCCGGTCAACTCTCTCGGCCCGGATGGCGTACGCGCGGTCGCGCCGAAGGTGCCATCCGGTCGGGTCGGCCAGCCCGAGGACATTGCCTACCTCTACCAATATCTCGCCAGCGAGCAGGCGTCCTACGTCAGCGGTCAGCTGATCGTGGCTGATGGGGCGCGTTACCTCTCGGGGCTGGACTAACCGGTGTCAGTGCTTCCGACACCCGGGATCATCTCTTTCGCGCGCGGCATTCCTGCGCCGGAGATGTTCCCGACCGTCGAGCTTGCCGAGGCTTCGCGGCGAGCGTTTCAGAAGCACGGCGCCACGGCGCTTAACTATGGTCGGCCCGGAGGCTTCCCGCCGCTGCAGGATTGGATCGCTGAGCGCCATTGCGCCAGGCCGGATCAGGTCATGATCTCGCCGGGATCCTGCCTGCTGTTGAGCCTTCTGGTCCGGGCGCTGGTGCCGACCCCGCGCCCGGTGCTCGTCGAGTCGCCGACCTATGACCGGATGAACACGCTGCTGCAGCGGGCCGGAGCGCAGGTCGTGCCCATCGATCGTGGTCACGACGGGCTCGATCTCGTCGCTGTCGAGGCCAATCTCAACACTGGCGCGCGCCCAGCGTTCTTCTACGTCATGCCGACATTGCACAACCCCACCGGGACATCGCTTCAGTTGGCAGAGCGGGAACGGCTCGCAGCCTTGGCAATTCACCACGACCTGCTGCTTGTCGAGGACGATCCGTACGGCCTGCTTCAGGTGGACGGGCCGGTGCTGCCGTCGATGCGCGAACTGCTCGAAGCAAGAGGCTTCGGGCATCTCAGCGTGTTTATTTCGTCGTTCTCGAAGATCATCGCGCCTGGTCTGCGGGTCGGCTACGCGGTGTTGCCCGCATCCCTGATCGAGCCGCTGTCCGCGCTCGCGCTTGAGACCTACGTCTCGCCGCCGTTGTGGCCGCAGGCCGAGATCTACGAGTTCGTCACGGCAGGCTTCCTGACGCCGCAGCTAGAGCGGCTTCGGTTCCTCCTCCGCGCCAAGCGCGATGCCCTCCTGGATGGGCTGAGCGCAGGCTTGGCCGGGTCCGCGCGGTGGACGCACCCGTCAGGCGGCTACTTCTCCTGGCTGGAACTGCCGGAGGGGATCCGCGCGAGTGAGCTGTTGATCGACTGCGAGAGTGCGGGCGTGAGCTTCATCGCAGGATCGGGCTTCTTCGTCGGGGGCGGCGGCGAGCAGGCGGCCCGGCTCTCATTCAGTTATCCGGCCGTCGAGGACATTGGAGCCGGTGCCAGCCTCTTGGCCGATGCGGTGAAGCGGCAGCAGCACAAAGTCGGAGCGGGTTGATGGACGAACGACGAGGCGACTTGCTGCTCACGGATGACCAATCACAGCTGGACCTGCCCACGATTCATGGCTGGTTGTGTGACGAGGCGTACTGGTCGCTCGGCCGCTCTCTCGAAGCGGTCACGGCATCCATCCGCCATTCTGATTCCTACGGTGTGCTGAAGGCGGGGAAGCAGGTTGGCTTCGCCCGCGTGATCAGCGATGGCGTGAGTTTCGCCTACATCTGCGACGTATTCGTTGCTGCGGCCAACCGTCGGCAAGGCATTGGCCGCTGGTTGGTGGAGCGGATGATCGCCGACTTGCGCGCGAAAGACGTCAGGCAGGTGTTGCTCGCCACTCGAGACGCCCACGCGCTTTACCAGCGGGCAGGATTCCATACCTTGACCCGACCAGAGCGTTGGCTCGAGCTTGACCCGACCGTTGCAGGAACGACATGAGGAGACCCTGATGACCGAAGACGTTTCATTCCTGCGGCGGACCGATGTCGCCGGCTTTGCCGGGCCGCCGCGTGAGCTGGTCGGCTACGGCGAGCATCCGCCGCGGATCCGGTGGGACGGCGACGTGAAGGTCGCCATCCAGGCCGTCGTCAACTACGAGGAAGGCTCAGAGAAGACCTACGCGATGGGCGACGACGAGAACGACGGACTCTACGAGCTCCCGTTCGCCGTTGAGGGTCAACGCGACCTCGCGGTTGAGTCGATGTATGAGTACGGCTCCCGCGCGGGGATCTGGCGGTTGTTCCGGGTCTTCGACAACGCGGGCATCCCGGTGACCTTCTTTGCGGCGGCCGTTGCGCTCGAGCGCAATCCTGACGTCGCGGCCAAGTTGGCAGCGCGCGGCGATGAGCCGGCAGGTCACGGCTATCGGTGGAGCAACCACTTCGAGATGACCCGCGACCAGGAACGCGAGGCGATCAAGCGGGCTATCGCGTCCATCGAGGCGACCACGGGCACCCGGCCGGTCGGCTGGTACTGCCGCGAAATGAGTACCAACACCCGCGAGTTGGTTGTCGAGGAGGGCGGCTTCGAGTATGACTCGGACTGCTACAGCGACGACCTGCCGTACTGGACCAAGATTCATGACAAGCCTCATCTCGTCGTGCCGTACTCCTTGGTGGTCAACGACGCGAGATACATCGTCGGAACCGGCTACGCCAACCCCGACGACTTCTTCCTCACCGCCAAGGCCACGCTGGACCGGCTGCGCAACGACGGCGACGATCTTGGCCGCATGATGTCGATCGGTATTCATCCGCGCGTGAGCGGCAATCCGGCGCGGTCGGATGGGCTTGCGCGGTTCATCGAATATGCCCAGCAGTTCTCCGATGTCGCGTTCAAACGGCGCGTCGACATCGCCCGAGAGTTCGTGGCGCAGCACCCAGCGGCAACTGCGCTGGCTCAATAGCCCGAAACGCCGAAGACGCCGAAGACATCGACCGCACGAGAACGAGAAGAGGACAGCGCAGTGGCGACAGAGGACGAGCTCGCGGGCATCCGCGACCGGCTGTTCGGTCTGGTCAGCGAGGACCAGATCAGGCAGGTCACCTTTGCCCGTCCCGATCCCGCGATCGTCGCGTCGTTCCAGGCGATCGAAGACGTCTCGTCCATGATCTCCGATGCGATGGACCACCTCGGGATTGGCGCCAGGGTCGGCGCGAGCGAGCTGCGGCCGCTGACCAAAGGCCAGCGCATCTGCGGGCCGGCGATCACCATTCGTTATACCCAGCATGGCGGTGACGTGAGCGGGCTACGTCAGCGCGGCGAGCGATCGCGACTCGGGGAGCGTGACATGTACGCCGCCGGCCGCGCCGGCGATGTTGCGGTCTTTGATTGCGGCGGCGTGACAGTTGGTTCGGTGATGGGGTCGATCTCAGCAAGGTGGGCCCGGCGCTTAGAGATTGCAGGTTGCGTCGTTGACGGCGCGGTGCGTGACGTGGAGGGGATTGAGGCCGAAGCCGTCCAGGTGTGGTCGCGCGGGGTGACGCCGAGCAGCGGCAATCACCGGATGAGTGCGGTTGAGGTCAACGCAACCGTGGCGATAGCCGGCATGGTGGTCCGGCCGGGCGACCTCATCGTCGCGGACGGCACTGGTGTGTGCGTCGTGCCGATTGAGCACGTGTCGGCCGTCGCTGCGGAGGTAGCCCAGATCCAGGCAGGTGAGCAGTCAGTCATCGATGCGATCGAGGCCGGAGTCGCGCCACGCGACCTGCCGGCGTACACGATTTGATCGGATGGTTATGCGAGTCGGACTAGTTCAGTGCGCGCCAGTCCTCGGCGACGTCGAGGGCAACGTTGAGCGCTGTGTTGCCTACCTCGCGGACGCGAGCAGCCAGGGCTGCGATCTGGTGGTATTCCCGGAGTGCGCCTTGTCTGGCTACATGTTCGCCTCGCTCGCCGATGCCCAGGCGGCGGCCGTGACGGTCGATGGTGACGCAGTCAGTCGGCTGGTCGAGACCTGTCATCGGCTGGCTGTGCACTGCGTCATCGGGGTCCTCATCCACGACGACGACGGTCGACTGTGGAACACCGCCCTGCTGGTGGGGCCCGACGGGCTGATCGGTCGGTACGACAAGACCCACATCCCACCGCTCGGCGCCGATCAGTACGTCACAGCTGGCCAGGGCCCGTACCAGGTGCACCCGACGGCGATCGGGCAAATCGGGCTGCAGATCTGTTACGACTGGCGATTCCCTGAGGTCACCCGATCACTGGCGCTCGAGGGTGCTGATGTCGTCGTCATGCCGACCTGCTCACCGGCGTCGTCGAGCGAACTCGCTGATTATGTTCCGCGCACCCGCGCAGTCGAGAATGCAGTGTTCTTCGTGATGGTCAACCGGATTGGTCCGGACGGGTCGGCGGACTTTCTCGGGCGCAGCCAAGTCGTCAATCCGGCCGGTCAGGTGCTGGTCGATGCAGCTGACCTGCAAGGCATCGTCACTGCCGACATCGACGTCGCACAGGCCCGAGACAAGGACCGCGAGCAGGGCGCCTTCGCGCTCGCGATCATGGCCGATCGCCGACCTGACCTCTACCGAATCTGACCTACCGAGGCAAGGAGAAACAGCATGGGTATCGCCGCCTACGAGCCGCTCTTCGAGCGCGACGGCGTCACGGTCTCTCGGAGCCCTTGGGGCCCCGATGACAACATCGGCCGGCTCAACTTGATGACTGCTGAGTCACGGCAGGCGGTGCTCGCCCGTGCCGACGGCAGCCGGGTGTTCGACCTCGCGGTCGACTACTTCCTCGGCATGCCGTCGTGGGCCGCGGCCGGTGACCCTCGCTACCAGGTGTGGATGACCCACACGCCGGAAGGCTCGGTCAACGATCGGCTCTCCGGCGCATCGGCAACGGTGCACGAGAAGTACAGCTATTGCGGTGACTCCATCAGCATGTACACCCACACCGGCACGCACATGGACATGCTTAACCACTTCGGCCACTTCGGCCAGTTCTGGAACGGTCGGACGCCGGCGGCGGACCTTGGGAGTCGGCAGTGGCTGCAGGGCGGCGCCGACGAATGCCCGCCGATCGTGGCTCGCGCCGTCATGCTCGACATCGCCCGGCTCAAGGGCGTGGAACGCTTGCCCGACGGCTACTGCATTCAGCCTGCCGACCTGGCCGCAGCGGCAGCGGCACAGGGCACGGAGCTCTCGGTCGGCGACATCGCGCTGATTCGCACCGGCAAGATGTCCGAGTGGCCGGACTTCGACGGCTACCTGCGCTCATCGCCTGGCATCGGGCTCGCGGCCGCGAAGTACCTCTGCGAGGACATCGGCGTCATGTGCATCGGCACCGACGCGATCAGCATCGACGTCGACCCACATGAGGACGCTGACACGTTCGTGCCGGTCCATGCCTACCTCTTCGCAACGGTCGGCACCCCGGTGATCGAGGTGATGAACCTCGAGGAGCTGAGCTCGGCCAAGGTCTTCGAGATCGCGTTCATCGGGATGCCGATCAAACTGCGCGGCGCGACCGGTTCGCCGATCCGACCGATCGGGATGGCGCTGTCGAATTGATGGACGGGGAAGGCGGATCGACATGATGGCGGGGCGGGCTGGGTTGCGTCTTGCATTGGGGCAGTTCTGCGCCTCGGCGGGCGACGTCGCGGCCAACCTCGCTCAACTAGAGACCATGCTTGCCTCCGCGGTGCGGGCGGGCGCAGACCTGGTGTGTTTCCCAGAGCTGTGCCTGCCGGGCTATGTCCTCGAGCCGTCGTTCTACTCGGCTGCGCTGGTCAGTGAGCTGGCCGCGGCAGACGACGTCATCGCGACCGCCGCGCGCGACTACGGCGTGCGGGTGATGTATGGAACCGCGATGGCCTGGGATGGCGACCTGCACAACAGCGTCGTCATGGTTGACCCGAGCGGCGATCGAACCGTTTATGCCAAGTCGCATGTGCCTGTGCTCGAGCGGGCGATCTTCACTGCTGGTGAGGACATTGTGGTGACGGCCGACGGAGATCTCGCTCTGGCATGTTGCTACGACCTCGCGTTCCCAGCGTTCTGTGCGGGGCTCGCCGACACCGGAGCACGAGCGCTGATCTTCCCGATGGCGTGGGAGAAGCAGCGGGCGTTCGTCTTCGAGGGTCTTGTCGCGGCACGCGCGATCGAGAACGTTGCCTACGTCGTGTGTGTGAATCAGACCGGCTCGATGGGGGACACCCACTACTACGGCAGGAGCCGCGTCGTCGACCCACTTGGCGCGGTGGTGGTGGAGATGGCCGAGGAGGTCGGCCTGGTCACTGCGGACCTCGACCTCGACTGGGTCAGCCGGCTCCGGAGCTCGGCTGATCCCGCAACCTACCCGCTGCTGTCCGACCGGCTGCCGCAGCTTGCTGCCCGGCGGGGCCCGACGAGCGACCAGAAGGCTCTCAAGGAGGCAATGGAGTTGTGATGACCCGCTACATTGACACCGTGACGGACCCGATCTGGCGACCTTGGGACGGGCCTCGCAAGCACAGTTTGCATCGCCCCCAGTTGGGCGCCGAGGCCGCGTCGTACGTGCGGGATCTCATCGTGTCTGGCCAACTGCAGGGCGGCGACTTCATCCGGCCCGAGTCGGTGGCCCAGGAGTTGCAGATCTCCGCGACGCCAGTGCGCGAGGGCCTGCTTGCGCTGCGTACCCAGGGATTCGTCCGACTCGAGCCACGGCGCGGGTTCGTAGTCATCCCGCTGACGGGTGAGGACATCCGCGATCTGTTCGCCGGCCAGGCGCTGCTCGCTGGTGAGTTGGCAGCTCGCGCGGTGAAGCTCAGCGATGCTGCGTGCGATCGCCGATCTCGAAGCGCTTCACGCCGAGCTCGAGGGCGCCGCCGGACGAGGCGCGAACGACGACCTTGAGGAGCTCAACTTCCGCTTCCACCGCGCCGTCAACCTGCTGGCTGATGCGCCCGAAGATCGCATGGTTGCTGGGCATGGCTGTTTGCTATGTGCCGGTGCGTTTCTACTCGTCGATCGACGGGTGGCCGGCGGCGACGGTGCATGACCATCGCGCGGTGCTCGATGCCTTCCGTCGCGGCGCGTCGAAGTCGGCGCGAACCGCGATGACCGAACACATCGTGCACGCGGGAGAGCTGCTCGCGATCCATATCGAAAGTGGCGCCGCGCAACGAGGGCAAGGATCCGCGCTGAGGCACTCCTGACCGCGATGAGCAGCGACCCGATCGTGGATATTTCGAGAATCGGGCTGCGGCCGAACGGCTGCGGGGTCATGCGCATCTGACTCCCGTCCTGACCTCCGCCACGCTGGACAACCGGGCTGGCGCCCAGATCTTTCTCAAGTGCGAGAGCTTTCAGCGGGCCGGCGCATTCAAGTTTCGGGGCGCATACAACGCAATCGCTTGCTTGAGCGCCGACCAGCGCAACCGCGGCGTCGCGACGTACTCCTCGGGTAACCATGGTCAGGCGCTGTCCCTTGCGGCGCGGGAATTCGGAGTACGGGCTGTCGTCCTCATGCCTGCAGACGCGCCGGCGAGCAAGGTCGCCGCGGTTCGGTCCTACGGCGGTGAGGTCGTCAGCTACGACCGCTACACCGAAGACCGCAAGGCGCTCGGTGAGCAGCTCGCGGCGTCGGGCGGCATGGCGTTGATCCCCCCGTACGAACATCCGGATGTCATTGCCGGGCAAGGCACAGTCGGTCTTGAGCTGCTGGCACAGGCACCTCCGCTCGACGTCGTGATCGCGCCACTCGGCGGTGGCGGGCTGATGGCCGGCGTGGCGACGGCCATGACCTCCGGTCGGCCCGGCCTCAGGGTGATCGGAGTGGAGCCGGTGGCGGGAAACGACCACGCGCAGTCGATCGCGGCGGGAGAGCGCGTGCGCATCCCGATGCCGCGCACGATTGCCGATGGGCTCGCGGTGGACTGCCCTGGCGAGCTGACCTTCTCGATCAACCGGCGCCTCGTCGATGAGATTGTCCTCGTCACCGACGAGGAAATTGTTGCGGCGATGGGCTTTCTCTTTGATCGGATGAAGATCGTCGTTGAGCCGAGCGGGGCCGCAGCTGTTGCTGCGGTGCTGGCCGGGCGGTTGTCTCTTAACGACGCGAGAGTCGGGATTGTCATCTCGGGCGGCAATGTCGACACCGCCAGATTCGTCGATTTGATCCGTGGCTCGGCAGGATGCGACGGGGTCGTGACGGGTGGCGACGCCCGCATAAAATAAGATATTGTCCACATGATCTAGGCGCGGGGCTGAGAGTCGGGCTACCGGGCACGACCGAATGAGGGCCCATGGACGATCGCGAGGCCGACGACGCTGCGCGCCAAGCGACGTCCCCGCTCGACTGGTCCACGGCAGTCGCCGACACGTTGGTCCGACGTGGCGTGACAGTCGCGGCCTTCGTGCCGGACACCCGGCTTCAGGGGATCCTGCAACGCTTGGCCGAGTGCAATGTCTGCCTCCGCTCGCTGACCCGCGAGGAGGAGTGCGTTGGTTATGCCGCTGGTCAGCGGATCGCAGGGAAGCGACCGGTTGTCTTGATGCAGAGCTCGGGTCTGGGCAATGCGATCAACGCATTGGGGAGCTTGGTCGTGCCCTACCGGCTGGGCATCCCGCTCGTCGTGTCGATGCGAGGCACGCTCGGTGAGGCCAATCCCAGCCAAGTGCCCATGGGTCGCGCGACTGTTCCGTTGCTCAACGCCTTAGGCATCCAGGCGTTTGCGCTACGCGTCGCGGCGGCTGCCGCCCAGGTGACCGAGGGCGTACTGACGCTTGCATATGAAGCTGGCGAGTGCACCGCGATGCTGCTTGAGGCAGAGCTAGGTGGTGGTCGTGAAAGCCACTGAGGTCGCGACTGTGATTGTGGCGACGCTGCCCGACGCGGTGTGCGTGTCGTCGCTCGGCACGGCGACGTCAGCGCTGCGGTTAGCGTCGAACGACGGACCGCACCTCTATCTCGGTGCCTCGATGGGTTCGGCCCTTGCGACCGCTATGGGCGTCGCCGAGGCCGTGCCCGAACGCACAGTCGTGGCATTGCTCGGCGACGGCGAGCTGCTGATGGGTGCAGGTGCGTTGTGGTCGGTGTCGGCCTACCGGCCGCACAACCTGCTGACTGTCGTGCTCTGCGATGGTGCGTATGCCATCACCGGGGGCCAGCCACTTAGCGGACCCACTCGCTTCAGCGAAGTCGCCGTGGCTCTCGGTGGTATGTCGGGACGTCGAGTGGACAGCGGTGACGAGTTGCGCCGAGCACTCGTCGACCTTGACCGGCCGGGTGTAATCGAAGTCGAGCTGAGTGGTCGTGAGTGGCCGGGACCGTCACCATTCGTCGATCCGGCCAGAGTGCGCCGCGAGTTCGAGACGGGTCTCGCCGGACCGGCCGCCTCATGAACCCGAACACCGGCGACACGAATGGTGGGAGCCTGCTGTGACGGCAACCGAGTTGCCCGAGTATCAGCTGCTGATTGGCGACGGTTGGTCGCCGGCGGCCGGTGACCGGACATATGACAGCGACAATCCCTACACCGGCGCACCTTGGGCGACGGTGGCCGACGCTGGCGCGGCGGACGTCGACGCCGCTGTCGCGGCCGCGCGAGCCGCGCTTGCCGGTCCATGGGGCGCCATGACCGGCTTCGAGCGGGCGGACCTGATGCGACGGCTCGGCGCACTGATCGCTCGTGACGCGCAGGCCCTGGCTGAGATCGAGACTCGTGACAACGGCAAACTGCTCCGCGAGATGCTCGGCCAGATGCAATACCTGCCGAAGTGGCTGGACTATTTCGCGGGCATAGCTGACAAGCTCGAAGGCGAGACGATCCCGTCGGACCGGACCAATTTTCTGATCTACACCCGCCATGAGCCTGCTGGCGTGGTCGGTGCGATCGTGCCGTGGAACTCCCCGCTGCTGTTGTTGATGTGGAAGCTCGCGCCGGCGCTCGCGGCAGGCTGTGTGCTCGTGGTGAAGCCGTCTGACTACACACCGGTGTCGACGTTGGAGCTGGGAAAGCGCGTGCTCGAGGCCGGCTTTCCGCCGGGCGTGTTCAACGTCGTCACTGGCAACGGACCTGAGGTGGGTCAGGCACTCGTTGCCCACCCCGGCGTCGACCGGATCGCGTTCACCGGCTCGACCGCAGTGGGGAAAGCCGTAGCGCGGGCAGCAGCCGAGAACCTGACCCGGACATCGTTGGAGCTGGGTGGGAAGTCCGCCCAACTTGTGTTCCCGGACTCCGATCTCGACGCCGTGTGCAACGGGGTCATCGCGGGAATCTTCGCAGCGACCGGTCAAACCTGCATCGCGGGCTCGCGCCTCATCGTGCACCACAGCGTGCACGATGAGCTGATCCGCAAGCTCGCTGACCGGGCGGGAACGATCGTGCTGGGTGATCCGCTCGATCCCGCGACCGAGATGGGCCCACTGGCCAACGCCAACCAGATGGCGACGGTGCTCGGCTTCATCGAGCGGGCTGTTGGCGCCGGGGTCACGGTGGCGGCCGGTGGCCGGCGAAGTGACGAGACTGGCGAGCTGTTCTTCGAACCCACTGTTTTGACCGGCGTGACGCCAGACATGGAGGTGGCCCGAGAGGAGATCTTCGGGCCGGTCTTGTCGGTCCTGACGTTCACCGAGGAGGCCGAGGCGATCGCGCTCGCGAATGACACCAGATATGGCCTCGCCGCCGGGGTCTGGACTCGCGACCTGGGTCGCGCGCACCGGGTCGCCCACCAGCTGCGCGTCGGCACGGTGTGGGTCAACTCCTACCGGGTCGTCGCTCCGAACGTGCCGTTCGGTGGTGTCGGATCCAGCGGCTGGGGGCGTGAGAACGGCATCGCTGCGGTGAAGGAGTACACCGAAACCAAAGCGGTCTGGATCGAGCTTGAAGGCGCGACGCGCGACCCGTTCCGGATGGGCTGACGAGAAATCGATGGGTGATGTTGCAGGGCTCGCGCAGTCGGCCGCGGAGGCAGTGTCACGCGCCGGGTCGGACGTGATGTTCGGCGTGCCCGGCGGCGGCAACAACCTGGAGATCATTGGTGCGGCTGACGCCGCCGGCCTGCGGTTTGTGTTGACCCACACCGAGACCGCTGCGGCGGTGATGGCCGGCGTCTACAGCGAGCTGACCCGCACTCCCACCGCATGCGTCGTGACGCGCGGGCCGGGTGCGGCGAGCAGCATCAACGGCGTCGCGCAGGCGATGCTCGATCGCCAAGCCGTCATCGTGCTCTCCGATGCGGTGCCGGTGTCAGAGGCGGTCGCGGATTTCACACCAACGTCTAGACCAGGCCGCGCTGTTTGAGCCCGGTCACGAAATGGAGCACGCCGTTCGGTGGGTGTGAGGTCGAGCAGACCATCTCGGCGGCACTCACCTCGGCGATGTCGCCCCGACCGGGCCCAGTCCATCTGGACATCGACCCCAGTGCGTCCCGGCAGTCGGCGGCCCCCGGAGCCCATCCGCCCAAGCGGCAGTCTCGCCGAGGCGAACGTGGCTCTCGCTCGTGCGAACCGACCGGTGGTGGTCGTTGGCCTCGGCGCGAGGCACGCCACCGCCGAAATCCGCCAGCTTCTGAGTCGGGACGAACATGCCAGTGCTCCAGACCTACAAAGCCGCGGGTGTCGTCGCCGACAGTTCGCCGAATGCGGCCGGGCTGCTCACCGGAGCCACTATCGAAGGGCCCGTCTTAGACGCGGCAGACGTCATCCTCGCGATCGGCCTCGACGCCGTCGAGCTGATCCCGGCGTCGTGGCCCTACGCCGCGCCAGTTGTCGCCCTGAGCGGCTGGCCGGAGGACAGCCCGTACTACGAGCCCGCGATAGAGGTGGTCGGGCCGCTTTCGGAGTTGATCGGCGGGCTCAGATCCCCTGACGGATGGCTGGGACGCGTCGTTTGCGCAGCATCACCGCGGTCAGGGTTTGGCCGCACTGGTCGACGGACCGACCTCGCGGTCAGGGCTGGCGCCGTGGGATGTCGTCAGTCGAGTACGCGAGATCGCGCCACCGGGCTCCGTCGCGACTGTCGACGCCGGCGCTCACATGCTCGTCGCGATGCCGTTGTGGTCAGCCGATAACCCCGGCGAGCTGCTGGTTTCGTCCGGTCTTGCGACAATGGGTTTTGCGCTGCCTGCAGCGATTGCGGCTGCGTTAGCGACTCCAGACGTCCGAGTGTTCTGTTTCGTCGGTGACGGTGGCCTCGGCATGGTGCTCGCTGAGCTTGAGACGCTTGCGCGGCTGGCACTGCGCGTCACGGTGGTGGTCTTCAACGACAGTGCGCTGAGCCTGATCAAGATCAAACAGCGCCCGACGGGTCATGGCGGAGACAGCGCGGTTGCCTACCGAGCGACGGACTTTGCCGCGGTTGCTTCCGGGTGCGGGGTGCCGGCACATCGGGTCGCGACCGGCCACGAGCTCGACGAGGCGGTTCTGAGCAGTCTCGAAGTGCCGGGGCCGGTTCTGATCGACGCACTCGTCGATCCCACTGGCTATCCCCATGTCTTACACGCGATCCGCGGCGGGCGTCGTTGATGAGGCTTGCCGTGAGAAAGGGACCGTGCTGATGACCATGCGTCGCATCGTGGACATCCTGACCGTGCCGGGGCGCACTGGCTTCTTCGCCGACGATCAGCTCGCGATCCGGGAAGGCGCGACGCATGACGGATTCGGCTACGTCGGCAAGCCACTGACGCCGGGGTTCAGTGATATCCGCCAACCCGGCGAGGCGTTGTCCGTGTTGCTCGTCTTGGATAACGGCGACATCGCGCACGGCGACTGCGCGAGTGTGCAGTATTCGGGAGCCGGGGGACGAGATCCAGTGTTCTCATCGGCGGCGGCTGCGACCGCAGTGGCTGAGCATGTTGCGCCCCTGCTGGTGGGCGCCGAGGCGGACAGCTTCCGGGCGATGACGGCGAGGATCGACACGATCCAGGCCGATGGCCGGCCGTTGCACACAGCGGTTCGATATGGCGTGAGCCAGGCGATCCTCGATGCGGTGGCACGCGTCGGTACATGACGATGGCCGAGGTTGTTCGGGACGAGTACGACACCGGGATCGACATCGCACCGGTGCCGATGTTCGTGCAGTCGGGCGACGAGCGGCACGACTCGGTCGACAAGATGATTCTCAAGGAAGCCGGCGCGTTGCCGCACGGCTTGATCAACAGTGTTGAGGGCAAGCTCGGTGTGCGCGGTGAGTTGCTTGCTGACTATGTGACCTGGGTCCGTGATCGGGTGCTCGCTCTGCGGCGGCGGCCGGACTACGAGCCGACGCTGCACTTCGACACGTACGGCACGATCGGCTTGATCTTCGATGCGGACATCATGCGGATGGCGACGTATCTCGCCGAGCTTGGTGTGCGAGCGGCGCCCTTCCGCCTCCGGATCGAGCATCCGGTCGATGCCGGTAGCCGTGACGGGCAAGTCGCGGCGCTGGCCTCGCTTCGAACCGAGCTACGCCGTCTCGGTTCACCGGTCGAGCTGGTGGTGGACGAATGGTGCAACACGCTCGCCGACATCGAGGTGTTCGTCACGGCGCAAGCTGCCGATATGATTCACGTCAAGACGCCAGATCTCGGCGGGGTCAACCACACCGCCGAGGCGCTGCTGCTCGTTCGCGCGCAACGGCCTGGCCGCGTATTGCGGCGGGACGTGCAACGAGACTGATCGCTCTGCTCAGGTGACCGCGCATGTTGCGATGGCCTGCGGGGCAGACCAGATTCTGGCCAAGCCGGGTATGGGCGGTGACGAAGGCATGATGATCGTCGGCAACGAGATGGCGCGCACGGCCGCCCTCGTGCGTGCTCGTGGCGAGGCAACGACGGTGCTGCCGTGAAGCCGCTCGAGGATGTGCGGATCCTCGCGATCGAGCAGTTCGGCGCTGGTCCGTTCGGCAGCGTCCACCTCGCCGACCTCGGCGCCGAGGTCATCAAGATCGAGGATGCCGCGAACCGGAGGCGACGTCGGTCGGTACATGCCGCCGTTCCAGGACGGGCGAGGACAGCCTGTTCTTCGAGACGTTCAACCGCAACAAGAAGAGTCTGAGCCTGGACCTTGCGCAGCCGGCCGGCCGACGGGTGTTCGAGGATCTGGTACGCGTCAGCGACGTCGTCTACTCCAACCTCCGTGGGGACGTGCCGGCGAAGATCGGGATCACGCTACGACGACCTGCGCGAGCTCAACCCGGCGATCGTCTGCTGCTCGCTGAGCGCGTTCGGCATGACCGGCCCGAGCCGCGACGAGCCGGGTTATGACTACGTGCTTCAGGGCATCGCCGGATGGATGTCGTTGACCGGTGAGCCGGAGGGCCCGCCGAGCAAGTCAGGCTTGTCGATGGTCGACTTCTCCGGCGGACTGGTCGCCGGGCATGGCCATCCTGGCCGGAGCTGCACGCCGCGCGCCGCGACGGCGTCGGTGCGGACTGTGACGTGTCGTTGTTCGATACCGCGCTCTCGATGTTGTCCTACCAGGCGACCTGGCATCTCACCGGAGGGGTTCGTGCCGCAGCGTAAGGGCCGATCCGCGCACCCGTCGCTGGTGCCGTTCCAGGCGTTCAACGACCGCGGATCGGTGGATCGTGGTCGCCTGTGCGAAGGAGAAGTTCTTCCCGCGACTGGCTCGAGGTGCTCGGCCGGCCCGATCTCGCCAGCGATCCGAGGTTCGTCGGCTTCGCGGAGCGTAGGGCGAAGCCGCTGAGCTGCAGGCGATTCTCGATGAGATCTTCGCCAGTCGCGGCGCCGAGGAGTGGCTGACGTTGCTGGCCGCCGCCGGCGTGCCTTGCGGTCCGGTCAACAGCGTGGCCGAGGCGTTGGCCGAACCACAGACGGCGGCGCGCGACATGATCGTCACGACCGAGCACCCGCACTTCGGACGGTACGCTCAGGTCGCGAGCCCGGTTCGCGTGGGTGACGACGACGCCGGTCGTATGGCCGGGCGTCCGCGACGACATGAGAACGCCGACGAGCTGTTCACCGAACTGCTTGGCTACGACGAGACAACCGTCCGTGACCTGGTCTGGCGGGGGAGCCTTCGGACCAGGGGAGGGGCACGCATGACGCTGCGAGCCGGCTGGCAGGGCCGGTACTTCGAGGACTTCGAGGTCGGTGACGTCTATCGCCACCCACTCGGCCGGACCGTGAGCGCGACCGACAACACGTGGTTCACGATGCTGACCCAGAACACTGCGCGGGTGCACTTCGACGCCCACTACGCGAGCCAGACGGAGTTCGGTCAGCCGCTGGTCGAACTCCACCCTGACTCTTGCGCTTGTCACCGGCCAGTCGGTGACCGACGTCTCGCAGAACGTCTTCGCCAACCTCGGCTGGGACGAGGTGCGGCTGCCCCATCCGCTGTTCGAGGGCGAAACGGTCTACTCGAGCTCCGAGGTGCTGTCGAGGCTCGCCAGTCGCGAAGCCGGCCGCAAACTGGGCTCGTCACGGTTCGCACGAAAGGATTCACCCCGGAGGGCAAGGTGGTGATCACCTTCAAGCGCACGGTGATGGTCTACCTGCGCGGCCACGGGCCGACCCAGCCGGAGCCGACCGGTGAGGCAGCTGGACTGGCAGCTGCCAGGGCCGGCGATGCTGTTCTGCCCGGCCGATCGCCCTGACCGATTCGCGAAGGCGGCGGCGGTCGCTGACGTGCGTCATCCTCGACCTCGAGGACGGCGTCGCGCCGTCCGCCAAGGAGCTTGCCCGAGCGCGCTGCGAGAGTCCGCGCTCGACCCGGCAGCACCGTCGTACGCATCAACGCGCCAGCACGGAGGACCACGTCCGCTCGATCTCGACGCACTCGGCGGCGACACCGTACGACGTGGTGATGTTCGCGAAGACCGAACGTCGCAGCGCAAGATTCAGGCGTTGTCGTCGTTCCAGGTGATCGCGCTCGTCGAGACGCCGGTTGGCGTGCTGGCGGCGCCCGAGATCACGCCGCAGGTGTCGTTGGAGTCATGTGGGGCGCTGAAGACTTGGTCGCTGCTCTGGGTGGCCGATCAAGCCGACTGCCCGATGGTCGGTTCCGCGATGTCGCGCAGCACGCCCGGTCTATCGGTGTTGCTCGCCGCCGGAGCGAACGGCGTCTGGGCGATCGATTCGGTGTTCATCGACATCAGCGACCTCGCCGGCGTTGCCGAGCAGGCTGACGACGCCGCGGCGTCAGGGTTCGACGCAGTGGCCTGCATTCACCCTTCGCAGGTCGACGTGGTCCGGGATGCCTTTCGCCCCACTGCCGACGAGGTCGACTGGGCGAGCCGGGTGGTCGCAGCGGCAGTAGGTGCGCGCCGGGGTCTTCACGGTGCGACGGACACATGGTCGATGTCCCGGTGATACGCCATGCGCAGAACATCCTCGACCGATCCGCGCGAGCACAGCACCAAGCGTGAATCGAACGGTGAATCGTTGCGATCAGTAGACCATCGCGGTCGGCACCGGCGCCGCGTCGCCGTCGAAGCGCGCCAGCTGAAGGCTCCGGACATCCAGGCTGGTGATGGCGCCGTCGACGACCTGCTCAGCGACGAGGCGCCCGAGCTCAGGCGCTTGCATGACGCCGTGACCAGACAGCCCGCACACGTTGATCCACGTCGGCGCACCCGGATATGGCCCGACGATTGCGCGCAGGTCAGGGGAGTTGTCGTACGTGCCGGCCCAGGCGCCGGTGCGGTCGAGCGGCAGGTCGCACAGCCAGGGGAACCGTTCGGCCGCGATTCCCAGCACAGACTCCATCCACGGCCAGTCCAGGGCGATGTTGTAGCCGTCCACCTCGTCCGGCCGGCTTGCTCCGAACAGCAACCGCGGACCGTCGCTGCGCAGATACACCCCGGTGGCAAGGTCGATCGTCATCGGGAGGGACCTGGCGATGGCGCCGGGCGCGGTCGAATAGATGTTGCGTCGCGAGTGCACCACCGGCACGACCAAGCCCGCCAGCGCTGCCAGCTCACCCGACCAGCCACCCGCGGCGTTGACCACGTGCTGGCTGCGGATGGTCGTGTCGCCGGCGGTCAGGACCCATTCCGCCGTGGCGTGGTTGGTCTCGATCGCTGTCACGCGGTGCCGGTAGGAGACCCGCGCGCCGAGCTCGCGCGCCATAGACAGGAACGCGGCAGTCGCGAGGTGCGGGTCGACCATGCCATCGGCCGACCCCCACGTCGCGCCGGCGATGCCATCTCCGGCAAACGGGGTGATGCGTTGCGCCGCTTCGACGCTCAGGACGTCGACCGGCACCCCGTGCGCTCGCTGCAGTTCGACAGCGGCAAGATGCTCGGCCCAGCTGGTGGCTGGCACCAGCAGGAGATAACCGGTTGGTCGATACCCCACGTCATGCCCATGGTCGGCCGCGAAGTCGCGGTAGCGACAGATGCTGCGCCACGAGATTTCGATGTTCAGCGAATCGGCCCATTGGCCGCGTACGGAGGCGAACGAGCGTCCGGAGTTTCCCTCCGCAGGGCCGTTGAAGGCTTCGAGCACCGTGACGTTGAGCCCGCGGCGCGCCAGCTCGTAGGCGCAGGCGGCCCCAATGATGCCGGCGCCGACGACCGTCACGTCACTGCAGAGCGCCCGGTCCTGCGCAATCTCGGAGCCCACCGTGACAGCCTAGGACGGTCACCAATGACTGCGACCCATCTCAACTCCGGGGAGACCACAAGATGAGCGTTCCTGCCGCCCGGACCGGGCTCTTCCCGATCGGACCGACCACCCCGCGCGGGTACGCGCTGGACTCACCTGAGCGGGCCACAACGGCCAAGGCGCTCGATGAGGTACGCGGTGCCAGCTATGACATTCCGCATCTGATCGGTGGACGGGAGGACTTCACTGGTCGCGCGCGAGCGGTCGTCACGCCCCATGAGCACGCCACTGCACTCGGCCAGTTTCACAGCGGCGGCCGGGCCGAAGCTGAAGCGGCCATCGAGGCAGCTGCCGATGCGGCGACGTGGTGGAGCGAGCTGCCGTGGGAGCAACGTGCGGCACCGTTCCTGCGTGCCGCTGACCTGCTCCAATCCGGGCAGTGGCGAGACCGACTGAACGCCGCCACGATGTTGGAGCTGTCCAAGACGACCTATCAGGCCGACATCGACGCCGCCTGCGAAACCATCGATTTCATCCGGTTCAACGTCAAAAACATGTTGGCGATGTATGACGTGCAGCCCGGATCCCTGCCGGGGATGTGGAACCAGGCGGAATATCGACCGCTTGAGGGTTTCGTCTTCGCGGTCACCCCGTTCAACTTCACCTGCATGAACAATCTTGCGTTCGGTCCGGCGTTGCTCGGCAACACCGTGGTGTGGAAGCCCGCCGAGAGCGCCTCGCTTGTGGCTCACCTGTCGATGCAGTTGCTGCGCGAGGCAGGGCTGCCGGATGGCGTGGTCAACGTGGTCTACGGCGACGGTGCGGAGATCGGCGCCGAGGTCCTCAAGCACCGCGACCTTGCCGCCGTGCACTTCACCGGCTCAACCGCGACGTTCCAGCACATCTGGCGCACCGTCGGCAACAACGTCGCCAACTACCGCAACTATCCGCGCGTGGTGGGGGAGACCGGCGGCAAGGATTTCATCGTGGCCCACCCAAGCGCCGACGTGGACGCGCTCGCGGTCGCGTGCATCCGGGGGGCATACGAATACCAAGGTCAGAAGTGCTCAGCGCCCTCCAGGCTCTACGCGCCTCGCAGCATGTGGCCGTCACTCAAGGAGCGACTCGTCACGTTGACTGAGTCAGTGGTGGTCGGCGATCCGACCGAGGCCAGCACCTACGTCGGCGCGGTCATCAATGCCCGCCAGCACGCGAAGCACGCAGCCGCACTTGCCCGGGCCCGCGCCGAGGGTCTCGTCGTTGTCGGTGGCAACACCGACGACTCGGTTGGCTGGTTCGTCGACCCGACCATCCTGGAGGTGACCGATCCGCTGTCTTCGTTCATGACCGACGAGTTGTTCGCACCGGTGCTGACCACCTACGTCTACGACGACGCAGACTGGGCGGCCACACTGCGGCTCGTCGATTCATCGACCGCTTATGGCCTGACGGGTGCAGTCTTCGTCAACGACCGAGTTGCCGAGCAGCAGGCCGATGAGATCTTGCGCTATGCCGCCGGGAATTACTACATCAACGACAAGCCCACCGGATCGGTTGTGGGACAGCAACCGTTCGGCGGCGCGCGAGCCTCGGGCACCAACGACAAGGCCGGAACAGTATGGAACCTGATCCGCTTCGCCAGCCCCAGGTCGATCAAGCGCAACCATCTGTCCGTCACCGACTACCGCTACCCCCACCTCGACAGCTAGCACTGAAAGGAGCGGGACGCATGGTGAACAAATCACTTCAGACGCTTCATCATCTCTGCATCGTGGTTCACGACATCGACGCCTCGGTCGCTTTCTACACCTCGATCGGGATCGGCCCATGGCAGGACTATCCACCGCTTGATCAATACACCGTCCTGTCGGTGCCGGACCCGGATGCCTTCATGGCGTTGAAATACAAGTTCGTCAATCTTGGCAACGTGCAGCTTCAGCTGTGCGAGCCGCCCCAGCGTGATTGCGCGCAGCGTCGTTTTCTCGACGCCAAGGGCGAAGGAGTGTTCCATCTCGGGTTCGAGGCGGATCTCGATACCGCGGTGGCTGACGCAACCGCAGTCGGCCTCGACGTCATGATGCGAGGCGAGCGAGAGAACGGATCTGGCTTCGTCTACTACGACACGCTCGACGCAGCCGGGGTCGTGATCGTGAACCGCAAGACCGTCACGCCGGCATGAGCCGGCGATAGGGAGATCACCAGATGTCGACAGCAGCCAGCTTGCCCCCGTTCCATCTCGCGATACCGGTCGTGGACATCGACGCCGCCAGACACTTCTACGGTGACGTGATGGGGCTCGCGCAGGGGAGATCCGACCTCCGATGGACAGACTGGAACCTGTTCGGTCATCAGCTGGTGACTCACGAGGTGTCTGACTCGGTCGGCTTCGAGCCTGTTGCGGGCATGAGTGCCGTCGATGGTCATGAGGTGCCCGTGCCGCATTTCGGGGTGGTTCTGACCGTTGATCAGTTTCAGGAGTTGGCCGCGCGACTTGACGCCATGCACGTGAACTTCGTGATCCGGCCATACCTGCGTTTTGCGGGCGATCCAGGCGAGCAGTGGACGATGTTCTTCCTGGATCCGTCCGGCAACGCCCTGGAGTTCAAGGCGTTCGCGGACATCGAGCAGCTCTTCGCGACGTAGCGACCTGCGCTGAGATGTCTTATATTCAAGCGACTCGCGACCGGTGACAGTGGTGTATCCGGGTGTGTGGTGGGCAAATGAGAGGAATGACTCCGTCGTATGTGGAAAGTGAGTTGAACACCCAAGCGATGCCTGGACAGAACGGGTTGACCTACGGCGTGCGCGACGAACGCGAAGCGCAAAACCGTGCCATTCGCCGCGTCGAGGCACGACGCGCGGCCAACAACCACCGCTCGCAGTGACAACGGCAGAACCCGCGGCGTTGAGCGCCGCAGGCGGCGCGGAGCCTCCTGGCAACGCCCCACAAGCAGCTCACAGCAAGTGGCTGACTCTGGTCGCTGTGTGCCTCGGCACGTTCATGCTGTTGCTGGACATCACGATCGTCAATGTCGCGCTCCCCGACATCCAGATGTCGTTGTCAGCGTCGTTCTCCGACTTGCAGTGGGTGGTCGACGCATACGCTTTGACGCTGGCCGCGATGCTGCTCACCACTGGGTCGCTGGCAGACATGTACGGCCGTCGGCGCCTGTACGCGATGGGGTTGGTCGTCTTCACCGTCGCCTCGCTGCTCTGCGGCGTCGCGACGGACATCCGGTTTCTCGAGATTGCTCGCGCGGTGCAAGGGATCGGCGGTGCGACGATGTTTGCCGTCTCGCTGGCATTGCTCGCCAACGCGTTCCGTGGCAGGGAGCGCGGCGTCGCGTTCGGCATCTGGGGAGCGATCACCGGTCTGGCGGTCGCGATCGGGCCGCTGCTGGGCGGTGCCTTGACCTCGGGGCTGTCGTGGCGATGGATATTTCTCGTCAATCTTCCACTTGGAGTGGTGGCGCTGGTCATCACCCTGCGCAAGATCGATGAGTCCAAGGCCGAACAGGCGCGGCGCCCTGACTGGCTCGGCTTCCTCACGTTCACGGCAGCGCTTGCCAGCCTGGTCTACGCGCTGATCGAGTCCAACGAGAGGTCGTTCTCGAGCGGCCGCGTGATCGGTTGCTTCGTCGCCGCGGCGGTTCTTATCGTCCTGTTCTTGGTTGCGGAGGTGAAGGGACGTCAGCCGATGTTCGATCTGGAGCTGTTCAGGCTCCCGACGTTCACGGGCGGACTGATCGTGGCCTTCGGGCTCAGCGCGTCGATCTTCTCGTTGCTCCTCTACCTGGTGCTGTATGTCCAAGACATCCTTGGCTACAGCCCGTTCGGCACTGGTCTGCGACTGCTCGTTCTTTCCGGCGGGATTCTCCTGACCTCAACGATCGCTGGTCGGCTCACCTCGCGCGTACCGGTCCGGTTACTCGTCGGGCCCGGACTGATCATCGTGAGCATCGGCATCATGCTGATGCGCGGGCTGTCCGTGTCCAGCCACTGGACGCATCTCATCCCGGGCTTCATCGTGGCCGGAGCGGGGGTCGGGCTTGTGAACCCGCCACTGGCGTCGACCGCCGTCGGCGTTGTCCAGCCGCAACGCGCGGGCATGGCCTCGGGCATCAACTCCACCTTCCGGCAGGTCGGCATTGCGACCGGCATCGCATTGCTGGGAACGCTGTTCGCCACGCAGACACACCACGTCGTGACGTCACGGCTCAGCGCCAACCCTGCCACTCAAGGACACAGTGCCGCAATCGCGACCGCGCTGCAGTCCGGCGAGCTCAGCCAGGCGTTGCAGTCACTGCCGGCGCACACAAGGCCGCTCGTCGAGGCCACCGCTCGCGCCGCCTTCGCGTCCGGACTCGATCGGATCTTCCTGGTCGCCGCAATCATCGCGTTCGTCGCGGGTGTGCTCGCGCTGATCCTCATCCGCGGCAAGGACTTCGCCAACACCTAACGCGCGAGTTGACGGCCGATGGGCGGCCGCTGAGCTCACGACGCTGCGTAACCATCGAACGTGATGCGCCTGGCGCACGGTCCTGCCGGCGTCACTAGCCTCGGCTTTCCCGAGTCTGACAGCCATCTGGGAGGCGACGCATGAGCGACACGGATCCGCAGACCGCAGCCGCCAAGGTGCTGTGGCATTTCGCGATGTCGCTGGACGGCTTTGCGGCCGGACCGAACCATGAGATGGACTGGATGAGTGGGGTCTCATTCCCGGGGCCTGGTTGAGGAGTAGGTCACGACGACGGGCGCCGTCCTCGGCGAGGGCATCCGGCTATACGACAACCCCGGCGCTGATCCGATCCGCCTCGACCGGGTCGACGCCGGTGACCCGATCGCGGCCGTCAACGTGCGATGCCGACCCAGGTCGCCTGCCGCCACCGACTCCTAGCGTCTGGCGGGATCCGCGACGCGCAGCAATGCCCGTAGCCCGGCGTCGAGGATGAGCTCGGCAGCCGCGATCGTGATGATGCCGGAGAACACGATTGCGGTGTCGAGGTAGTTGCCGGCTTGCATGATGAGGAAGCCGACACCGCTTGTCGCTGCGAGCATCTCTGCTGCCACGATCGACGTCCACGCCCCGCCCAGGGCGATCCTCATCCCGGTGATGATGCCGGGCAGCGCCGCTCTGATTTGCACCTGCCACAGTGCATATGCCGGTGAGGCGCCAAGGGTCAGCGCGCACAAGTTGAGGTCCTCGGTGACCTCGTCCAGGGCGCTGAGGGTTGCGATGATCATGATCGGTACGACCCCGAGCACAATGAGCGCCTCTTTGGGCAGTTCACCTATCCCGAACCACACGATGAGCAGCGGAATGAACGCCAGCGGTGGCAGCGGCCGGATGATCTCGATGACCGGATCGGTCAGCTGGCGGATGGTGCGGTTGGAAAACATCAGCGCGCCAATGAGCACGCCTGCGGTGACACCGATGACGAACCCGACGAGGATCCGGCGGAGGCTGATCAGCAAGTCCTGCCAAAGCGGCGGGCTGAGGCTCGGATAGCGGTGGTTGAAATAATGCGCGAACGTGTGCGCGGTCTGGGTCACGGTCGGGAAGATGACCGAGTCGTTGAGGATGAGGGCAGCGATCTCCCACAAAACAACGAATCCGGCGACGCCTGACGTACCGATAAGCACGCGGCGAAGCTGTGCCCGTCTTCTGAGCTGGCGAGCGAAGGCGAGGTCAGTGGCGTCGTCCAGCCACACCGTCGTCGGCGCCTCAGATGTTGAGGAGACCACGGACATGGCGTTTGGTGGCGAGAAAATGGGGGGTGTCGACCGCATGTGCATCGCGGGGGCGACCCAACGGGATGTCAAGCACTTCTGCAATGCCAGGCGGGCGTCCCCCCATCACCGCGACCCGGTCGCCGAGCAAGATCGCCTCCTCGATGTCGTGCGTGACGAACAGAATGGTGACCGGATACTGCTCTCTGATTGAGAGCAGAAACTGTTGCATCCGGAGCCGGGTGATGGCGTCGAGCGCTCCGAATGGCTCGTCCATCAACAGCACATCGGGCCGGGTGATCAGGGCCCGGGCAAACGCCGCTCGGTGTTGCATCCCACCGGACAGCTCGTGGGGGAACGCCTCGGCGAACTCGGCGAGGCCCACGGTCGCCAGCATGAGGTCGGCTTCGTGACGCAGCTCATCATCGGAAAGGTCGATGAGTCCCCGAGACCGTTGGGCGCGAGGTCCGAAGAGCACATTGTCGCGGGCGGTGAGCCAGGGGAACAGCAGTGGCGTTTGGAACAGCATCCCCCGGTCGGGTCCCGGCCCGTTGATGGGTCGGGACCCGACGGCGACCGTGCCTTCGTCGGCGGCGAGAATTCCCGCCACCACCCGAAGCAACGTCGACTTGCCGCAGCCTGATGGTCCGAGCAGACAGACGAACTCACCGGGCTCGACCGTCAGATCGACGCCAGTGAAGGCGACGGTACGCCGGCCGTTGCGACGGAACGTCTTCCCGAGTGACTCCAGGCGGATGGCCGCGCCGCCACCGTGAGTCGGCGCGCGTGATGATGCGGAGTCAGACCCACGGTGGGCCATCAACGCGCCGGATGATTGCTTCGGCATATCAGCAGTCACCAGCGAGCGCGTTCTTCACGAACGACGAGTCGATGTGGGACGCGAGCACCTGGGTCGACGGGACGGAGGTGATCCGGCCTTGGCCGAGCAGGAACGTCGCGGTCTGTGCATATGCCTTGACGATCGGGCTCGATGTGTCGTTGGCAGTGCTGCCGAGCCAATAGAGCTGCTGGTTCAGCGGGATGAACGGATAGCTCTTCGTCGCGCTGACAATCAGGTTGCCGGGCACGCCCTGCGCCGCGGCGCTTTGGTTCAGATACGTGCCGGCATTCGGGCCGGTGAAGTCCTTCGTCGCCTGGACCTCGGCGCACACGTACTTCTGCACAACCTGGGGGTTGTTCTTGATCAGGTTCTGTGACACGGCAACGACGTTGAGGCCGGGGATGCCGAGCTTTGCGATCTTCTGGGCGTCCGTCAGCGCGTGACCCCCTCTCGCGACGAGCTGTGCCTCGGGACCAGCCTGGACATACGCGCCTTGCAGCTTGCCCGCGAGATACGCCGCTGCGACGGCTTGCTCGCTGGCGAGACCGACGACCTTGACCGAGTTGGTCAGGTGTTGCAGTCCGAGCCAGCCACGCAACTCGAAGTCTTCGGACGAGCCAACGAGCACACCGATCGACTTCCCTGCGAGCTGGCCCGGTGCGGTGACTGATGCTGGAACGATCAGCGCGTCTGCGTCGAAGCTCTGCGCGATGACGACTGATACTGCTGTGCCGTTGGCGATGGCGCCCACGACGGGTGGGTTTCCCACGCCACTGATGGCCTGCAGCGAGCCGCCTCGCATTTCGGCGATCGCCGTGACACCAGCGTTGAACGGCACGAACTTCAAATGAGCCGGGATCGTGCCGCGCAGTGAAGGCTGAGTGTCGATCACGCTGTCAGAGTTGGCAACGTTGCCCTGGCCGTACGCGACGGTGAACTGCGGCTCGGAGCTCGAGCTGCCGGTCGTCAGGACCACGACGACGATCGCGACTGCGGCGACTGCGATGACCGAAACGGCCGCGATCCAACGCCGCCTTCGACGGCGCTGGAAGGTGGTGGTGGTGCCGCGTTCGCCAGGCGTTGCGGACGGGTGGGATGAGTCAGAGGTAGTGGTAGTGGTAGTGGTCATGACGAGGAACCTCGTTCCGGATCGGAGACGGGTAGACAAGATCGACAGATGGCCTGGTGGCCAAGGCGGCCTGGGAGACTGCTCAGGCGTTCGCGGCGTAGTACTCGCTGGCGTCGCCCTCGAGCGCGGTCGAGAGCCTGCCGTCGACCCCAACCGGGACGGGGCCAGCGACTGTGACGCGCTCGCCTCGGCGATGAGCGTCGCCGTAGTCATACACCGCGATGTGCTGCGTGGCGCGGTTGTCCCAAAAGGCGATATCGCCGACCCGCCATTGCCAACGGACGGTGTTTTCGGGCCTGACGATGTAATCCTGAAAGATGCGAATGAGATCGCGTGAGGCCTGCGGCCCGAACCCCACTACCGACTGCGCGAAGCCGCCGAGAATGAGCGAGCGTTCGCCGGTCTCGGGGTGGACCCGCACCAGTGGATGCTCGGTCTTGTAGACGGTCCGGGTGAACTCCTGTCGCCTCGCCGTCAGCAGCGGGTTTGTTGCCTCAGCTCGCGAGTGCGGCTGCGCGTAGTCGTGCGCATTGGTGTGAACGATGCGGAGCTTGTCTGCGAACTCGCGCAGCTCCTCAGGAAGCGTCCGATAGGCAGCCACCGTGTTCGCCCACACGGTGTCGCCGCCGACAGCCGGGATGATCACGCCGTGCAAGAACGTGAACGCCACTGGTCGGTCGACGAATGTGACGTCGGTGTGCCACTGGTTGGCGGGACCACCCTTGTGGGAGTCGATCTCCTCGAGCAGCGGCTGGTCCGGCGGTGAGGCGATCGTCGGGTGCCCGAGTGTGAGGGAGCCGAACCGTTCGGCGAAACGAACCTCGCTGGCATAGTCCAACGTCTGATCGCGTAGGAACACGACGCGGTGCTCGAGCAACGCTTGCCGGATCCAGGCGATGGTCTCCTCCGAGAGATCGCTTGAGGCGTCTATCCCGGTCAGTTCCGCTCCGATGCGTCCGGCGAGTTGGCGGACCTGTGGGCGGACCGAGGTATCGATGGCAGTCATAGAAAGTCCTTTCGGATTGGACGCGCGAGACGCCAACGCGAGCGCGCGTCAACCACATAGCGCTGCGTGCGCTTCGTGGCTGGAGTGAAGTGAACGGTCGGGTATCAGCGACCCGGAAAGTGATGCGGTGTCAGGACGGACACAGCGCGCTGGTCAGCCGTTTGTAGTCGACGTAACGACGTCGAACCAACAACCAACGGCGTGCCACGAATTGAACCTACGAAACGCTTTGCTATTTGTCAAGCATCTTACTCAAGTTAGAACAGTAAGATCATCTGCGTCACCGCTGCGCGGCTTGTTGAACCTCGACCGGCTAGGAGTGTCGGGGTTGATTGAGCCGGAGCACGTTGTGGCCGGCGATGGTTTGGGTCCGGACGGTGCAGTCCGAGTTGGCTCTCGCCCAGGTTTCGATGACGTCGTGCATCGTCGTCGGGTCGCCCCACGTGCCGTACCACTTCTTCGCTGTCAGCGCGATCGGGACAGGGCCGCCCAAGGCCGTTGCGCCCCAGACGGCAGCGGCAACGCCTGGCGTGTGCGGAGTCTGATAGTCGTCGAAGACGACGATGCCATCTTCGCGAAGCATCGTTGCCGCGGACGCGATGTCGGTCACGACGTGCTCGTAGAGGTGCGAAGCATCGACGTGGACGAACCTCGCAGCATCGGCGGCGACGTGGTCGAGGATGTGTGATGTCGGGAGCTGCAGAACAACGGGCAGGTGGGGATGGAACTGTAGGTAGTTGCGTTCGAACTGTTCGCGGTTCAATGTCGCGTACGACGCGTCGTTCTCGGCCGCGTTCGCAGCGTCTGTGGCGCGATCGCCGAAAAGGTCACAGACCGTGAACGTTTCGTCGGGCTGAACCGACTCGCCGATGACGATTGCACTCTTGCCGAGGTAGCAGCCGAGTTCGACGAGGTCCCCTGGCGGCTCGTTAGCGACCTGCCACGCCAGCACCAATCGGAAGAGGGCACGGTCGATCGGGCGGAACCAGCCTGGGACGTCGGCGAGAGTCGGGCGCTGGCCACTGTCACTTTCCGTCAACGCCGCTCCCGAGATGGGCATAGCTTCACGTTGACCGGCAAGGCTGAGAGTTTGCTGAGAGGTTGCTGGGGGCGGTGGGGACGCGGAGTGAGCTGCTATGGGCGGGACGCGTTGTCCCGGTCAGGGTTTGGCGAGCAGTCCGTACCACACTGCGCAGATCACAGCGCCGACCACGCCACCGAGTGCTAGCGCGGTCATGCGCCGACTCGTTCGACCGGCGATTCAGGCGATGTGGTCATTTGGCTCTTCCAGCTCGTGAGTAGATCCTTCAACGATGCGGCCAATCGCAAAGTATGTCAAGTGGTTTACTTTAGAAAGCCGCGGCAAGAGGGCGGGAATGCCGTTCTTCAGTGGAGAGCCCTCGACTTAGCGCGACTCGCTGACCCCGATTTCCGTGGCGACCAGCGTGAGGACCGAGAGATGGTCGTCGACGGTTGCCGGTCCTGCCCGCATGGTGTTGATCGACAGGTGCGTCGCCCCGCTCTCGCGCCATCGAATTGCTTCCGCGGCCAGGTCGCCGATGCTGCCGGCCCAACTGACTCGACCTTCGATGCCGAGACTGCTCGGGTCCCGCCCGGCCGCGATAGCTGACTCCTCGACGATCGCGCGTGCCTCGTCGAGCCCTTGACCCGGGCGAACCTGGGGAAACCAGCCATCGCCGAGCCGCCCCGCGCGCCGATAGGCCGCAGGTGACTGGGCGCCGAACCAGATCGGGATCGGACGCTGGATCGGCAGTGGCGCGATTCCGGCGCCCGTGACGTGCTCGTCGACACCGTCGAAGGTCACACTCGGTTCGGTCCACAACCGCCGCAGCAACTCGACCTGCTCGTCGGCGCGCCGCCCTCGAGTCGTGAAGTCCTTGCCAAGTGCGTCGTACTCGACGGCGTTCCAGCCCAATCCGACGCCGAGCCGGAAGCGACCGCCAGTGAGCAGGTCAACCTCGGCAGCCTGCTTGGCGACGAGCGCGGTTTGTCGCTGCGGCAGAATGATGATGCCGGTGACGAGTTCGAGCGACGTCAATGCCGCGAGGTAGCCAAAGAGCACGAGCGGTTCGTGGAAGGTCGTCTCGACGTCGTACGGACCCTGCCAGCCGGTGTGGACGGTCGGATCCGCGCCGAGCACGTGGTCGTAGGCGGCCAGGTGGTGAAAGCCAAGGTGTTCGACTCCTTGCGCGTACGCGCGTACCGCGCCGGCATCAGCGCCGAGCTCGGTCTGCGGGAAGACCACTCCGATCTGCATGACACCACTATCCAACGTGGCCAGTCACAACGGTAGGCGCCTAGGCGACATCATCCAATCTGGCGAAGACCGGAATGCGAGCGCTGGTGGCGGGCATTTAGTGCTCATGGACATTGATGACATCCCCGAAAGCCATCGCGACCTGCTCCAAGCCGACGTCGCCACTCTCGCGACCATCGGTCCTGATGGGCGTCCGCAACTGTCGGCCGTGTGGTTCCTCGTCGGAAGCGACTCGGTGGCGCTCTCCCTGAACAGCACTCGGCAGAAGGTGTCGAACCTTCGAGCCAACCCCGCGGTGAACCTGTTCATCCTCGATCGCGAGCGCCCAAGCCGGTACCTCGAAATACGCGGGGACGCTGAGCTCGCCGAGGACTCCGACTACTCCTTCGCTCAACAGGTCGGTGCCAAGTACGGTGCTGACTTGCGGGAGTACGACGGGCCTGACGCGACGCGGCTCGTGGTCACGATCCGACCCACCCGGATCAACGCTGTCGACATGGAAGCCGGCAACTGAGCGCTGTGCGTTAAGACTGCGGCGTCGAAGGGCCTCGTGTCGCAGGTTCTCGGGTCGAAGGTCCCCGTTCGGCCTGGAGCTGGATCTCTGCGTCGATGAATCCGAGTGCACGATAGATGCGCACCGCGACGTAGTCCGGGTCGGCAACCATGACGAGTGTCTGCGCGCCGAGCTCGGCGAAACCGAACTGACTCGCGGCATGGACCAGCGTGCTGGCCAGACCGCGGCCGTGGTGCGCCGGATGGGTTTCGACGCTTTGGAATCGGGCGAGGCCGGGGCTCGCTGAGACCAGGCCGAGCTGGCTCACGAGGACGTCGTCGAGGAACGCGCCGAACCAGCCAGGAGGAAGTTGCCCCACCAGAAACTCGGGTTATCAGGACAGCGCACCACGAGATGGTCGCCGCAGTCCGTGATTTGTGATCCACCGAGCTGCAGCAGAGCGAGGTCTGTGCGGAACGCCAGCGAGGTCACCTCCACGGCTCGACACTAGAACCGCGCAACCCTGGGCTAGCGATCAGTCGGGCAGGCGAGCCGCGTTCTTGGCAACATCGGCGAACAGATCACCGTGGGTTTCGACTCGTTGCAAGGTTTGGTCGGCGGTGTAGACGAGGTCGTCAGGCGCGGTGCACTCGGCGACCTCGTCCCAGGTGATCGGGGTGGACACAGTGGGCCGCGGTCGGGCCCGCAGCGAGTAGGGCGCGATCGTGGTCTTGGCGGCGTTGTTCTGTGACCAGTCGATGAGGATCTTGCCGTCTCGAAGGTCCTTCTTCATCTGCCAGACCACGAGGTCGGGCGCGTTCCTCGGCGAGGCGTTGCGCGAGCTGCTTGGCGTAGGCGTGGATGTGCTGCCAGGTCGCTCGCGTCACCGGGACGTAGAGCTGCAGGCCCTTTGGAGCCACTGGTCTTCGGGTACGCGGTCAGCCCGTCCTCGGCGAGCACGGTGCGCAGCAGCTGCGCGACCTCGCAGCACTCGACGATCGTCGCCGGCGGTCCAGGGTCAAGATCGAACACGAGCAGGTCCGGGTCGATGCACTTTGCCGCGCGGCCCGACCCGCCACATCGGGATGTGCAGCTCGAGCGCCGCGAGGTTGGCCGCCCACACCAGCGTGGGCAGGTCCTGGATGACGGTGTAGTCAATGGTTTCGCGGGACTTCGTCGAACCCGGGGATGGCAACGTCACGCTGCGTACCCATGAGGGCGCATGGGACGGCATGTTTTTCTCGAAGAAGAACTTGCCGTCGACGCCATTCGGATACCGCTTGAAGGTGGCGGCTCGGTTGGCCAGGTGCGGCAGCATGACCGGCGCGATTTTCGCGTAGTAGTCGATGACCTCGCCCTTGGTGAACCCCGCCTCCGGGTAGAGCACCTTGTCGAGGTTGGTCAGGGTGAGTGTCCGTCCGTCGACTTCGACGTTGACCTTTGCTGAATCAGGACTCACGACGCACGTCGCTTGCTGGTTTGTCAGGACGCAGCCCACGCCAGGAGGGCTGCCGGAGCCGGCCGTCGCGGGTCCATTCGGCAAAGGTGACTTCGCCTACCAGGCTCGGCTGCACCCAGTGCGCGTCGCGCGCCTGGGCTCGCGGGATAGGCGTCGAGAACGGAGACTCGCCAATGGCGAGCGGCTTGAGGTCGGAGGCCAGCGACTTCAGCGCTGCATCGGTGAACCCGGTGCCGACGTTGCCGACGTAGATGAGGTCCCCGTCGTCGTTGAGCACGCCTAACAGTAGCGAGCCAATGGAGCCCTCTCGGTGGCCTTCACCGGGCTTCCAGCCCGCGATCACGACCTCCTGCATCCGCTGATTCTTCAACTTCAGCCAGGACTTCGATCGGATGCCGGGGGAGTACGTCGAATCCAGCCGCTTCATCACGATGCCCTCGAGGTGCTGCTCCTTCGACGCCTCAAAGACCGCCTTGCCGTCTCCGGCAAACCACGGTGGGGTCTGCCAGGACTCGCCCGACAGCTTCAGGTCTGCGAGAAGCCCGCGCCGTTCTGAGTACGGTGCGTCGAGCAGCGAGCGCCCGTCGAGGTAGAGCAGGTCGAAGACCATGTAGGTGACTGGCGTCTGAGCCATCAGCCGACGGACCGCGGCGTCATCGCCGACATGCATCCGCGCTTGTAGCGCGCTGAACGATGGGCGACCGTCTTTGTCCAGGGCGACGAGCTCACCGTCCAGCACAACCCGTCGTGAGCCGAGCGACGCGGCCATCGTGCGAAGCTCGGGGTACGTGGCAGTGATGTCCTTGTCGTTTCGCGACATCGCGCGCGGGCGGCCGCCGTCGACATATACAACCGCGCGGACGCCGTCCCACTTGAACTCATAGCCCCAGTTGGCGTCGTCGCTCGGCAGCCCGTCAGTCAAGGTCACGAGCATCGGCGCGATGCGTTGTGCCATTGGGACGAACCCAGCCTCGGGTGGATCCATTCGGTGCACCATCCAGTCACGATCGCCTGACCCGGTCTTGAACAGCACGTAGCGTCCCGAGATCCGGCTGCCGGACAACACCACCTTGACCTCACGGTCGGACCACTTCTCGGACTCATAGGTGCCGTGATCCCAGATGCTGACCGAGCCGCCGCCGTACTCGCCGGCCGGTATGTTGCCCTCGAAGCTGGCGTACTCCAGCGGATGGTCCTCGGTATGCACAGCGAGATGATTGGTCGCTGGGTCCACGGGCAGGTTCTTCGGGATCGCCCACGACACCAGCACGCCGTCGCGTTCTAGCCGGAAGTCCCAGTGCAATGCTCGGGCGTGATGCTCCTGGATGACGAACTTGTCACCGCCGGACCCGGCGGCGTCGCCGTCCGGCACCGGCTCCGGGGTTTTGGCCGCGTCACGTTTGGACCGGTACGTCCTCAACTCCGGCATAACCCGCCACTCTCGATGGTCACCGACACCTGCAAGGGATCATGCTGCCACTTGCACAGCCGGGGTGGGCCGCTGAGTTGGCTGCGGGAGAATCGGCGGATGGATGACGTCACTTTCTCTCATGTCGCCCCGGTGATCGCAGTACGCGATCTCGACCGCGCGCTGCGCCGTTACCGCAAACTCGGTTTCTCCGCTCGTGCCTACGACGGTCCCGACCGCTATGGCTTTGTCGAACGCGACGGCGTCGAGCTCCACCTCAGTGAGTCACCTGAGCATGACCGCACCAGGGACGGTGCTGAGATTTATCTCTACGTCTCGGATGCTGACGCGCTCTACACGGCCTGGTCCGCTGCCGGGGTGAAGGGCCGCTTCATCGTGCCGCATGACACGCCCTACGGGCTGCGGGAGTTCGCCTTCGTGGACCGAGACGGAACCGCGCACCGCGTCGGATCGCCGCTGCTGCAGGCATGATGGCGTCCCGGTAGACAGCGGAGAGCTGTCCCGGGTTCGCGCGAGCAGTCCTCGTGTGGCGCACTGAGCGCTGTCTGCGGCGAGGGTCGTTACTTTCCCTTGGCTCCACTCCCAGGCCCGGGTCCCGGCCCGGGCGGCCCGTGGCCGTGCTTGTTCTTGGGTCCGTGGGCCTTGGCATGGCCAGGCGGGACGTGGCCCGGGCCGTGGACTGTCGAGGGTGCGGGCACCACGACCGCACTCGCTGACGGTTTGGTGGCAGTTCTCGCGTGGGCGAGTGCGGTCGGCGTGTTGGCGGTCGATGACGCGGCAACATGGGGTGCCGGTGTCTGAGTCCCAGAACCACCTTGCGTGCCTGAGTGCCCTAATGCGCCTGACAGGGCCAGGGCCACACCCGCGAGGAGGACCAAACCGGTGATCGTCGCAAGCGCAACCGAGCGACGACTGCCGTGTCGACGCCCCCCGAGCGTGGGCCGCATGAGTCGAGTCGTGCCAGCGAGCGCACCCACGGGCAACACCCGGGTTGGTGCGACATCGGTTTCTGGGGCCAGGGCGGATTGGGAGATGACCGCTGCGCTCGGACGCAGGTCGGGGTCCTCGGCAAGCATCCCCGTCACGAGGTCAGCGATTCCCAGTGGCACGGTCGCGGGCAGCGGCGGCGCACTGTGCTGCAGTCTGGCCAGAGCCGTCGCGATCTCGCCGTCCGCCACAAACGGCGGCTGACCGCTCAAGCACTGGTAGGCAACAACTCCCAGACTGAAGATGTCGGTCGCAGGTGTCAGAGAGTGGCCATGCACCTGTTCCGGAGATAGGTACGTCGCGGTGCCGAGCAGCGCTCCTGTCGCGGTCAATCTGGTGGCGTCTTGAGCACGCGCGATGCCGAAATCGGCCACCTTGACGCGGCCGTCGCGCCCGATCAAGAGATTGGCGGGCTTGATGTCGCGGTGCACGACGCCGCAACTGTGGGCGTGCATCAGCGCGGTTGCGACGTCTTGGATCAGCCGGGCGACGTGACGTGGCGCCAGCGTGTATTCGCGGGCAAGGAGTGTCGAGACCGTCTCGCCGTCGATCAGCTCCATGACGATGAACGACATCCATCGACCGTCGTCGTCACATTCCTCGCCCCAGTCGTAGACCGCCACCACTCGCTCAGACGTGATCGACGCCGCGGCTCGCGCCTCGACCCGCAGTCGGGCGCGAAACTCGGCGCTGTCGGCATGCTCAGGCCGCAACAGCTTTACCGCGATGGCACGCTGGAGACGCTCATCGCGACCCCGCCAGACCTCGCCCATCCCGCCGCCGGCGATCCGAGCGGTCAGGCGGTAGCGGCCCGCGATGCACGCATCTCTCACGATCACAGGATTTGTCATACCCCCGACAGGGCGGCGTAACTCCTGACCGATGATCGGTCCGCGCCACATGAGCGCTCGACCAGCGAAATCGCGTCAGGTGACGCTGCTCCACGTACCGCGCGGGCGCTCGAGCTGCGCTCGGCTCCAACTGCCACTGTCGGCCGCCGCATCGTAGGTGCTCTGCAGGAACGCAAGCAGCGTCCGGTCCGGGTCATCAGCAGTTCTGACTGCCTCGTAGGGAAGGACGAACTCACCGAGATCCAGCTGGTACGCCGCGTCCGTCGGCTGGACCCTTGAACTCCGGAACTCAGCTGGCTCGGGATAGGTATAGGAGTAGTAGCAGCCGTTGCCCGTTGGGCCGGGCCAATATCCTGCGCTGCTGACTTCCCGCGAGTACGCCTCGAGCATGACGTGAGGTCCGCAGTTCGGTGCGCCGCCGGGATGGGGCGGGGCTTCCCGTCCTGAAAACCTGCTCGTCGCTAGGTCGAGCGCACCCCAGAAGAGGTGAACGGGACTTGTCTTCCCGACGAACCGGCTTCGGAAGATCTCCAGGACCCGCTTGGATTCGACCAACGTGTGCCAGAACCGCTCGACCTGCGCAGCGTCGTAGCTTGCGTGGATCTCGTCCTGGTCGAACGGGATGGCGTCGGCGATCTCGACCGGCATGGTCCAGATCTGCACCGGCACGCCGAGCTCGTCGAGCAATGTCATGACACCGCGATAGAAGTCGGCGACCGATTCAGGTCGGAGAGCATGACGGCGCCGATCGCCCGCTGTCGTCACGATGAGGAGCTGATGCTCGACGAGATCGAAGTCGATCTGGAAGCCTTGTCCGACGCCGTGAGGGATCAGCGATGTCGTCAGGCCGGTGGCAGTCAGGTAGAGCGGGGTGTTCCACCAGTGACTCGTGACCGGCGTCTGGGCCATACGAACCTTGCCGATGACTTGGGTCCACAGGTGGAAGGTCGCGCGGGTGTCCTCCCAGTCGCTCGGAGGCTCCGGCCACCTCCGGCCTGGTTCAGCTTGCGGGTGTCGGGACGTCACTGGTCGAATAATATTGCGGTCACGGAAGGCGGAGCTTTCAGGCGCCGTACGTCGGCACGATCGCGCCGCTGATCGGTGCGGCTGCGTCACTGACCAGAAACGCGATCACTTCCGCGATCGCCTCGGGAGTCACTGCGTGCTCCAGGGCCTCAGGAGGCGCCCACGCCTTGTTCTTCTCCGTGGCGATCAGCGCCGGTGCGACTGCGTTCACGCGAATTCCCTGAGGTCGGAGCTCCAGGTCGAGGACACGGACGAGTTGGGCGAGTGCCGCCTTGCTGGCACTGTACGCAGCAACTCCTGGGGTCGGCTCGATGCCGGGGCGCGCCGTGACGTGCACGATCGATCCGGATCCGCGCTTCGTCATGTGCGGCGCCACCGCCTGCGTCAGCCACAAAGCCGGCCCGACGTTCACGTCGAACATCCGGCTGAGCGTCTCGGCTGTGGCGGAGAGCGCGTCGCTGACGTCGTAGGCACCCACCGTGTTCACCAGGATGTCCGGGGGACCGACCTGCCCGACGATCCGTTCGACGAGCGGTGTGGCCGCGGCAGGGTCGGTGGCGTCCGCGACCTCACGTCGGATGTCGTCAGGGAGCTTGCTCAGACCCTCCTCGTTGCGGTCGACGGCGACGACGACCGCGCCGGTGCTGCCGAGTCTCACGGCGGTTGCTTGTCCCAACCCGCTTCCGGCACCAACCACCACAGCAATCTGGGCGCTCATGAGGCCCCTCCTTCGGGAGATTCTTTGAATCGGCGTCCGAGCAGCGCCCAGCCCGAGGCGGACACGCCAACCGCGACGAGGATGGCGAACCCGAAGACAGTGTTGGGCGCGCTGGCGCCTCTGTCGAGCGCGATTCCGGCGCCGATCACGGGAACCGAGAGCCCGACGAACAGTGCGATCAAGAGGTCGGACGTCATGGCCAGCCGGTTTTCCGGTGCGCTTGTTTCGAGCACGATTCCGGTGGTGCCCTTGAAGACCGCCCCGGCGCCGGCGCCGATGAGCGCGCCCGCGACCAAGAACAAGGCGAGGCTCGGCGTTGAGAGCCTGACCGAAACAACGAGCAGCACCAGACCGATGAGCATCGACGCGGTGCCGAGTCCGAGCACGCGTGCCGCGGCCAGCCGGTTCGTCGCTAACTGGGATGCCACTCCGCAGGTAAACACCAGGAACAGCGAGGCTCCAGACAGCGCGTGCGACGGTTTGCCGAACGTCGTCGCCAGGAACAGGCCCGACAGCCCGGCGAACAGACCATTTGCTGCGAATGCCGACAGGGTCGCGGCTGCGGCGGGAACCGGCAACCTGACCGTGCGTGACGGACGGGACCGGCGGTTGGGTCGTCGTCGCTGCTGCCGTCGGCGTGCCTGTCTCCGGCGCGGTTGATAGGCCAATCAGCGAGACTGCCCCCAACGCGATGAAGACGACGTATGGCACGGTCAGCGGGTGACTGACCCATTGCGCAAGGCAGCCAGCAATGAGCGGGCCGACTCCGAGCGCGCCGACTTCCACCGACGTGCCGATGATCCGGGGAGGGGTGATCGACGTATTTGGGCTCGCACGGACTCGTAACTCGATGAGGTAGTTGAGTGCAGTGCCGGCGACGAGGCCCACTGCCACTCCAGTCAGCAGGCGCCCGACAAGCAGGCCCGGCAAGGCCTTCCATGATGCGAGCAGCGCTGCCGCCACCATCATTGTTGCGACGGCGCAGAGCATGACGCCTCGTCGCCCGATCCGCGCCGCGATCGATCGAACCGCGAGCAGGGTGGCTATCGTGCCGCCCGCCCAGATCGCATAAATCACGGTGATCGTGAAAGCCGAGAGGTTGTCCCGGACTCGGTAGATGCCGTAAAGCGGGCTGGGAAGTGTGGCAAAGGCCATCACGATGAGGAACGCGTAGACCACGACCCAAAAGCCGGAGCCGCGCACCCAGCCCCTACCCGAGGTCGCGGCGCGAGTGTCGGTGCTGGTCATCGGAGATGCGGCCCAGGCTGGCACATGGCTGTCGTCACCACACCCTCATGCCGCCGTCGACCACAAGGTCGATGTCCGTCACGTACGAGCTCTCGTCGGCGGCGAGGAACAGTGCGACGTTGTCACGGGTGGACCTGCGAACCGGCGCCGAGATCGAGTCGCATCGACTGCATGATCGTGAACGTCGTGCTGTAGGTGAACTCCTTGACGTCGGCGGAAGCGAGGACGCCGGTGTACTTCGCAATCACTGGCTCAGCCGCAGCGGCAGTGACCTCGTCGAGGTAACCCCGCACCGCTGCCCACACGTTCTCGCCGTACTTCGCGTAGTACTTCGTTGGGTCAACGCTCCCGAGGGCGGCGTAGCTGCTCTCGACGATGTCCTGGATGTACTGCTGATGGAGGGCGACGTCGTCGCGGCTCCCGAGTCGCCCGAGGTGACCGCCTATGTAGTGCGTCCAGGAGTATGTCAGCGCGATTTCGGGGGCAGCCATATAGCCGGGCGCATCATCAGAGAGGTTGAGGTTGTAGATCGGCACCCAGCCGGAGTTGACGATGTCGATGAGCATCAACGCGTCGTGGTCCGGGAAGTGGATGAAGATGTTGTCCGGTGAGTGGTTCGGTCCGTGGAACGCGAGCTCGACTCGGTCTCCGCCGACCTCGAGGGTGTAGGTCTCGTCGAATGTCACGTCTGGGGCGGGCCGGGTCGGGTCGTTGTCGCGGAGAAGCAGCCGGCGGGTCTCGGCGTGACCGATACGCACGATGTCGTCACCGAAGAGATTGGCGGCTCCACCGTGGTCGGCGTGGTGGTGGGAGTAGACCAGATGTGTCACCTTGTTCGGGACGCCCTCTGACGCAGCGATCTCATCGACTGCACGGCCCAAGTTGTGCCCGATGGTTGGGGGCGCGTCGAACAGAACAACACCGTCGTCGGTCACCAGGAACGCGGACTGGTAGGTGCCGTCGGTCACCCAGAACAGGTTTCGCTCGACCCGTCCGACGTGGTATCCGTCATCGTTGAGGGCCGGCCCCAACGATGAGGGCGGGACCGGAGCGTAGTCAGGCATCGTGATCTCGGTCATGTCTCCTCCTCGGATTCGTGGCAAGGATGGTTGTCCGAGCAGGCCACTACCCCAGGGGTTTTCCCGGGTTCAGCCGGAGCACATCCCGGGAACTTCGCCCGCTAAACCGCAAGACTCATGTCCCTGAGCTGCCGGCGGGAGGACACCCCGGCCTTCGCGAAGATGTTGCGGAGATGCCATTCGATAGTTCGCGGGCTGAGAAAGAGGCGGCCGCCGATCTCACGGTTGGACAGACCTTGTTGGACGAGCTGGGCGATCTGGCGTTCCTGATTGGTGAGCTGTGCTGAAGGAGCATCGACGTATCGGCGCATTCGCCGGCCCGTCGTGGCGGACAACTCGCGACGAGCTCGTTCGGCAAAGGCGCCCATCCCCATCTCAGCTAACGCCGTATGGGCGATTGTCAGCTGGTCGCGAGCCTCGCCTCGGCGGCCAGCCCGACGCAGCCACTCGCCGTAGAGAAGCTGAGATCGGACGAGTTCCACACGCAATGGTGTCTTAGCCAAGTGATCGATCGACTCTCGATAAAGCGCACCAGCGATGTCGCCAACGTTGGCCTGCAGCGCGTGGATCCGTGCGGCGATTCCGAGCGCCCAGGCGGTCGGCGTCGCAGCCGCCCGCGCACGTACCCATTCGGCCGCGCCGGCAAGCAGGGCAGCGTCGCCGGTCCGGGACGCCGCCTCCGCAAGCTCGGCGATCGCGAGCGTCTGGTAGCCCAGCGCGTCCCACTCAAGCACTCGCCGCGCACAGTCGAGCGCCTCTGCATGGCGACCAAGCCCGTTGTACAGAACAGCGCTAACGTAATGCGTGAACGCTGCTATCCGCCCAAGCCCATCCTCGGTCGCCGTCGCGATGGTTGCGTCGATCATCGGGATTGCTTTGGCAGCGTCGCCGCGGAATGCGTCCAGCAGCAAGCTGCTATAACCGACGGGCGCGATCATGGTCATGGCCGACAGCAGCCGCTCCTCCTCGACCAGCATGGCGGCAGCGGCGATGTCGCCGGTAAGCGCGACGTTGTTAGCCAGAAAGTTCAAGGCGAATTGCAGCTGTACCAGCGCGCCAGAGTGCCGAGCGATCCTGACCTGCCGTTCGGCGAGGACCCGCCCGGTCTCGTAGTCCCACGCCTCGATGGCGATGATTCCCGCGGCCCGATTCCCGGCTAGCCACAACAAGCCCTCGACGTCGTCGACACCGACATCGTGGCGACAGGCCGCCGTAAGTGCGGTCGTTAGCATGGGCGCGGCAGCCTCATAGCCTTCGGTGACCCGGCAGGCGAGCGCATCCAGAAGCAAGTCAGCCGTCCGCGGGATCTTGTCGGCGGTTGGTGCGGCCAGAGCGGCCTCAGCGACCTTGCGGGTGAGCTCTTGACCGTCGGGGCCGCTCGCCCAAACGGCTGCCGCGAGCGCCTCGAGATACGTGTCGCGCGCCATCGCCGGATCGAACGGTTCAAGGCGTTGGGCGGCTCCCAGCAGAAGCTTCGCAGCAGCCGCGCCGCGTCGTCGGTCGAAGGCGATCTTGCCGCGCAACTGTTCGGCGAGGGCGTTCCGAAGCTCAGATGGCGGCTCCGAGTCCAAAGTGCCGAGCAGCCGCAGTGCCGCGTCGAGCGCACCCGCGTCGCGCTTTGCCCTCGCCGCAGCCAGGCTTCGGTCAGCTCGACGGGTGCCGCCGGGTGTGAGGAGGGCGGCCCGCTCCAGCAGCGCAGCGGCAGCAAGTAGGCCGCCCCGAGCTTTCGCCCTGCCTGCCGACTGCTCGAGCTCGACTGCGACACCTTCGTCGTGGACGACGGTCGAACACGCTCGGTGCCATGCCCGTCGGTCGGCGTCGAGGACAGGATCAGTCACCTCGGCAAGTGCGCGATGCACCTCCAAGCGCTTCTGCACTGGTGCGGCTCGGTAGGCGGCCGCGCGCACGAGCGGATGACGAAAGGAGAAGCGACGCCCGAACTCGACCAGACCGGCGGCTTCAGCCGGAGCAGCGGCACTCCAATCGAGTCCGAGTAGCTGCGCTGCGGACCACAGCAGCGCCGGGTCTCCCTGCGGCTCTGCCGCGGCCAACGTCAGAAAGCTCTGCGTGTCTGATGGCAGTTCGGCCAACCGCTTGGCGAAAGCAACTTCAAGCTGTCCAGTGAGCGGCGCGTCTGAAGACTCCGTGAGCCCCTCTACCCATTCCGCTGTGGTCCAGGTTCGCGGAAGTTCGAGCAACGCGAGCGGATTGCCGCGCGTCTCCACGATGATGCGGTCCCGGACCGCTGGGTCGGTCGGCCCGCTGACAACCGAATCGAGAAGCTTGCCGGCATCTTCGGTGTTCAGACCCGCAAGTCGTATCTGCGGAAGCCCGGCGAGATCACGGTTGTCGACCGCGTCCCGCGCTGCAATGGCAACGACGACCCGCTCAGCAAGCAACCGGCGAGCGGCAAAGGCAATCGTCTGTACCGAGGATCGGTCCAACCACTGGGCGTCGTCGACGAGCCATACCAGCGGCTGCTGTTGAGCTACCGTCGCGACCAGGTCGAGCACCGCCATTCCGACGAGAAATCGATCGGGCGGCGAGCCGGTGCTGAGCCCGAATACTTTCTCGAGAGCGCTGCGGTGAAGCACGGGAAGGTCAGTCAGCCGGTCGATGACCGGACCACAAAGCTGTTGCAAGCCGGCGTAGGGAAGTTCGATCTCGGATTCGACGCCGTCGGCTCGGCAGATACGGCAGTCTCGGGCGCTATCCGCGAGGTCCTCGAGCAAAGCCGACTTTCCGATTCCGGCTTCTCCCCGGAGCACGACGATGCCGCTTCTCCCTTCTCGGGCGTTGCGCACGAGGTCGGCAAGCGAACGGCGCTCCGTCATGCGCCCCAACAACTCCGGATGTGCACTCTCGCTGGCGTCAATGACTCCGCCGGCCGGGTAGGCCATCTTGCCGACCCTCCTTCGCTGTTCGACTTTGAGCATCGATACGGGCGAGGCACGTTTGCTTGCGCAAGCATATATAGCGACCGATGGCCATGACAAGCGATGGTTCACACCAGGGGTTTTCCCGGGGGTAGCGATGTGGGTGCGGCTGGAACCATCGGGGCCTACCGACACCTACTCGTACCGGAGCGACCGGCGTTGACACTCGTGCCAGCGAGCAACGTAAGGCACGCTAGTGGGGTGGCTGATTTGCCGTTGAACGCCGACGAAGAACGCGTGTGGCGCAGCTTGATGCGGCTTGTCTTCACGTTGCGCCCGGCACTCGATGAGGATCTTCAACAAACCTGCGGGCTGAGCTCGACGGAGTATTCGGTCTTGATGCACCTCTCAGAGTCACCTGATCGGCAACTCCGGATGTCGGATCTGGCCGATCGAACGAGCTTGTCGCCAAGTCGGATCTCGAGGGTGATCGACGGAATGGCCAGAGCCGGTCTCGTCGAACGGCGTCCGGGCTCCGGGTCAGGCTCAGGTGACGGTCGGAACACCTTCGCTGCCGCGACGAGGACCGGCCTTTCTACCCTTCGTCGAGCCTGGCCCCATCACCTTCGGAGTGTCCGTAAACGCGCCTTCGACCACCTCACCGCCGAGGAAACCCGCAGCTTGGGTGCGATGCTCCAGCGGCTCGCAGAAGCCGGTGACGCCTCGCGAACCGCAAACACCGGCGAGTCTCCTGCCGGCCGGAAGCGGTCCTGAGCCCGCTCCGGTCAGCGGTCACGGTCGATTCGCTGCTGCGGGCTTCGATGCCCGGGAGTTTCCCTGGGGTAGTCGAGGGCAGCCGCGAAGCAGTGTGGGTGTATGACCGAACCCCACTCATCCAATGCAGCCAGGCGAGACCCGGTCACCGATCATCTGCTCACGCCGCAGAACTCGGCGCTCATCGTCATCGACTATCAGCCAAGCCAGTTCAACACCGTCACCTCGATTGACCGCAACGTCCTCACCGACAACATCGTGTCGGTCGCCAGGCTCGCGAAGGCGTTTAACTTGCCGGTGGTGTTGTCCACCGTCGGCGTCGCCGGCAGAGGGCAGGCCCCGACTGTCCCGGAGCTGAAAGCGGTTCTTGATGACATTGTGGAAATCGACCGGTCTGAGATCAACTCGTGGGAGAACCCCGCGTTTTACGACGCGGTGCTGGCGACGGGCCGCAAGAAACTGATCATGACCGCGCTGTGGACCGAGGTGTGCTTGGCGTTCCCGGCGCTCGACGCGATTCGTGAGGGATTCGAAGTTTACCCAGTCGTCGATGCGGTCGGAGGCACCTCACCCGAGGCGCACCGGGCCGGGCTCGAGCGAATCGTGCAGGCGGGCGCGAAGCCGATCAGCTGGGTGTCCTTGGCGTGTGAGCTACAGCGGGATTGGGCCCGCGTGGAGACGGTGCCCGATGTGGTCGACATCGTGCTGACCACTCGGCTGTTGGCAGACACCTGAGCGCTACGCCTGACAAACCAATCCACAGATGAGGAGCTGACGTGACCCGAATCGGTGTCATTCTTGGGAGCACGCGTCCCGGTCGCCGTGGCGAGCAAGTAGCGGCGTGGGTGCTCGAGGTCGCGAGCAAACGGACTGATGTCGACTTCGAGCTGATCGATCTCATTGACTTCCCGCTGCCGCACCTTGACGAACCGATGCCGCCGTCGATGGGTCAGTATCAGAATCCCCACACCTTGGAGTGGGCGGCCACCATCGCCCAATTCGACGGATTCATCTTCGTCACGCCTGAGTACAACCACTCGACGTCGGGTGTGTTGAAGAACGCGATTGACTATCTCTACGCGGAGTGGAACAACAAGGCCATGGGCGTGGTCTCCTACGGTGTGGTTGGCGGCGCGAGAGCCGCTGAGCATCTTCGGCTGATCGCTGGCGAGCTCCAGATGGCGGATGTGAGGACGAACGTGGCCCTGTCGCTGTTCGCCGACTTCCAAAACTTCACCGACCTTGCGCCTGGCGGCCATCAGGAGCCGGCGCTCGACTCACTTATCGGTGAGGTGTTGGCTTGGAGTGGCGCCCTCGCGCCGTTGCGCGCGGTTGCCAACGCCGAGTGACACCGGCATCCGAACGGCGGGCGCGCTTTCGGCGCGCGCAAACTCATCTGCGCCGCGCCGATCCGGTGGTCGGGAAACTCATCGATCGCCAGCCGGACTTTGATCCACGAGCCTGGCTCGACGACCTCCCCGCGATGGATCTGTTCGGGTCACTGCTCTTCCAAGTCACCGGCCAGCAGTTGTCGGTGGCGGCCACTCGACGGACGGTCGAGCGCATTACGGCGCTGTTCCAGGATCGCCTTCCCACGCCTGGCGAGCTGTTGACGGTCGAGCCGGACCAGCTGCGAGCGGCCGGACTCTCGTGGCGCAAGGTCAGCACGCTGCGAGACCTGGCGGAGCGACTGACCGACGGCCGATTGGACGCGGACAAGCTGAGCACGATGCCGGACGACGATTTCATCACGGCGCTGACAGCAGTGCCAGGGATCGGCCCCTGGACCGCGCAAGGAGCGCTACTTGTCGCACTGCGGCGCGACGATGTCGTCCTTCCAGGCGACCTTGCGCTGCGCAAGGCGATCCGCGCCGCCTACCAGCTCGACCACCTGCCCAGTCAGGATGAGGTTCTCGCGCTTGCCGAGAAGTGGCGCCCGTTCCGCAGCATCGCGACGTCATACCTGTTCGCGTCCGCTGGCGACCCGGATCCTGCACCGGCGACTTCGTGACGACCGTTCGAAGCGGTACGCCTCAGCGGATCCGGCGTTCAGCCGTGTCAGATATGGGTGGGCGCCTTGTTGTGTTCTGCGGCCCAGTCGAGCAGGTGTGATCCCGGCATGGGTCGGGCGAGGTGGTAGCCCTGGCCGAAGTCGCACGAGAGCTCGCGCAAGAAGTTCTCGTCCGCCGCGGTCTCGATGCCTTCTGCGACCAGACTCAGTCCGAGGGAGTGCGCGAGCTCGATGGTCGAGCGGACGATTGCGCCCGCCCTGGCGTCGCTCCCGATGCCGGCAAGGAAGGACCGGTCGAGCTTGAGCTCGTTGACTGGCAGATGACGAAGCCGCGCGAGCGAAGAGTAGCCAGTGCCGTAGTCATCGATCGAGACCCTGACGCCGACTGCCTGCAGGCGGTCGAGGAGCTCGGCGGCTCGGGTCGGGTCGACCATAAGGGTCGTCTCGGTGACTTCCAAGATCAGGCATGACGGCGGCAGATTGCGGATCTGGAGCAAGGTACGGATCTGGTCCGGCAGCCCGACGTCGAGCAGGTTGGACACGGAGATGTTGACTGCCACGTTGGTGTCGAGGCCGGCGTCTCGCCACTCGACGATCTGGTCCAGGGCAAGGGTCAAGACGCTGGTTGCCAGCCGGCGCATGAGCCCGTAGCGCTCGGCCTGGGGGAGGAACTGGTCGGGCATCAGCAAGCCCTGGGCCGGGTGCTGCCAGCGGACCAACGCTTCGACCCCATCCAGACTGCCCGTCTGCAGGTCGAGCTTCGGTTGGAAGAACAGCACGAGCTGGCGACTCGCAAGTGCTTCTCGAAGCTCTTCGACGAGGCGAAGCGGCGCGGTCAGGTCCGCCTCGTCGACGTGGGAGTAGATCGCACGTACCGAGCCGTTCGCGCTTGGCCTCGTACATCGCGATGTCAGCGCGTTGCAGCAGCCCGCCGACCGTTCGGGCTGCGTCCGGCCACGCGGCGATGCCGCAACTGGCGTCGGAGTAGATCGTCATACCGTCGCTGACGAACGCCTGCTGCAGGTCCAGTCGCAGTCGCTCCGCGATGACGCGGGCATCCTCCGGGCGGAGGTGTTGTCGAGCAGGATCGCGAACTCGTCGCCCCCGAGTCGGGCCAGGATGTCGCCCTGGCGCATCCGCGCCTTGAAGTCGCATGCCGACTTCATGGAGCAGCCGATCTCCGGCGAGGTGTCCGAGCGAGTCATTGACCTCTTTGAAGCGGTCGAGGTCGATCAGCATCACCGAGAAGTGCCCGTGGCCGGTCAGCGGCGCGTTTCTCGACCGCTTCGACGAATGCGCGGCGGTTGCCGAGGCCGCTGAGCTCGTCGGTTCGCGCTTCTACACCGTTGACCACCAGACGCGCGCATCTCGCGAAAGGTGAAGGCGGCGCGGGCGAGGCCAGCGAGCACGGTGGCTGCGGCAAGCGCCCTGATCGGAAGCGAGCCCGAGCCGTGCCCGACGATCGCCAGCAGCGCAAGTGCGGTCGCGGTGAACATCGTGGGGACGACCAGTACGGCCCAGCCATGGGTGCGGATGCTCGGTGCGCGGTCCTGCCGCTGCCAGGCCGCGATCGCGATCAGCGTGACGGCGACTGCCCACATCGGGTCGAGCAGCGTGCCGGCTCGGTAGCTGTTGGTCGCGACGCGGATGGCGTAGATGGTGTCGGCGGCGGCGAACAGGCACAGGCCGGAGCCCGAGCCAGGCCCAGACCGGTTGATCCGCCAGCCGTTCAGCGCCAGGCTGCCGACGAGGATGAGCACGAACATCAGGTCGCCGACCGGGTAGGCCATCGTCGTGAGCACCGTCGCCGATGCTGCCGTGGGTCCCGTGCAGCATGACCCGGAACCAGATCATCGCGACCGCGGACAGGCCGAGCGCGCTGATCGCGCTGTCGATGCGCAACAGCCGGCCGGTGCCGGCCGTGCGCTGTCGCGCTAGCTGGAAGACTCCGACGTAGAGGAAGGGTAGCAGGCGAGCCAGGCGAAGTCGGCCAGTGACGGGCGCGGGTGGGCTTGCTTGGTACTGGACGTAGGTGAAGTACACGATGTTGCCGATGCCGTACATCGCCAACCCGGCAGCGATGCAACCCCAGGCGAGCCGGTTCGCGGCGACCCGCCAGGCACGGAAGCCGACGATGGCGGCGGCCAGCATGAGGGTGCTGTTCTGCAGCCAGCCGTCGAGGAGCGGCGCTGTAGCCGGGTGGGCTCGGACCCCGGGGCGGTGCTGACGCCATAAACGACAACCCCGACGATCAGGACCAGTATCGCTACCCGAGCGCACCGCCGGTCGGCGGATCGACCGGTGCTCGTTCAGGCGCTAGCGATGGTGTCCGGCTCGCCTCATACCGTCTGATCGACATAACCGGGTCGAACACGAGCGCCGCGGCAGATGAATGCAATCAGTCGCCGCGTGACCCTCCGTCGGCGGACGCTGAAATCGTGGTGACAACGACGTCGGGAGTCTCCATCTGAGGCATATGTCCGGTGCGTGGGAGCAGCTGGAACCGCGCTCGCGGGATGGCAGCGGCGTAGGCGCGGCCATAGTCGGGCATGACGATCTGGTCGCTGTCTCCCCACAGCACGAGCGTCGGCACCGCGATGCCACTCAGCCGGCCGAGCAGCATCGGGTCAGCCATGGCGGGCGTTCCGGCGTAGACGGCGAGGGCCGCACTGTTGCCGGCCACGATCGCCTTCTGGGCGTCCGGGAGCGTGGCGGGATCGACGCGGAACGGCGTCGGGTCGTAGAAGGACAGAGCCATGATCTCGGGCACCGATAGTGACGAGACATCCGCGACCGGGTGCTCATCGACCGCGATCCCGACGGCGTCGATGAGGATGAGATCGCTGATCCGCGGCGAGTTCAGCAGCGCTAGCTCGGCGGCGATCCAGCCACCGATGGAGTTTCCGATAACTGTGACGCTCTCGAGCTGAAGATCGTCGAGGTACGCGAGGTACACCGCGGCAAGTCCGCCGATGCTGCTCAATCCCGCCGGGCGAGGAGTGCCGCCGAATCCAGGATGAGTGGGCGTCAGCACCCGGTTGTGGCCTGCCGCAGCAAGAAGATCGGAGAAGCGCGCCATCGACTGGGGACCTGCGCCGCCGTGCAGCACGAGGTACGCCCGTCCGTCACCACGTTCATCAACGGTCAGGTCAACGGACCCAAATGAGGCAAGCGTGAGCGTTCTGGTCGTCGATTCGGCCGATGGCGTCATGCTGACCTCACTGGTCGGCGTAGTCGGTTGCCGGTTCGGTGGCATAGCGGGCCATGGCCTCGATCGTGAGCTCTGGTGTCAGCGGCTGGTCAGCGTCGAGCATGGTCTTCAGGTCCCGGAAGTACTGCACGTACAAGTCCGGGGTGAACGTGTTGAGCAGCACGACTGCGTCATCGCCGGGGTTAGCGAACGTGTGTGGAGCACCGGTCGGGATCATGACCAGCGAACCGGCCGGCACGTCGTGACTGGCGTCCCCGACCGTGAATCGGGCTGTGCCTGACACGACGTAGAAGCCTTCGTCATGGCGAGCATGGCGATGTTGCGGCGGCCCGTCAGTGTGAGGCGGCACCGTGATCTCGCCCATTCCCAACCGATGGTTGGTCGTGCTGCCGTCTTCCAGAATCCGGATCCGGATCGGGCCGAGTTGTATAGCCTGCCCGGCGTCCGGTCCGGTGATCGCTACCTCCACGGAGCCTCCATCGTCGCGAAAGCCATCTTCACGACGACCGTATCGCTCGCAGTCCGAAGTCGTGAGTTTGCGTGATGCAGATTGCGTGAGAATGGGCACGCCGGCGGAGGTGCGTCGACGAACCGGCCTCGCGGCTGACAAGATCGACGGATTCCAGGCTGTGACTGATCGGAGGGAAGCTGCGCTGTGGCCGCTGATCCCGGCGAGCTCCTCCGGCCGATTGCGGCTGAGCTGCTGACGCACGTCGCTGATCTGGCTAAGGCACTCACCGTGCGCATCCTCGAAGAGGAGCCTGAGCTCGGCGCTGACGCCGCACTCGTCGAGTCGCTGAATGCGAGCGTGCTCGACAATGTCTCGACCGTGCTGCGCGTGTTCGAGGTGCGGCCAGATCCCGCAGACGGTGCGGGCGCCTGCGGCCGCGGTCGATTACGCGCGCCGCCTTGCTCAGCACGGGGTGCCCATCGCCGCGCTGCTGCGTACCTATCGGCTTGGCCAGGCGGCATTCCAGCAGGCGGTGCTCGGCGAGATTGCGCGGGCGGATCTCGACTCAGCCACAGTCGCCGCCGCGGCCGAGGAGCTGTCGACCGTCGCGTTCGCCTACGTCGACCGCATCTCCGAAGAGGTCGTTGCTGCTTACCAGCAGGAACGCGACGATTGGATGCGCAACCGTACGGCGGCTCGTTCGGCTCGCGTCACGGCCTTGCTCGGCAACAACGTCGCCGACCTCGTCGAAGTCGAGAAGACGCTGAACTACCGGCTCGACCAGGTCCACCTCGCACTCGTCGCCTGGAGTGCGACGACGGCATCCGGCAGCCGACCGGCTCGCGCGCGTGGAGCGCGCTGTCAGTCCAGCTAGCTCAGGATCTGGCCGGCCCCGCGCGCCGCTGACCGTGGTTCGCGATGAATCGACGGTCTGGGCCTGGCTGCCGCGGGCGAACGTCAGCCCGGTGACGGTGGCGGCGCCTGAGATGATGGTGTGCGGATCGCCCTCGGAGATCCGGCCGCCGGCGCGGAAGGTTTCCGTCGGTCGCATCGGCAGGCTCGCCAGGCTCAACTCGTGGCGATGACTGCCGACGCGGAGGTGCAGCGACCCGTCACAGCATGGGCGGACGTCGGAGCGGTCGCGCTGATGTGCGCGGACCGGGATGCGCTTGCCGACTGGGTGCAGGACACGCTGGGTGGGCTGGCCGGCCAGGACGAGTCAATGACGCGGCTACGCGAGACGCTCTCGACGTTCCTTGCCGACTGGCGGCAGCTTCACCTCGGCTGCGCAGTTACTGCACATGCACAAGAACACAGTGCAGTACCGCGTCCGCAAGGCGGAGGAGGCGCTGGGTCGACCGTTGACCGCACGGCGACGGGACGTCGAGCTCGCGCTGCAGGCCTGCCAATGGCTTGGCGCGGCGGTGCTTCGCCCGCTCTGAGCAAGTCGGCTCAGTCGGGCTCGCGAAGGAAGCTCGCCGACCATCGGGCCGAGCTCGGCGGCGCAGGTCACCAGGCCCAGATGGCCGTCGTCGAAGACGTGCAGCCGGGAATGCGGCAGCAGGCGATTGATCATGCGGGCGTTGACGAGCGGGATGATCGGGTCGTCGTTGCCGGCGAGGACGAGAGTTTGTTGCCGCAGCATCGGCAGGAACGGCAGGCTCGTCCAGCCGGCCCCGGCTGCCAGCTGGAGCGACGTAGCCGCGGCGCGAACCCGAGCCGCGACTGGTCGTGCAGCAGTCGCTGCGCCAATTGTGGATTGGTCGCGCAGCTGCCCGCCGTAGAGAGTCGCGGCGATCGAGACTGCGAAGTCAGGATCGCGGTAGCGGCGTGGGGTCAACATCTTGGCGAGCACGCGCGGATGCGCCGGCACCATGAGCGAGCCGGTCCCGGTGCTCACCAGCACGAGCCGCCGGCAGCGGCGCGGGTTCTGGAAGGCGAACTGCTGCGCGAGCCCACCGCCCCACGAGATCCCGAGCATGTCGACCGTGTCATATCCGAGCTCGCGGAGCAGCCGTCCGAGCAGCATCGGACAGCAGCGCGAAGTTGTACGGCACTCGCGGGCAGGGAAGATCCGCCGACGCCGGGAACGTCGAACGACACGACCTCGAGGTCGGGCGGCAGCCTCGGCGACGAACGGCTCGAGCAGATCGAGGCTGGCGCCGATCCCGTTGCACAGGACCAGTGGCGGTCCGGTCGCGGTCCCGGGCCGCACCGCGACCCGGACGTCCTGGCCGAGCACCCGCACCCGCCGCAGCGTGGCTCGTCGTCGCAGTGTCGTCACACGAACGCGCCGACGCCGGTGATGTCGCGGCCGACGATGAGCGTCTGGATCGTCTCGGTGCCTTCGTAGGTGTGCAGCGCCTCGATGTCGGCCATGTGCCGCATCACGTGGAAGTCCAGCAGGATGCCGTTCCCGCCGAGCAGATCGCGCGCCTCGGCGACGACCTGTCGTGCCTTGCGGGTGTTGTTCATCTTCGCGATCGCCGCGATCGTGTCGGTCAGGTTGCCCTCCTCGATCAGCCGGCCGAGACGCAGGCAGTACAGCTGCATCGAGCACACCTCGGCAAGCATCTTCACCAGCTTGTCCTGCACGATCTGGAAGCTGATCAGCGGCTTGCCGAACTGGGTCCGCTCGCTGCAGTACTGCGCCGCGATCTCGTACGCCGCGGTGGCGTGCCCGAGCGCGCCCCAAGCGACCGCGTTGCGGGTGCCGGCCAGCACGCGGGCGGTGTCTTTGAAGCTGTTCGCGCCAGGTAGCCGGTTGGCGTCGGGGACCCGAACGTTGGTCAGCGTGATCTCCGCCTGCCACACCGCGCGCAACGAGCCCTTGCCCTCGATCTTGCGGGCTTCGTATCCCGGGGTGCCCGGCTCGACCAGGAAGCCTTTCACCTGGTGGTCGGCATCATCGCGTGCCCACACCACGACGACGTCGGCGATCGATCCGTTGCCGATCCACTTCTTCGCCCCGTTGAGGACCCAACCGTCGCCGTTGCGGTGGGCGGTCGTCTCGAGCGCGACCGAGTCCGAACCGTGCGTCGGCTCGGTCAGCGCGAACGCTCCGATGGCCTCGAGCTCGGGCCATCGCGCGGCAGCCAGTCTTGCTTCTGCGCCTCGGATCCGAGCATCGCGATCGACTGCATGGCCAAACCGGCCTGCACGCCAAGGAACGTGCCGAGGCTGCCGTCTCCGCGGTTGAGCTCCATGTGGATCAGTCCGCACGCGATCGGGCTCATCTGCGGGCAGCCGTACCCCTGGATGCCATCACCGACGATGCCGAGTGCGCCGAGCTTGCGGACCAGCTCGCGCGGGAACTCGGCGCGCTCCCAGTAGTCGTTGATGACCGGGAGCACCTCGTCGTCGACGAACCGTCCTCGTCGTGTCGAGGTAGGTCCGCTCCTGCTCGGTGAGCTGGTCGCGGATGCGGAAGTAGTCGGTGCCGCGCGAGCGGCCGATGTCGTCGAACATTGCGTTCTCCTCAGCTGTCGAAGACGTAGGTGCCGGGCGCCGCGACGATCGGGCGAAGCCCACCGCCACCGAGCTCTTCGGCGCCGGCTTGAGGCGCGCCGCATCGATCGGCGAGCCACGGCGACAGGTCGCGTCCACCAGGTGCCCTGCTCGCGTCTCGGCCGTACGAAGCCACTCGGCCGGGTCGGCCGGGTTGTCCTTGTTCACCTGGAAGCTCGACTTCGGGTTGCCGGGCGGGTTGACCAGCGCGGCGATGTGCCCGCTGGTCGACAGGACGAAGCGTGAGGTGCCGCCGAGCAGATGCGTCGTGCGGTAGCAGTTCTGCCAGGGCGTGATGTGGTCGGCGATCCCGGCGACGATGTAGGCTGTCGGTCTGGATGCTCGACAGGTCGATCGGCACGCCGAGCACCGTGATCGCACCGGGCTCGGCGAGCAGGTTGTCCAGCGCCAGGTCGACGAAGTCGGCGTGCAGGCCGGCGGTCATCCGGGTCGTGTCGGCGTTCCAGAACAGGATGTCGAAAGCCGGCGGCTTCTTGCCGAGCAGGTAGTTGTTGACCCAGTAGTTCCACACCAGGTCGCCGGGACGCAGCCACGCGAACAGCTCGGCGAGCGCGCGTCCGTCGAGGTAGCCGCGCCGCTTCGACAGCGCCTTCGCGGCCTGCGCCATCCGACGGCCGGCGAGCGCCGAGGTCGGCGCCGGCGCGGGCGCTGTCGATGACCGTCACCGCGAGGCCAAACGCGGCGAGCCGGTCCTGCTGCCCGGTGCTCGACAGGTACGCCGCGGTCATGCTCGCGAGGATGCCGCCCGAGCAGATGCCGGCGAGCGCGGTGCGCTCGACGCCGCTGATCCGCTCGACCGCGTCCAGCGCGTCGAGGATGGCCTGCACGTAGGTGTCGAAGTTCCAGCTCGCGTGCCGCGGGTCCGGGTTGCGCCAGGACATCACGAACACCTGCTGGCCCTCCTGCACCAGGAACTCGACCAGGCTGCGGTCCTTGCGCAAGATCGAGCGCGTAGTACTTGTTGATGGTCGGCGGCACGATCAGCAGCGGCACCTCGCGCACCTGCTCGGTCTGCGGCGTGTACTGGATCAGCTCGAACACCTCGGTGCGCAGCACGACCGCGCCAGGCGTGGCGGCGATGTTGTCGCCGACGGTGAACGCCGACCGGTCGACCATCTCCGGGATCCGCGGCGCCGACGCCATGTCCCTGACGAACTGGGTGGCGCCGCGCACGACGTTCGCGCCGCCGGTGTCGATGACTGCCTTTGCCGATGCCGGGTTGACGAGCGGCAGGTTGCTCGGCGCCAGCGCCTCGACCAGGTTGTCGACCACGAACCGGACTCGCTGGTCGTCGCGCCAGTCGAGTTCGGCGTCCGCGACCAGCTGCTCGGCGGTCTGGCCGGCCGCGAGATAGGACTGCAGGACGCGGCGCAGCAGCGGGTTGTCAGTCCACGCCGCATCGACGAAGCGGCGGTCGCGCTTCGACGGCGCGTACGTGGAGGTGCCGGCGGCGATGCGGCCGGCTTCGGCGCCCAGCGCGCCCACTCGCCGAGCGGTGGTCAGCGGGCGTCGTGCCAGGCCGGCCACGAGCTTCGCCGTCGAGAGGTCGGGCGCGAAGCGCCGGATCGGTCCGAACGCGGCGTCGACCAGCAGGACGTCGAGCGGGGCGGCGGTCTCGGCCGCTTCGTCGGGTGTCATCGATGAGGTCATCGGAGCCTCTCAGTGGGTGCGCGGGTGGAACCAACGACCACATCCTCCGTGACGCTGGTCTGGGAGGCGATGGGCCAGTAACCCAACAGTCGGCTCCCACTTTGTGCTCGTAGCCGAATACCCGCAACGATTCGCCAAATACGTTCACGATCATGGGTTCTCCGAGCATGGGGCCGCCTCCCGCGGGGCCGCCAGCTGCCGCCGTCAGGTGGTCGAGACCGCTGGTCGGCCGGCGATTGGAGCGGGCACGGCTCGACGAGTTCGTGGCCGCTGTTCGCTCTGGCCACAGCCGGGTGCTGGTGCTGCGTGGCGAGGCGGGCATCGGCAAGTCGGCGCTGCTCGAGCATCTAGCTTCGCAGGCGCAGGGTTGCCGCGTGCTGGTTGGCACTGGGGTTCAGGCGGACACCGAGCTCGCATTCGCCGCGCTCCACCAAGTCCTCGGTCCGCTGCTGGGCCGGGTGGATCGGCTCCCACCACCTCAGCGCGACGCGATGAAAGTGGCATTCGGGCTTCTTGCCGCGCCTCTTCCTGATCCGTTCCTGGTAGCGCTTGCCGTGTTGACTCTCCTGTCCGACGCCGCCTCGGAGCAGCCGATCATCTGTCTGATTGACGACGAGCAGTGGCTCGACAAAGCGTCGGTCCACGCGTTGGCGCTGGTGGCAAGGCGCTTGGACGCAGAGGCAGTGGGGATCGTCTTCGCCGGCCGGCGCTCCGACCCCCTGCTGCACAAGCTCCCAGAGCTCGTGATCGAAGGGCTCGATGAGTCAGAAGCCCGTCTTCTCCTCGAGTCATCCTTCGTCGGACCGCTTGATCCGCTGGTTCGGGAGCGGCTGCTCGCTGAAACGCACGGGAATCCGTTGGCGCTGTTGGAACTGCCGCGGGGGGTGTCACCGGCCGACATCGCGGGCGGCTTCGCGCTGCCAAGCGTCATGCCGCTTGCCGACCGGATCGAAGAGAGCTTTCGACGTCGACTGGATCTACTCGCGTCGCCGACCCGGCAGTTGTTGCTACTCGCGGCGGCCGAACCCACCGGCAGCCCCTCGCTGTTCTGGCGGGCAGCGGAAGGCCTTGGCATTCCTCGCGAGGCGCTGATTGCGGCCCTCGACGCCTCGCTCATCGAGATCGGGGTCCGCGTCTTGTTTCGTCATCCGCTCGTCCGCTCCGCTGTCTACCGGTCGGCGTCACTGTCCGAGCAGCGCGAGGTGCATGGCGCGCTGGCGACGGTTACCGACTCTCGAACTGACCCCGACCGCCGTACCTGGCATCGAGCCCTCGCGACTGAGGGGCTGGATGAGGAGGTGGCTCGAGAGCTGGAGCACACCGCGCTACGGGCTCAAGCCCGGGGAGGCCTGGCCGCCGCGGCCATGTTCCTGGAGTGGGCCGCCACGCTCACCCCCGACGTCGATGTTCAGGCGAGGCGCCTTCTCGCGGCTGCCACCGCCAAGCGGGACGTGGGCGATCTCGAGGCGGCGCTGAACCTCCTTGCCGTGGCTGATTCCGGAGGCCTGTCCCCGGCGCGCGCCGGCGCGCTGAAGCGCCTTCGTGGCCAGATCGCCTTTGACCGCCGTGAACTCGAGGATGGCGTTCGGCTGTTCGCAGAGGCCGCCGAGCTGTTCGAGCTGCTCGATCCGCAGGCAGCACGACAGGCCCTCGGAGAGGCGCTGTGCTTATCGATCTGGACCGGCGATCGTCATGGCGCCTTCGGGCTCCGGTTTGCCGCCGCCGCCGTGGCTGCCGCGCCGGCACCGACCGAACCGGTTCGCCCAGTGGACCGCGTCATTGAGGCGTTCGCGACCAGATACTGCGATGGCGCAGAAGTCTCGGCGCCACTGTTCAGTCGTGCGGTCAGGGCGTTCCTCGACCCCGACCCTGGCGCGGAGCTGATCGACCAGTGGTACTGGCTCATCCAGTCGCGGGTTAGTTGGATGCTCGCGCTGGAGACGTGGGACGCCGCGAGTTGGCGCCACCTCGCGGCCAAGCAGGTCGAGGTTGCCCGTGAGCTTGGCGCCGCGCTGCACCTGAAACACGGGCTCAACAACTTGGTGTGTGCCGCCGCGCTCATGGGCGACTTCGCGGCGGCCGAGGACTTCGCCCACGAGGCTCGAGTCATTGCGGAGGTGACGGGCACACCACGTCTCCAATACGCGGAAATGGTTCTCGCGGCATACCGCGGGGATACCTCAGCCGCTACGAGTGCGATCGCCAGGGTTCTCCAGGAGGCCGTCCAATCGCGGGTGCAGCTTCACGTCACATGCGCCAATTGGGCCTTGGCCCTGCTGAACAATGGGCTCGGACGCCATGACCTGGCCCGCGAGGCCGGGCTTGTCGCCCTCGAAGGCATCGATATCGCGTTCGGGCCGCTCGTCGTTCCCGAGTTGGCAGAAGCAGCGTCGAGGACAGGTGATCGGGCGCTGCTCGACCGGTTGCGCGATTGGACGCGCGAGCAAGCCGACGTCACACCGACAGATTGGGCGCGTGGTGTCGCGGCATTGGTACGAGCCCTGGCTGCCGACGACGATGCCGGTGATCCTGACTATCGCGAAGCAATCCATTGCTTCGACGATGCGTCGCAACGGTTGGACATCGCACGTGCCCAGTTGCTCTACGGCGAGTGGCTGCGCCGACAACGGCGCACAACTGAGGCTCGCACCCTGCTGAGGGAAGCGCATCGTGGCTTTGTCGAGATGGGATGCGAGGCGTTCGCCGACCGCGCCCTGATCGAACTACGCGCAGCGGGGGAGCCGGTGCCCCGACGAGCTCAGAAGCGCGGCATTGACCTGACCGCACAAGAGCTGCAGATCGCTCGGCTCGCACTTGACGGCCTCACCAATCCCGAGATTGCCACCCGGCTGTTCCTCAGCCCGCGCACCGTGCAGTACCACCTCGGGAATGTGTTTAAGAAGCTCGGGATCACCTCTCGCACCCAGTTGGCAAAGGTGCTCGACGATGACGTCACGCTGGCAGCCAGCAGATGACGCTAGCCATATGGCGGATGCGTCTCCTCTCTGCCTGATCCAGCATGTGCCCGCGTGCTCGGCTCTGGGTACGGATGTCGGAGGTAGCTCAGATGGCTAAGACCGTGGGCGATCGACTGTGGGAAATGCTGATCAGCGCGGGTGTTCGACGGTGCTATGGCATCGTCGGGGACGCGCTCAATCCGGTCATCGACGCCATGCGTCGAAACGGCGGCGTCGACTTCGTCCATGTGCGGCACGAGGAGTACGGCGCGTTCGCCGCAGTAGCGGAGGCGCGACTGACTGGAGTTCCGGTTGCCGTCTGCGGGACAGCCGGACCTGGCGTGGCGCATCTGATCAACGGGATGATCGACGCGCGTCGGGAAAGGGTGCCGCTCATCGTGCTCGCCGGAGACACCGATTCGAGTCTGCTGGACAGTCAGACAATCGAAGAGAACAACCCGTACCAGTTCTTTCAGTCGACCGCCGTCTACATCGGTCGCCTGGTCAACCCTCATCAGCTTCGTACGGTTGTGACCTCCGCACTGACGACCGCGGTGTCGGTCGGCGGCCCGTCAGTGATCTCGATCCCCGGCGACGTGGCCGCCGCGGCGGCGCCGGAAGACCACGAACGTCACTTCGAGGTGAGACTGCCGCGAGCGCCGCACTCGGCTGCCTCGGCGCAGGATCTTGCGGAGATCGCTGATGTGATCAATCACGCGGGCACCGTGGCGATCTTCGGGGGTTTCGGATGCTCTGATGCTGCGGCAGAGGTGCGGGCTCTGGCCGAGAAGCTGAGCGCTCCGGTGGGCTACTCGCTCAAAGGGAAGCAGTTCCTCGAGCATGACAACCCCAATGCCGTGGGGATGACCGGGCTGCTGGGATATGGCGGCTGCTGGGAAGCCATCAACCATGCGGACGTGCTGTTGATGCTCGGCACCGACTTCCCGTTCAGCCCGTTCCTGCCCCACAAGAACGTTCGGGTTATCCAGATCGACCAGGATGCGAGTCGTCTGGGTCGTCGCGTCCCGGTCGAGATCGGCGCGGTCGGCGACATCCGAGCATCACTGACCGCACTGATAAGTCTGGTCGACCCGAAGCCAAGCAGCGGCCTCCTTGAGCGCTGCGTCGAGAAGACTGAGCAGTTCCACGCGCGGATGCGTCACTTCGTGGACAAGGGCGCTCACATCAAGCCGATCCGCCCGGAGTACCTCGCGGCGACACTCAGCGCTCTTGCCGCCGATGACGCGTTGTTCTTCGCCGACACCGGCACCGCCATCATCTGGGCGGCGCGCCTCATCGAGTACGGCGCGAACCGCCGGCTGTTCGGCTCCTTCTCGTGGGCGTCGATGGCCAACGCCTCGCCCAACGCATTCGGAGCCCAGACAGCGTTCCCGGGTCGGCAGACCATCGCGCTGTGCGGCGACGGCGGCTTCACCATGCTCGCCCTCGGCGATCTCCTCACCGAGGTCGAGCGCGGCGCGCACGTGGTTCACGTCGTGCTCAACAACGGTGGCCTGGAGTTCGTGAAGATCGAGCAGCAAGAAGCGGGCGTCATTCCGTACGGCACGGAGTTCAAGAATCCCAACTTCGCCGCAGTGGCCGAGGCGATGGGAGCGAAAGGCATCCGGATCGAGGATCCGGCCGACGTCGCTCCGGGTATCAAGGCAGCGCTCGACCATCGAGGCGGGCCGGTAGTGCTCGACGTCGTCGTCGACCCGCATGCGATTGCGGTGCCCGTCACACATTCCCGCGGAGACGGCGAAGGGCTTCACCCTCAGCTGCCGCAAAACAGGTCCTGAGTGGCCGCCTGGACGACGTCATCGAAACGGCCACGCACAACGTCGGACTCCTCTGAGGCTGGGACACCTAATGCTTATCGTGCGAGGCGACGCCCAAACATCGCCGTCGGAGTTGAACACCGCCGCCACCGGCGAAGTGTGGTTCGACCCGATACTTCCCAAGACCGACGGTGTCGACGTCGGCACCGTCGTGTTCTCACCGAACGGGCGGACGGTCTGGCATCAGCACGAGCACGGCCAGCTGCTCCAGATCACGTCTGGCTACGGGTTTGTCTGCAAGGAAGGCGAGACGCCGCAGCGCGTGCGGGCCGGCGACACCGTGTGGATCGCGCCCAACGAGCGGCACTGGCACGGCGCTACGGATAGCACGCTGATGTCGCACACCACGACCACTATCGGCGCGACCGACTTCCACGACGCGGTGACCGAGGCCGACTACGCGGCGGCAAACGCCACGCCCCGTGCCTAGTGGCCAAAACACGGAGGTGGCTATGACGAACTCCGCGGCGACGTCGTTGCCGGCGCTCGGAATCTGTCTCGAGGAGTTCGAGTACCCGTATCCGGTTAAGTTCCTTGCTCTCACCAACGATCTGCAGTCTCTGACGATGGCGTACATGGACATCCCGCCGGACAACGAACCCAACGGCAAGGCGGTCGTCCTGTTCCACGGGAAGGCTTTCGGCGGCTATTACTTCCACAACGTGATCGAGGCGTTGACCGCAGCCGGCTACCGCGTGGTCGTCCCTGACCAAATCGGCTGGGGGAAGTCACCGAAGCCAGACATCCACTACAGCTTCCAACTGTTGGCTGCGAACACCGCTGCGCTGCTGGATCACCTCGGCGTGGGGGAGGTCGCCGTGCTGGGTCATTCGACCGGCGGCATGACCGCCGTGCGATTCACGCTGATGAACCCCGACCGCGTGACGCACCTCGTCCTCGAGGACCCGCTCGGCCTCGCCGACTACCGGATCGGCATACCGCCGCAGTCTGAGGAAACCCTCTATCAGCACGAGGTCAACTGGACCGACCCGACCGTCATTCGCGCCTATGTCGCCGGCTACTTCGTCCACCCGGATCCAAAGGTCTACGAGCCGCTGGCGGACGTGTTGGTGCGGGTCACCTGAGCCCGGACTACCCGCGGTGGGCTCGCGCGGCGGCACTCACGTTCCAGATGATCTACCAGCAACCCGTGCGCCATGAGTACCAGCTGATCGCGGCCGCCGACACTGCTCATCGTCGGGGCGGAGGATCACGTCGTCCCGCTGGGCCAGTACGCCAAGCCCGAAGACGCGGCGCGGCTCGGCGATTTCAACGCGCTGTCGGAGGATGCGGTCAACGACATTCCCCGCGCCAAACGGGTGGTCATCCCCGACTGCGGCCACATCCCACATCTGGAGTTTCCGGAGGAGTTTCTCGCCGAAGTTCTTGCCGTTCCTCACCACCTGACATCAACACACGCTGACTGGCCGCAGGGGTCGCTACGGCCAGCCGATTAACCGAATTGATCTTCGTTGGCATCGTGAAAGGGGCGGACCATGTTGTTGAGTCCACTGATGAAGGACGAGGACGTCTGGAACAGCATCATCGAACGCGCGAGCAAGAGATGGTGGGCGATCCTGTTCAGCGGGGTTCTCTCCATTGCCGCGGGCGTCATCATCTTGAGCATCAATTGGACCCTCGCCGACCTGGCGGTATTTCTCGGCGCATTCCTCATATTCCGGGGATTCGTCCAGATGTTTAACGCGCCGTTAGGCGGGAGTGGGTGGGCGTACTATCTCGGCAGCGGACTGTTGGGCGTTGCCGCGGGCGTCTTGTCACCGCGTGGCCCGGGCCGACGCTGCTGATCACCGCGATCTTCATCGGAGCGGCAATAGTTGTCTACGGCACGATGAACGTCGCCGGTGCAATCAGCAACCGAAGGTGGGCTTCGTACTGGTGGGTCGTCTCGCGGTCGGGATCCTCGAGATCCTCCTTGGCCTGTGGTTGCTACGCCGGCCCGGTCTGACCTTGGCAGTGGCGATCACGGCGACCGGTTTCTGGGCCCTTTTCGTCGGCGTGATGCAGACCATCGTGGCCTTCGAGATTCGGCACCTGCCAGGGCGGCTATCTCGCTAGGTCGGCTACCGAATCGGTGGTGCGCATGGTGGCCGGCTCAACGGTGAGCGGCAAAGATCTCCGTCAAGCTGTGGCGCGTCGTGACTCACGCGTCGTGGGCGCCTCGCCCGGGTCGTGACCCGATCACGATCTTGCAGGAGCAGAACGCACAGGCGCGTTCCTGACCTCGTACCGGTGCGAATCGGTCGAATGATCGAATCTCCGTTCGCCTTCTACCGAGGCGCCGCGGCGGTGATGGCGTCCGATCTCTCGTCGACACCCGTGACAGGCATTGAGGTACACGCCTGTGGAGACGCGCACCTCTTGAATTTCGGACTCTTCGGTTCACCCGAGCGAACTCTGCTCTTCGACGTCAACGACTTCGATGAGACGTTGCGCGCTCCATGGGAGTGGGATGTCAAGAGACTTGCAGCGAGTGCAACGGTGGCAGCACGACAGAATGGGTTCGATGAAGCAACCACGGCGGAGATAACCCGCGCCGGCGTGCGCTCCTACCGCGAATGGATGGCGGTCTTCGCCGGGATGACCGCCCTCGACGTCTTCTACTCCCACGTCGAGGCCGAAAAGGCTCTGTCGCTATCGAAGACGGCTGGTCCGGTGCCAAAAAGCAACTTGACAAAGCCAAAACGAACACCTCGGCCCGAGTGATCAGCAAGCTCACGGTCACCAGCGCCGAGGGAGTCCCGCGAATCATCGACCAGCCCCCGATCCTCTCCCACTCAGCAAGAACTGCAGAGCGAGGAGCTGATCAGGAGGTTCTTCGAGACCTATCGCACCACGGTCCGAAATGACGTGCAACTCCTGTTGCAGAGCTTTCGTCTCGTCGATGTCGCCCGCAAGGTCGTCGGAGTCGGCAGTGTCGGAACGAGGTGTTATATCGCGTTGCTGCTCGACCGCAACGACTCTCCGCTGTTCCTTCAGATCAAAGAGGCCGAACGCTCGGTCTTAGAACCGCACTGGAAGCGAACCAAGGTCGAACGCCAGGGACAGCGGGTGGTCGAGGGCCAGCGGATCATGCAGGCAGCGAGTGACGTGTTTTTCGGTTGGGCAAGCGATGAGCAGGGACGCGACTTCTACGTCAGGCAGTTCAAGGACATGAAGGGCTCGGTGGAGGTCTCGGACCTGAGTTCGTCCGCGCTTCGCGAATATCTCGAGCTCTGTGGATGGACCCTCGCCAGGGCGCACGCGCAGTCTGGCGGCGCTCAGGAGATCTCGGAATATCTCGGCAACGGCGAGCAGTTCGACGAGGCCATCACGGCGTTCGCAAGAAGCTACGCGGATCAGAACACCATCGACCACAGGGCCTGGTCGATGCGGTAAAGGCGGGACGTATTGACGCGGTGATAGCGGAGGGATCCGACGCGTGACACCACGCCAACTGTCAGGTCCGCGTCGCTCCCGCTCAGTGAACTCTTACTTGCGGCAGAACCGGCTGTTTGCCGTGTTCGCCTTGGCGGCGCTCGCTGCTGCGGTCGTGTCCGACGTCACTAGTGACGCCTTCTGGTCGCGTCACACCTTGATTGCGTCGCTCGTCGCCAGCGTCATCGTCGTCATGGTGTCGGTTGCGGTCATCAACGAGGTCCTGGCACGCAGAGGACGTCGACGATGGCGCATCTTTGCGCAGTACGTCATGTTCGAGTTGATTCGTAACGCTCGGATGGTCTGGCTTGGCGTCCTGGATGTGGCTGGGTTGTCGACGACCGGGTCGAGTGACCAGGAGTCGGTCGACGCGTCGGCCAAGCTGGTGCAGGACACTGCCGCGTTGACGGCTGCGGTTCGTGAGGTCCTGACCGACGACGACCGCCGTGGCCGATTGCACACCGAGGTCGCCTTTCTCGCCCAGCACGCCGATGAGGTGTTAGGCCGATGGGCCGGCGTGATGCTCAACGCTGAGGTGTATGCCGAGGTCATCGATCGTCACGTCGAGCTGGCTGGCGACCTTGCCTGGCTCGACAGTCTTCTCGATACGTCGAACCCGCCCGACGATCCACGTCGACGGAAGCGAGCTCGCAGCAACCCGGCGCTGCAGATCGAGGGCAACCGCGACGTGGGTTGGCTCGCCGACCGAGTCGTGGTGATCACTCAACTCGCCGAGACACTCGACCGTGGCACCGTGTCCCTGGCGTTGCGGATCGTGCCGGTCGAATGGTGGCAAGAAAGGCTCGGCACGACCCTCTAGGCGCGCCGACCGTGTTTGGCGAGTTGACCACCCTCTAGCCAGGCCAACTCGCCATCGGTCGCGCGGCTGTAGCGGACGTACCGCGGGCGGAGCGTGAGCAGCTGGCACTCGACGGTGTCGCCGGGTTCGGCGCCGGTGATCTCGACCGGCCCCATCATTGAGTAAGGCCCGTTGGGATAGCGGTGGCGTAGTGGCTCCCGCTCGGCGAACGTCATGCCGAACGTCGCCTCATTACCCCAATGGGTCCAGGTGTTGGGATAGCTCACGACGTCGTCTGAGTCGATCGTGGCAACCGGCGGCGCGGTCGGATCGAGATATCCAGAACGAACCGTGTCAGTCGTCGACTCGACGGTGTGCGTGCTGGTGGTCGGTGAGGTCGTCACGGCTGCGCACCCCCGCTTAGCCAGTTCGCGAACTTGGTGACGTCCTCCGCCGGCCACGGTCCGTCGCACGGCATGGTGCCGTTCTGAAGTTGTTGCGCGATCTGCGGGGCGTGAATCCGCACATCGTCGTAGGACCAGAGGTCAAACGCCTTGAGCATTGCGACCCGGTCGCGCTCGCGGAATAGCGGTTTGATGTCGGTCTCGAAGCTCGCAGCCGGCTCGGTGACGTCGGTCATTGGCATGTCTCCTTGGAAGAGGGATAGACGCGAATCCGTTGGCCCACGAGGAAATTGTGGCCCAAGCTGATCTGTCGAGACAGCGCACCCCGTGCCGCTGCCGGGGCGGCTGCGCTGTAGTCCGGCAGCGGCTGGGCCGCGACGACCCGCCAGCCCCGGATATCTTTGTGGCTCGAGCACAGCTAGCACCCCGGAGGTCCAGATGCCGGCCGCCACCGCCGATACGCAGACCCTTGAACGGCTCCCGCAGATCACCCCGTCGACGCAGCGATCGGTGCGACAAGTGACGCTGGCGCCGCGTGGATTTGAAGGCGAAGGCTTCCCGGTGCGACGTGCGTTCGCCGGCGTGAGTCTTGCCGATCTCGACCCGTTCGTGCACATGGATCAGATGGGCGAGGTGGAGTACGCGCCCGGCGAGCCCAAGGGCACACCGTGGCATCCGCATCGCGGCTTCGAGACCGTCACCTACATGATCGACGGCACGTTCCAGCATCAAGACTCCAATGGCGGTGGCGGGTTGATCGAGAACGGCGCCACCCAGTGGATGACCGCTGGCGCTGGCATCTTGCACATCGAGACACCACCTGAAGATCTCGTCGTGTCCGGCGGGTTGTTCCACGGCGTCCAGCTCTGGGTCAACCTGCCCGCCAAGGACAAGTGGGTGCCACCGGCCTACCAAGCGCTCGAAGCCGATCAGGTCAAGCTGGTCACCTCCACCGACGCGTCGTGCCTCGTGCGGATCATCGCCGGTGACGTCGGCGGCTACCTCGGACCCGGCGGCACCTACACCCCGATGGCGTATGTCCACGCGACCGTGCCCGCCGGCGAACAGCTCGACTTGCCCTGGGACCCCGATTACAACGCGCTGGTCTACGTCCTCGCTGGAGTCGGCACCACCGGCGCCGAGAACCGCCCGGTCGAAACCGGGAACCTGGCGGTGATGGGCGCCGGCACGTCGATCAGGATTCACGCCGACGATCGTCAAAACGGCTCGACCGATCAGCTTGAGGTGCTGGTGCTCGGTGGGCAACCAATCGGCGAACCTGTTGAGATGTACGGACCGTTCGTGATGAACACCAAAGCCGAGCTTGGTCAGGCGATGGAAGACTTCCAAGCTGGTCGGCTGGGCAGCATCCCCCCGAATGCGCTCATGCCGCACGTGTCGGACCCAGCGCCAATTCGAACTGAGCAGACCGGCATCTAGACCGCCCACTCTCGGCCGTACCTGCTCAGGCGATGAGAAGCTCGGTGTCGACCCCGCCGTCAGGGCGTAGGTCCAGGATCCGGGCTCCGATCGTGACCGACGTGTCGTGTTCGAAGGTGTGACCGAGATGCTTGATGCCGTACAGCGTCGACGGTGCGCCCAACAGCGCGAGCTCGTCGCGGCGTTCGTCGAACGGCTCATGTAGGTGCCCGCTCACGACCGCGCGCACATGCGGGCGTGCCTGGAGTCCAGCGATGAGCTTCTCGCCGTTGTCGAGACGAAACCAATAGTGGGTGCTCGGGCTCCAGGGCGGATGGTGCAGGGCGAGGACGGTAGGCCGAGCATCGACGGCATCGAGTCTGGCCAGCACCTGGTCCGGGTCGATGGCGCCTTCCACCGCGCCGGGGATGACCGAATTGACGCCCACGATCCGCCAGCCGTCGACCTCGATCTCCACCCCCGCCCCGAACACCTCGCTGACGGCAGTGTCGATGTCGTGGTTGCCGGGGACCGCGAACACCGGTGCATCCAACGCCGCGACGATCTCAGCGACGCTCCGGCAGCCGCCGCCGGAGCCGTCGTCTGCGATGTCACCGGTGAGGAGCACGAGGTCGGTCCGACGGCCAGTCGCCGACCACGCATCCACGACAGTCCGGAGCCTCGCCGCCGGGTCGCGGTCGTAGCACTCGCGGCCATCATCGGTGAGATGGGTGTCGCTGAGCTGGAGAACAATCGGCATGTCGTCATCCTGCCGTGCCGGTCGGGGTCTACGTCGCAGGGGTGTCGGCGGCCTTGGGCGCGCCAAGCAGATCGCGCATAGCGGCGCGCAGGAGGTCGGCGAGGTCGCTGGCCGGTACGTCACTGAAGGCCTCGCCGGGGCCGATCAGCGTCGTGATGACTGCGCCGATCGAGCACGCCATCCGCACCCGCTGCGCGAGCGGGATGGTCGGGCTGGCAAGGAAGCGGCGCATCAGGGCTTCGAGGTCCTCATGCGCCGCTTGATGGCGCTCACTGTGTTCCAGTGTCTCGAAGGCGCTGCGGTTGCGTTCGTGCAGGATGAAGATCTCGCGGTTGCTGAGCAGCTGGTCGATCAAATGGTCGAGCAGCTGGGGCCAGATCTCGGCGGTTCGCGCGCTGTTATCGAGGTCGCCGAGCTGGGCGAACATCTCGCGGCCAAGCTCGTGAAGGCGTAGGTGAAGGGCGAGCAGAATGTCTTCCTTGCGCTCGAAGTGGTAGTAGAGCGCGGCCTTGGTCGTGCCGAGCTGCTCGGCGATCTCGCGGAGCGAGGTCTTGTCGTAGCCCGAGCGTTGAACAACGTCGAGCGCGATATCGAGGATTCGTTCACGGGTGGAGCCGCGGGGGCGGCCACCAGAGCGACGAGGTCGTGTGCCATCCGGTGACTCGCTGTCCGTCACGTCGGGCGTCGGCTCGGCCATGCCAAGAGTTTACTTGACGACCGGCAAGGAAACCACCTATGGTCCGTCCGTACCTAGCTTGCCGACCGGTAAGGAAACCTGATGACCGACGAGCTCATGATCGAGGCGCATGGCCTCACGAAGCGCTTCGGTGCGACGCTCGCCCTCGACGGGCTCGACTTGCAGGTGCCGCCTGGAGCGATCCTCGGCGTGCTGGGACCCAACGGCGCCGGCAAGACCACGGCGATCCGCATCCTGACGACGCTGTCGCTCCCGGACAGTGGTTCCGCTCGCGTCGCCGGACATGACGTGGTCCGTGAGGCCGCAGCAGTGCAGCGCAACATCGGTGTCACTGCTCAGGACGCCACGCTCGACGAGTTGCTCACCGGGCGGCAGAACCTTGTGATGATCGGACGGCTCAGCGGCTTGCGACGCGCCGATGCGCGAAGGAGGGCCACCGACCTGCTCGAGCAGTTCGACCTCACTGCGGCCGCGGACCGAGTCCTGAAGGGCTATTCCGGCGGGATGCGACGACGCCTCGACTTGGCGGCAAGCCTGATGACCCGGCCGCCGGTGATCTTCCTGGACGAGCCCACAACGGGCCTGGACCCGACCAGCCGGGTGCGGATGTGGGACGTCATCCGCAACCTTGTCTCCGATGGTGTCACCGTGCTGCTCACGACCCAGTACCTCGACGAGGCCGACGAGCTGGCCGACCGGATCGTGGTGATCGACCACGGCCGGGTGATTGCCGCCGGCACCTCGGCTGAGCTCAAGGCCCAGACCGGCGGTGCCCGCCTCGAAGTGAGCTTGACCGATGCCGACCCGAGCGCATCCATGGCGCTCGGGCCGCTGGTCGCAGGTCCGGTGCACGTCAGTCATGACGGCCGCCGACTGCGCGCACCCGTGCGCAGCGGGGCCGGGCTTGCGACGGCCGTCGTGCGCGCCCTGGACGCTGCTGGGGTCATGGTCGACGACGTCGAGGTCCATCAGCCGTCGCTCGACGACGTTTTCTTTGCCCTCACCGGACATCCAAGCGAGGGCATTGACGCCGCACCAACATCCGAGCCGTCGCAGACCGAGCTCGAGGCAGCTCGACCATGACCGCCACCACAGTCGACTCAGGTCCCGCCGTCGCGCGTTCGCCACATGCGGGCGCGGTCGCGCGGCGGGTTCGCGACGTTGCCGTCCTCACCGGCCGCAACCTCGTCCACATCGCCCGCGAGCCGTTGCAACTATCCGACGTGACCGTGCAGCCGGTGCTGTTCACCTTGCTGTTCGTCTACGTCTTCGGCGCCGGCGTGGTGTTGCCTCACGGCGGCAGCTACACCGACTTCGCGATCGCCGGACTGGTCGCACTCAACCTCACGACTTCCTCGATGGGCACCGCGGTCGGGCTCAGCAACGACCTCAACGGCGGTGTCATCGACCGATTCCGGACGCTTGCCGATGTGGCGTCCTGCCGTACTCGTCGGGCGCTCGATCGCCGACCTGCTCACCGCCGCGATCTGCACCGCGATCGTGGCCTTGACCGGTCTGGCGATCGGTTGGCGGCCACAGAACGGTGTCCTGTCGACGATCGGCGGGTTCGCGATCTTCCTGCTCTTCAGCTATGCCCTTTCTTGGGGGTGCGCCTGCCTCGGCATCGTGAGCAAAGGGCCCGAGTCCGCGCAAGGCGTCGGCCTGGTGATCCTGTTCCCGCTCGCCATCGTGTCCAATGCGTTGGTGCCGACCCAGCACATGCCTGCGGTGTTGCGGGCAATCGCCGATTGGAACCCGGTGAGCGCGGTGACGACAGCCAGCTCGGCAGCTGTTCGGGAACCCCAACCCGTCGGCGGTCGTCCAGGCATGGCCGATGCAGCACCCGGTCGTCGCTTCACTGCTGTGGTCCGTTCGCGCTCTTCGTGATCTTCGCGCCGCTGGCCACGGCGTTGTATCGCCGGCGTACTACGGACTGACCGACGCCCCGATCGGGGCCACCAGTACGGTCATCGTGTGGTCGCGGTGATTCCGGCGAGACCAGTGGAATGGTCATGACGACCTTGCAGATGCTCGGCGTCGTCTCCGGCCAGCAGGTCGTCCCGGCGCGTGCGCAGATGGCGACGACACTCGGCTTTCACATCATTCTGGCCTGCTTCGGGATCGCGCTTCCGACGGTCGTGCTGGTCGCGGAGTATCTCGGACTACGCCACCACGATGAGGTCGCGATGACCTTGGCGCGGCGGTGGTCTCAGGTGATGGGCGTGCTGGTCGCGGTCGGTGCGGTCACCGGCACGGTGCTGTCCTTCGAGATGGGTCTGTTGTGGCCGGGGTTGATGCGGGAGTACGGCTCGGTGCTCGGGCTGCCCTTCGCGGTCGAGGGGATCTTCTTCTTCCTGGAGGCGATCTTCACCGCCATCTACCTGTACGGCTGGCGTCGGCTCGGCGGCTGGGCGCACTTCTGGTCGGGCATACCGGTTGCGGTCAGCGGGATCGGCGGGGCGATCTCGGTGATGGCCGCGAATTCGTGGATGAACCAGCCCGGTGGGTTCATGGTGCGAAATGGCAAGGTCGTCGACGTCGACCCATGGAAAGTGTTCTTCAACCGGGCGGCTGCCTACGAGACGCCGCACATGGTGCTTGGCGGCATACATGGTGGTCGGTTTCGGGGTGGCGTCGGTGTACGCCGTCGGGCTACCTGCGCGGTCGCCGAGACCGCTATCACCGGCTCGGGTTCGCGATCCCGTTCTCGCTGGCTGCCGTGCTTACGCCGGTGCAGATCTTCGTCGGGCGACACCGCGGCGCGCTCGATCGCCGCCGACCAGCCGGTGAAGTTCGCGTCGATGGAGTACGTCTCCCATACCGTGCGCGGTGCGCCTGAATACCTCGGCGGCATCTACCACGGCGGTCACGTCCAGGTCGGGTTGAAGATCCCCGATCTCGACTCGCTGCTGGTGGGCTTCAGCCCGCATACGAAGGTGACTGGCTTCGACACCGTCGCTCCCGCGCTTCGACCGCCGGTGCCCACGCTGATTCATCTGAGCTTCGACTTGATGGTGGGCATCGGCACGTTGTTGCTGCTGCCGGGGATCTGGGCGCTGTTGGCCTGGTGGCGTGCTCGTCGGCTGCCGACCCGACGGCTGTTCTGGTTGCTCGGCGCCATTGGTGGGCCGGCGGCGGTTCTCGCGATGGAAGCCGGCTGGGTGGTGACGGAGGTTGGTCGCCAGCCTTGGGTGGTCTACAAGCTGCTCACGACGTCGCAGGCGGCCACCACCAACGGCGGGGTCATCGACAGTCTGACCGCAGTCATCGTTTTGTACGCAGTACTTGGCGTGTCAACCGTCGTGATCTTGCGCCAGTTGTCCAAGCGGTGGCGGCGCGACATCGGCGTCACGACCGCCGGCGGCGGTCCCGACGACGGCGACATCGGTGGTGGTGAGGTGGCAGTGCCCTACGGCCCACCCCGCGCCCCGGAATCCCGGGAGCTGACGTAATGGCTGACGCAGTCGGCGCGATTCTGCTGACCGGCCTGACTCTCTACGCCCTGCTGGGCGGGGCGGACTTCGGCGGCGGACTGTGGGATCTGCTCGCCGGTGGCGACCGGCGCGGCCGCCCTGCGCGGCAACTCATCGAAGAGACCATCACCCCGGTGTGGGAGGCCAACCACGTCTGGCTGGTGTTTGTGCTCGTGATCTTCTGGACGGCGTTCCCGACTGCGTTCGCGGCCGTGATGACTGCTGCGGCATTGCCGCTCTGGCTCGCGGTGGGTGGAATCGTGTTGCGCGGATCGGGCTTCGCATTCCGCAAAGAGGTCGAAGGGTTGCGCTGGCAACGCCTGCTTGGCGCCACGTTCGCGTTCTCCTCGCTGCTGACCCCGTTCTTCATGGGGACTGTGATCGGTGCGACCGCGGCCGGCCGGATTGCTGTCAATGCGCGCCGCAGCACGTTGACGGTGTGGACCGGGCCGAGCTCGCTGCTGATCGGTGGACTGTTCGTTGCGGCCTGCGGATATCTCGCCGCGGTGTTTCTGATTGGCGAGGCCGCCGCCCGCGACGACCAGGCCCTCGTCCGCTACTTCACCGTGCGCGCGCAAATTGCGGGCGCGGTGGCTGGCGTGCTGTCGCTCGCCTCGCTGCTCGAACTGCGACATGCCGACCACTCGCTGTTCCACGGGCTCACCCACCGAGCGCTACCCGTCGTGGTGCTTGCCATCGTGTGCGGGCTGGCAGTGTTGGTGTTGCTGCGACTTCGTCGGTCGCGCGGCTTGCGTGTCTTGTCCGCGCTGGTGGTGGCTGCAGTGGTCTGGGGCTGGGGGATGGCGCAGTACCCGACCGTGCTGCCAGGCACCGGGCTGACACTGACCACCGCGGCCGCGCCGCAAGCAACGCTGAGCGCCCTCGTGGTCATCCTCATGGCGGCGGCGGTGCTGGTCGGACCGGCGTTTTTGATCTTGTACTCATTGCAAGGTCGGCGACTGCTCGAGTAGGACGCTCAGCCGATCGCGGTTTCGGGCAACGCCGGGCTGACCGTTCCCGAGATCGGCGGCACACTGTGGGCATGGTGGGGATACGCCTGATCGGCCGCTTCGCGGTAATGCGCGATGGGGTCGAGGTTGACCGCGCGGAGTTGGGAAGCCGCAAGGGTCGGGAGTTGCTCAAGTTGCTCGCCGTCGAGCGTCGCCGCACCGTGTCGGTCGACCGCATCGTCGAGGTGATCTGGCCTCACGCGCCACCCGTCAATCCAGCGGGGAGCGTTGCGACCCTCGTGAGCCGGCTGCGACGGGCCGTCGGTCTGGAGGTCATCGACGGTGACCGAGATGGCTATCGCCTGGGGCAGCCACCGGATGTACGGGTGGATCTTGACGATGCCTTCCAGTGGGTGGCGGAGGGCGAACGTCGGCTTGCTGCCGGCGAGCCCTCGCTCGGCATGGCGGCGGCCACCCGCGCCGAGGAGCTGCTCAGCGCAGATACCGTCCTCGCTGACGAGCCGGAAGCGGAATGGGCTGAGCCGGCGCGCGTCGAGCTCGAGGACCTCCGCACCCGCAGCCGTCACCTGCTCGCTGAGGCGGCCCTCGCGACTGGTGAGCACCAGATCGCGACAAGGACGGCGAGCGTCGCCGTAGCCGCCGATCCGTTCGACGAGAGATCCCGGCGCGCGTTGATGCGGGCGCATCTGGCGGCCGGCGAGCCATCGCGCGCGTTGGCGACGTACGCCGAGTTCAAGGAGCTGCTGGCTGCGGAGCTGGGGGCGGACCCGGCGGCGGAGACTCAACGGCTCCACCTTGCTGCGCTGCGCGAGGAGCAACCAACTGTCGGCCCGGTTCGTGTGTCGGCGACGTTGCCGAGGAGCAACACGCTGGGTTTGGTCGGTCGGGCCGAGCCGCTGCGGCAGTTGCGCGCGGCGTGGAACAGCGCCGCGGGTGGCACGTCTGGACTCGTCCTGGTGACGGGCGAGGCTGGCATCGGCAAGACCACGCTCGTTGATGAACTCGCCGGGATCGCAACTACCACGGGTGGCACTGTGCTGTCGGCACGGTGTTATGCGGCCGAGCGATCGCTGTTCCTGCAGCCGATTGTCGAGGCCCTCGTGACGGTAGTGCGCGTCACGTCACCCGCGCGTCTCAACGAATTGGCCGGCGACCACGCGCCGGTGTTGGCGCGATTGTTGTTCGACACCGGCGGCGTTCTCGGGCCCTCGACAACCCGCCGCGACAACGCCGATCTCGAACGCCGGCGGGCGTTCGAAGCCATCACTGCTTTGGTACGTGGGCTGGCCGATCTCACTCCCCTTTTGGTCGTTCTTGACGACGTGCAAAACGCGGGTCGGTCCACCGTAGAGCTGTTGCATTACCTTGCCCGCCACACCCCGAACAGTCGCGTACTAGTAGTCGGCACGGTGCGGGCCGAGGAGGGCGCGGAAATCATCGAGGCGGTCTCGGGTGTTGCCACCCTGATCGAGCTCGGCCCCTTGGGGCGCGACGCGGTGTCGAGCCTGGCTTCGGCTGCCGGGCGCCCTGACCAGGCCGACGCCATCATGAAGCGGACGCGGGGTCACACCCTGTTCGTGGTCGAGACGCTGCGGGCGCTGGTCGCTGACAGCGAGGGGATCCCGGAGTCGCTCGAAGCCGCCGTGATCACGCGGGTTCGGCGGGCCGGCGTCGAGGTTGAAGAGCTGCTGCGGGCAGCTGCGGTGCTGGGCGTGGCCTTCGAGCCATCGACGGTCGCCGGGTTGTTGGACTGGCCGATCCGGCAAGTCCTCGGCGCCTGTACGGACGCTCTCGCCGCGAGGTTGGTCGTCGTTGCAGGGCGCGACTATGAGTTCGCCAACGATCTGGTTCGCGACGTGTTGTTTGCGACGACTCTCGAGCCCACCAGGCACTCGTATCACCTGCTCGCCGCCGACCTGTTGACCGCCCGACCCGAGGCGGTCGCGTTGCACGCATCGGCTGCGGCTGACTGGCCCCGAGCCGCGCGCGCGTGGCTGGTCGCCGGCGAGCAAGCGTTGAGTCGGGCCGCGACCGCGGACGCGGTAGAGCTGCTCAGCCACGCACTCGTGGCGGCGGAGCGGATCGATGACCTCGACGTCCAAGCCCGAGCGCTGCTCACTCGGGCGCGTGCGCGAGCAGCGAGAACCGATTACTTCGATGCCTATAGCGACATCGAGCGAGCGACTCAGACAGCTCACGAGGCTGGTGACCGGCGGCTCGAAGCCATGGGGCTGCGCGAGCTTGGCGGCGAGGTCCCTACCGCGCTCGGGCATCCGATCGCCGAGTGCCTCGCGCAGCTCGAGCGCGGCCTGGTGCTCGCCGAGTCGATGTCGGATCGCGCAATGGAGGCTGACCTGCGGGCGTGGATGGCCGTGCTTGCTGCCAATGCGTTGCAGTTCACCGACTCGGTTGAGCATGGCCGCCTCGCAGTCGTGGCAGCGCGCGCGTCTGGGGATGACGAGGCGCTGGCCAAGGCGCTGGACGGACAGAAGACCTCGTTGGCATATCTCGGCGAGGTCGAGCCGCTGATTGGAGTCCTGGCCGAGCTCGAACCGCTTCTCCGCCGTCTCGGTGACCTGTTCCGGTTGCATTGGGCGGTCTTCGAATCGGCCTTCCCCGCGGCCGCTGCGGGTGACTGGGCGACGGCGGCCGCGCGGATCGAGTCGGCCATCGAGATCAATCGCCGCAGTGGATTTTCGGCATATGCGGCGTGGCACCTCGCCCACCTCGGCTGGCTCGCCCGGTTGACTGGACAGTACGACGAGGCGATCGAGCTCGGGCGGCGCGCACTCGCGCACAGCAATTCCGCTCAACACATCTGGTGCGCCGTCGCGGCGGGTGCGCAACTCGGCACCACGTTGCTCGAGGTCGGAGACGTAGGCGCCGCGGTCGAGGTCCTGCAGATTGCCCGCGCGGCCGCGGAGTCCGGTGCTGAGGCATATCTGCTGCGCGTGTTGTGCCCGCTCGCCGAAGCGACCGGGTCAATCGAGATTCTGCTCGAGGCTGACGACCTGCTTGGACGCATCAGCACACCGCCGGGATCGGCGTTCCTGCTTGGTGACGGCTGCTACTTGGCGGTCGCGAGATCGTGGCTGTCGCGCGACGATGCACAGCGGGCTCGCGACGTGCTCGCGCCGCTGATCGCGGCCGCAACACGGGTGCCATGGGTGGGTGCGCTCGCGGCCGCGTCGCTCGTCGACGGGCAGGCGGCGTTGCGGCTGGGCCAGATCGGGGAAGCCGAGCTGTTGCTGGGGCGAGCCGCCGAGCTCGCCGTACGCCATGGCCTACCGAGGGTCGCCAGCGAAGCCGCCGAGCTCCTCGACCACCGGGGTTTAGGCCGGGGGTTTTAGAGGAGTTCGGCGATCTTCGCGGCGGCGTTGGCAGCTCCGTCCGTCTCCACGGGGAGATAGCTGACCGGTTGCCCGAGATGCTCGGTGATGGCCGCGGCGAGGTTGTCCGGAGTGGTGTCCGCGTAGTCCAGATGGTGTCCGGCCTGATATCGGTCGAGGCGGTGACGGACATGGAAGTTCTGCTCGAAGTGATGTCGCAGCGGGACGTAGAGGAATGGGCGACGGTTGGCGGTGAGCTCCATGGTCGTCGTCAGGCCGCCCTGGACAACGGCGAGATCGCAGACCGCGAGATGGCGGTAGAGGTTGTGGACGTAGGCATGGATCTCTAGGCCGGGGTGGGTCGGCAGTGAGTGTGGATCGATACGCGGCCCGGCGACAACGATCATCCGCAGCTCCGGGGTCTGCTGCTTGGCAAGCGGGTAGGCGGCAATCGCGCGGCGAAGTAGGTCTCGGCCGATACCGGATCCGCCGACCGTGACGATGCAGATCTTCTCGTCGTCGGCGTACCCAAGCTCGGAGCGGACTGCGGACCGGTCGGCGACGTCAGCTGGGTCGAAGCCGGTCACATAGCCAACGAAATCGAAGTGCTGCTCGGTCCAATCTCGAATCCCAGGCAGCATCGGGCCGAGCGCGTCGGGCACCACATCGTCGGGGTTGCCGACGAACAGTGAGCGGTCACGCAGCCTCGGGAATCGAGCGATCTGCTCGACCATCTCGGCGTTGTAGTCCGCGGTCAGCATCGCCTCGTGCTCACCGCCGTCTGGCATCGGCAACCACCCGACGAAGTCCGTCAACCACACGTACGGTGCTCGCTTCGAGCTCCGGGTTCTCGTGCAAGAAGTAGTCCAGCTCCCAGGCTTCGTCACCCACCCATGCGTCGTACGGGGTGTCCTCGACGAGGTCGGAGAAGACCATGAAGTTGTTGACGAGGATCTCGTCCATCCGGCGGATCGTTTGGAAGGCATGCAGGTCGTGCTCCGCGGACTCGGACTCGATGTGGGACGACTCGTTCGCCAGAAACGCCGAGGCGGGATGGACGCGCTCGCCGCGACGCTCGAGCAGCTCGGTCAACGGATGTTGTGCCAGCCAGTCGACCTCGACCTCGGGATGCAGCCGGCGCAGCTCGTCGGCTATCGCGATGTCGCGACGGGAATGACCCAAGCCGATAGGCGAAGACAGAAACAACACCCGCTTTTGCCGGTGCAGTGGCCGGGTCCATCGGATCACCGACGCGGCGGGCGGAGCGATCCGATTCACGAAGTCGCGAATCGCGTGGTTCACGACAACTGGCTCGCGTGCCTGCGGCAAGTGTCCGGCACCTTCAAGCCCGAGGAACGCTCCACCGGTGAGCTCGGCGACCCGCTCACCTCGCGACGGTGGCTGGCAGCGGTCCTCGAGACCGTGGATCGCCAGCACCGGGCACTGGATCCGGCGCAGCAGTTCCTCGGTCTGTTCGGATGACGTCGAGGCGAGCGGGGCGAAATCGTGCAGCGCCATCGCCTCTGGACCGACGCCCATCGACCACTCGACGCAGTCCTCGAACTGCTTCGTCGAATGTGGCTCGCTCAGCAACTCGCCGAAGAAGAATTCGGCATAGCCGCGCCAGTCGTTGCGCCAGTAGTGCCGATTGACCTTCTGCCAGCCCTCGTACACGTCGCGCACGATCTCGAAGTCTTGATCTTCCCGAGTTCGGGACCGGCGGGGTCAGGAATGCCGCCCACGTGGCGATCGTGACGACCCCGAGTACGCGGTCAGGGTGTCGGGAAGCGGCGACGAGTGACCGCCAACCGGAGGTGCAGATGCCGACCAGGATGGCCTTGTCGATCTCCGTGGCGTCCATCACCGCGAGGTGATCGGCGTCGAACTCGTCATCGGAGTACGCCTCGAGGGTGCTTGGCCGGTCCGAGCGACCGTTGCCACGGGGATCGATCGTGACCACCTTGTGCCGTCGGGCTAGATAGGGCACCTGCGCCTTCCAGGCACGGGAGTCGACCATTGCATCGATCGGCGAGAAGACGATCGCCGGGTCGCCGTCGCCGAAGACCTCATAGCCGATCTTGACCCCGTCACGCTCGATGAAGTCCTCGATCTCCGGATACCTGGCGCGCATGGAAGTCTCCCTGTCGGTCGTCGGCAAAGTCCGGTTGGGCTCTCCGCCCCTCGGCACACCCTGTCGTGCTCCATTGCAGTCCGATTGCAACGGAACTGCAACCCCTCGGGGCAACTTCGCGGACAGATCGACCGGGGTAGTCGGTCGCGAACCGGGAGGCGATGCAAATGGCCATCGACGAGGACAAGCTCAATGAGTTCCTGGGTCGGTTCGTCGCCGATCTCGGCGCGACCGTGGCCGCCGGCAACGTGGTCGTCGGGCATCGGCTCGGCCTGTACACGGCGCTCGCCGAAGGTCCGGCGACGGCGGACGAGCTGGCTCGTCGTACCGAATGCAACCCGCGCTACATCGCGGAGTGGCTGCGGGGCCAGGCGGCGGGTGGCTACGTGGAGTACGACGCCGAGTCCGACACCTACTCGATGACCGAGGAGCAGGTCTTCGGGCTCGCCGACCCCGAACGGCGCGGTCTATGCGCCCGGCGCGTTCGTGCTGGCGCTCGGCGCGCTCAAGGCGAATGACCGGATCACCGCGGCGTTCAAGACCGGCGCCGGCGTCGGTTGGCACGAGCACGACGAGGACGTGTTCGTCGGGTGCGAGCAGTTCTTCCGCCCTGGCTACATCGCCAACCTCGTCCCGGCGTGGATCCCGGCGCTCGACGGAGTCGAGGCGAAGCTGCAGGCCGGCGCGAAGGTCGCCGACCTGGGCTGCGGACTAGGCGCATCGACCGTGCTCCTCGCGCAGGCCTACCCGGAGTCGACGTTCATCGGCTCGGACTACCACGAGGGGTCGATCGAGCTGGCCCGCAAGCGGGCGGCCGACGCCGGTGTCGGCGAGCGGGTACAGTTCGAGGTCGCGTCAGCGGCGTCGTTCTCAGGCTCGGGCTACGACCTGGTCGCGACGTTCGACTGCCTGCATGACATGGGCGACCCGCTGGCGACCGCCAAGCACGTCCGCGACGCGATCGCGACTGACGGCACGTGGCTCGTCGTCGAGCCGGCGGCGGGGGACTCGGTGAGCGACAACCTCAACCCGGTCGGGCGGATCTACTACAACTTCTCGACGCAGCTATGCGTGCCGAACGCGTTGTCGCAGACCGGCGGCTACGCGCTCGGCGCGCAGGCCGGCGAGGCCGCGATTCGTCGAGTCGTCACCGACGCCGGGCTTCACCCGGTTCCGCCGCGCGACTGAGACACCGTTCAACATCGTCTACGAGGTCCGCCCGTAGCTGACGGCTGGGCGCCCAGTCTCGGGCGCCCAGCATCAGCCGCCCAGCGTGGCGACCATGATGGCCTTGATGGTGTGCATCCGGTTCTCGGCCTGGGTGAAGACGACGGATGCCGGCGATTCGAAGACCTCGTCGGTGACCTCGAGCGCGTCGAGGCCGAAGGTCTCGTAGATGTGCTCGCCGACTTCGGTGCCGCGGTCGTGGAACGCGGGCAGGCAGTGCATGAACCGGGTGTCCGGCTTCCCCGTTGCCTTCATCAGGTGCGGAGTTGATCTGGTAGGGGCGGAGCGCGTCGATGCGTTCTTTCCACTCCGAGTCCGGCTCGCCCATTGACAGCCAGACGTCGGTGTAGAGGAAGTCCGCGCCGGCGACGCCTTCGTCGGCGTCGCTGGTGAGGGTGACGCTGCCGCCGCTCGCGTCGGCGAGCCCGCGCGCGGTCGTGACGAGCTCATCGGTCGGCCACAGCTCGCGCGGTGCGGCCAGGCGGACGTCGACGCCCATCAGGGCGCCCATCACCATCAGCGAGTTGGCGGTGTTGTTGCGGGCGTCACCGAGGTAGGTCAAGCGTGAGCTCGTCGAGCGGCTTGCCGCTGATCTCGTGCATGGTGAACATGTCGCACAGCGACTGGGTGGGATGGAACTCATCGGTCAGGCCGTTCCAGACCGGTACACCAGATGCTCGGCGAGCAGCTCGACGCGTCGCCTGGGCAAAGCCGCGGTATTCGATGCCGTCGTAGAAGCGGCCAAGGACCCGGGCGGTGTCTTTCATCGACTCCTTGTGACCGATCTGCGGTGCCCTCCGGGCCGAGGTAGGTGACATGCGCGCCCTGGTCGTATGACGCGACCTCGAAGCTGCAGCGGGTGCGGGTCGAGGCCTTCTCGAAGATCAGCGCGATGTTCTTGCCGACCAGCTGTGGTCGCTCGGTTCCGGCGTATTTGGCCCGCTTGAGATCGCGGGCGAGGTCAAGCAGGAAGTGCATCTCGTCCTGGGTGTAGTCGAGTTCCTTGACGAAGCTGCGGTTGCAGGTTCAGATCTCCTTCGGTTGGTGCTCAGATCTCTATGCGCCGTCGCGCTGGATCGGGCAGGTCATGCAGCGGGGACCGCCCCGGCCGCGGCCGAGCTCGCTGCCGCCGATGTCGATGACCTCGATGCCGTGCTTGCGCAGCATGGTGTTGGTGGCCACGTTGCGCTCGTAGCCCATGACCACGCCGGGCGCCACTGCCAGGAAGTTCGTGCCGTCGTCCCATTGCTCGCGTTCGGCGGCGCGAATGTCCTCGTCGGTGGAGAGCACGGTGATCTCGGGCACCTCGAGGATCTCGGCGAGGGTGTCCCACAGGCTGTGGTTGCGCGAGACGGCCAGCTCGGTCGGGTCGTCGGCCGGCGAGATCGTCCAGCTGCGCAGGTTGCGGTCGAAGTACGGGTAGAGGATGAACGTGCCGACGTCGACCATCGACATGACCGTGTCGAGGTGCATGAAGGCGTGGCTGTGCGGCAGCTCGATCGCCACCACCTTCGTCGCCTGCCCGACTGTCGAACAACGCGTGCGCCACGGATCTCGATCGCCATCGGCGTGGTGCGCTCGCCCATGCCGATCAGGACGGCGTCGTGGCCGATGACATGGACGTCGCCGCCTTCGATCGACGCCGGCTGGTAGTCCTTGTCCTCGCCGCCGTAGTAGGTGACGAACTTCTCGTCGCGGAACATCGGGTGGAAGGTGTAGATCGCTCGGGTGTGCAGCGACTCGCGTTGCCGGGCCGGCTTGGCCATCGGGTTGATGGTCACCCCGCCATAGATCCAGCACGAGTTGTCGCGCTGGAACAGATGGTTGGGCAGCGGCGGCAGGATGAAGTCGTCAGCCTTGAGCATGTTCCATTTCAGGCTGTGTGCGTGCGTCGGGATGCAGGTCGGCCTTGAGGATGCCGCCGATGAGGAACTCGGCGAGCGTCTTGCCGTCCTCGTCCTCAAACAGGCGCCGGACCGGGTCGACCAGGGACGGGCCCGAACCGTGCCGGCGTGCAGAGTCGATCGAGGACGAACGCGCGGCCCTCGGGAAGGTCGAGGGTCTCGGCGAGCAACTGCGCGTAGTAGTGGACCTCGACGCCCTTGTCGCGCAGCGCTTCGGCGAACGCGTCATGCTCCTCCTTGGCCTTCGACGCCCACACGACGTCATCGAACAGCAGGGACTCGATGTTGTCGGGGGTGAGTCTGGACAGTTCAAGGCCGGGCCGGTGCACGATGGCCCGGCGGAGCTGGCCGACTTCGGATCCCACGTTGAGTGTCATCGGAGTGCTCCTATGCGTCGGCGATAGCGGGGTTGTCGGCGGGGATGAGCGGCTCGCCGGCGTCTTGCCGGCGGGCGTTCAAGAAGGCGATAGAGGATGAGTCCGACGAGGACGACGACCAGTGCCTGATAGACGACCTGGTAACCGGAGGCGAACGTCACCCACATCGAGAACAGCACGCTCGTCCCGGCAACCGAGAGGTCACGGGCCAGCAGCCAGCCATGCACATGCCGTCGCCGGCCGGACAACAGGTACGTCAGCTGCGCGATCGCCGAGAAGAAGTACGGGATCGCGACCGTGACCACGGTGAGGTCGACCAGGTAGGTGAAGATCGTGAGTCCGGAGCTCGTGCTGTAGCGCCAGAGCATCAGGATCGACGGCAGGAGTCGCGCCGATCACGATGCCGAACCACGCAGTGTCGTTGCGGTCGGTCCAGGCGAACGGGCTTGGGGAACAAGCCATCCTTGGCGATCGCCCGTGATGTCTCAGTGATGATCAGCGTCCAGCCGTTCAGGGCTCCGATGCCGGAGACGACGGCGAGCGCAGCGATGAACTTCCCGGGCCAAGCGCCGTGGGAGAAGATCGCCTGGAAAGCGTTGACGAACGGCGCGCCGTTGTCCGCAATGCGTGCGTTGGGCACGAGGCCGAACACGGCCGCAGTCACCAGGACGTACAACAACGCGCTCGCGGCGGTGCCGATGACAGAGGCGCGGCCGACGTTCTTGAGCGGGTCGCGTACCCGTTTGGCGGTCACCGCGGCTGCTTCAACGCCGATGAACGAGAACAGCGCGACGCCGGCAGCGATCCCGATGCCGCTGTAGAGGCTCCCGCCCGAGGCGTTGAAGCTTGCCGAAGTTGGCCGAGTGAATGAAGAACCATCCGACGACGCCGACGAACAGCAGCGGCAGGAACTTCAGGATGACGGTGACGTTCTGGAACCACGCCATTTGGCGGACGCCGACGAGGTTGATGATCGCGGGCACCCACAGCCCGAACAGCGCGATGCCCCAGTTCGCCATGCCGCTCGGGTTGTTGATGCCGAACAGCGAGTCGACGTAGAACACCCATGACGAGACGATCGCCGCGTTGCCGGCCCAGGCCTGGATCCAATAACACCAGCCGACCAGGTAGCCGGCGAAGTCGCCGAACTCGTGGCGGGAGTAGGCGTAGAGCCCGCCGTCACTGTTCGGGACGCGCTTCGTGAGCTGGCCGAACAGCACGCCGAGCAGCATCGCGCCGACGGCGATCACCCCGAGGACGAGCAACGACATCGTGCCGGCACCCGCCAGCACTGCAGGCATCGTGAAGACGCCGGTCCCGACGATGCTGCCGACCACCAGACCAGTCGCCGACGTCGAGACCCAATGAGTGGGCCTTCCGCTCGTTGCGCGCTGACATTGAGGGACCTGCGGCCGGACCGGGGATCGCTGATGCCCCGGACTCAGTGATGGCCATGCCTGTGCTCCCGTCGTGAACGGCAGGGACTGCGCTCCCATCACATTCGCGCGTTGGGAGCCCGCGTCGCACCGGTGAGAACCCTGGCCGGACCCCTGGCTGCAGTGGGGACGAGCCAGGAGGCCAGGTCCGGGAGGCCGGGTCCGGGGCCTGCGCCGGTACGGCGACCTTCCGCTTGCATCGCGTGGTCGCTAGGTTAAGGGGCCAAGGACGGGGGAAGCGTGCCGGCGTTCGCTCTGGTCGGTCGTGACCGCGGGTTGGCCGTGCTCGACGACGGGTTCGTGCCGGCCGGCGACAGTGGCGCGGCAGGGCTTCGTGAGGGCACAGAGTGACGGAGACGGCTACGGCGCGCGATGACACGGCCACAGGCGATGACAAGGCCGGGCTGGCGCGCGAATGACTGCGCACCCAGGCAGGGGTAGGCCTTCGCGCCGAGGAGGCTCGATGAACCCCACGGCGAAGGCTGCGCCGCGGCCGGCCGGCCGGCCGGCGGCCGCTGTTGCCCCCACCACTCGGCTCGCCCAGTGGGCCATCGTGCTGATCGGGGTTTCGCCGATCGTCATCGTGCCGCGCGGGCTCGACCGATTTGTCTTCGGCAAGCTCGCGTTTGTCGCGGCGGGGATCGCGTTGGCGTGGTTCGCGCCCGCCGCGGGCCGGCTGAAGCGTCCGGTGGTTTGGGGGTTGGGCGTGGTGTCCGCGCTGCTCGCGCTGGCAGCCGTCGTCTCGGGTCATCCGCTGGTGTCCCTGCTCGGGCGCGAACCGCGATTTGAAGGCATCGCGGTCCTCTTTGTCTATGGCGTCGCGATCGCTACGGGCGCGCGGCTGTTCGGATCAGCCGAACGCCGCCCAATCGTGAGCGCGCTTCTCGTCTCGCTGAGTGTCGCTGCTCTGGCGATTGCCCTGATCGCAGTCCTCGAAGCCTTTGGCCTGCGCCCGTTGACCAGCAACGTCTCCCGGCCGGGTTCGCTGTTGGGCAACGCCAGCGACGAGGGCGCGGTCGGAGTGTTGATCTTCGGGCCGCTCGCGGTGGCGGCACTGGGGGAGCGGCGCCGGATGTACGGCATCGGCGCTGTCGCGTCGGTGCTCATCGTCGTACTCTCCGCGTCTCGCGGCGCGTTCGTCGCGTTGCTCGTCGAGTTGGTCGTGTGGGCGCTCATCGCGGGCAGCCGTCAGGTGAGAGTCACGGTGCTCGCGGTCGCAGTGGCAGCGGTCGGCGTCTCCTTCGCGATCCCGGCTACTCGGGATCGATTGACCGATGCGTCCCCGCTGGCGCACCACACGGTGGTCGGCCGCGAGCTGCTCTGGCGAGAAACCCTGCGTCTTGACAGCCACCACCTCTTGCTCGGAATCGGTTCGTCGAACTACGAGTCGGCGATCACCGCCGAGCACAATCTCGAGTGGCAGAAACGGGTCGGACCTGCCAATCCGCCGGACTCGCCACACGATTTGCCGCTGCAGGTGCTGAGCGACGCCGGCATCCTTGGCTTGCTGGCAGGTCTCAGCGTGGTGGGCTTGATTGGCGTGTACGGCGTCCGGGCCGCGCGCTCACGGCGCACCGAATCCGCGGGTCTCGCTGTCGGCAGCCTGGTGGGCATCGCCGGATACGCCGTCACCCTGTTAGTCGGCCTGACCTCGCCGGGTCCGACCGCGCTGGCTGCGGTGCTGGCCGGAGTGCTGGTGGCCGATGGCGTAGTGGATGCCGCCGCCGCGGCGCCGCCTTCTCGGGGCGCAAGGTCAGGGGTTGGCTCCGGCCAACCTGCGACCCGGTTGCGAATGCTCGAGATAGGGGTCGCAGGGGTGGCCGCGCTCTGCGCGGTGTTGTTCGTCCTGGCAGGAGTGGCGGAGATCGCGCTTCGGTCGGCCGTGCTCGACGTGGCAGCGGGGAACGCATCGGGCGCCGACCATGATTTCCAGGTGGCCCACGCACTGCGCTTCTGGGACCCCGACCTCGCCGACGTGGCCGGGCATGCCTTCATCACTGAGGCATCCGTCACCAACAGCCCGGCGATGCAAGCCGATGCCAACGACTGGCTCGCCCGCGTGCCCAGTCAGCTCAACGGTGATGAGCAGGTGCGGCTGGATCGTGAGCTTGCCGATGAGTTGGCAGGGCAGCTTCCGGCGGCCCAAACGTTGCTGACGCAGGCACTTGCCGACGATCCGGACAACCCCGATATCTTGCTGCGCCGAGGCGTGGTGGAGGGCGAGCAGGCGAATTATCCGGCCGCCATTCGCGATCTGCTGCAATCTTCCCGAATCGCTGCGGGCAGCCCCGCGCCATGGCAGGATCTGGCGGTGGTTTACGGTCGGCAAAATCGACCGAACGCCGCTGCTGCTGCACGCCGTCGCGCGCGACAGCTCGGAGGATGACCACTGGGGTGGGGGTGTCTACCAACAGGTAGGCAGACGTGCGACTGGTTAGGTGCTCACATGCAACGCTTCCGCTGGATCTCGATCGGCGCTGTCGTCGCCGCCGTATCGCTCTCACTCGTCGGTGTCGCCGGGGCTGCCGCCCCGAAGCACTCCGTCCCCCTGACCAAGGGCAAGAGTCCGTTCGCGGAGTCCCTGAACATCATCGCGGGCTCGCCGAACGCCGTCGTCTACGACACCGGGCTCTCGTGGCAGCGCGGCCCAGCGGCCAACCCCGCGCTCAAGGTCAGAAGCTCCAGAGGCCGAGTGCGGACCTTGGCGATGCCCAAGGGCCAGACGGTGCAGACTTACAACAGCACCTGGTCGCTGGCGGGCAACCTGCTCACTGCCTCCGGCGGCACCGTGCCGGCGGTGGCCTGGTGGAACGTCACCAGCAAGGCGCACGGTCAGGTCAAGATCCCGACCGGCTACCAGTATCTGGCCGCTTCGCCAACCGGCTGGCTCCTGCTGAACGACACCACCGACGCGGTCTACAACGTGCAGGCGAAGGGTCACCACAAGCGCTCGAAGCTCGGCACGCCGTTCGCTAAGGCGACGGAGAAGTCAATCGACGGGGCGACAAGCGGGTCAACCGGGGTCGCGTTCCGCAGCGTCTTGGGCGGGATGGCGTACCTGAAGTGGGGGACCAAGAAGTTCAAGAATCTTGCGATCAGCGAGGCGAAGGACACCCTTTACGGGTGCTCGTCGCTGGCTGGTGGCGCACTCGGCTGCTATGGCGTCCCCGTCGGCAAGTCGGGTGAGTACGTCTTCCGCATCCCGCTGAACGGCAAGAAGCTCGTGGCGACAAAGGTGCCGGCCAGCGGTCCCAACCCGGTGAACGTCTCAGTCAGCGCGTCGACGACGGCGTGGACTTCACGGAATGTGACCGGCGAGGTGAGCAGCTTCTACTCGACGACGGCGAAGGGCCACGGCGTCGCGAAGTCGAAGCACGTCAAGCAACCCGGCGGCTACAACCAGTCGGGCATCCTGACCTCGGCCTTTGGCAAGTTCGTCGTGGTGACCGGCACATCGCGCTCACTGAAGCTCGCGACCGTCAGCAACGCGAAGAGCTCGCCGAGGACAGCGGTGACCGCAGCGCTCGGGATCGTGCACGCTGCGAGCGTCTCGCTGTCGTCCAGCCGGGTTGCCTACACCGATGACCAGAAGGACTACAACGCCGGCGATGTGTGGTCGCGCAACCTCAGCGGCAAGTCCACGGGTGCGGCGACTGAGCTGATCTCCACGTCCGCGACCAGCTTCGGTCTGAGCATCTCCGGCTCGACGACCGCCGACTCCGAGGCTCCGAACGGGGTGCCAGGCAAGGCGAAGGGACACATCGTCGTCAAGATCGGGTCCAAGGTCGGAACCATCGTCGGGTCCGCAGCGCAGGCATCCGGCACCAACGTTCTCTACTCGAACGCGAAGGGCGACCTGTCCATCTACGACGGCGACACCCGGAAGTCGACTGCGGCTGACCTGCCGACCGGCTACACCAGCGCATACCTCGACGGGAAGAACATCGTCTACGTCGAAGTCGATGGCTCGGTATGGGAACGAGGGCTGAGTTCGAGCGCGACACCGCGAAAGCTCGTCGCAGCACCCGTGGGGTTTGAGGGATCAGCGATCGTCTCCGCCTCTGGCGCGGACGTCGCGTGGTCGGAGTACGTCAACAGCGTCGACGTGGTGAAGTTCTGCGTCGTGACGTCGACGACGTGCAACGTCCAGTCCGCCGGATCATCGTTCGCGCTGGCTGCGGCTACCACAAACGGCATCCTGCTGATGAAGGACGCCCAAGTCGGGAAGACCTCGTCGTTCAAATACACCTGGGATCTCAAGCCGTACTCGAGTAAGGGGCCGCATCAGGTCCTGAGTCAGACGTACTCGAGTGCTCAGCTCAACGGTTCGCCGGTTGCGGAGAACAGCCCGATCAACGCACAGGTCGCCGTGAGCGGCGGACGGATCGCGTGGATCGATCCCACCGGTGGCGCACACATCGCCAGCCTTCCCTGACCGGGCGTCGTCCGGACCGAACCAGCACATAACTGGCGACCTCGCGTGAGGTCCCACGCTGCGACCGCAGCGTGCCCGCGCGCGGAAGGCGTGGGTTATGTGCTGGATCGGTCGCCGTGTTGGACCGGGGCTGCGGGGTCGACGTCGTCGCGCGGATCACAGACGATGCGGTTGCGACCCTCGCGCTTTGCGCGGAACAGTGCGGTGTCAGCGATCTGGAACAGCTCTGCCATCGAGGTGAGGTCGCCGCATTGGGCGACGCCGAAGCTTGCGGTGAACGCCGGCACCGTTCCAGAAGTCAGGGCGAGCACGAGCTCTTCTTGAACCCGCTCCAACGCGCCCGTCGCCTGCGTCACGGTCAGCTCCGGAAACGCGATGATGAACTCCTCGCCGCCGTACCGGCAGATCAGGTCCTGGCCACGCAGAGCATTTCGCATCGTTCGCGCGAACAGGCGAAGCGCGCGATCGCCGGCATCGTGGCCGTGGGTGTCGTTCAACGCCTTGAAATGGTCGAGGTCGCCCATGGCGAGAGTGAAGGGGTCCTTGCGCTGGAGAAGCTCCTGAACCCGGTTTTCGAACGAGCGCCGGTTCAGCAACCCGGTCAGCGGGTCTGTCGCGGCCTGCAGGCTCGTCGTCTGCATGACGCGTAGCATCCCGATCCGCGTGCCGGCTTGTGTCGCGAGCGCCTCGAGCCGTGCCACTTCAACCGGGTTGGGCTGCTCACCAACCGTCGCCGTGGCGTGCAGCACACCAATGCTCCGGCCGCCGACACTGACCGGAACGCACACCGCCGAGCACGTGCCTGCCGGCCGGTCGGACAGATTCGGACAGGCGTCGATGTCCTCGCTGGAGGGGAAGATCAGGGTCTGGCTCCGTCGGATTGCTGGGCAGTCACGCGGCCCCTCGACCTGGCAACCTGGTCCCTCGCCATTCGGGCCCGAGCTCACCGCGATCTTCAGATGGGCGTCACTGGAGTCCGCCAGCAGCAGTTCAGCCGGCAGCCGGTCAACGCTCAGCGCCAGCGCGCGCGAGACCGCTCGGTAGGCCTGCGCTTCGGTTCCCGCCATTTCCATCGCGCGATGCACCCGCGCGTCGAACTCCTGGCGCTGTCCCTCTGCTCGAAGCTCCTGCTCCCGCTTTTCGGTCCTGGCACGCTCGCGGTCAGCGTCATCGCGCAATGGCCGCAGCACGATGAACCACAACGCCCAGATTGAGCACACACTCAGCGCAGCGGCCTCGATTGACACATCTGCGACCGCCTTGTGCAGTCGGAGATGGCTCAATGCGGTGTCCACGCCGACGAATGCCAGCACGAGGATCGCGACCGTGGCCGCGATCAGGCGGGACGTCGATCGTGTCCCGGTTGTCTCCAGCATCGTCGTCCTTCGTTGGGGGTCTCCGTGATCTTCGGCGCGAAACCCGCTGAGCCTAAAGACAATGGGCGATATGTCTAGCCGCGCGAAAGCATCAGTTTTGGCCTCGGAGTGTCGAAGGAGACGCGTAAGAGCCCTAGACCATGTCGCTCGAGCCCCACGACCTTCGAACGGACATGGTGCGATGACTGAGCCTAGGCAGAGCCCCGGCATGGCGCCGCGTGGCATGGGGCTGAGTGGCATGGGGCTGAGTGGCGCAACGGCAGAGCCGCCACTGGTACCGATTCTCATGGTCGACGACAACTCGACGAAATTGTTCGCGTTGCGTGCGGTGCTCGCACCGTTGGGTTACAGCCTCGTCGAGGCTGAGTCCGGGCTCGCGGCACTTCGCTGCGTCATGGCGCAGAACTTCGCGGTGATCTTGCTTGACGTCCTGATGCCCCTCATGGACGGCTACGAGACGGCGGCGCGCATCCGGCAATGTGAACGGGCTGAGTCGACGCCGATCATCTTCATCACGGCTCACACCGCGGACGAGGTTGCGTACGGAGATCACTACGCCGAGGGGGCGGTTGACTTCATTTACGCACCGATCCCGCCTGCGGAGTTGCGTGCGAAGGTCGCTGCCTTCGCCAACCTCTACACCAGAGCGGCCGATCTGGCGACAAAGGCGCTGGAAATGCAGTCCTCCACCGAACAGCTCGAGGAGCTCAACCTGGAGTTGCAGGCGATCGCTCGCCGCGACCCGCTCACCGGTCTTCGCAACCGGCGAGCGCTCTCCGAGGATCTCGAGAGTCTTGAGGGCCGCGTCGGTCGCTATGGCCATCGATACTGCATGGCAGTTCTCGACATCGATCTGTTCAAGTCCTACAACGACACCTTTGGGCACCAGGCAGGCGATGCGGCCCTGCAAGCTGTGTCAGCGAAACTGACTGAACTTCTGCGCAGCGGAGACTCGCTCTATCGCTTCGGTGGTGAGGAGTTCCTGTGCATCTTCACCGAGCAGTCTCTCGAATCAGGCAGCCAAGCCGTCGAACGAATGCGGCTGGGCATCGAGGCGCTCGCGATCCCTCATCCGAACAGCCCAGGCGGTGTCCTGACCTGCAGTGGTGGGTTGTCGATCCTCGACACCGATCGCAAACGATCAGCCACCCAGGTACTCAAAGAAGCCGATGAAGCGCTCTACCGAGCGAAGCATCTGGGTCGAAACCGGGTTGAAACCGCCGATCCCGCGACGTCGCACCACACCGCGGCGCCGGCCGCCTCCAGAAGGAGCTCGTAACCCGCGACGGTTCGGTGCACCCCAACTCGTCACGGACTGCCGGCTTGCGGCGGCCCTTAGGAGGTCCGTCTGCGGCGAGCGCCGCGGGTGTCAGGATCCGACGTCTCGCGGTGTGATGACGATGGTGGGTACGGCGAGTCGAGGCCTTGGGGATTCTTGACCTGCGCCACGACCTTTGCCGGGCTGCCCGCAGCGACGGAGTACGGCGGGATGTCGCGAGTGACGACGGAGTTCGCGCCGACGACGCTGTGGGCGCCGATCCGAACGCCAGCGGTCACGATGACGTTGGCGCCGAGCCAGACGTTGTCTTCGAGGATGGTCGGGCCTTTGCTGACCATGCCCTGGTCAGGGATAGGGATGCTCGGGTCATCGTGGCGGTGGTCGCCGTCGGTGATGTAGCAGCCCTGCCCGATCATGCAGTGATCGCCGATCTCGACCAGGTTGACCGCGCCGACCGTTGAGCCGCGTGAGATGCCGGTGTGCGCGCCAATTCGAATCCTGCCATCGTGGCTGCGCAGGGTGACGTTTGTTTCGAGGAGGCCATCGCGGCCGATTTCCAGCCGATTTTCGCGCAACATTCGCAGCGCATTGCCTTGTCGTGGACGGCGTGCGTAGACGTCACGTCGGGCGTACGCGATGGTCAACCTGAGTTGATTCCAGGGCAGCCGCTCGGACTCGAAGTGGAACCACGTGCGCGCCAGTCGCTCGAGCTCAGCGCGCCCAGGCCAGCGAGGTGACTCGATCGTGAGCCGGGAGGACTCATCGGTTGTCGGCGTGGATGTCAACGGTGGGCACCTCCAAAATCCACCACCATTATTCAGTCGAATGTCGGCTGGTAATACCCCCAAATGGCCGTACCCACACATGATTGGTAGGGCCGAATGCCAGCCGGCCGTAAGGGTCAGGCGTCGTCAGCGCGTGGCTAGCTGTGGCTGGGGTCGTACTCGCCGAGCGCCGCGCCGACCTGGTCGGCGAGGGAGACGGCGACGAGTCGTTGGGTGAGCGTTGGTCGCGTTCCTGGGATCGGCGTCATCAGAAACCGCCCCTTGTAGCCGGTGCCGGACGACACGAGCAGCTCGGTCTCGTCCGCGAGCGGCAGGCCTTGGGTCTCGATGTCCCAAGGCGCCGCGCTCCACGTCAGGGCACCGTCGTGGTTCAGCTGCGGGTTGCCCAGACCACTGCCGAAGTCGAAATGGCAGGTCTGAAGGTCGAGGACGCGGGTGAGCTCCACTGCTACCTGACGGACGACGGCCGTTGGTGAGCCCCCGCGCGCCATCGCCTCCGATGCCGCGTGCAGACCGGCGAGATAGCCCGACTGCTGCCCGGCGTGACGCTGTTGCCGACGACCCCAGACGGCGAGTTCGGTGACCGCGATGCCGACGACCAGGAGTAGCAGCGTTGTCTCGATGTCGGTCCGCGAGGTGATCGAAAAGTGCTCGTAGGGCTTGGTCAGGAAGAAGTCGAACCAGGCACCGGATGACAGCGCTGCCAGCGCTCCGGCGATCCGGTTGCCGAGTGCCGCGACGGCGACGATTGCCACGACCAGCACGAGTGCCGCGTCGGTGTTGGGGAAGCTGCCGCGCCACGGCACGAGGACGGCACAGGTGCCGGGAGGGATGAGCAGACCCGCCAGAATCGCCAACGGTTCGCGGCGCGCCAAGGTTGATTGCTTCATTCCACCCTTGTACGTCGTGTCCCGCCGCACGTCAATCAGTTGACCGAAAAGTGACCAACTCGCCGTGCGCGGCGTCAGGAAATCGCCTGCAGGTCGTCAACAAGTCGTCAGGCTTCTTGCTGTTCCCATGGAGTCGGCGTTCACTATCGGGTGGCCTGCGAGTGGCGCCTGAGGAGCGGTCGATGTTTGACGTCTGTCGATCTGAACCGACACAGGTCGTCGTCGGAGTGCACGGCTCGCTGACCAGCCTTGCGGCGCTGCGGATGGCTCGTCAAGAGGCTCGCGATCGGCACGCAATTCTGGTGCCGGTGCTCGCGTGGTCGCCGGTCGGCGGTGAGGTGGCGTACCGCCGAGCGCCCTGTCCGGAGATGCTGCAGTTGTGGCGCAAGCAGGCCAATGAGCGGCTGGCCAATGCTTTCGACGAGGCGTTTGGCGGACATCCCTGCGACGTTGTCGTGCGACCTGAAGTCTGCCGGGGCGAGGCTGGCGCCACTCTGGTGCAGGCCGCTGCCGGCGATGGTGACTTGCTGGTTGTTGGTGCCGGCCATCGGCGCTTGCTGCATCGGCGATTGCATGGGCCGACCGCTCGTTATTGCCTGGCGCACGCTGCATGTCCGGTCGTCCTTGTGCCGCCGCCGGAGCTGATCTACGACGCCGAAAGACTCCGCCGGCGACGCTGGTCGAACAAGCCACTGCCCGGGGCATAAGCGCTGGTGCGTCAGGAAGGCGCCTTATTTTCGTGGCTAGGCGTCAGGAAAGCGTCAGGTTGATTGCCAACCGCTAGGGCGCCGCGTTCACTGCCTCGAGGACGGCGCAACCGACGTCCAGCACTCGAGGAGAACAGCATGCGTGACGTCATCTTCATCGTGCTCACCCTGGTGATCTTCGCCGTCTTTGCGTTGATTGCGAAGGGCGTTGAGCGGATGTGACTGCCGAAAACTTGGTCGGCCTAATCCTGGCCATCGCGACGGGGGTCTTTCTGGTCGTCGCCCTGCTGTTTCCTGAGAGGTTCTGATGAGTACGACAACGGCGGGGATTGTCTTCATCGTCTCGCTGGTGCTGGCGTTGGCAGTGTCGCACCGCCCGCTTGGCGACTACATGGCGCGGACGTATGAAAGCAAGCACCACCTGCGGGTGGAGAGCTGGATCTACCGCGCGACCGGGATCGACCCTGACGCGGATCAGAAGTGGGGCAGCTACCTGCGGAGCATGCTGGCCTTCTCGCTGATCTCCGTGCTTGTCCTGTACGCGATCCTCCGATTCCAAGGCCACCTGCCCTACAGCCTTGGTTTCAAGGGGATGGAGCAAGGCCAGGCGTGGAACACTGCGGCGAGCTTCACGACCAACACGAACTGGCAGTCATATTCAGGCGAGTCGGCGCTGGGCTACACCGCCCAGATGGCAGGCCTCGCCGTCCAGAACTTCGCCTCCGCCGCCGTTGGCATCGCGATCGCGATCGCGTTGGTGCGAGGCTTTGCCCGTTCGCGCACCGACCAGCTCGGCAACTTCTGGGTTGACCTGGTCCGGACCTGCGTACGGATCCTGCTCCCGATGTCGGCGATCGCTGCGATTGTGTTGATCGCTGGCGGTGCGATCGAGAACTTCCACGCGCTCCACACCGTGCACACCATCGCAGGCGGCACACAGTCGATCACCGGTGGGCCGGTCGCTAGCCAGGAGGCCATCAAGCAGATCGGGACGAACGGCGGCGGCTTCTACAACGCCAACTCCGCCCACCCATTCGAGAATCCGACCGCCTGGACGAACTGGGTACAGATCTACCTGCTGCTCGTCATTGGGTTTGCCCTTCCTCGCACCTTCGGAAAGATGGTCGGCGACAAGCGGCAGGGCTTGGCAATCCTCGCTGTCATGGGCGTCCTGTTCATCGGCAGTGTGGCGAGCCTGAACGTCTTCCAGGACATCCACCACGGCACCGTTCCCACGTCGGTCGGGGCCGCGTCTGAAGGCACCGAGCAACGGTTCGGGGTGCCCGACTCGGCGACGTTCGCCTCCGCCACCACGTTGACATCGACAGGCGCAGTCGACTCCTTCCATGACTCCTACACCAGCCTCGGCGGCGCGGTCACGTTGCTCGACATGCAGCTTGGCGAGATTGCACCCGGCGGAACCGGCTCCGGTCTCTACGGCATGTTGATCCTCGCGGTGATCACCGTGTTTGTCGCCGGCCTGATGGTCGGGCGCACCCCGGAATACCTCAAGAAAAAGATCGGGGGGCGGGAGATGAAGTTCGCGTCCCTGTACTTCTTGACCACGCCGACATTCGTTCTCGTAGGTGCCGGCATCGCCATGGCCTTACCCGGCGAACGCGCGTCGATGCTCAACACCGGCGCGCACGGGTTCTCCGAAGTCCTGTACGCCTTCACCTCAGCCGCGAACAACAACGGCTCGGCGTTCGCCGGGATCAGTGTGGACACCAACTGGTACAACACCGCTCTTGGAATCGTCATGCTCGGTGCGCGCTTCATTCCGATGATCTTCGTGCTCGGGCTGGGCGGCTCTCTCGCCAAGCAGCAAACCGTGCCGGTGTCTGAGGGAACGCTGCCGACTCATCGGCCGCTGTTCATCACGATGGTTGTCGGCGTCGCGCTGATCGTCGTCGCACTGACCTATCTCCCAGCTCTTGCTCTTGGACCACTCGCGGAAGGCCTCCACTGATGACCGCTGCTACTTTCGACGCTCCCGCCGCGCGCGGTCAGCACGGTGACGGCCCACATCGCGCGCAGGGTGGCTTCTTCGACCCGAAGCAGTTGTGGAAGTCGACGCCGGACGCGTTCAGGAAGCTCAACCCGGCAACGCTCTACAAGAACCCGGTCATGTTCATCGTCGAGATCGGGTCGGTATGGACGACCTGGCTGGCGATCAGCGAGCACACATCGTTTGCCATCATCACCACGGTTTGGCTGTGGCTGACGGTCTTGTTTGCGAACGTCGCGGAGGCGGTCGCTGAGGGTCGAGGCAAGGCGCAGGCTGAGACGTTGCGCCGTGCGAAGACCACGACGATGGCTCGTCTGCTCGACGACTGGAGGTCTGGCGCTGACCCAGCATCCCTGCGCGAACACGAAGTGTCGGCGACGACGCTTCAACAGGGCCAGTACGTTGTCGTCGAAGCTGGTCAGCTCGTTCCCGGTGATGGCGACGTCGTTGAGGGCATCGCCAGCGTCGACGAGTCGGCGATCACCGGCGAGTCGGCGCCCGTCATCAGGGAGTCAGGTGGCGACCGCAGCTCGGTCACGGGTGGCACTCGCGTGCTCTCCGACCGGATCGTGGTGCAGATCACGCAGAAGCCCGGGGAGAGCTTCATCGACCGGATGATCGCACTGGTCGAGGGAGCCTCGCGGCAGAAGACGCCGAACGAGATCGCGCTGAACATCCTGCTCGCATCGCTGACGATCATCTTCCTTCTCGCGGTCGCGACGCTGCAGCCGTTCGCCATCTTCGCGAAGGCGCAACAGCCGGGTGCGCTGAATTCCTTGGCGCTCAACACCCATGGCGTCACGGGTGTCGTGCTGGTCTCGCTGCTCGTCTGCCTGATCCCCACCACGATCGGTGCACTGCTCTCCGCGATCGGCATTGCCGGGATGGACCGGCTCGTGCAGCGCAACGTGCTGGCGATGTCGGGCCGTGCGGTCGAGGCTGCCGGTGACGTCAACACGTTGCTGCTGGACAAGACCGGCACGATCACGATCGGCAACCGCGAGGCGACCGAGCTGATCCCGGTTGGTGGTGTGAGTGAGGCCGAGCTTGCCGACGCGGCGCAGCTGGCGAGCCTTTCCGACGAAACCCCTGAGGGCCGCTCGGTGGTGGTGCTCGCGAAGGACAAGTTCGGCCTGCGTGAGCGGCCGCCGGGTGAGCTCAGCCACGCCACGTTCGTGAAGTTCACGGCGCAGACCCGCATGAGCGGCGTCGACCTTGCTGAGGCCGGCGGCGTGCGGCAGATCCGCAAGGGGGCGTCTGCCTCCGTGCAGAACTGGGTGCGTGAGAACGGCGGCACAGTGCCGGCCGAGCTCGGCGGGATCGTCGATGGCATCTCCGGCGCCGGCGGCACGCCGCTGGTAGTCGCGGAGTCCGGGCCCGGGGGAACCCGCGCCCTGGGTGTGATCCACCTCAAGGACATCGTCAAGCAGGGCATGCGTGAGCGCTTTGACGAGCTCCGCGCGATGGGCATCCGTACGGTCATGATCACTGGCGACAACCCGTTGACTGCGAAGGCGATCGCCGACGAGGCAGGCGTAGATGACTTCCTCGCGGAGGCGACGCCTGAAGACAAGATGGCGCTGATCCGCAGTGAGCAGACCGGCGGCAAGCTCGTCGCGATGACCGGGGATGGCACCAATGACGCCCCGGCGTTGGCACAGGCCGATGTCGGCGTCGCGATGAACACCGGCACGTCGGCGGCGAAAGAGGCCGGCAACATGGTCGACCTCGACTCCAACCCGACGAAGCTCATCGAGATCGTGGAAATCGGCAAGCAGCTGCTCATCACCCGCGGGGCGCTGACCACGTTCTCGATCGCGAACGACGTGGCGAAGTTCTTCGCGATCATCCCGGCGATGTTCGCCGGGATCTACCCCGGCCTGCACAAGCTCAACATCATGGGGCTGCATTCGCCACAGTCGGCGATTCTCTCGGCGGTCATTTTCAACGCCATTGTGATCATCGCGCTCATCCCGCTTGCACTGCGAGGCGTGCGTTACCGGCCGGCCAGTGCGTCTCAGATGCTGCAGCGCAACCTGCTCATCTACGGCGTTGGCGGGCTAATCGTGCCATTCGCCGGCATCAAGCTGATCGACCTCGTCGTCCAGTTCATCCCAGGAATCAGGTAACCAGCCATGTTCGACAGGCTTCCCACGTCATTTCGCCAGCACGCTGCGGCGCTGCGCATCCTCATCGTCTTCACGGTGGTGTTCGGGGTCGGTTATCCGCTGGTCATCCGGGCGTAGCTCAGATCCCGGGCCTGCAGCATCGCGCGAACGGCTCGCTGATCCACCTCGACGGCAAGGTCGTCGGTTCGGCGGTGATCGGACAGTCGTTCACCGACGCGAAGGGCAACCCGATCCCGAAGTACTTCCAGAGCCGACCCTCAAACGCTGGTGCCGGGTACGACCCGACATCTACTGGCGCATCCAACCTCGGCCCAGAGTCCATCGTGGATGACCTGCCGAACCCGAAGGTCAAGGGCGACACCGGCACGCCAAGCCTGCTCACCCATGTCTGCTCCCGCAGTGAGCAAGTCGGTGAGTTCAATGGGGTGAATGGTCGCCGGCCGTACTGCACCGCCAACGGGATTGGCGCGGTGCTTTCGGTGATCCGGTCGCACGGCCTAACCGGCAACGTCGTCAAGGTGGTCAGTGTCAACCAGGAGTGCCCCGCGACTCCGTTCATCGCCAGTATGACGGGGTCCAGGTGACGTGCGCGACATACGGCGGGGACTACGCGATCGGCAAGATCGTGCCGATCCATGGCCCGGCAGGCGTGGCCGGCTAACCCGGTGCCGCCAGACGCGGTGACCGCCAGCGGCTCGGGTCTCGATCCTGATATCTCGACGGACTATGCCGACTGCAGGCGCCACGGGTCGCGCGGGCGCGCGACCTTCCGGTCGCCGAGGTGCCAAGTTGGTCAAGAAGTACACCTCGGACCGGACACTGGGTTTCATCGGCGAGCCGGCGGTCAACGTGCTGCAGCTCAACCTCGCCCTGGACGGGCTCAGCGGTCAGTAGCGCGGCAGCCGACGAGGCGACAGAGGCATCGGCCGCGATGGCACGAGGGACGCTGCGCGTCTACCTCGGCGCCGCGCCGGGTGTGGGCAAGACGTTCGCGATGCTCGACGAGGCGCATCGGCGCAAGGCCCGGGGGACGGACGTCGTCGTCGCGTTCGTCGAGACGCACGGTCGGGCGAAGACGCTCGCCAAGGTCGGCGACCTCGAGGTCATGCCCCGCAAGGTGGTGACCTACCGCGGCGCGGACTTCGAGGAGATGGATCTCGACGCGGTGCTGGCCCGGGCTCCGGAGGTCGCGTGGTCGACGAACTCGCGCACACGAACATCCCGGGCTCGCGAAACGAGAAGCGCTGGCAGGACGTCGAGGAGCTGCTCGACGCCGGGATCACCGTCTGATCGACGGTGAACATCCAGCACCTCGAGTCGGTCAACGACGTCGTCGAGAAGATCACGGGCGTCCGCCAGCGGAGACGGTCCCGGACTTCGTGGTCCGCGCGGCGGAGCAGGTCGAGCTGGTCGACATCACTCCGGAGGCGCTGCGCCGCCGGATGGCGCACGGCAACATCTACGCCGCGGACAAGGTCGACGCGGCGCTCGGAAACTACTTCCGGGTCGGCAACCTGACGCCCTGCGCGAGCTGGCGCTGCTGTGGCTGGCCGACAGGGTCGACGACGCGCTCGGCGCAGTACCGCAAGGACCACGGCATCGAAGAGACCTGGGAGACCCGGGAACGGGTCGTCGTCGCCCTCACCGGCGGGCCGGAAGGCGAAACGCTGATCCGTCGGGCTGGGCGCATCGCGGCGC